>UCAU01000022.1 GCA_900470445.1 Hyphomicrobiales bacterium | reverse complement strand
TTTCCCACTCCGGAAGGCATTAGTCAGCAGTCGGCCCCATTGCAGACATCTCGACTTCCGACCACCGAGCCTAAAAGCGGTCGTCTCCCCTGGCGGGCTTGCTCAATTGCGCGCTCGCGCCACTATTGGGTAGGTCAAGGACTGCACATTGCTGAGAGGGAATTCAGTGAGTGATCTAATCCGTTTTTCCGGCCCAGTCTGGCGGCTTTTGCCAGCAACTGTCGCTGAAACTCCAGCGGTGCCTGCCTACGCCTCTGAAGGACGATTTCACCATTCAGGACAAGTTGCGGCCTCGGCGGTTAACCTCGTCAGACGGGCATATGCAACTTATGAAGTGGGCCCGAGGTTTACCCTTCTCACGTCAGGTCGCGTTATCTGGCGAACAAGGAGCGGTGGTATGATGTGTCAATTCCGCTATGTCGAGACCAAGTCGGACACTTCCGTCAATCTTCATCTGTATAGAATGCTCAACGGAACTCCACGCGGAGACGTACAAGGGCCGGTCAGTCCTCACTTCAGTGGTCGGGGTGATGTCTATCATTTGGATAGCTGCCTGCCAGTGGACGTGGCGTTTGCATCTGCCATCCGGGTCGCAAATACGAACGACACAGAACTCGTGGTTACTGGCGATCGCTCACTGTGGGCGCCCTCTTGGGGCACGCTAACGGCAGATGGAAAAGGCTTTGGCCCAGCGGAAAAATAGCGAAGCCATGAACCTTCATTCCATCATGCATTGAAAATGTTGCCGCGTACTGCTGCTCAAGTTTCCCAGCGATACTGTATTGTTCTTGCATAAGGGCAAGGGCGTTGTCGGCATAACAGTCGCAGAAATCAGGACGAGTGCCGGCACCAATACCAACGATGGCACCAACTTCGTCCGCGTTGCTGGATCAGCGACGGGAAGCAACGACCCGGCCAGTTAATCCTGATTTCCTTCGAAGTCCGCAAGGGTGAGGCCCTTTGCGGATCTGACGCGGGCTACACGCCGTAAAACTCGACCGAAACTAACCCCGGCCCTAAGGGACGGTAGTGCCGGGGTTAGCTCAGACTGCTGAAGGTGCAGGAAATACCTGCCCGATCATAACGGCCACGCTTCACCGACGTTCCACTCGCCACGGCCCTCGTTTTCAAACCGTGAGATCGGGAGAGGGCAGGAAGGCGGCGACGTTCCAGCCTCTCTCCCCAAGAGCTCATCGAGCCCCCGCATTACCCTACGCGCCCCCTGGGGAATGAAGTCCCGCATCACGAACACATTATCAAAGGAGGCCAACATGGCCAAACCAAACGCGGAATCGACGTTCCGTGCGAAAGCGCCTGGCATCATGGCGCAGCTAATCCCCGATTTCCCCATCACGCCGGACGATGCCGCGGCGATCCTGGGCAATCTCGGCCACGAAAGCGCCGGGCTGACCACACTGCAGGAAATCAAGCCAACAGTGGCAGGCAACAGCCTGGGCACTGATATCCGCGTCATTCGCGAGATCGTGGAGCGCAGCGCCGGGCCGCCAAGGTAGGCGCCAGACGGTGACGATCTGGCAATGCGGAGGGTTGCGCTTTTCGCTCTGAGGCGACCGGCTCAGGGTATGGGTCCAGCGCGATCACCACGGCCCGTAGCAACGCATCGTGCAACTTGTTGAATAGGCGCATTGGTCTCTCCGGTTCCTGCACCGTAAACGTGGTGCAACGGCCGAAGTTGCTTGTCGCAGCGGCGGAAAACCCTTTTGGCTATCGAG
This sequence comes from Hyphomicrobiales bacterium, assembly GCA_900470445.1. Classification (GTDB taxonomy): domain Bacteria; phylum Pseudomonadota; class Alphaproteobacteria; order Rhizobiales; family Devosiaceae; genus Devosia. The sequence continues at coordinate 104,243 of UCAU01000022.1, read as the reverse complement.
CCTGACAACGTACAAACCTGGCTTGGAAACGCTTTGGGCCACTAATCCGCAACGATTGTCTCAACCTTTCTGCGGGAGCGCCTATCTGTAGATTTGGGCTCCTTCGGTAACGGCGGCTAATACCGCTGGACCGGAGGGCTTGGAGTACATTAGGGGTTAGTTTGCCGCTCTGCAGGTAAGCATCCTGCACGCACATGGGCGCGGGAGATTCGACCTACTTCAGATATTCATCGGCCTTCACGACCTTGCCGTAAGCAAAGCCGAGGGCCGACATGAAAGCGGCGTGGACCTGATCTGCCGGAACCGTCATGCCGTCGAACTGCGCGTCACGGGTTGCCGCAGCATCCGCGACGACAGTCACGTTGAACCCGTAGTCGGCAGCGGCCCTGGCGGTCGCGTCGATGCACATGTGGCTCATGGCCCCGATGATGACGACATCCTTTGTGCCCGCGGCGTCCAGATTTGCCTTCAGGTCCGTGCCGCGGAACGCATTCGGGAAGTTCTTCACCACGACCTGCTCGCCTTCTTTGGGCGCCACTGTTGGAATGATCTCGGCTCCGCGTGTCCCGATGACAAAGAACGGTGAGCCCTCGGGGCTCTCGTGCCGGACATGGATGACGGGAATCCCCTTGGCGCGAGCGTCGTCAATTACCCTAACGGCATTCTTCACGGCGGCATCGACACCGACCAGTGGCCAGGAGCCGGACGCGAGGTAATCGTTCTGGAAATCGACGACGATGATAGCTTGCTTACTCATAAGTGGGTCCTTTCGATGCGTATTTATGGACGCTGGCTGAAGGCTACGCTATTGGCGGTACCGACAATTTTCGGGTTGAAAACGACAAATGAGCAACAACATCGAAATTGCGCTTCTCGAGTATTCCGGTGCTCAGGAAGCTGCATTGCTAGGGCTGGCAGACTTGTTCGAAATTGCAAATCAGCCTGATCGACCTCAGATCAGGGTAACAAGATGGCGGGCTATCGGCGATGAGCTAGTACCCGGCAGGAATACCGGGGCACCGGTCGTCATGGTCATACCTCCCGGCAAGCAGGGGCCGGTTACTGCCGAGGTGGCTCGACCTATCGCCTCGGCGCTGCGGCAGCTGCATGGTAGCGGCACCACCTTGGCGTCCGTATGTGTTGGTGCCTTCATCCTGGGTGAAACAGGGTTGCTGGATGGGCGATCTGCGACGACGCATTGGGGAACAGCCGAGGTTTTTCGATCCCGCTTTCCGAAGGTTGACCTCGACGTCGATCGACTGGTGATCGATGACGGGGACATCATGACTGCTGGAGGCATGATGGCGTGGACGGACCTAGGCTTGAAGCTGGTTGACCGATATCTGGGCACCACGGCCATGATGAATACCGCAGGAACTCTGCTGATCGATCCTCCTGGTCGTGAACAGCGCTACTACAGCTCCTTCGTCCCAACGCTGACCCACGGCGACGCTGCTATCTTGGTGGCGCAGCATTGGCTTCATGCAGAATTTGCAGACAGCATCAGTCTCTCAGATATGGCCAGCAAGTCAGGCTTGGAGGAGAGAACCTTCCTGCGGCGGTTTCGGAAGGCGACGCACATGACTGCAACCGAGTACCTCCAACGATTTCGCGTCAACAAGGCCCGCGAGATGCTTCAGTTCGGAGCTGATGCCGTCGAATCGATTGCGTGGGCGGTTGGCTACAGTGATGCCAGCGCCTTCCGGAAGGTCTTCCTCCAAACCGTAGGCTTGTCGCCGTCGGAGTATCGGAGACGATTTCGCGCCTAACTTATTTTGAGCTCGCGCTTTTGCTGACCGAAACTATCTTAAATCACCAATGGGTAAGGTCTGCTTTGTTTGATCTTTACCCAAAACCGGACGGACCCCATCCCACCCCGTTGCTGCCCTTCGGAGTCGGATTGCAAAACCCAAGAGATGCGCACCACCAGCGCACAATATCTGATCTGGAAAGGGCGCCAGTGTTGCCCCGGGCACGTCCTGGCGCAATGGAAGCTATGACAATTCGCGATATAGCGGCACCATCGGCGCGTGCGCGTCGATCATTGCCGAGACCTTCTCTGCCAGAGGCAGGTTTTTCTTCTCGACCTCCCACGCCTCACGGAATCGTTGCACTGTCTCGGTCGCAGTGTCGATGACGAGCTTCTCCGGCAGGAGCGCTTTGGCCGCCATGTAGCGGAGTTCGTCGGCAGTGAGCTCGGTCATCTTCTTGGTGCGCGAATAGTTGAGGGCAGAGGTGTCCTCGCCTGCGAGGTAGGGAATCGTGGAGACGAGATCATAGGCCGGCGACAAAGCCGCGGTGCGTCCGTCGGGATAGATGAGAGACCAGTTCTTGAGGTGCATGTCGCCGTTGCCGATCAGTGCACTGAATATCAATCTGCGAATGTACTCGGCGGTGCCGGCGTCGCCGGTTTCCGTAGCGATAACGCGGCCGATATTCGCGTAGCTCGCCCGCTTGTATTTGTCTTCAGGGAAGACACCGAACACCTGGGCAAAGTCCTCCATGTGCACCGGGCCATCCGCCGTGCGGTCGAAGCGACTGACGGCGAGCGCCTGGCCTTTCAGCTCTCCAATGCCTTCCGGCATCCCGGAGATAGCATCTATGTCGATGAGTTCGATGGCAGGCACGTCCATGCCAATCATGGAGGCCAGCCGCATCATCGAGAATTCATTCTCGGGTACGCCCGCGAATTGTTGTGAAGGCAATTTCACAATCCAGGAGCCACCGACGCCCTCGGCCGGGATGGTAAGGCCCCCGCCCTTGTGGTCATTTTCCAGCGCCGAGAATTTGAGCTGAACACCTGCCAGAGAGAAGCGATAGGCGTTGGGCCGCGCGTCGGCGGGCAGTTCCTCGCTGACGCCCGGTGGCAACGGGTGGCCCTCGATCGGGTGGATAGACAAAGCGCCGGGCAGGTCCTGGCCCAGCATCCAGAGCAGGAAAAACTCGCGCTGTGGATTCACTCCGGCGCGCTCGGCTAGATAGCGGCGCAAATGGCCTTCGGGCAGCAGATTGGAAAAGAACGAAGGCACCACGCGTTGCGTGGGCCGTGAGTTAGTGATCAGGCCGCCAAGATTGTCCTTGTACGACAGGCTCAAAGTCGGGCGATTGGCGTCCTCAACATAGTCCTCGTTGAACGCGAAGATGGTGCGGTCGCCCTGCAGGTGGGTGAGGGTGGCAATGGCCCGCCCGTTCAGCCGGACATTGAGAACCGAGACGTCAGCCATTTTCGTCACCGTCATCAAGCGCATAGGCAGGGCGCGGCTCGCTGGGTACGCCATGGGCGACAGAGTTGCGTAGCCGTTGCAGGGTCTGCGCGATATCATGAACGACCGGATCAGCCTGCGGGCTCGCCTGGTAGCTTTCGAGGCGATCCATCTCGCCACGCACCAGCTGCATCTCCTGATCGCTTAGGTTCACGCGGCGGAGGAAACGCAGGTACTCCTCGATGTGGTCGAGGTCGGCTGAGCTGCCATAGACTTGCTTGAGCTTCTTCACGAGGCGCTCGGCGCGCGCGAAACGCTTGTCGTTAGGCTGACCAGCATGAACACGCATGTCGGGTGTAGCCTGCGACCGCATAAGGGCTGCCACGCCTGGTACCAGCTTCTTCGGCACGAGAACAAGTTCGAGGTCGAGCGCGCGGGCCATATCGATGAAGCTCGACAGCCCCGGCTCCATTTTACCGCTTTCGATCTGAGAAATGTGGCTCTGTGTCTGGCCGGTCCGCTCGCTGAGCGCGCGCTGGCTTAGTCTGGATGCTTCCCGCACTTCCCGGACTTGGCTCACCAGATGCTCACTCTTGTACCCCATGATGCATTATCCTGTATCCACGAAGATACTTGATACAGGATGCAATATCAAAAGTCACATACGGATTTTAAAAAGTGATATCGGATAGTGATCAAAATGGTTAGTTGATGTGCTATCATATATCACAGAGCCTGCCAACGGGCGAGATCAGCTACTTCAATGGCCGATGATTATTGCGGTCGTTCTACCTCCCCTAAAGTGCCGGAAGTTTGTCGCTTGACTGCTGTCGCTGCTAAACACGCTCTTCATATTGGGCGTCTTTGGGAGGGCCGTGCGGAAAGCAGCCGTTCCGCTTTCGACCTCGTTTCGGTCATTCGCGATCAATTAGTAGATTCCCCATAGCTGCCGTTCATGGGGGCATCTGGGTCCGGCGGAAAGTTATTCAACGCTGCGAACTGACCGGAGTTCATCGGCACACCGGTCGGCGGCAAATTGGTATTCTCGGTTGCCGGTCCCGGTCTGGATGCAGCATGGGCGCCTGGCAGGAAGTCCCACCCCGGCGCCCCGTGGCGCAGGCCCGCAACTGCGATCAGCCCTCAAGCAGCGCCGCGAACTCCACGAGGTCGCCGACGAAGAATGACGGGTCCTCCCAGGCCGCGAAGTGCCCGGCGTTCTGCATATCGTGGAACTGGACGACGTTCCCCGAGGTCTGGCGATCCGCCCATTCGCGCGGCAGGCGCACGCCACCGGGAATGGGCAGTTCGGTGGCCACCGCAACTGGAATGCTGGTATTCGTGCCCACGATGGTCGGCGGCTGCACCGTGTTCTGGTTATAAATCCGGAAGGACGAGGCAGCCGTCTCGGTCAGCCAGTAGATCATAACGTTGGTGAGAAGTGCATCACGGCCGAAGCGCGCATCGGCTTCGTCGCCATAACCCATTCCGGCCATGAAGCTCATGATCCAGGCTGCGAGCCCGACCGGAGAGTCATTCATGGCGAAGGCGATGCTTTGCGGCTTGGTGGCATGCACCAGATTGAAGGCGCCGTGGGCGAAGAACCATTGCTGGATGGCGCCAGCATAGGCCTGTTCCGGTTGGGTCAGGACGGTGAAGTCCGTGGTATGGTCGGGATAGCCTACGTCGGTCACGTGATAGCCGAGCAGCACGTTGGGATGACGCTGAGCCAGCGACATCGAGATGATGGAGCCGCCGTCGCCACCCGCGGCGATGAACTTTCTATACCCGAGCGTCTCAGTCATCAGGCGGGTGAAGAGATCGGCAACCTTGTCCATTGGCAGGGCGGTCTTGCTGGAAAAGCCTGTGCCGGGGATCGACGGGACGACGACATGGAAGGTCTCGGACAACTGTTCGATTACGCGGTGGTAGCGATAGAACGAGTCCGGCCAGCCATGCAGCAGCAGGAGCGGAACCGCATCGGGGTTCTTGGAGGGCTGATGGATGAAATGCAGATCGACTGTGTCGATGTGGACCTTGAAGTTGGCAAAGGCGTTCAAGCTCGCCTCGGCCTGGCGCCAATCATAGTCGTTGAGCCAATAGTCGGTCAGCCGCTTCATGTAGTCGAGATTGGTGCCCATGGACCAGCCTGCATCGGCCGGCTCGTCGGGCCAGCGGGTATGGTGGAGGCGGTATTTCAGGTCGGTGAGCTGGGCCTCGGGGATGGCGATTTCGAACGGTGCTGGCGCGGTCATGGCAGCGGTCTCCTGTGCGAAAGGCGTTTTTGTGAAGCCGCTGAGCAAAGCTGAGGCGGCGAGGGCTTTGTTGAATTGACGGCGGGTCAGGGTCATGTCGTTCCTTTCACTTGGCGATGCGCGTGCATGCGGTGCGAGGGCGCGCGGTCTGGCGTTGACGCACAACCACTGTCGCGACGCCTGGTCGATTGGTCAGTTGGTCGATTGGCTCAGATGGACAGCCTGCCGCGCATCACGATGATGCCGGCACCCGAAACTTCAGGCTCGGAAGCAAGGCTGACGCGCAGAATGCTCCGCCGTCCCATCTTAGTACCCTGCTCGATCTCGATCGCGCCCGAGATCATGCTCTCACTTGCCAGATAGGCAGCAAGCGGCCCGGCGGCAGTGCCGGTGGCGGCGTCTTCCCACAAGCCCACCGAGGGGTTGAAGAATCTTGCATAGGCGCGGCTCGGTGCGGGGCCATCGAGGGCGTAGACATAGCAACCCTCCGCCGAGGCGGCGGCGAGTACCTTCAGCAATCCCCTGGGGGATGGTTCGGCCCGATCGACGGCTGATATGTCGGCAAGGCGGACCAGCAGATGCGCCACGCCGGTATCGGCGACGCGCGCAGCAGGCTCGGATAGCACATCCTCGCAGGACAGGCCCAGGGCCGCAGTAAGCGGTGCCAGGTCGGTCAGCGCCGGTCCCAGCTTCAATGTGGACTGCTTCATGCGCCCAACAATCCGCCCGTTTACCCGGCGAAGCTCGATGGGCAGCACTTCGCCACCAATCTCCTGCTGGAAGGTTCGCGGGGCCTCGATCGGCCCCAGCTTGCCGTCCTCAGCCAGCCACAGCCACGCACCGAGCGCATTGTGACCGGCCCCGCCCACTTCGACCCCGGCGGCGGTGAACGAGCGGAGCTTGAGGTCGCCCCGATCGCTCTGCATGACGAAGGTGGTTTCGGCCTGATTGAACTCACCGGCGATCCGGCGCATCTGCGCATCGGACAGGTTATCGGCACCTTCCACGACCGCCAGCGGATTGCCGCTTAATGCGGTGTCGGCGAACACGTCAATGATGCCGGCGACCAAGGCTGCACTGCTCGATTGCGGAGACACGGCTTAACTCCTATCCTGCTGATGAGAACGAGTGTGCACCAGAGCGCTTTCGTCACAAAACGCGCATTCCTTGCCCATATGACAAGGGAATCTAATCATTCGGCCTTCAGTTGAATCGCTTCGGATTTTCGAGATGTGCGTCCGCGTCGGCAGCTTTGCCGCCGCAGCGGACCGTTTGGCACTGACGCCCGCCGCTGTCAGCCTGCGCATTCGCACGCTTGAAGCAGAACTTGGCCAAGACTTGTTCACGCGGGTCAGCCGGCGGGTCGTGCCCACGCCAGCCGCCATGACCTTGGCAAGCCAGGTTCGGCGTGCGCTGGATGGCGTCAACGATGCTCTGAACGAGTTTCACGCTGCGGTTGCCCCCTTGCGTGTAACGGTGCCAGCGACATTTGCATCCCGTTGGCTGGCGCCGCGATTATCGGGCTATCGCGCGCCCGGGGGTGCTGCCATCGAACTCGACATTTCGTCAGACCTGCGTGATCCCAATGCCTTCGATGTTGCCATCCGGACGGGACGGGGAGGATGGGATCAACTTGACGAATATCCCCTCATGCCGCTCGACGTCACACCAATGGTCGCGCCCAGGCTGCTTGCCTCACAGACACTGGCGGCGCCGGAGGACCTCACGAAATTTGACCTCTTGCCCCACCCCGATTGGGGCAAGTGGTTCGCAAGAACCGAGCGGCCCATGCCCAGCGGCCTGCGCTTCGCCGCCGTCGACTACTCGCTCTTTGAGCTCATCGCCAGTGCCGCGGTGGCTGGCCAGGGCGTAGGATTGCTGTCGCCGACGCTCTTCCGGCCGCTGCTGGACGATGGACTGCTCGTTACGCCCTTGCCCACAGTACTGAAAGGGCCTGACTGGTATTTTGCCCTGATCCAGGAAGGTGACCAGCGCCCGGCACCTCGCGACTTCTGTGGCTGGCTCCTCGAACAGATGCGGCAGACGCCTGTTCCTTGACCGGCCGATCCGAGGGCTCGACGAGGGGAACCCTCCTGCTGCCTCTGCAGTTGAAGGGCCATGATTTTCGCTTCCCCCGCCGCCCGCTTGTATACGGTGTTCTTCGCTGCCAGCCTAACTCTGGGCAACTGGTATCCCCGCATCGCAGACGTGCAGGAACGGTTGGCTCTCGACAGTGTGTCACTAGGCCAGAGTCTTGCCGGTCTGCCATTCGGCATTATGCTCGGCTTCTCGCTCCTTGCCAGAGCGGTGCACCGTTTCGGTTTCCGTCGCACCTTTGCCATCGGTGCGCCGGTGATGGCATTTTCGCTGGTCACCGCCGCACTGGCTCCGTCCGCACCTGTTCTGTTCTTCTCGCTCATGGCTGCAGGGGCCGCACAAGGCGCTCTCGGCATAGCTGGCAATGTCGAAGCCAACCGGATGGAGGCGGCTCTGGGTCGACCGATACTAGTGCGCGGACACGGGTTCTGGAGCCTTGCCACACTTGTTGGCGGCGCCATGGCCGCGGCATTTCGAGGGTGGGGTGTCGAACCGGTCCTGCACTTTGTAATCATACTGCCAGTTTCGCTCCTCCTCCTCTGGTTGGGGCTAAAGGAGTTTTCGGCATCGCCGGAGCGCGACGACGAGGAAACCGCGTCGGCACCGATCTTAGTCCTGCCGACGCGCGCGATCTTTGGCCTGTTCCTGGCTGGCGGGGTGGTGCTTTATCTTGACAGCGCGGCTTCGGATTGGTCCGGCATTTTGATGCGAGATGCCTTGGGTGCTGGCGCCATTCTCTCTGGCCTTGCGTTTGCGGCGTGGGCGCTGGGACAAACCACCGGGCGGTTAATTCATCCAACTCTCGCCGCTCGGGTTGCCCAGACTCCGATGGCACTGGCTTTTCTTAGCACAGCAGCGATTGGCGTCGGCGTGATTGCAGTTTCCGCAAGTGTGCCGATTACTATTCTCGGCTTCGTTCTATTGGGTTTCGGCACCAGTTCGATGCTGCCTTTGGCACTCTCTGCCGCTGCACGGCTGGCAGAGCGTGCGCCCGCCGCCAGTGTCGCATCGTTATCGCAACTGGCATTCCTCGTTTCGGTGCTGTCGCCGCCCGTCATCGGTTGGGTGGTTGGAGCCACCGACATACGGATAGCGTTCCTGCTTGGTCTGGCGCTGCTTGCGGTTAGCGCCGCAATTGTGATCACACGCCGGCCATTTGCGTGAGCTCGGTGCCCATAGCGATGCCCCTAACACAGGTCATCGTGGCAGAACTGCATAGCCCGGCAGCAACCAAGTGCCAGCCCGTCTGTCGAACCCATGTCGGTCATTCGAGCCCTTAGCGCACGTGCCCAAGTCGTGCTGTGTCGAGCTAGGTTTCCAAATTTACTGACAATTCGGATCGGACAGGCCACATTTTCCCCCATGCATCAGCCGGTCGCGCGGGCAGCGGTCTCGGAAATCCTGGGACGGGAGGTGTCGCGCTGTGGGATCGGGGCACTGCGGGGCAGGGAGATGATCAATGGCCGGGCCGCGTAGGCCTACGCGGGCGCAGTGGCGCCAGGGCGGAAAAGGACCGCTGACCGAGCACGGGGCCCCCCCTCAGCCCCGCGGCATGGTTCCTACGAAGAGACCAATGCGGCGATTGAACAAATCTGGGCCGGGCCAGAGAACTCGATCGTGTTGTTGCGATCTTTACTCTGGTCGCGCCTGTACCATCGATGATGTCGCTGTGTTGCCTAGATTTATAATGGGGTTGCGAGTTTATTAAGCCTGTTGTGCTTGGATGTTCTAAGTTGAAATAGAGTATTCGACATGCGGTTTGGGACCATTGTTGCCGGCGTCTGCGCTACGGTTCTGCTTACGGGCTCGGTCCTTATCGGATCGAGCTTTTTTGTGGGGCGGGTTTATGAGGCGGCGCGAGACGAGTCGAGCACGCTGATGACCTCGATGCGCCAGCAGATGTTTGCCGACATGATGCACGACACCATGCGTGGCGTGGTCTATCGCTCGCTCTATGCAGCCAATGTCGGCGACAGCGCCATGAGCGCCGCGACGACGGCTGAAATCGCCGAATACGGTGCCAGCTTTACAGATGCCATCGCGGCGCAGGGTGCCCTGCAATTGCCTGCCGACATCAGGGCATCATTGGACAGCGTCGCGGCTCCGCTGGAGGCCTATGTCGGCACTGCGAACGCCCTTGTCGCCCAGGCCTCGTCTGGTGAAGCGGACGCGGCAAGGGCGGCATTGCCCGATTTCGAGGCCAGCTTCTCGGTGCTCGAAAAGGCCATGGCAGGCGTTTCCGATACGATCGAGGCGGGCAATGTGCGCAACAATGCGCAGTCGGAGGCGGCAACTATGCTGTCGCGTGTGGTCAGCCTTGGTGGTCTAGCGGTCATCATCGCACTGGCGACCGCCATGCTGTTGCTCAGCCGCCGCCTCATCGTCATGCCAATGGCGGTCATGACCACAAGCATGCAGGGGCTGGCCGATGGTCAGCTCGAAGTATCGGTGCCGGAGCGGCAGCCCGTCAACGAAATGGCGGCTATGGCTTCGACGCTGAGTGTGTTCCGCGATGCGCTCAGGAGCCGTGCCGAGCTGGCCGCCAATGCCGATGTATCGGCGCGGTTGACAGCACGCCGCGCCGAACAGTCAGCTCAACTCAATCGTAGCCTCGCCGATGTCGTCGGCGCGGCGGCGACGGGGGATTTCTCCCGCCGCGTCGAGACCGGCTTCGATGATGGCGAACTGCGTGAGGTCGCCGGGGCAGTCAATGACCTAGTGAGCGTCGTCGACAATGGCCTGGCCGAGACTAGTAGTGTCTTGGGGGCCCTGGCGCATGCCGAACTCGACCAGCGCGTAACGGGCGACTATCGGGGCGCCTTTGGGCGGCTCAAGGACGATACCAATGCGGTTGCCGAACGATTGAGCGAGATCGTCACCCAGCTCCGCGGCACCTCGACGGCCCTCAAGACAGCGACCGGCGAGATACTTGCTGGCGCCAATGATCTCAGCGAACGGACGACGCGGCAGGCGGCGACCATTGAGGAGACTTCCGCGGCGATGGAGCAGCTTGCATCCACCGTGATTGACAGTGCCGGCAGGGCGGAAACCGCCAGTCGCATGGCAGCGGGCGTTTCGCGCTCGGGCGAGGAGGGCGGCGCGGTGATGAATGCGGCAAGGACCGCCATGGAGCGCATCACGGAGTCGTCCAGCAAGATTTCCAACATTATCGGACTGATCGACGACATTGCTTTCCAGACCAATCTGCTGGCCCTCAATGCCTCTGTCGAAGCGGCGCGGGCCGGTGACGCCGGCAAGGGCTTTGCGGTGGTGGCCGTGGAGGTGCGCCGGCTGGCCCAATCAGCCGCCAACGCATCAGCCGATATCAAGAGCCTGATCGAGCAGAGCGTCGGCGAGGTGGCCGGTGGCTCCAAGCTGGTTTCTCAAGCCGCCGACAAGTTGGCCGACATGCTCAAAGCCATGATCGAGAACCACCAGGCGCTTGACGCGATCGCCAGGTCCAGTCGCGAACAGGCCTCGGCGATCGAAGAGGTCAATGTGGCGGTGCGCCAGATGGATGAAATGACCCAGCACAATGCCGCGCTGGTCGAGCAAACTAATGCGGCTATCGAGCAAACTGAGGCGCAAGCCAGAGATCTCGACCGGATCGTTGCCGTATTCAAGCTGGACACGATGGACGGTCTGCGCCGGGCTGCCTAGACAGGCCGGCGCGGCCCCGACCAGCGCCTTGCCGTGTAGGGTAGGTGGTGTCATAGGCCGAGAGTGCTGATGGCTCCATCGATAGCAGGCGATATCGGAGCAACCAGGATCGCCGCCCCTGCACCGACCTAAATGCTCAGTTTTACGGCCTCAGTGAGCCATTTTTCTCTTGCTGAGTGAGATTGAAAATCTGGTGCGGCCATAGATTGCGGGAGTTTACCGCAGCGGAGCTGCAGAGAATCTGTGGTGAGATAGGCTGCTCGCCCGATTTGAGCGTTTCGGCGAGCAAACCCACCTCAGGTATTCCTGTCGCAGTGACGAAATATTGGTCCGCGGATTCCGAGCAGGCGATTTCGTATTGGCTGGGCATGGCGCGAGAGTGCCTTGGTAAATCGACCTGAGGGCACGGCTCGTGCTGATCATGGCACCGCCTGGCGTGGAAGCAGGATGTCGGTACGCAATTGGTTTTGCGGGACGTGGCGGGGGTCGTCGAGATAAGCCTCAAAGCCACCGGCGCATCGCGCCGCGCCTACAAAGGGACGAGTAGCGGTGGACCCATGGCTGCCATGGAGCTTCAGCTTGACTCTGCTTGCCCTGGCCCACTAAGTCACGACACGCGCCTAGCGTCCAAGGCGTAGACCCCCACAGCATAGGTGCCGAATGGACGAAAAATACGCAAACGCGCGTGAATACCTCTTCATTGCCATACGCTCGCTCGCCGCTTCGGCCGATTCTCTGGAGAGCAGGCTGATTTCAGCGACAGCAAGCATCGTTCAGATTACCATTGATCAGTTCGACGGCGATCCTGAACTGAAACTGCGGTTTGCCAGAATCCTGGACCACCTTGGGGTAGATCAAGATGATCTTGAAACTGTCGCCATCGAAACGGCTACGCACATTACCGAGATAGAGCGCATCAAGATTGCCGAATTGATCTGTGATCTTTTCTATGACCTTTAGGCCGCTGGCGGACTTTGTGGGTGAACAAGTTGCCACGGTGTTCGTATGTCGAGCCACAACTCGCGGAGATCGCAGGGTCGACGCGTGAGACGCTCTATCGACTAGAACAGCTGGGCGCGCCAAAAGCGCAAGATCGTCTGCGCCAAATGCTGAAGATTGCCAGCCGCGCGACCAAAAGGGCGGGTGGTGACAAGCGGGCCATTGCTTGGTTTCGCGCTCAGCCGCTGCCGGCGTTGGCTGGGGGAACGGCAGAGGCTCTGGTCAAGGACGGCAAAGCAGCAACTCTTGACCATACGGCTCTGGCGGCTTTGCGCGAGGCTTGCTGGGATCGCCATCGCGCTCACGATCCCCGCTGGTTGCTCAGGCCCACTTCGGGAGGAGGTTGTGATCCTCGGGGCTCAAGTTGAAGTCTTCCAGCCACGCGGCAGGCCGCTACGCGACCGGCTGTCTTGGAGCTAAAATATGGCCACCCGAGCAGGAACTCGTGCGCTCTTTTTTCTGGCGATCGCCCTTTCAAGCGGACTCGGCTTGGGGCGGATAACCTTTGTCGGCCCCGATGTCGCCGGGCTGTCGGCTATAGGTGTGGCATTGGTGCTGATGGGAGTGTATGGACGCCTTGTCGCATCCAGGTCCGCTGGCAGGCCCAGGCCTGGGGCAATTCCATACTCAAACTGGCCTATTCACCTCGCATCGGCGGCGACCGACCGTTTCGAAGTCTTTTCCGATCGACCGGAAGGCTATGTTGGTTACACCGACTACACCGCCATGAGTGTGGATGTGAATGACGACCTCGTGGCGCGTGAGCCGCGGGAACAATATGCCCTGCTGGGTTTCGGGAATGGCTTTCTCACAGGAATTCGGAGCAAACTTGTCGATGGTGAAAGCCGCGGTCAGGTCCGGTTCCATGTCGTCAATGCCTCCAGCAAGGACAAGGAGGCGATTGGTTGGCTGGCCTATCTCCAACAATCAGGTACGGACAATGCGGGGCCGTCCACGGAAAACCTACATTCGGTCATCCAAGCGTACTCAAACCGGATCCTCTCGAACGGGCCCATCGTCGTAAAGTTTTGGGACAACGCGCCCAGAAACCAAAGCGAAAGTCCAGACGACAGCGATGTCTCCTCCGAACCGTCAGAGGAATGGACACACATCTATCAAGTAGCGTTCGAGGCAGGGCGACGAACGGCGTCGGTCGTACTTATCGATCCAGTTTGATGGGCTCAGACGCCTCTTCCTCGTATGCCGTTTCAGCGCGGCGATGAAGCGGCCAAGCAGTCAGGCCTAGTGCCGGGCGGCGGCATCCTGGCTCGGAGCGGTACCAAATTGACGGCGATATTCACGGCTGAACTGTGAAGCGCTTTCGTATCCCACCTTGAAACCGACGCCCGTCACATCGTTGGGGTGGCTTGCAAGCAGCAATCTGGCTTCCTGCAATCGGATCTGTTTTTGAAACTGGATCGGGCTCATCGCGGTCACCGCCTGGAAGTTGCGGTAAAAGGCCGAGGCACTCATCCCGACCAAATCCGCGACATCCTCCACTCTGAAGGATCGCGCATAGTGTTCGCGGATCCAGCGCACCGCGCGGGAAATATGGCTGAGATGGCTGTCAGCAAGCCCCAGTTGTCGTATCGCGCTGCCCTGTTCTCCGACAATCAGCCGCCAGAGGATTTCTCGTTTAATCAGAGGCGCCAGAACCGGGATGTCGCGCGGGCAATCGAGCAGGCGCAATAGACGCAACACGGCATCCACCATGGCCATTGGCGCATCGCTGACCAGCATACTGGATGGTGGCGGACCGTAACCGTGCCGCACGCCCTCAGAACCCGCCTGTAGTAGCAGCTCGGCAACCATTATGGGATCAAGTGCAAAGCCAAACCCAAGCGCTGGATGATCAGGACTGGCGTCCAAAAACTGGCCTGTCACCGGCAGGTCGATAGAGGCAACTAGGTACTGACCGGGCCCGTACTCATACACTCTGTCCCCCAGGGCAATGCGCTTGGCGCCCTGCGCAACAAGGGCCATCACCGTGCCAGACATGGTTCGCTCGTGCGCCGATACATCGTGTCGCGCGATCATGATGCCCGGAATAAGTGTGCTCATGTCGGGGGTCGCGTGACGGTCGATCAGCGCCCGCAACTCCTCGAGGCGTTCGTTCATGGTCGGCTCCAAATGCATCAAATGAACTTACTGCATAAGCAGGGCTGCGCTACAGATTTTGCTATTCATAGGAGAATTGTGCAAAGCCTCAGATCGGATGCTTGCGAAAACGCTGCGCATCAAGACACTCGGATGGGCGCCGCCCAACCAAGTGTCTTCTGGCAAGGACTGGCGTTAGCTTGCCGCGGCCAGTGCGACGGCGTCCGGGCCCGCAGGGAAGCGAAGTTGCCCCGACAGGTCATTGGCCGCCGCCCATACAGCTTCGGCAACGTCCGTCTCTTTTGTAGTCAGAACGGGCTTGGCGAATGCCGCAAAGATTGGCTCGGCGAAGGACTGGTAGGCCGCGGGGATCAAATCCTCGATGCTCAATTCCGTATTCTGCGAGAAGCGCGTTGTCGGCGCGTAACCAGGCTCAACAAGTTTGACACGAACGTTGAACGGCGCCAGTTCGTGTGCAAGCGAGCCGGTAAAGCCTTCAATGGCCATCTTGCTGGCCGTGTAAGCGGCAGCCAGGGGCATCGCCGCCAGTGTCACGCTCGAGGTCACATTGACCACGACGCCTGAATTCTGCTGGCGGAACAGCGGTACGATGGCTTGCGTCATGGCCATGACCCCGAAAGTATTGGTGTCAAATACCTTGCGGATATAGCTCATCGGAGTCGCCTCGAACGCTCCCACCACGCCGATGCCGGCATTGTTGACGAGAACATCAATGGGGCCGCTCGTTTCGAGTGCCGTCGCAATACTGCTTGGATCGGTGACATCCAGCGCCACAATGCGGAGCCGATCGGAACGAGGCAAAATGTCTTCGCGCAGTGTGCGCATAGTGGCGATAACATTCCAGCCCTGGGCGTGAAAGTGGCGGGCAGTTTCGAGGCCATAGCCCGATGAACAGCCAGTGATCATGACGGTCTTCATGGTATTTCCCTTTGTTCGGTGACGGCGATCTGCATGACCGCCTTGGGACCATCTAAGCACCCGCCCAACTTCGAGCGTTATCGTCATACTCCCACTTAGTTGCACGATCCTACTGCAGTTGGGAGATTTAGCTGTTGAAGGGTGCCGCCTGGAGTGCAGCTAATCCGGCTTCCGCTCTCACACCAGGGATCTTGATTAGGTGTCAGGCAACGCCTCTTCTCAATCAAGATCGATGGCATGCGGTTCCCTCTGTTTTCCAATTCTTCACATCTGGAAAAGTTGCCGGCTCACGGAGATCTTGCCCTTTCGTTTATGCTTTGTTCTATGGTAGGCTGGGCGGCATAATGCGAGGATGAGAGTGACCAGTCGTTCCGGCAGTGCCGATCTTCCGCTTCATGGTGGCCGGGTGCCGCGCTGGCTGAGCGAGCGCATGGCCAAACTCGGAGCGTTGATCTGTGAGGCCGTCGTCATCGAATACGGACGCGACGAGTTGTTGCAGCGACTGGCTCATCCCTTCTGGTTCCAGTCGTTTGGTGCCGTGATGGGGATGGACTGGCATTCGTCAGGCATCACCACAAGCGTCATCGGTGCCTTGAAACGCGGGCTGGGACCGCTGGAAAAGGAGCTCGGCCTTCATGTCTGTGGCGGCCGGGGCAAACATTCACGTAACACGCCCAGCGAGTTGATGGCGGTCGGTGACCGGGTAGGTTTCGACGGCGCCGCGCTGGCGACAGCAAGCCGACTGGTCGCCAAGGTGGATAGCGCCGCGGTCCAGGACGGTTTCGATCTCTACCTGCACGGCTTCATCGTGGCCGACGACGGCAAGTGGGTGGTGGTGCAACAGGGTATGAAGGGCGATGCAGGCTATGCCCGCCGATACCACTGGACCTCGCAGGGCCTGGGCAGTTTTGTCGAGCATCCGCACGCTGCCATCGAGGGCAAGGCCCAAGGACAGATCATCAATCTGACTGACAAGCGCGCCGATAGGGCACGGGTGGGCAGCGTTGATTTGCTGACCTCGCTGGGCCCCGATGCAATCGTCCGCGAGGTCGGTCGCTTGCGGGGCAGTGCGAAACCGGTCGACGATGAGCCGCTGCTGCCGCACCTGGTGATGCCGGAGCACCATGACATAAGGCCATCCGATGTCCTGCTGCGGCGCCTGCACGGAAGCCTCGCCGCGGCGGCCGATCTCGGGCCGACGGATTTCGCCCAACTGCTGCTGGTGCCCGGGGTTGGGGCTCGCACGGTGGAGTCGCTGGCGATGGTCGCCGAGGTCGTTCACGGCGCGCAGCACCGTTTTTCCGATCCTGCCCGTTTCGCTATGGCGCATGGCGGCAAGGACGGGCATCCTTTTCCGGTTCCGCTAACCGTCTATGACCAGACCATCCAAGTATTGAAGAATGCCGTCGGCCGATCACGCCTCGGCCAGGACGAGCAACTCGCCGCTCTCAAGCGCCTGGACGCGCAGGCCCGGAAATTGGAAAGCACGGCTCGAGGTCCGTCGCTCAAATCCTATATTGCCAACGAACGGGCGCGCGCCCGTCAGTTTGGCGGACGCACCGTGTTCGACGACGTTCAACCTGCTAGCCACCCGACCAGAGGGGTATCAGGTACACCTAACTAACGGTCTCTGAGGTTGCACAAGTTCTGAGGAGCCTCGATAAACCGACCTCCAAAAGTGAGAACCAGCTTGGTGCGGTGGCGACACCTAGCTTAGGCGTAGGGCGGCGATTTCTTTTCGATTATCTGCCCCATTTCATAAATCGGTCGCCAACGATGTTCGCTCCTGGCCTACGGGGGGCGGGTCGGTCGACTACGACGACTGCCGAAATTCGCGAAGCAGTGGCACTGGGCGAAGTGGAAGACATAATGGTAACTCGACAGGTCACTTCTTCGCAGCAAACCGCCGCTAAGACTCCCACGCAGTCAGACCAGGGTGGCGATAGAGGGGTTGGTCACGACCTCGGTCAGATTGATCATCTTCGGACTTGCCACCTCGCTTTCGGGCTGAAATCCCATCGCGATAGCACGATAGTCAGACCTGCATTGTCCCGGCGAGGTTATCGTATGTCTTTTTCAGCCGCTCTATGCTGAGCTTCTTCGAACTTGGTCACCCAACCAGCGCGCCCCGTCTTCCTAACTTTACTTATTGTCGGCGTGCTCCAGCACATCAGCCATAATGGGGCGCCAGTTATCGCCTAAGGCTTTAAAGCGGGCGACGGTTGTGGGCGTCAGGCTTAGCGTGACGGTTTCCCGATCGGCCTTTCCGGGCCGCCCGTTGTCATTCTTTGTCCAAGGCGAAAGGCCATGTGCCAGGGCGGCGCAGGCCAGAGCGACATACAGTGGGATATTTGCCTTACCATCCTCGTACCGCTGGGGAGTATTTCGCCCGAGGCCCAGCGCGTCACAAGCCTGCTTTCGGTTGAACCCCATATGCTCGCGCCAGGCCCTAAAATCTTCCTTGGTCATGGGAACGACCTGAGTATTCAATTTGCGTTGTCTCCGCTCATGTCGCGATCATAGGGCGTTGTGGATCGAGCATTGATCAGCACGTCGACAGCATAGGCTTTGTTAGGAAACCGTGTCGCGATGGCCGCCAGGATATCCTGACCTTCATCGAGCTGGCGATACAGACCATCGCTGTCGCCCTCGGCCGTTCCGGCCACCACCTTTGCCCATTGCTTTAGCAGCACGCGATAGTTGGCAATAAACAAGTCCGCCTCGCGCTCTGTCGTCATAGTCGATTTTCTCCTTACGCACCGTTCTAAAGGGGGCAAGGTTACCTGTTCTCCCGTTTCGCGGGAAGGTTCCGCGCGGAAGGGGAGGTAGGCGAAATCACTGCGTGTCATACGTTGCGGAGGCGATACCGATGAATTTGACGGCATTGGCGCCATAGGGAATACGACCTCGCCGGAATTATCTGGCTATCCTTTCTGCCATGAATCGGCCTGGAGACTTGCCGAGCGCGCTCTTGAACATGGTTATGAACGCACTGACCGATTCATAACCGAGATCGTCGGAAACATTTTGCACCGTCGCTCCGGCCGACAATCTCTGCAGGGCAATGATGATATACAATTGCTGACGCCAGCGCCCAAAACTCATGGACGTCTTCTTGCTTACGAGCCGGGCAAGCGATCGCTCGCTCATGGCAACACGTTCCGCCCATTGCGCAACAGTGCTCCGATCTCCCGGATCGCCGATCAAAGCATTCGCAATCTGGATCATCGTCGGGTCTTCTGGAATAGGCAGGTGTAGGGCGGCGACCTCCATGCGACGAAGCTCCTCCAGGACTACATGCGCAATCATGTGTCGATGTGAATCGGTATCTGCATGGCTGTCTGCAGGAACGGCGGCCATGTGCTTGATCATCTCGATTAGCATAGGCGTCAGCGACAGCGTGCAACATTGCGCGGGCAGGGTGGTGACGGCCGGATCAACGAAGAGCAGGCAAATGCGGCCGTTCGCGCCCACGTGATTGGAGTGCGGGACGTTGCCGGGTATCCAGACGCCGCTTCCTGATGGAACCATCCAAAGACCACCCTGCGCCCGACACATGACACCGCCCTGAAGCGCGATCACCAGTTGACCCTTGCTGTGCTGGTGCATGGGAAGCTCGGCTTCATGCTCCTTTACATCCACCGAAACCGCAAAGACGGGTTCCAAGGATAGATCGGGATCGAACGATGCGAGGCACGCGTGAAGGGAGTCCATGTACGATTGGCCGCTTTTAAATACTAAATGGCCTAATATCTAAATTCAGCAGCCGACAATAGCTCTATTTGAGCAGGATCTCTCATGTCGGTTTTGAGCAAAATGTCATCTCGCGCCCGTCCCCTGAATCCACTTTGGGTTATCGCCGGTATCCTCGTCTTCTCCACTACTCTGCGCGGCACCTTCACAGCCGTTGGTCCCTTACTCGGCGTGCTAAGGGACACCTTCGGTATGGGGGCGAGCGAGGCAGGCCTTCTCATCACCCTGCCGTTGCTGGTCTTCTGCGTAGTGTCACCGTTCGCCGCGCTGCTGGCCCGCGAATACGGCCTTGAGCGTGCATTGCTCCTTGCACTGCTCGTCATGATCGGCGGGATCCTAGTAAGATCGGCAGGGCCCTCATGGGGATTGTTCCTTGGCACCTGCCTTTTGGGTGCCGGCATAGCGCTGGGCAACACTCTGTTGCCCAGCCTGATCAAGCGAGATTTTCCTGATCAACTCACGAAACTCACCGCGATCTACTCCATTGCTATGGGCATTGCCTCTGCGCTCGGTTCTGCAGCGGTCGTACCGCTGGCCCACAGTTTCAACTGGCAGATTTCGCTAGCTGCCTTTGTCGTCCTACCTGCTGCCAGCGTCTTGCTCTGGCTACCTCAGCTTTACAGACACACGCCTGTGTCGCCCGGCACCGCCACGCCTCCCCATGGCGGCGCGGTATGGCGTTCCCCTCTGGCTTGGCAGGTCACATTATTCTTCGGGGTCAATTCCTTCGTCTACTACGCTATCACCGCCTGGCTTCCCTCTATCCTGGTCGCCCAGGGCTTTTCATCCACCGAGGCGGGTTCACTTCATGGGATCATGCAATTGGCTACGGCTTTCCCAGCACTCGTGATTGTCCCTATTGTGCAGCGAGCAAAGGATCAGCGCGGTCTCGCCATTGGCCTTGCGGCATCAGGTCTAATTGCATTGGTCGGACTGCTCTTGATGCCTACTTTCGCGCTCCTTTGGGTGGTGCTCTTCGGCTTCGGCATCGGCGGCGCGTTCATTCTGGCCCTTGCCTTCATCGGGCTACGCACCCGAACCGCACAGCAAACCGCAAGCCTTTCGGGCATGACCCAGTCGATCGGCTATCTAATGTCAGCCACAGCACCGGTTTTGATCGGAGCATTGCGCGACAAGCTCGGGAGCTGGCAACCTGCGCTTGTCGCGTGCATCGCCCTCTGCGCGGTGTTGGCACTGCTTGCCTTAGGTGCCGGGCGGAGCCTGCAGATTGGCACCCAGTCAGCGTCCAAATCTTGAGTTCGCGACCACGGCTCCTGGGCCGACCTCTCTGAGCTTTGGGTCGACCTCGTCATTCCGGCTAGCCCACCGAGTCGCGATGGTTGTCGGTAAGTCCGAGCAAACCCTCGATGGAGCGCATACCGCATCTGTACCTTCCCGATGAATCCGCTTAGTCGGGAAGGTGACGGCCTCGCTCGCCAGCCGAAATTGGCATGCGTATAGCAGCGGTGCGTTGCAGTTCTACGCGCGGGGGATGCCCGAGCGAGCCTGGCATCAATACAGGCGAGGCCGTGAACGACAACGACATTGCCGCTGCTGCGGTGCTCATCAACCGATATCTGCCGCAATGCGCCTTTCCAGACCGAGGAGGGGACGCACTCGTCACATCCGCGTCGAATAGTCGTAATTACTCTTGAGCAGCGGCTGGATGGCTTTCTTCGGTTCTAGTCAATGACGAGATTAATGCCCGAAGCGCTTGATTTTGTGCGGAATGGCGCTCCTCGATTAGGAAGGCTCCTAGCTCGTAGGTTTTGCGCTGTCCCCCGGAAGCGGCATTTGGAACGTGGCGCACCGACACGACGTCTTCTCCCGCAAGAAGCAGCCACCGGTCCCCGTTCTCGCTCGTATAAAAGGCTCGTTCGCCATTTTGCATCTGACTTCCTTCAAGGCGATATGCCTCTCTACCAACGCTGGAGGGTGACTTTGGAAACATCGCTGCAGCGGCATTGGCCAGAAAGGCGTCATTTCGGCGAGAATGTTGCACCGGGACGGCCCGACCGGCACTTAACGCCGGCGTTTTGAGATAATTTGGATCGTTAGCCACTTCCCCGCGTTGCTGTCACCCGTTCAGAGGCGAATTGGACCGATGTATGACCGACCGGATAGCTGTACTAGTCGTCGACGACGAAGTCCTTGTCCGGTTAGACGTGGCTGACCAGCTTCGAGACGTCGGATATGAAGTCCTCGAAGCTTCGAACGCCGATCAGGCGATCGAAATTCTCAATATTACACCCAGCATAAGGCTGCTGTTCACCGACATAGACATGCCCGGATCCATGGATGGCTTAAAGCTTGCTGCAGCAGTTCGAGATCGCTGGCCGCCCGTCAAAATCATTGTCACGTCCGGTCATCGAAACGTGGACATCGCTGAAATACCGGATGGCAGCATATTCGTCAGCAAGCCCTACGCGCATCTGGCTGTACTGCGGTCAATGCGCGAGCTGCTCTCCGCCTGATTGAGATTCAGCCTACCCGTGCCTCGCTTGGCGCGGGTGTGTCGACGCGAGCTGACGACTGCATAGCCTCTGAAGGTTGCGTTGATGGTTTGCACCTTACGCAGGGGATGGCGTGAACGTGCGTAACCTGCTCAAACGGTGGCTAGGAGGCGCATATGCCGCTGTTCGACGAAAGCCATCCACTTTGGGAAGTGAAAAATCTTAAGCGGGCGCTGCATGCCGCTGGGGTAGCGCTATGGTCGTGGACGGTTGAGACCGACGATTTCGCCATGGACGAGCGGGCCTTCGAGCTCTGGGGATTACCGGCAGAAGGCTCGGTGAGGTTTGAGGACCTCTCCTCACGAATTCACCCCGCCGATCGAGATCGGGTTCGGGCGGCATTCACAGCAACCCGCGCCCTCGTTGGCGCCTATGAAATCGATTTTCGTATCCTTCTCGGTGAGGAAATTAGATGGATATCGGCCCGCGGACTGGGCAACGATGAGGGATTGCATAAGGGGCAAATGTCGGGCGTTTTTCTCGACGTTACCGGCCGCAAGCAGGCAGAGGAAGGTCACGAACTCCTTGCTGGCGAGATGAGCCATCGGGTCAAGAACCTTCTGGCGATTGCGGCAGGTCTCACCAATCTGACGTCCCGCTCGGCGACATCTGTTGCAGAGATGGCCAAGGAACTGACCAATCGGCTAACCGCGCTGGGTAGAGCACATAATCTTGTTAGGCCTCTTCCGGATGAGCAAGGACGTGCCGCACTGTTGGGCGATCTAATTTCCGTACTCCTGGCGCCTTACGACGATACCGGAGCTTTCAGCGGGCGAATTCGTGTGGCCGTTCCCCGCATGGGTATCGGTGAACAGTCCGCGACAACCCTGGCACTGGTCATCCACGAATTGGCGACCAATTCCTTGAAATATGGAGCGCTTTCCGTCGAGTCAGGCATGCTGGATATTTCCGGGACTGCCACGGACGATGAAGTGTGTCTCGTATGGACTGAGCACAGCGGTCCGATGGTGAAGCCACAGGCAGAAGCAGGATATGGAAGCAAGCTACTCAACAGAATTGTAACGGGGCAATTGCTCGGCTCCATAGAAACTGAATGGTCCGAGGGCGGCATCATCGTCTCCGTAAAAATGAGCGCCCAACGGTTGGCGGCCTAGGAACGTGTATTGTGCTCCTGAACGCTAGAACGATCCAAAACTGCTGAATGGCGGCTTCTGGTGCCCGATCAACGACAGCTGCCTTGTCTTTGTGTCAGCGGTCCGGCCGGAGGCAACCGGGCGCCTCCAAGGCCTGACCCATCGCTTCTCGCGGTTCTGATCACATTTCCCGCTGGAATCTAACGAACGAGCGGTTGGGCTTGGGAGGCGATACGCTGACAGAAGGACTTGAGCTTTAATTGTTGACTATTATATTCATGTTAAGTAGATGTCGGCCGTGTAGCCAGCCATCCGCCTGACCCGGTCAAGCCAGCAAAGCGTTATTCCTTTGGGGGCCTAAATGATCGGACATACCACGCGCGCCAGCTCGGCGGGCGACAGCAAAGCCGTGCGCAGACAGTCGTTGCGCGCGCTGCTCGGCAGCACAATCCTTGCTTCAGTGCTCATGTGCGGGGTCTCCGTGACCCTGGCTCAAGACAATGTGAGCGGCACTCAGATAACCATGCTGCAGCGGCTAGTGATCACTTCAACGCGCACCTCTCAGCGACTGCTTGATGTACCTGCAACGATCACCGTAATCGGTCAGGATCAGATCAACGAACGGGTCGTCCGCGACATTCAAGATCTGGTGCGCAACGAGCCCGGCGTTTCCGTTGACCGGCAGACCTCGATTACCAATCCCTGGGGCCAGCTCACCGGCTTCACCATCCGCGGCATGAGCGGCAATCGCGTACAGTTGCTTGTCGATGGCAGCCGCGTGCAGGAGCGCATCACTGACGGCAGCCGCGATTTCGTCGATCCCTTCAACATGAAGGCCGTTGAAATCATGCGCGGTCCGAACTCGGTGCTGATGGGCGCCGATGCGCTTGGAGGCACGGTAGCGTTCCGGACGCGCGATCCATCCGATCTGCTCGAAGGTTCAGACAAGCCATGGGCTGTCGAGGTGCGGACATCTTTCGACAGCTTCGATAATTCCTGGCGCAAGCAGATCACTGGCGCTTATGATTTTGGTCCCATGCAAGTGCTGGGCAGCTTTGGCCATCTCTCCGCGAATGAAGCCAAGCTGACCAATGCTGATCCTGACGGTGCGCCTTGGGCCGCGTGCCCGCGTCCGACCTACTTTCGTTGCGACCAGCTGTATCCAGCCGATACCAGTGCCTATAACGGCCTGGTGAAGCTTGTGATTGCACCCAATGCCGATCACGAGATCAAGCTGACCGGCGAACTCTTCGATCGCAATACCGTTATCCAGCAGATCTGGGATTCAGGTGCGAGGGCGGGCGGCTATGTGAGCAATGCCTATCCGCGCGAGCTCGACATGACCCGCTACCGGCTCGCCGTTGAGCACAATTGGCAGGTCAATGCGCCGTGGCTCGATAGCGTCAAGTGGCAAGTTTCTTACTCGCCGCAGAAGCGCGTCAC
Organism: Hyphomicrobiales bacterium; assembly: GCA_900470445.1. Classification (GTDB taxonomy): domain Bacteria; phylum Pseudomonadota; class Alphaproteobacteria; order Rhizobiales; family Devosiaceae; genus Devosia. The sequence continues at coordinate 80,193 of UCAU01000022.1, read as the reverse complement.
CAACAGCATCTCCTATCGCACTTATCCGACCCGCACTCAGACGGTTACCCAGTTCCGCGACTACAGCGAGCGCTTCCTTGAGGCCGATCTGCAACTGGTATCCTCGTTCGGTGTCGGTCCGACCAACCATACCCTGACCTATGGCTTCGACGGTGATATCGCCAGGAGTGACTATACTGGCACCAATACGACTTGGAGATCGGATGGCGTGATCACGCCGCCGGCCATCAATCAGGGGTTCTCGTTCCCTAAAGTGGAGACGGTGCGCGCCGACTTCTTCCTACAGGATGAGATCAAAGCCTTCGATGACCGACTGACGATAACACCCGGTCTGCGTCTGGCTAATTACACCATCTCTCCCGATGCCAGCTACGCCAGCCTTCCGGGTTATAAGCCGGGCGAAGTAAATAGCACCGAATTGATCAAGAAACTCTCAGTGCAATATGAGCTGACTGACAATTTCTCAGTCTACGCAGCCTATGGCGAAGGCTTCAAGATGCCGAGCGCCCAGCAATTGTTCCAGTCCAGCCTCGGCATCGGCACTACTGGTCTCGTCAACATCACGCCAAATCCCGAGCTGAAGCCGGAATCGGTCAGCAACTACGAAGCCGGTATTCGTGGCGAGTTTGATAAGGGCTGGTTCAGCGTGACCGGTTTCTATTCCAAATACGATAACTTCATTCGAGGCCTGCAGCCGCGGCCTGGCGCTCCCCTCGACCCCGCCGGCGATCCGACAGTCTACTGGTCCGACAACGTCGAGTTGGTCGACCTCTATGGTATCGAGTTTGGTGGGGAGTATGAGTTCTACGAGAACATCTTTGCCACTGCCAACCTGACCTGGCAGCATGGTTCGCAACGCGTCAGTTCGGGGGCGGCGACAACACCATTCGACGGGGCCACCCCACTGACGGCCGTTCTTGGTATTCGCTACGAAATGCCGGAAAACGGTCTGAAGTTTGAACTGCTGACCACGCTCGCCTCCGGCGTCACCGAGCGCGCCGATCCCGCTGCCTTCAAGCCCGATGGCTATGCGCTGCTCGATGGCTACGTCACCTGGAAGCCCACGGAAAATGTGGAGATCAACTTCGGTGTCCAGAACATCTTGGACACTAGATATTTCCCCAACACGCTAACTGGCTACGCAGCCAACCAGACCGACATCGCCGTGCAGGGCCAGAACCCGCTGGCAGCCCAGGTTGGCCCCGGCCGCACGTTCAAGATCGGGACCTCGGTCAAGTTCTGATCAGGCGATGCCCAGAGACATTCCAAACAACAGAAGGGCGCCCCGCGCCCTTCATTCTTGAAGGATTTTGTCGTGTTGCGCGCTCTCTCCCAGTTCTGGCGCCTGCTGAAACTTTGCATTTCAGGTCCCCGCGGTAAGATGGGCATTGCCTTCTTTGTCGCGATCGTCGTCCTGGATTTCGTCGGCATTGCCACCTCCATTCGCCTGGTACAGTGGAACGGCGACTTCTATGGTGCGCTTGAGGCAATGAATGGGTCCGAAGCTATTAGGCAGGTCGGCGTTTTCTTCCTCATTGTGGCGGCGAACGTCTGTATTCATCTGATCGGGCTTTACCTCCGCAAGATGTTGCAGATGCGCTGGCGCCGTACGCTCACTCAGGGCGCCCTCGATATATGGCTGAACAATCGCGCCTACTGGCATCTCGCCAACAGCGCCGATAGTATGCCCGGTCCCCAGAGCCAGCCGGTCGACAATCCCGACCAGCGCATTGCCGACGACTGCAAGTTCTTCATCGAGAAAGTGCTTAGCGAGGCGCTCGATCTTATCGGTCGAGTTGCCGGTCTATTCTCATATATCGTCCTGCTTTGGAGCCTCGCCAGCTTCCCGCTGTCGCTTGCCTTCATCGGCCTGCCGTGGGACGTCCCGAACTATATGGTCTGGGCCGCCTTTCTTTATGTCGCGCTATGCAGTCTGCTTGTTCATTTTCTGGGCTACCCGCTTAAGGGGCTGCTGGTGGAGCAGCAGCGCCGCGAGGCCAATTTTCGCTTCGCCCTGGCCCGCCTGCGCCTCAATTACGATGAAGTGGCCATGTCTGCCGGTGAACGGGCAGAGCGCGGCGTTTTCAACAACCGCTTCGACGCCATCATCGCCAACTGGCGCAGGCTGATCAACCGCGATCTGATCCTGAGCTGCTTCACCTTTCCCTATTCCAGCACCGTGTTGCGCGTGCCGCTGTTCGTTGCCTTACCCGGGTACCTCGCCGGTCATGTCGCCTTCGGTGGGCTCATGTCGCTCAGCATGGCCTTCTCCAATGTTGTGACAAGCCTTTCATGGTTCGTCTTTTCCTATCGCGATCTATCTGATCTGGTTGCGGCCTCGTCACGCCTCGATGATTTTCTCGAGGCCGCCAAGGCAGCAGGGCGAACCGGTCGGCGCATCGCCCAGCACGACTCCTCCGATGGTGTTCTCGGCCTCAAGGGTCTTGCTTTGGAAACGCCGCAGGGGACCGTCATGCTAAACATCCCCGACTTCGCAATTACCCGCGGCGAAGCCGTGTGGCTGTCTGGTGCTTCGGGCCTTGGCAAGACTACGCTCATCAAGACGCTGGCCGGGCTATGGCCGCATGGCTCGGGGGAAGTCTTTACCCCCAGCGCTTCAATGATCGTCTTGCCGCAACGTCCCTATTTTCCCATCGGCGACATCCACGATGCTTTGGCTTATCCACGTGACAAGCAGGACTTCGGTGCGGAGGACCTCGATATTGCCTTGGCCAAGGTCGGCCTTGGTGAACTGGCTGATGTGGAATTCGGCCGCTCCGATACCATGGCGGCCCATGGCCTGTCCGGTGGCGAGCAACAGCGTCTCGCGCTGGGCCGTTTGCTGGTCCACAGACCGCAATGGGCGCTGCTCGACGAGCCAACCTCCGGTCTCGATATTGCTGCGGAGACCGAGCTTCTCTGCATACTGCGGCGCGAACTACCCGATACCACTTTCATCATCGTTGCCCACCGGCCGCCACAGGGGCTCGGCTCCTTGCGTCACATCACACTCGACCCTGGCGCTTCGCCTGCGTCGCTTCTCCATCCTGATCTTCAACCTGCCTGACCTTAGACCATGACTGAAAACAATCCACGTGAGCGACTTCCCGTGCCGGCCGCCTCAGTAATTCGGGCACTACCCTCCATGGGCAAGCTAATGGTCACTGCAAAGCGCGCCGGCGCTACGCACGAGCGCATCGGCACGATCGAGGCTGTAACCGTTGACGATGGCTGGCTGGTTTGTTCCGGCGTCGAGCACGACAGTCGTATGGACCCATCTGCCATTGCGACGATCATCGTTGATCGCACCAGCGTTATGGGCGAGCAGGCCTATCCGCGCATCGACTTCCTCGATGTCGATGCTGAATGCCTGTTCAGCGTCGTCGGATTTAACGGGCTAGAGCCTTTCGACGCCGCTCTAGCACAATTCGGTGCGGGGGAAGCCCTCCCCGAAAAGCCGGTCGAGCCGCGCGGAGAGCGACCGAATGTCGACCCGGAGGAGATCGGAACGCGACCCTTTAATTTGGCGAGGGACACGAAGGCGAATATTATGATCGCTTTTAGCCGTCCAGGCTTTGTACAGAAGTGGACGGGCATGGTGGAGAAGGTCAATCCGGCCATGGGCTTCATCAACATCATGCGCGCCGATTTCCACCTGCATCTCAAGGCCGGTACCGTGTCGGACTGGCGAGCTTCCGGCGACGGCACCAATATGATTCACGAGGCATTGGACCAGGATGGCGTGCCAACTGGTCTAGTCGTGCGCGGTCTGCCTGCCGCTATAACAACATGATCTCGCGTCCCATGCATGTCGTCGGTGGCTGGGTTGAACCAGCCAGCGGCACCGCCGCGAGGCATGGCGACCTGCTGGCGCGTGCCGCGCGCCAGCAGGTCGTGTTGCTCGGTGAGACGCATGATCGTTACGATATCCATCGCTGGCAGATGCATGTCTGCGCGGGCCTTCTAGCCTTTCGGCAAGATATAGCCGTGGGCTTTGAGATGTTCCCGCGGCGGGTGCAACCCGCGCTCGATCGCTGGGTGGCGGGTGAGCTGGACGTGCCAACGTTCCTGGCCGAAAGCGAATGGAACGCAGTCTGGCGCTTCGACCCGGCTCTCTATCTTCCCATCTTCGAATTCTGCCGCCAGTTCAAGCTTCCAATGCTGGCGCTCAACTGTGAACGCCCCCTGGTCACACGGGTGGGCAAGGAGGGCTGGGACGCAATCCCCGAGGCAGAGCGCGACGGACTGACGCCGGCAAAGCCCGCCACTCAGGCTTATCGCGACTACCTGTTCAGTCTCACTGGCGGACCACGCCCTGACCGCGAGGCCAAAAGTAGTGCCGACCCGGCCTTCGACCGTTTCGTGCGCGCACAGCAAACCTGGGACCGCGCATTCGCTTGCAATATTGCGCGCCACCTGGACCAGCCTAACCCGCCACTGGTCGTCGGCATTATCGGACGCGGTCACCTCGAATATCGTTACGGCACGCCGTTCCAGCTTGCGGACCTTGGCATAAAGGACTGCGCCGTTCTGCTTCCCAGCGACGACGACCAGCCCATGGCACCCAGCCTTGCCGACGCCGTTTTCCGTCTCCCGGGACCGCCCGAACGGGCGGTGCGCCCAAATTCTCGTTGAAAGAACCCAGTATGCTCAAAAAGATCGTCCTGCCCTTCGCCTTTATGGGTGCCCTGTGTATCGGCAGCGCGCTGGCCCAGGAGGTTTCCGCACCATCGGGCCTGCCGGGAGGTGCTGCATCGCTCAATGAGGAACACGGCGACTGGACGGTATCCTGCCGGATGGTCAACACCGAGAAACTCTGTGCCCTGTCCCAATCACTGGCCGATACCGGCAGCGGCGAACGTGTTCTGGCCGTTGAACTAGCTACCCCCGCTCTAGACCAGATCGAAGGCATACTTTTATTGCCTTTCGGTCTGCGCCTCTCGGACGGCATTACGCTTAAGGTCGACGCCAATCCTCTCGGCACCGCCCGTCCTTTCCTGACCTGCATTGCCAGCGGTTGCATTGTACCGTTGGTCTTTTCTGCTAGTCAGATCAGCGCCATGCGTGCCGGCAAGGCCATGACCATATCAGGTGCAAGCGCCGACGTCGGCCAGCCAATCGAACTGACGGTGTCGCTCACCGGCTTCTTGGTCGCTTCCAACCGCTCCGTTGAGCTCAGCAACTAAGTTCTCGAGACTGCGGTAGCATAGCCGAGTGCAGGACAATACAACTTGCTGACAGAGTCCTTGCTATAGTCCTGCCGGGTGGCTGGCAGGAAAATCGGAGAAGGTGAGTAGCAGCGCATCCATCATATCAACTAGCGGACATGCGCTGAGCATGTTGAGCACGCTACGTCCAACCTGAATAGCCGCTGATGCCTTTAAGCAGGGCGATCAATTGTCCTTGCTGCCCGGTGCCGGTCTTGCGAAATATCTGCGCCAGGTGCGTGCGCGCCGTGGCCACGGAAATGCCGCGCCGCGCAGCTATCTCCTTGACAGTGTGTCCAGCAGACAGATCGCCGGCAATGCCGGCTTCCGCCGCAGACAGATCGAATAATCCGCGCAAGACGGTGTCCGACGGCAGGTTACTATCCACAGCGTAGCCGGTGACAGCAACCACGGCGGCGCTGCGATCGAAAATATCGCGGGAAGCCCGATGAAGCGGAATCACATGGATGACGACGGCCCGGTCATTCTCCGCCAGCCGTATGGGGAATGATCGGATCTGGGGCGCTGTGGGGCGTTCCGGCGCGGCAAGGGCCGCCTGAAGCATCCTGTCGATCACGCGATCCCGTGCCGCGAGACGCCCAAATGCGGCAGGACGCAGAACATCCCCCAATCGTTCAAACAGAGCATTAGCTGAGATGACGACGCCCGAATCTCCGATCACGCAAGCCGGAATTTGCAGTGCATTCATGGTAGCGACGCTGGCTTCGGCGCGCTCAAGCTTAAGCCGTGAGGCCATCAGGGCCGCCCGTGCAAGATGGGGGCGAAGGCCGTCGAGCAACGCCAGTTCCTGCGGTCCGAAATCCGGCAGACCACTCTGGCGCTCGAAGGTGAAGAGCGCCATCTCGCCACCGGCCATATCCACCACCGAGCCCACCTGCCAGTCGGCACCGATCTTTTCCATATTGTGGTGATACGGATTATCTCCGTTGCGCTCATGGTCATAGAAAAAATTCGCGCGCTCAAGAAAGCCAGAATACTGCAGTTTACGCAGCCGATGAGCGGGCGGATTTTCATACCAGAAAGGTGTTTCAGCAAATTCGGTGAGCGTATCCACCACGTTCGGCGTTGCCGCGAATAGCGGCGGTAATTTCTGGTCGATGATCAACATGGCGCCCGAGTTGGCGCCGCCGGCCCGGGCAATATCCTCCAGCACACCCGCCCATAGTTCGGGTACGAACGCAGCCTCGTAAATGCGGTCAAGAACAGTCATCCGATGGTGACCTCACACCAATTTTCTATCGCGATTGCCTCATGGCCAGAGGCAGAAAAATCGCTGTCGACCATCCGTCTCCATTGTTCGGACATCGCGGAAAATCTCCTAAGGGCGGCCCCCGAGTTACTGCTTTGTCGGATTATGCCCAAAAGCCGCCGGATCGTAAACGAGGTCAAAAATTGACATTGCGAGTTTAAGGGGGAATCGCAGCTTTCAGCCAATAGATGACGCTCTGCGGCTCAACCAGAGGCCCCGAAAACCTGAGCTTCGAAACACCCTCCGGTCGGCCGCAAAAGGTGTCTGCAAAATCTAAACCACCGGGAGCGGGGGCGGTGAATGGTTTCCACCCGACAAGAGTCGGCCGTCGAGTGTCCACCCCAGAACTGCCCGTCCGCAATCAGCCCTGGTCGTTGACGTTAGCAGACCGCGCCCACGCATAGCGACCGAGGCGCTCACTGAGCGGGTCAATATCTTGGCTAAGTAGCAACCTGCGTGCCAGCCATTGGGGCGACGCACTTTCAACGGCCTGTCCTTTAGGAGCGGAAGTCACACGCCAAGAGCGCGCAGTAGCCGGCCCTTTAGTCAGGCGCGTCGAGAACCAGGCCACCGGGGGTAAAGTTGAAAACTTCGAGACGCATCTCGTCTTCATTCGGTTTGCTGGCAAGGATGGTCAGACTAGCCGGCCCAACAGGGATGATCCGTCTGGGTGGCAGGTCCAGGAACGTCTGCAGCAAAGCGCGGATAACACCGCCGTGGCACACGACGAGCAATCGGTTCGCATTCTCGAAAGCGGCCTTGGTCGCCGTAGCAGTGCGCGTTGCGAAGCTTTCCCAGTCTTCTCCCCCTTCTGGCGCAAAAGTGCCGGCGCGCCAGGCACGATAGGCGTCTGGCTCATCGGCAATGATCGTTTCGATCTCACGACCCGTCCATGCGCCCACATCGACTTCACGCAGGCCTGGTTCTTTGACAGCCTCGGGAAAGCCCAGCAAGTCAGCGGTCCTGCGCGCGCGACGCAGGTCGGAGGTAATAACCCGGTCGGGAGCCAGTTTTGCGATGGTCGGCGCGAGCGATACGGCCTGTGCCTCGCCCGTTTCGGACAGCCCGATATCGGCCTGTCCTTGCAATCGGCGAGCGGCATTCCATTCGGACTCGCCATGGCGCACCAGCAGCAAGCGTTTCACGACAGTCGCTCCCCATTTTGCGCGAATAGCGCGGCAGGGATCTTCGGCACGGTGAAATGAACCTTGTCTCCGACCTGCCGACGTGGCGCGGCGTCGACCACGGCAGTGAGCCGAAGCGCTCCCTGCGTGCCAGTCAGCATAGTGCGTCCGGCCACGGGACTGGCCTCGGCAAAGTCGAAGGCCATGCTAGCCGCCGAGGGCTCGGCGCTGGCGATGAGGTCTTCGGGGCGATACATCGCCAGCGCATCCGCCGGCAGGTCCGCGGCGCGTTCGCGTGGCAGTGACGATACCGGTATCAGATTGGCCGGCGGTGTGCCGACAAAGGTAGCGACAAAGGCAGTGGCAGGGTTGCGCACCAGATCCTCCGGTGAGCCGAACTGTTCGACTTTCCCGCCGTTGAGTACCGCGACATGGGTCGCCATGGTCATGGCCTCAACCTGGTCATGGGTGACGTAGACGGAGGTTGCTCCGGTGGCGCGGTGCACGCGCAACAATTCCGTGCGCATCTCAACGCGCAGCTTGGCGTCGAGATTGGACAAAGGTTCGTCAAACAGCAGGATGGCTGGTCGTGGGGCGATCATCCGAGCGATGGCGACACGCTGCTGCTGGCCGCCCGAGATTTCGTTGGGATAACGGGCAGCCAGCGCCTCAATGCCCAGCATGCCGAGCACGTCGGCAACCCGAGCTTTGCGCTCTGGCTTGCTGATGCCGGCGATCTTGAGCGGCCAATCGACATTGCCGGCCACCGTCATATGCGGCCAGAGCGCGTAGGATTGAAACACCAGGCCCGCATTGCGTCTGGTTGGGTCGATCATCCAGCCGCGGTCACCATCGGACACAGTGTCCTCGCCGAATTGGACCTGTCCGCCACTGGGTAGCTCAAGCCCAGCCAGCATACGCAGCATGGTGGATTTGCCGCAGCCGGAGGGCCCGACTAGCACGAGGAAGGAACCTTGCGGCACAGAAAGGGAAATGTGGTCGACGGCCTGAAAGGCGCCGAAGGATTTGGTGAGATTGTCGATACGGATCATGTTGGTATCTTACGATTTGAGCCAGGGCTGCGACTTGGCCTGCAACTGGTTGGCCAGCAGGGTCGCCGCAATCGAGATCACGAGGATCACGACGGTTATGGCATTGGCGAATTGGGTGAACCCTTCCGAGGCGTAGCGATAGGCCAGCACGGAAAGGAGCGGTGTGGTTGGCGTAAACAGCAGGACCACCAGCGATAGGTCGCGCATGATTTTAACGAAGACAATCAATCCACCCGCCGCCAGACCGCGGCTGGCCAACGGCACGGTTATCGCCGTTAGGCGCCGAAGGAAACCGGCGCCGGTCATGCGGGCGCTTTCATCGAGATCGCCGGAGACTTGCTGGATCACGGCACGACCGGTCTGTACCGAGAAGGGCAAAAGGTAGGCCGTGCCGGCAAGAAGTAGGAGCGGGAACGTGCCGTAGAGGGCGGGGAAGGGGCCCATCGGAGCACCGAATAGCGCGATATATGCCGCACCGAAGGCGATGCCAGGTACGAGCAGCGGCAGGAAGCTGATTTGGTTGATGATCCCGGCCAGCGGGCCCTTGCCATCGCGTGCCAGCACGAAAGCGACGATGAGGCCAATGATAGTGGTCGTGATCGCCACGGCTATGCCCAGCCCAATCGTTAATCCCGTTGCGGAGATGATGAACGGATTAGACCAGATGCCGGCCTGACCCTGTGCGATCGAGGGATTGGAGAGACCGGTCCAATAGTGCAGTGTCCAGTTCGAAAACAGGGCGGACGAGGCCGGCGCGAGCGACGAGGCGAAGAGGATCACGACCGGCACGACAGTGGTCACGAGACAGATCAGTCCGGCGATTGCCAGCAGTGGCAGGCGCGCGGCGCGCAGCTCGAACCGCTTGGCCCGGCCGCCCTTGCCCGTGATGGTGGCATAGGACCGACGTCCGGAAATGACCTTATTGCCCAGCCACAGGAACAAGGCGGAGACCACGATCAGCAGGATGGCGATCACATAGCCACGCGCGGTCTGGCCAACTTCGATAAGACCGTAAAGGCGCGTCGCCATGGTCTGCATGCGCACTGGCAGGCCAAGCAAAGCCGGGGCGGCGAAATTGGACACCGCGCCGGCGAAGGTCAGGGAGGCGCCGGCTACAACCGCCGGCAGGGCGACGGGCAGCACAATACCGAGCAGGATACGGGCGCGCTTAGCCCCGGCCATTTGTGCGGCTTCGACCAGGTCGGAGTTGATTGTGGCGAGCGCCGCAGCAATGACCGTGAAAGCCAACGAATAATAGTGGGCGATCAGCACGATCAGCGTTGGCACCATGCCCCAGGCCAGCCAGTCCGGAATGGTGAGACCCAGGCCCTCCAGAAACCCAGCCTGGCCACCGACGCGGGAATTACGGAACAGGGAGCCCCAAGCCAGCGAGGTGGCGAAACTGGGGATCATGAAAGGCAAAGTGGACATCAGCCCGATGGTGCGCCGGAACGGCACGTCGGTCATCACCACAAGCCAGGCAAGAAAGCCGCCAATCAGCACACAACCACAGGCGACGCCGACGCCCAGAATGAGCGTATTGCTGAGCGGCAGCCAGAGCAGGTTGCGCGATAGCCGTCCGCTGGTGACATCGCTCCACGCCACAATAGCGTCAGGGTCCAGTGTGTCAGCCAGGATGCGCAATAGCGGCGCCGCGACCAGCACACCTAGAATGGCAAGAACGAAGAGTTTGAGCGCCAGGCGCCCATTGATCGGGAATGGTCGCGCCATAGAGCGGGCCGGAGCGATGGACATATGGGAATGGTCCTGTGGGCTCCCGGCAAGGGCCGGGAGCCGTTGCAACGAAGTTTACTGCAGCGACAGGACCAGATCGCCAACGTCCTGGCGAATCTGAGCTGTTGCCGCCGGATTGATTGACCAAGCCGCGAAGTCTGCCAGCGGCACGGCATCGGGATGGCTGACAATGTCGCTGCGGGTGGCGTAGTCGCCGGCCACGTAGAACGGCTTGAAACCATCGCCGCCGGTTTCACTCGCGTCGCCCATCAAAAAGTCGATGGCAAGTCGGGCGGCGGCCGGGTGGGTCGCGGTCGCGGATACGGCAAGCACCGCCGGGAAGATGATGCCATTGGCCGGCACAACTTCATTAGCCACCTGCAGGGCCCAGCCCTCGTCTTCATTGTCACGGCGGTCCGAATAGGAGGTGAAACCGACCGGGGGATTGTCCTGACCTTTTAGGCCAATGGCCGCATTTACGTCGTCGGTCGAGGAGACGAGGATAAGGTCGTTCTCGAACAGATCGACGATGAATTGCTGGCCGGCATTCTCGACGCCATCGTCGAGCACGATGGGCTGGCCGAACTCCGCTTCATAGGCGGTCGCCATCTCGTCAGCGCGCAACACGATTTCCGTCATCAAGTCGAGATAGTCGCCGCGCTGAAGGGGATCCACCATGATGACGCGGCCGGTCCAGTCCGGCGTGGTGAGTTGCCAGAGGTTGTCGACCGGGGGACCATCAGGATTGGCGTCCTCGTTATACATCAGCACCTTGGTCGACAGCCGCTGGGCCAGCAGCGGGTTCTTCTCGCTGTCGTCAAGCAGGGAGACAACGCGCGGTGGGACATATTGGGTCACAAGACCCGGTCCAAGAAGCTCCGTGAACACAACGGGCGCATCGGAAATGTAAACCACGTCGACACTGGCGATGCCGGCACTGGCTTCGGCCTTGATCCGGGTGATCTGTTCGGTCGAGGACATGTCATGGCTGATCATGTCGATGCCGGGATAGGCGGCTTCGAAAGCGGTTTCCACGGCAGCGATGCGGCTCGTGAAAGCGTAAACTGTCACCGTACCCTCAGCCTGGGCGAGCGGCAGTAGCTCTTCCGGCGTCATCGCGTCGAGCGCGGCCAGGGGCTGGGCGGAAGCGGGAAGGGCGAGCGCCATGAAGGCGGTCGAGAGCAGTAGCGTCTTGTGGTCCATCTATTTCCTCCTCAGGAACGGACGCGTCAGGCGTCCTGTTGGGATGCACATGTTGTTGCATTATGTTTGCAACATGCATGTGAACTTGCAAAAATAAGACGTGCGAAATTTCCTCGATCGCACGTCGCTAGTCGAAGGCGTCAATAAGTTGCCCTAGAGCTTCGAGGTGCTGTAGCGAGGACTTAGGGTCTTCCTTAGCCATGCTCAGCACGAGCGCGTTGCAAATGGCCATGGGCACGGTGAGCGTCTGGAACGCCTCCTGCGATCCGGTCCGGGGGGCGAACAATAGGTGATCTGCGGCCGGCACCAGGGATGGGCCAACGCTGCCGGAAATGACAATCGAGGCAGCGCCCATGGCCCGAGCATGGTTCACCAAGGCGGAATAGTGTGTAGGTTGCCGCCGAAAGGCGAATCCAACGATGGCATCGGCCGATGACATGCCCAGTACTTGCTCGGCAAGGTCGCGACCCTCGCCATGCAGCATCACGGTGTCACAGCCCATCCGACGGAGACGACGATCGATCAGCACGGCCAGTGCTTCGGCATTACCGCGCGCAAATATGTAGATGCGCCGCGCTTTGATCAGGGCTCGTGCCGCGGCCATCACCTGTGCATCATCAATATAGCGCTGCAGCCCGGCAAGCGCCTCCATCTCGCGACCGACCAGATCGCTGACCAGTCCGGCGTCGCTCGCCTGCTGCAAGGTGTTGCGGATGCGCGTCGCCGGATCGGTGCGGACGATGAACTCTTCCTGGATCGCGGCGCGGAATCCGGCATAGTTGGGATAGCCCAGTTTCTTGGCTAGCCGCGATGCCGTCGCCTCGTGGACACCGATACGTTGTGCAAGCTCACTTGCAGTACCCAGGGCAATATCGCGCGGGCTGGAAATGACCTGTTTGATCAACAATTGTTCAGCTGGCGTCAGCGCCTCTGCAACTTCCTTGACACGCTCTAATACCGACATTGCTCCTCCATGAAAGGAGGCTAGAATAATGCAAGTTAACGCGCAAGAGAAATTTTATATGCAAGTTTTCTTGCATGCGTCCCGTTAGGTGTGATCCCCCACGCAAGCATGATGCCACCCTGTGCGCTATTTGTGTGCGCGCCGCAAATAGCTGGCCCAGCGCCATTCGGCGTAGCGGAACGCGCCGACCAGCAACAGCGACAATGCCAGGTAGATGGCGCCGGCCGCCACATAGGGTTCAAGCATCACATATTTGTTGAGCGATATATTGCGCGCCACCCCTGTCAGCTCCAACAACGTCACCGTGCTGGCGAGGGAGGTTGCATGCATCATCATGATCGTCTCATTACCATAAAGCTGCAGCGAGCGCGTGAACATGGCCGGCAGCAAAATCCGCCGTGCCAGCGTAAATGGGCTCATGCCCAGCGAGCGCGCCGCTTCGATTTCGCCGACCGGAATATGGCGGAGGCTGCCCGCGAAAATCTCGGTCGTATAGGCTGCCGTATTCAGCACGAAGGCAATAATAACGCAGACCAGTGGGCTGGACAGCCAAGGCCAGGCCACACTTTCGCGCACCCGATCAAACTGGGCCAGTCCGTAATAGATGAGGAACAGCTGCACTAATAGCGGGGTGCCCCGAAACACCAGCGTTTAGGTGGCAATGGCAGTGGACAGTGTTTTGTTGGCGGAATTCCGCACCAAGGCCAGGGGCAGGGATAGACAAAGCCCAGAGCCAAGGCAGCAATGGTCAACAGGATCGTGAGCCGCGCGCCCTGTGCGAAAAGCCTAGATTGTCCCAGATCAGTTACCAGTTCATCGCCTACACCCGCTTCTGGCCTAGGTCGGCCCGTTTGGCCACGCTGGGCGAGGATCACCATGACGGCCGCCAGCATTCACATTCGGAACGCGGGCAGGGACTGGATTTACGCCGCCATGCGAGGTAACCGGCGGTGCCGCTGCAGCACTGTGCAGCCGAAGGGAAACAAATGAGCAAACTGCTCCGCCTGGCCGTCATTGTCGTGCTTGTGTTTGTCGTTGTACTTGGTGGCTTTTGGTACCGCTACGTGACCAACACAGAGACCCCCTACCAAGAAGTCGGAATTGAGCTCAACAGCCGTATGCCGGAACCCATTCGCAAATGGGGGTGTGACAAGCTGCGGTCCAATTTTGCCAGCGCCGTGCCGCCTTACGGATGCTCCACTGGAGACGGTACAAGCTGGATCTAGCGCACTTTCGGGGGCATTGGTCGGTGCATTCTTGGGCGGCACCAGCGCATCATTCTCGTTCTTCAATGAGAGGGAAATCGGGAGGACAAGGATTTTGGGGGCTCGTTGCCCTCCCTAAGTCCTCCAGTTGAGCCAGCGGACCTAAGTGATAAAGAACCCAGGATTCCGGCAACAAAAAGCCCGTCGGTTGGGCGTGGAGATTAAGCGTCGACGAGGCGGTTTGGACGCCTGTATCCCCACCGACGCTCAACGGGAGGGCCAGAGGGCTCTGGCACTCTCTAAGCCCTTGGGGAAGGGCCTTTAGGTTCAATAGCGGAAATCGGATAGACCCACCAGCGGCAGCGGCAGGGGAGGCCTCAAAGCCGTGCAGCCTGAGCCAGGTCATATGGCAGATTGATCCTTCACCTTGGCCAGACGCAATGTTATGCCCCAATCCTCTCTTCAGAAAGGCGTGTCGTGAAACGAGTGCTCTCCGTGATTGCCGTTTATGTTGCCCTTGCCAGCGCCAGCTACGCGGTTGGGCCTTCTTACGAGAACAAAGCTCTGGGATTTCGGCTCAGTACATTTCCTCAGAGTGAAAATATCACAATCTGCACCCAGGACGGTGGGGATTGCCTGACCTTCCTTCCTGTAGGTGACGGCGAAACCTATACGGAAGAAACCGGCAAGTGCACGTTGGTCATGGAGCACTTCCGCTATGATTTTGCGGACGGCAAAACCGACGATGAATTCATGCTGACACTGGCCGGTCAGGTGATCCAGGTCGTCGAGGGCGACGATGCCTGCCAGCTCACACAAGAGTCTCCGGCGCAAATGCGCAGCCTTACGGGCATATACATTTCCTGAGCCCCTTAGTGCTGAAATGCCCACCGGCACCAGAGCGACCGCTCGTTGTTCCGAATCCGTGGGCTGTCCGGCTGTCGTATTCTTGGAACAATCTCCTGTTCCTTATCTCTCGCCCGAGGAGGATTACTTATGTTCGCCAAACCCATCACCGCGCTCGTATTCGCTTTCGCCCTTGCCACGCCGGCGTTGGCCGAGGATCAGGTTGTCGATGTCCCTAGGGACGATGCGCAGATGAATGCGGCAATGGATAAGGCGCGCGCCGCGTTGCCCGAGTTCTGGGCGCGCTTTGCCGACCCTGCCGCTAATGAGGCGGATTTTTCCCTCAAGCTAGGCATTTCAGACAATCTCGGCACCGAGCATTTCTGGTGCGGCGAGATCGAGGGCGATGCCAAGGCCGCTACCTGCGTCATCGCTAACGAGCCGGTCAACGTCCATACCGTGGCCTATGGCGAGCGCGTCGCAGTTGAGCCCGAGATTATTTCGGACTGGCTCTATTATCGCGATGGCAAGATCGTGGGCGGGGAGACCATTCGCGTGCTTCTGCCCCGTCTGGAAAAGAAGGAAGCTGCGGCCATGCGTGCTCTATTGGCCGAACCGTGAGCGCGCTAACGCCGCAGGCCGCAAATTGGCCTTTATCTGCCGATGATGTAGGTCGCGGATAGGAGTTGTCGATGTCTTTCCGACTTCAAACAAGCGCAGCGCTCGCAATCGCCATGATCCTTGCAGGATGCTCCAACACTACCCCGCCTGTCGCTCAGCTACCACAGCTAACGGACTGTGGGGCCTCCGAACTTCAGGATCAGCTCGGCCAGCCTGTGAGGGGGGCCTCAGCATCCGACGCCACAGTGGACGGCATTCCCGTAAGGTCGAAAGGGGACGTGCGAGTCATTGCTCCCGGTCAGGCCGTGATCCAAAACTACAGCGAAGATCGTTTGAACCTCGAAACAGATGCATCCGGTAATTTGGTGCGTGCAAGCTGCGGTTGAACACCTTGGCAGATTGGCCAAACGGCTCGATCGCCGTGCGACAAGATCTGGCACGGACCCCGAAGCTGCTATCCGTTTGTCTTCTAAAATATACACATTCCCAATAAAGGGACGAGCGGTGCAGGTCGCTTAGGGCCTTGCAAATAGTGCCCGTTTCCAACGGGCGGCATAATGAAACCAATGATCTGTTAGAGCGCTCACGTGCCGGTGGCCGTAGTGCCGCTGCCCAGCTCTTCACGAAGGCGGACGAGCAGAAAGCACTCCAAGGTACCGCCCGGCGCCGATAGCTGCTGCGTTGCAACCTCGAGAGTCAACCGGACCTCTCATCGTCTAACGATGATTGACCTCAAAACGGATGGGCATTTCGACAGGGCGCGCAGTCGGCCCGGCGGCCATCTGAAAATGATACGTCCACCATTGATATTTGCATGCGCACCGCTGCCCCTGATCCGCTCGGTCAAAGGAGCCATCATTGAACGCTGAGTGGGACGAGAATGCACCGGTTCTGCTCGGTCGGGGCGTGACGCATTAAGATTTCTGAACCTGGCGGTTAAGAAACAGCGTAGGTTTCGCTCAGCTCCGGAGGAAAACACGATGAGCACCAGGACGAGTGAAGGACGCGGACGCCTCTACGACAGCATCTTGGATACGGTGGGCAACACGCCGGTAATCCGCATTAACAATTTGGGCGTCGACAACACCACGATTTACGTCAAGGCCGAGTTCTTCAACCCGGCAGCTTCCGTTAAGGACCGCTTGGCACTCGCCATAATCGAGCAGGCCGAGCAGTCCGGCGCGCTGCAACCCGGCCAGACCGTCATCGAAGCGACCAGCGGCAATACCGGCATCGGTCTCGCCATGGTTTGTGCTCAGAAGGGCTATCCTCTCGTTGTAACAATGGCCGACAGCTTCTCTGTCGAACGACGAAAGCTCATGCGCATGCTGGGCGCCAGGGTGGTGCTGACCCCTCGCGCTCAGAAGGGTTTCGGCATGTACAAGAAAGCTGTCGAGCTTGCGGAAGCCAATGGATGGTTTCTTGCGCACCAGTTCGAGACTTCCGCCAATGCTGACATCCATGAGGCCACGACTGGTCGTGAGATCATCGCCGACTTCATGGAGCAGCGGCTGGATTACTTCGTCACCGGGTATGGCACAGGCGGCACTGTGACTGGCGTTGCAAGAGTCCTGCGGCGCGAAAGGCCGGAAACCAGGATCATTCTGTCCGAGCCTGCGAGCGCCCAGCTTATCGCCAGCGGTGACGTCCAACAGCGCCTTGAGGATGGCGCCCCGTTGATGAGCCATCCAGCGTTCCAGCCTCACCCCATTCAGGGTTGGACACCCGACTTCATTCCATTGGTCCTCCAGGAGGCCATCAACAAATCCTACTACGATGAACTGGTGCCCGTAGCGGGTCCTGATGGCATCAAGTGGGCCCAGGAACTTGCTCGCAAGGAAGGTATTTTCACCGGCATTTCCGGCGGGGCCACGTTTGCTGTTGCTCGGCAGGTCGCGGCGCGCGCGCCCGCGGGATCGGTTATCCTATGTATGCTCCCCGATACCGGCGAGCGCTACATTACTACCCCGCTATTCGAAGGAATTGGAGAGGACATGAACGAAGAGGAAGTGGCTCTCTCAATGTCAACGTCAGGATACCAGCTCTGACTAAATCGACAGCCAGTTCTTTCCTTGCTCTTCGGCCAATGCCGGAGGGCAAGCTGTTGCTCAGGCAAACCTGCAGCCACACGGCGACGCACTACGTTAAGTGGGCAATGGAGCATCCGTCATGAGCAGCGATCCGCAATCTTCAAGCCCTGTTTGGCCGTCCATCTGGAGGGGAATTAAATGCAAGTGTCCACGATGTGGCAGAGGTTGGCTCTTTCACCACTACATCGAGCAGGTGGACAATTGTTCGGTCTGCAATGAACCCTTAGCCGCTTACAAGGTCGGGCTTTTTTTGCCGCTCATCGTGATAACCGTTATGGTTCATATCCTGGGCTTCGTGATGTTGGAGATGGAGCTCAGTGGTCGGGGCAGCCCCTTGATCTATCTGTATGTTCTTGTGCCGTTATCCGTGGTCGTACCCTTGGCCATACTCCCGTCTTCAAAGGGCGGGATCATAGGACTGCTATGGGCAAAAGGCTGGAGTGATGAGCAGGATCGATGATGCTGGCGGGGTTCGGCGGGTTTCCAGCAGCGTCATAGTGGTGACGAACTAGGTCGTCTCGCCGCCGACCAAAGACAGGTCAAGACATGTCCGGCTGGGCAAGTCCTCGCCTGAAATGCGAGCAAGGATCATGGCTGCCGCCCGCCGGCCGACCTCCCGCGTATCGACGCCGACCATGGAGAGGCGTGGAGATAGCGCGCCGGCAGTGGACGGGTCGCCAAATGCAAGAATGCCGACCTGCTCCGGAACGCCTTGACCTTGCGAGAGCGCCTCGATCATTGCGCCTGTGCCAAGAAGGTCGTTGGCGCAGAAGACACTATCAAACTGCGCACCGCTTTCTTGCAGGCGGCGATAAGCGATGCGACCATCCTCGACGCTTTCCACCCAATCGATCACAACATGGCCGGCTAGGTTGATGTCGCGTTCGGCAAGGCGCTGGGAAAATCCCTGTAGCCGCAGTTTGCCACGGCCGCCGCCGCGCCCAATGAAGGCCGGCCGGCGATAGCCGCGGTCGGACAGATGCGTTGCAGCCAGCCGACCGGCATCGACGTTCGAGAATGCCACCAACATGTCGATTGGGTCACGCGTGTGCGCCCAACTCTCGACGATAGGAATGTTGAGATCACGTAGCGTCTGCCGGTTTTCTTCCAGCTCGATGACGCCTGTAAAGAAGACGGCGGCGGGCCGAAGGGCGCGAAGGGATTGGATGGCGGTTAGTTCACGGGAATACGAGTAGGAGGTTTGCCCAACCATCATTTGCAGGCCATGTTCTTCGATGACCTGGGCGCAGGCCTGTGCTGCCTGTGTGTATTGCTGACTTTGCAGATTCGACACGAATACGGCTACGATGCTCGACCGGCCTGACCGCAGCGCGGAAGCATGCGGATTGGACCAATAACCGGTCTGCTGCACGACTTCGAGAATTCGCGCCCGAGTGGCTTCTGACACGAGATTGGGGTTGCGGAGGGCGCGCGATACCGTGATGGCGGAGACGCCCGCCAGTTGAGCGACTTCCTCGATGCGGACCGGTTTGGCACGCGTCTGTGTACCGGCCGAAACCGTCGGCTCGATACGCACCACGTCATCGAAGGAGTGGGCAGTCAGGTCATCATGCATGCTGCCCACCTCATTGGCCAATCAGATCAGAAGCCCTACCTGGACGAGGCAATCGCCCGCTTGGGAATCGGTATGGAGTCGGCGCGATAATACGATCCCCCCGCGACGGAAATGCAGGGTTTCTTCAGCCAAATCAAGGCGTTCGAAATCGTGATACCAGCCCGCCACATCGCCGGCCTCGACCTTGTCCCCAACCGCGACTGCCGGTTCGAACCAGCCGCGTCGCGTCGCGTAGATCGCCTGTTCATGGCTTTCGAGTTTGAGCAGAGTCATGCTCTGGTCGGCGAGAGGCGCACGAGACAGGATAGGCGTATCGCAGATGCCCATGGCGATCAGCACGTTGTCGATGGCCTGGGCGGTTATTGCCATGGACTGCTTGGTTGCCGTGCCACCACCGCCGAACTCGCCACTGAGGCCGATTGCGCCGGCACGGGCCGCCCCTGCCATGGAGGTCGGAGCAGCTGCTCCGTTCTCGGCAATAAATCCGTAAGGCAGGGCCATGGCTTGCATGAGCCGCTTGGCCTCTTCGAACTGCTCCGGTGGCCCCTGACGCTCGATCAGCGCGCAGAGCAGGTGCTCCATGGACGTTCCGCCGGAATGCAAGTCGAACACGACGTCATGTTTGGGGAACAGGTCATGTTCCAGGAAATGGGCAATACGTTGGGTCGGCGTGCCGCCAGCATCGCCGGGAAACGCCCGGTTGAGATTGCCCTCGTCGAGTGGCGAGCGACGGCGTGCGGCCATTACAGCGGGCGCGTTGGCGAAAGGAATGATCGTGACCGACCCATGGATATTGGCTGGTTCAAGCAGACGCGACAGCCGTGCCAGGCAGATTTCACCTTCATATTCATCGCCGTGATTGCCGGCCATGAGCAACAGGCTAGGGCCTTGGCCATTGCGGATGCGAATGACGGGAACTTTCACCTGGAAATAGGGCGAGCGGTCGATGGAAAACGGAACGGACAGATAGCCGGTCGTCTTGCCGTCTGCGTTCAGGTCTAGATCGTGAAAAATGCCAGTATGCATGGACTAGGATTTCTAAAAAGAGGAAGTGGCGGCGGGCTGTCCCGCCGCCAAAGGACCTTAAATAGCTGCGACAGCGGTCATTTCGACCCGCAGGTCAGGGTCGGCCAAGCGCGCCTCATAGCAGGCGCGGGCTGGCGGATTGGCCGGGTCGATCCAGGCGTCATAGACAGCGTTGAGCGCATCGAAATCGATGATGTGCGGCAAGAGGATTGTCACAGAGAGCAGTTTGGACTTGTCGGTTCCGGCTTGAGCGAGAAGGTTCTCGATCTTGGCCAGAACTTCCTTGGTCTGCTGCTCAAGCGAAGATTTGCGGTTGTCCGCCACTTGGCCGGCGATATGAACGATGCCGTTGTGAACGACGGCCTGGCTCATACGGGGGCCGATTTCGAAACGCTGGGTCATGATGCTGGAGCAATCCTTAGAGCATATTGGGAACGGCGCTGGCTTCGCCGAAGAATTCGACCTGAAGTGCGTCCAACTTGCCGTTGAGACGGTTGTAAAACAGATCGGTATTGAGCCACTGCAGCAGGTTGTGCTCGCCTTGGCTGACCGCGATATGGGCCGGCGACTGGCGGATGCGGAACTTGAGCTCGAGATTTGCAGCGCCTTCGGCGTTCTTGGCGATGATGCTGTTCTCGGCAAAATACTGCGTCTGGCCCGCGGCAAAGGCAGCCAGCGCGCTGGCGGCGTCTTCGAAGCGCACAATATTGGCGCCGGGAGCATTGTCGGTGAGCCAGACGTCAAGCGTCGTGCCGCGAGCCACTGCGATCGAGGTGCCAGCCATGTCTGCCGCGCTTTGGAATCCGGGGGCATCAGCAGGGCCGAAAACACCAAGGTCGGTCGCTACATAGGGGGCTGTGAACATGACCTGCTGGGCGCGTTCGGGCGTTGCGCCGGCGGCTGCGATCAGCACGTCGATCTGGTCGGACAGCAGGCTCGGTATACGGGCAGCGCCGGTGACTTCAACGATCTGCAGCTCAACGCCCAGGTCGGCAGCGATGAGCTCAGCAAGGCCAATATCGAAACCGGTCAGTTCGCCAGCTCCATCGCGGAAGCCCCAAGGCGCGGAGTCAGCAAGCACGCCGACGCGCACGGTGCCATTGTTAAGGATGTCTTCGAGCTTGTCGGCAAAGGCGCCGACTGGTGCTAGGGCCATCAGGCCGACAGCTGCGGCCGCGAAGGCGGTCTTGAAGTTCATAGTGTAGTTCCCTTTTCCCTTAGTCACTTGGTTGAGCTGATGAAATTCTTCAGCTCCGGCGTCGCCGGATTGGCGAACAGCTCGGCCGGTGCACCTTGTTCGTGAACCTTGCCGGCATGCATGAAAACGATCTTGGACGCGACATTGCGTGCGAAGTTCATCTCATGGGTTACAAGGATCATTGTCATGCCCTGACGAGCCAGATCCTCCATGACTTTAAGCACTTCACCCACGAGTTCGGGGTCGAGTGCCGAGGTCACCTCGTCGAACAGCATCAGCTCCGGCCCCATGGCCAGGCAGCGCGCGATGGCGACGCGCTGCTGCTGACCGCCGGACAGTTGTTCGGGAAAAGCATCGATCTTTTCGGCAAGCCCGACGCGGGTCAGTACCTCGAGGGCAAGCTTGCGAGCGGACTCGCCCTTGGCCACGCGCTTGGACAGTGTAGGTGCCAGAGTGATGTTCTGCTCCACCGTCATATGCGGGAAAAGATTAAACTGCTGGAAGACGATGCCAACCTTCTGACGGAGGCGACGCAGGTCGGTATTGGTGTCGTGCACGCGCTGGCCATTGATGCGGATGTCGCCATCCTGGATGGTTTCAAGGCCATTGATACAACGCAGAAGGGTCGACTTGCCCGAACCACTGCGGCCAATAATCGTGACGATCTCGCCCTTTTCGACTTCGATCGTCACGCCCTTGAGAACTTCGGTTTCACCAAAGGTCTTGCGGACATTGTTGATATCAACGAACGCCATGGAATTTTCTCTCCAGAGAACGCGACCACTGGGTCAGCGGGAAACAGATCGCGAAGTAGATCGCGGCGACGCAGGCATAGGATGTGAGAGGAGCGAAGGTCGCAGCGCTGGCCAACTGACCCGCGCGGGCCAGTTCGACAAAACCGACAACCGAAGCGAGCGAGGTGTTCTTGATCAATTGGACCAGAAAGCCGACCGTTGCTGGCAGAGCGATCTTGAAGGCCTGTGGCGCCACGACATGTCGAAAACTCTGCCACTTGGTGAGGCCCAGACAGGCTGCCGCCTCGCTCTGGGCGACATGCACGGCCTGAATGCCGCCACGCCAGATTTCGCCAAGAAAGGCAGCGGTGAAGACCGTGAAAGCCACGCTCACTGAAACCAGTGCCGGCATCTGAATGCCAAGAAACACCGGCATGCCGAAGTAGAAAAACATCAGCATGCCAAGCAGTGGTACGCCCTGCACGATCTGCAGGATGACCAGTGCGATCAGGTTCAGGACGCGATTGCCGCTGGTCCGCATCTGCGCCATCAGCAGGCCCAGTGGGCTACCAAAGGCCAGGGAAATAAGGACCAGCGTGGCGGTCCATTGAACGGCCCAGAGCATGGTCAGGAAGTCTGAGAAGGTAAATCCGCGCATCAAGGGCCTCCTAACGACGCGTGGGCCAGCGGAAGGCAAGCCGCTCGACGCCGGCAAAGATCAGGCGCAAGGCCAAGACCATGGCGAAATAGATGACGCAAACCACCGCATAGACCTCAAAGCTGCGGTAGGTGCGGCTTTCGACGAAGGCGGCGGTATGAAATAGTTCGTCGGCTGAGACCTGGCTGGCCAGCGATGAACCGAGCAGGATCAGAATGATCTGGCTCGAAAGCGATGGATACACGTTGCGCAGAGCCGGCGGCAGAATGACGTGACGAAACACCTGAAACTGTGTCAGCCCCAGGCACTGGCCAGCCTCAATCTGGCTCTTAGGGATCGACCCGAGCCCGCTCCTGAAGATCTCGACTGCATAGGCGCCCATATAGAGCGACAATGCCACCGAGGCGGCCTCGAACGGCGGCAAGCGCAGTCCGGCATAGGGCAATACGAAAAAGATCAGGAAGATCTGAATAAGCGCCGGCGTATTGCGGATCAGTTCCACATAGGTGCGAATGAACAGTCGCAGTGGCGCGAAGCGGCTATTGGACAGGGTCGCTCCGGCCAGGCCGATCACCATGCCGGCGACCGTTGCAATCAGGGTTAAGGTAAGCGTCACCTGAATGCCGTGCAGGAACTGGTCCTGATAACGCCAGAGCTGGTTGAAATTGAGATTCATGCGGCAGGGCCTTTACGTGCGGGACTAGCCGAAATGGGTGGGGAATACATCGGTGAGGACGCCGGCCGGGTTGCGGGCCAGTATGACGCGCCACCGATCGATGCAGGTGCACGGGTGGGATATGCCGAATTCGACTACATCGCCTACCGAGGCTGGATGGCCAGCCGGTATGCGTAGGAAGGCATGCTGGTCGTTCAGCTTGAAAACTTTAGCGTCTTGGCCGGAGACGAACTCGGCGCCGTCACGGTAGAAGGCCAAGGGACGCGGCAGGTCCTGATCTGACGACACGTCGCGCATACCCATGCCACAGATCAGTAAATCTGGTTCCGGCCGGGACAGAACCTCGGCCCAAACACGCAGAGCCGGAGCAAAGGCATCTGAAGCCCTTTGACCGGTGACCGGCGCGAAGCCATCGCGCTCGTCCAGCAGTGTCAATGAACGTTCGTAGACCCCATGATCATGGAAGTAGATTGCGCCGCTGCGTAAAACCATGCGGACGTTGCCGTCCATTTCAACCAAAGGGGACAGATGCTTCACGACGAGGTCGAAAAAGGACGATCCACCTGCGCTCAGGATGAGTTCCGCACCGGGCCGAGCTTTGCGAACCATGTTGAACGCGTCCGTGGTAATCGCGCACAGCTCGGCGATGGCAGCTTCCGTTTCAAATGGATTAGCGCTGGCAACGGCGCCTTCGTAGCAGGCCACGCCAGCAAGCTTCAGATGTGGTGAAGCCAACACCGCCGCGATGACGGCGCCTACCGTTTCCCGGTCGCGAGCACCCGCACGGCCGCGGCCGACCTCGATCAAGGCGGGCAGGGGACGGGCTGCAGCTTCGCCGGCAGCGGCGACGGACAGGGCACTCGGAACCGAATCTACAAAAAAGTGGGCTTTGGCCTTAGGAAAGCCTGACAGTAATCGCCCGAAGCGAGCGCCCGATTTCCGACCGCCAATCTGATTTGCCACCAATAGTGTGTCGAAGCCATTTTCAAGCATCACCGCTGCTTGCTGCAGGTTGGCGACGGATAATCCCCAGGCACCTTTTTCGATCAGGCGCCTGCTCAATTCGGGCGACATCGGGGTCTTGGCGTGCGGTGCCAATGAAAGATTGAGCGCCTTGGCATAGCCAAGCATCGCATCGGCATTTCGATCGAAAGCCTCGAGGTCGAGAGTCAATACGGGGAGAGACAGGTCACCAGTCTCTGGACGCAATGCGGCATGGGACAGCCCCTCTTCATTTGCCAACACCCCCACCAATCCTCGAAGCAAACTCACGACGCCCTCCAATGTTAACGTTGTCATTCAAGAGACTGATGTTAACGTTGTCAATCAGATTCTGTACTTCGCTTTTAGGGTGCTGGTGGAGAAAAATACCATGACAGATCAGAGTGATAGGTTTTCGCAGTGCCGACGCGGAAAACAGCCGACTGCTCTGTCAACATAGGAAGCGGGATCCAGAACGGGCTGGTCTGTGGCCACGTGAACGGCAACGCAGCCGAACACGACACTGCCTCGACCATAACTACGGCGGCACCTTTGTCGACCTGGCGATGCACGACAGTTTAGCGTGCATGCCCTTTCCAAGACGGCTGGCTTGACATGGATAAATAACCAACTTATTCGTATCACTAATACGTATAAGGAAAGCACTCGTGACTCGGAGAGCTACACAGAAGGACGTTGCGCTGCGCGCCGGTGTATCGCAGGCGGCTGTCTCAATGGTTCTTGGAGGTGGGGCGCCCTCCACGTTGCCGGCCGAAACGATCGATCGCATCCAAGCTGCCGCCAAAGAACTCGGCTACGTTCCGAACCGCGTGGCACAGGCGCTCAAGACGCGCCGCACAATGACGATTGCCTGCGTTGTTCCAGACATAACCAACCCGTTTTATCCGACCCTTATCCGCGGTGTGCAGAGGGTAGCTCAGGCCGGAAAATACGACGTCATCACCCTAAATAGCGATGGCAACGCTACCAGCGAGCGGCACTTCATAGAGTGGGCCCTGGAAGGGCGTATTGACGGCGTTGTAGGAGTCTTCTTCACGCTACGCGCCGCTGACCTTAAGGTTCTGCTCGATAATTCCGTCGCCGTCGTGCGCATAGAATCTTCTCGCAAATCGGGCGGGATTCTGCCGATCGACGACATTTTTGTCGATAGTCGTGCCGCCGCCGCAGTGGTGGTCGAGCGATTGATCGCCATGGGGCATCGCCGCATCGCAATGGTTGCCGGGGTCGGCGGGCCGCAAGGTGTGCGCGTTGAGGGCTACCGGGAAACCCTAGCTGCGCACAAACTAGATCCGCTTGTTGTGATTGAACACAGCTTCACCGAGTCCGCCGGGCTAGAGGCAGCAAATGCCATTCTCGAAAGCGGGTTTGCTGCTACGGCGATATTTGCTGCCAACGATTTGATGGCAATCGGGGTGATGCAAGCCCTGCGTAACCGCGGAATTGCGGTGCCTGGGAAAATGGCAGTGGTGGGGTTCGACAATATCTCGGCGGCTCCTTTGGTCACGCCCCCGCTCACAACCGTCACCCAATTTCAGGACCGAATGGGCGAACGCGCCGCCGAGATCCTGTTGCAGCGCCTGAATGGAGAAATTGTCGGCCCTGGCACGGCTCAGGAAATGCCTTTCCAGCTCATCGAGCGCGGATCGGTCTAGTTACTTTGCATTCTTGGAGGAGAATATGGACAATCGCATCTATGCCAAAGCCGCCATCGCCTTGCTGGTTGGCACTGCCTTCACCAGCGCGGCTCTTGCCGACGGGCCCATCAGTTGGTGGTACGAAACCGCGACTCCTGAACAACAGGGAGTAATCACCAAAAACATCATCGAGCCGTTCAACGCCGCGCATCCAGAGGACGTGTTGAGCATCGATTATCGAGGTGCCCAGCTCGACAATCAGATGCGTGTGGCGCTGCTGTCGGGCAGCGGCCCTGATATCGTTTATACGGCCGGACCCAGTTACGTGGCACCCATGGCGCAAGCCGGCCAGCTACTGGCTTTGGACAAATATGCCGAACAGTTCGGCTGGCAGGACCGCATACTGCCGGTTTTCATCGAAATGGGTAAGTACAACGGGCAGCTCTATGCGCTGCCTAAGACATACGAAACGCTTGGCCTTTTCTACAATGCCACCATGTTCAAAGAACACGGTTGGAAGGTCCCGACAACCATCGCTGAA
Source organism: Hyphomicrobiales bacterium (assembly GCA_900470445.1). Taxonomy (GTDB): domain Bacteria; phylum Pseudomonadota; class Alphaproteobacteria; order Rhizobiales; family Devosiaceae; genus Devosia. The sequence continues at coordinate 53,832 of UCAU01000022.1, read as the reverse complement.
CTGGAAACAGTAGCGGATGCCATGTTGGCCGAGAATATCGTTCCATTCTCGTCCGGGAACGCGCTTTGGCGCCCAACCAACGAGCACTATGTTACGCTCGTACTCAACTCAATCGCGGGCCCCGAAGCCGTCTACCAGGCACTGACGGGCAAAATCCCGTGGACATCTGAGCCATTCGTCAAGGCCATCGATAAGCTCGACGAATGGTGGAAAAAGGGCTATTTCGGCCCCAACTACTTCTCGCTCAACGGCGAGCAGCAGGTCGCGCAACTGGCCAATGGCCAGGCGGGCATGATGCCGTCCGGGACCTGGCAGTTCCAACACATCAACACCTACTTCCCACCTGCCAATGCAGAAGCCGGTTTCGTCGGGTTCCCGAGCGCCGAAGACGTAGGCGAACCAGTGTTTCCACTGGGGGTCGGCTCCACCTTTTCGGTTGCGGCATCTTCGCAGAACCCGGATGGCGCGGCGGCGGCGATCGACTTCATTTTCTCTGATGCAACCTATGCCAGCATGAACACCGAGTGGCAGGGCGAGTGGAACACGCCCCTCAAGGACCTTTCCGGCATCACGCTCGGAGACGGAGTGCTGCCACTCTACACTGAGGCCATGCAAACGCTCGCGCAGTCGGTCGCCGAAGACAAGTATGGCTACACAACCTGGACCTTCCTGCCGCCGGCAACCGTATCGTTCCTGGTGAGCGGCATCGAAGAGGTCTGGCTCGACCGCACCGATACCAAGCAGTTCCTGGAACAGCTGGGTGCCACCTTCCAGCAGGAGATGGCCGAGGGCAAGGTACCCGCCATTCCGGCACGGTAACACCTCCCACGAACGTGGGGCGGCGGTTCGCCGCCGCCCTTCATGGCGGAGCCTCACATGCATCGACTCTATCTGCTTCCAACGTTGCTCATCAACGTGGTCATCATCCTGGTTCCGGCTATGCTGACGATCGCCCTGGCATTCTTTCGCTGGGATGGCATTTCCACGCCGGTCTTTATTGGTCTCGAGAATTTCCGGGTCCTGTGGGCCGACCGCGTTTTCTGGACGGCGCTGACCAACAACATCATCTGGACGCTGCTGTTTCTGACAGTGCCCATCGGCATCGGCCTACTTGCCGCCACTCTGCTGCTTGTGGCGCGCCGCGGCAGCATGTTCTTCCAGGTCATCTATTTCCTGCCCATGATCATTGCGACGGCCATCCTGGCGCGTATCTGGCAAGGCATGATCTATAGCCCTCTGTCGGGCGTTAACGGCATGCTGCAACGCATGGGCTTCCCCACACTCGACCCGCTCACCCAGCCCTCCACGGCGCTGGTTGGCATCGCGACCGTGGACCTGTGGCATTGGTGGGGCTTTCTGTGCGTTATCTTCTTTGCGGCCCTTCGCCAGGTTCCGCAGGAGCAGGTGGAGGCAGCGCGCATCGAGGGCGCGTCCTTCTGGCAGATGATGCGCTACGTGCTTTTGCCGGGCATTCGCCCCACGATCACGCTGATGATGATCATGACGGTGATCTGGTCCTTCCTCGTTTTCGACTTCGTCTACATCCTCACCCAGGGCGGCCCCGCCTTTTCCAGCGAGGTACTGTCGACGCTGGCCTATCGGAGCGCCTTCTATGACCTGGCGGTCGGCAAGGCTGCAGCCGTGGCCGTGATCATCTCGATCTTCGGTCTGATCGCCACGACCTTCTACATCCGCGAACAAGCCCGGGAGTTCGACCAATGAGACTGATCGAAAGCCGTGCCACGCTGTTGCTCACCTATGCCATTCTCACCGTCCTGCTGGTGATCACCCTGTTCCCCATCGCGCTGCTGGTGCTGAATTCCGTCAAACCGGCCACGCAGATCATCCAGAACCCGTTGGCCTGGCCCGAAACCTTCCGTTGGGACAATTTCACCCGGGCCTGGAACGACGCACGTTTCGGCACCACCATGCTGAACTCGGCGATCCTGTCGGGCCTGACCATCATTCTGGTCTGCACCACCGGTTCGCTCACCGCCTATGTGCTGGCGCGGCGCAAGATCAAGTCGTGGAAGATCATTACCTTCTACCTCCTGGCAACGACGACCGCGCCGATCCAGCTCTTCCTGTTCCCGCTCTATTTCGGCTTCGCCCGGCTGGGCCTGATCAACAACGCCGTGGCCGTGTCGGTGGTCTACACCGCCATCTGGTCGCCTTTTGCCGTCATGTTACTGCGGACCTACTTCCTGGCAGTGCCCAAGGAGCTCGAGGAGGCTGCCCTGATCGACGGCGCCTCGCACTGGCAGGTGTTTACCAAGGTCATGCTGCCCATCGTGTCGCCGGGCATCCTGACCGTCGCGCTGATCATCGGGCTCTATTCATGGAACGAGTTCCTGATCGCGACGACCTTCCTTCAGCGTGCCGACACGTCCACCGCCATTGTCTCATTCTTCCTGCTGTCCGGTCAGTACAGTAGCGACTGGGGTGAGATCATGGCAGCGGCTCTGATCATTGTGCTGCCCGTCATCATCCTGTTTGTCCTGCTGCAGCGCCGCTTCATCGAAGGCATGGCCGGCGGCTCGGTCAAGGGCTGAACCAACTAAAATTCTGAGGAGATAAAGATGTCCGTCCCAAACGATTATCTTGAGCGCGTCTATGCCGGGGTGCTTGGCAAGCTGATTGGCGTTTACCTTGGCCGCCCATTCGAAGGCTGGACCTATCAGCGCATCATGGATGAGCTTGGGCCGATCGAATACTATGTGCACGACCGGCTCAACCAGCCGCTGGTGGTCACCGATGATGACGTTGCGGGCACCTTCACCTTCATCCGTGCGCTAGAGGATTACGACCTCTCGCCCGATCTGCGCGCCGAGGATATCGGTAAGGCGTGGCTGAACTACATGTGCGAGGAGCGCTCGATCCTGTGGTGGGGCGGCAATGGCAATTCCACCGAACATACCGCCTGGCTGAACCTCAAAAAGGGTGTGCCGGCGCCTGCCTCCGGGTCCATTGCCGTCAATGGCAAGGCAATTGCCGAACAGATCGGCGCGCAGATCTTCATCGACGGTTGGGCCATGGTCGCGCCAGGCAAGCCGCAGCTCGCGGCAAAACTCGCCGAGCAGGCCGGTAAGGTCAGCCATGACGGGGAATCGGTCTATGCGGCCATGCTCTGGGCGGCAATGGAAGCGGAAGCCTTCCGCACCAAGGATATCGACGCACTGATCGATGTCGGCCTGTCGGTCATTCCCGCCGACAGCCTCATCGCCAAACTAATCGCCGACATTCGTGCTTGGCACAGCCAGCACGCCGACTGGCGCGAATGCCGCCAGCTCATTGAGGACAATTACGGCTACGACAAGTATCCCGGCAATTGCCACGTCGTGCCCAACCACGCGCTGATGATCATGTCGGTGCTCTATGCGCCGGACGATTTCCAGAAGGCCCAGATGATCGTCAACACTTCCGGTTGGGACACGGACTGCAATGCCGGAAACGTCGGGTGCCTGATGGGCATCATGCTCGGTCTTGAGGGCATCGAAGATGGTCCGGACTGGCGCGGCCCCATTGCCGACCGCCTGCTGATCTCATCTGCAGATGGCGGCAACTCGATCAATGACGCAGTCCGCACGGCCTATTACCTGGCCAATCTCGGCCGCAAGCTAGCCGGCGAGGGCGAGCTGGGCGACCCCAAGAACGGCGCGCAGATGCACTTCTCGCTGCCGGGTAGCCAGCAGGGATTCCGTCCCGATGGCAGCGCCGGCGGCAGCGCCAACCCTGCCTTGCGCAACGTCGAGTTTGAAGGCGGCCGCGCCTTGTCCATCAATTACGAAGCACTCGGCCCGGGACAGTTCGCAATCGTGACGACGCCGACCTTCTCGCCGCCCGAAATGCTCAACATGCGCACCTATGACCTAATGGCAACGCCGCTAGTCTATCCTGGCCAGACAATCAGGGCCCGCATCGTCGCCCCAAAGGATAACAAGGGCAGTGTCGAAGTCCGGCTACGCCTGCGGGTTTACGACGCGGCAGATCAGTTGCGCGACGTGGACGGCCAGGTCCAGCGTCTGGCGCCCGGATCAGAAACCGAGCTGGAATGGCGCCTGCCGGAATTCGACGGCCAGCCTATCGCTGAAATTGGCCTCGCTATTGCCGCCGAGGGCCGCCGCGCCGACGGCTCCGTTCTGCTCGACTACATGCGCTGGGATGGATCGGCCGAGCTTACCTTGCGCCGGCCCCGGGGGGATGGCGACTTCTGGCGCATGGCCTGGGTGAACGGCGTGGACTTTTTCTCCAAGCGATTTCCCCCCAGTTTCCGGATCTCGCAATCGCGGGACGAGGGCATGGTCTCGCATGGCACACGCCAGTGGACCGACTATGCGCTCAAATCCGACATCACGGTGCATCTTGGCAATTACGGTGGCGTGGCGCTGCGCGTGCAAGGCCTGCGCCGCTATTACGGCGTGCGTGCGACACGGAACAACACCCTAGAAATCGTGCGCGTGCGTGACGACGAGGTGAAGGTTCTCGCGTCCACCGACTTCGCGTTCGGTTTCGAGACCAAGCTCTCCTTCGACGCCAAGGTGGTCGGAAACACCATCTCGGCCAGCGTCAACGGTACGCATATCTCCGCCAGTGACCCCAGCGCCGACGGTTTTGCCAATGGCGGCATCGGTCTGGTCGTGCATGAGGGCGCGCTGTCCACCGACGCGGTCAGCATTGCGGCCGCAGCCTGAACGTCATTGAAAGGAGAGCACCATGGCTCCAGTACGCATTGAAAACGTCAAGAAATCCTACGGCGGCGTGCCGGTGATGCATGGCGTCTCAGTTGACATTGAACACGGCGAGTTCGTGGTTCTGGTCGGCCCCTCCGGTTGCGGCAAGTCTACCCTGCTGCGCATGATAGCTGGACTTGAGGATATCACTGACGGCACGATCAGCATCGGCGATCGCGTGGTCAATGATCTGCCACCTAAGGCCCGAGACATCTCCATGGTCTTCCAAAACTATGCGCTCTACCCGCATATGACGGTGGCCGAAAACATGGCGTTCTCAATGACCCTCGCTAAGGCTCCGGCCGAAGAAAAGAAGCGGCGGGTTGCTGAGGCAGCACAAATCCTGGGGCTCACCGAACTTCTGGGTCGATATCCGCGCCAGCTCTCGGGCGGCCAGCGCCAACGAGTTGCCATGGGGCGCTCTATCGTGCGCAACCCGCAGGTGTTCCTGTTCGACGAACCGCTGTCCAATCTTGATGCCAAACTCCGGGTGGCCATGCGTGCCGAGATTAAAAGCCTGCATAAACGGCTCGGCACTACGATCGTTTATGTTACGCACGATCAAGTGGAAGCTATGACGATGGCCGACAAGATCGTGGTTATGCAGGCCGGGCGAGTTGAGCAGTATGGCACTCCACTGGAGCTATACGACAATCCCGCTAACAGCTTTGTCGCGCAGTTTATCGGTTCGCCATCGATGAACCTGCTGCCGGTCGTCCGGAAGGGTGATGAGGTGGTGCTGAGGTCTGGCGCAGCGACCGGATTGAGGGCGCCCTCGTCAATCCCGGAGGGCGGCACTTTGCTGCTCGGCAAGCGACCAGAGCATATTACAATCGCGGACCAGGGTGTAACAGCTCGCGTGAAGGTCATCGAGCCCACTGGATCAGAGACTTTTGCTGTTCTGACTGCGGGAGAGCACGAAATCGTATGTCTGTTCCGTGAACGGGTGGGCTTAACCGATGATCAGCAAGTCCACCTATGCCTCACTGGCGGCGACACCTATTTCTTCAATCAGACAACTGGCGCACGCTTATAGGCGAAAACGATGCCGGCGACGGATTCCGGATTGCTAGGAACACACGGCTGGGGCGATACCTAGTTCAAAAGTCCCCGCATCGAAGACCTTAGTAGCCAACGGTTGCGTTACTAGGCTCACGCAGCAGCCGCTGATGTCTGGAGCACTTCGCCGAACTTGGATCGGGGTGAGCCTCACCCCGACCTCAGATCACCAGCAGATTACGGTGCGGGCCGGATAAGAAGCTCGGCTGCCACAGAACCCGGGCCGCCAAGCGGTCGGATTCTGACTAGTTTGCCACAGGTAGCACCGGTGATTTGCGTTCCGCTCGCTCGATCATTGTGCGACGTATCGTACCGAAGATCGCCAGTCCCCAGATGATGATCGTTGCCGCACCCAGCACACCAGCGATTGGACGGCCGAAGAAGCCAGCGAAATTGCCGCTGGTGATGATCATGGATGTCGTAAAGTTCGTCTCTACCAACGGTCCCAACACGATACCCAAAATGATCGGCGCGATGGCGAACTGCCGCCGCTCAAGGACATAGGCCACAATCCCCAGCACCAACATGATGCCGACGCCAAACATGGTGTTGTTGATGGAGAATGAGCCAACGATACAAAAGAGCAGGATGGCCGCGTTTAGAAGCGCCCTTGGCACTTCGAAGATCCAGCGGGCGGTACGGGCGGCCACGTAGCCAAGCGGCAGCATGAGGATGTTGGCGATGACGAAGACCAGCATCACGGCATAGAAATTTTCCGGATGCACCGTGAGCAATTGCGGGCCGGGATCCAGTCCCTTCATCACCAGCACGCCAACGGCGATGGCCGTCACCGCGTCGCCCGGAATGCCAAAAACCATGGCCGGAATCCACGAGGCGCTTAGGGCCGCGTTATTGGTTGCGCCAGCTTCGACAAGCCCTTCGGGATGGCCCCTGCCAAAGAGTTCGGGGGTCTTGGAGGTTTTTTTGGCCAGGGTATAGGTGACCCAAGCGGCCAGGTCGCCACCCACGCCGGGCAGGGCGCCGATCAGGCTGCCGATGATTGAGCCGCGGATCTGGTTCTTGCGATATTTCCAGAGCACCTTGAGCGTGCCCTTGAATGGGTTGCGGGAATTATCCTGGATGATAGCCGGTGCGCCGGTGCGGCCGGCTCGCATAATCTCGGCCAGCGCGAACATTCCGATCATCGCCGGGATGAAACTGATACCGCCGGCCAACTCGGTCAATCCAAAGGTGAAGCGTTGCGATCCCATCAATGGATCCAGCCCCACCTGGGCAATGAACAGGCCGAGCAGTAGCGACAGTGCGCCTTTGGCCATGCCACCCGAGGAGATGAGTGCGGCGCAAGACAGGCCAAGCACTGCCAGCCAGAAATACTCAAAACTGGAGAAGCCCAGCGCAAACTTGGCCAAGGCCGGCGCAGTGAACATTAGGAAAACGAAGCCGAAAAGGCCACCCAGTACCGAACCGATGACGCCAATGCCGATGGCAAGGCCCGCCTGGCCCTTTTGCGCCATACGGTAACTGTCTTCCACATAGGCGGCCGACGCCGGCGTGCCTGGAATGCGCAGCAGGGTGCCAGGCAAGTCGCCGGCAGTGATCGCCATGGCGGTGCAGGAAATGATGGCGGCAATGGCCGGAATGGGCGCCATATAGAAGGTGACAGGCACCAGCAGAGCTGTCGCCATGGTGGCGGTCAGGCCGGGCAGGGCGCCGACGAAGAGACCGAAAATGGCCGAGCCGGTAATGACAAGCAAGGTCTCGACATTGAAGACCAGCCCGAAGGCTTGCAGAAAGGCGTCCATGACTTACCCCAAAATTCCACGGGGCAAAGGCACCCGGAAGCCATAAGCAAACATGGCATAGATCGCGATTGCGGCCAGCGGACTGAAGACCAGCGCCGAGGGCAGCTTGCCCCCGCTCAACAGCACAATTGCGAAGGTGAAGAGAAGGCCGGTAATGAGGAAACCCAGCAACGGCATCAAGAGAATGCTAGCCAGTACGCATCCCAAAGTGCCCAAAACGAAGGGGCTGAAGAAATTGGGTGGCGCATAGAGCACCGCCTGTTCGCCCGACGACTCTTCGGGCAGCAGCGGCGCATCCTCGTCAGGCGTCAAAAGCCAGCCTTGGACGGTCAGAACCAAGCCAAAAAAGGCCATGGCACCGCCGGTGATAGTGGGAAACAGGCCGGGGCCCACAGGCAAACCAGGCATGGCGTGAATTGATAGGGCTTGGCTCAGAATGAATAGGCCGCCAGGAGTGAAGGCGGCGCCCAGGGCAATGTCGGGATAGTTTCTTGCTTTCAACGGACCCTCCTCCATGAGGTAGTCCCCCGGCCACCGGCCGGGGTAGGCGATTATTGTGCGGTGATACCGGCGGTCGAGATGGCCGTGGCGAAGGCCTCGCCGCGGGTCTTGAGATAATTCTCGAAATCGGCACCACCTTCCCAGACGACACCGTAGTTGCGGCCGTCCATGAAGGTTGCGAACTCTTCGCTGTTCACAATTTCGTCGAGGGCAGTCGAGAGCTTTGCCACGACGTCTTCCGGCATGCCCTTGGGTCCGCCTAGGCCGCGCCAGCCTGCGATCGAGAATTCAAGGCCAAGCGCGTCGGTGATCGGGGGAACATTGGGCTGCTTGGGATTGACCTCATTGCCCAGAAACCCGAGCGCACGGATTTCACCGGCATCAACCAGCGATTGCGCTTCGGGGAACTGGGAGACGGCAACGTCAATGGCGCCGGAGGCCAGCAATTGCAACGAGGGCGTTGCTCCATCGGTGGGCACCCAGAATGCCTTGTCGGCGGGGGCGCCGAGCAGTTGCACCAAGCTCACCCACGACAAGTGGTTGAGGCCCCCGAAATTGGCGCCGCTGGCTTTGACGGCCGCGGGGTCCGCTTTCACCGCCTCGGCCAAATCCTGCATGCTCTGGTACGGCGAGTCAGCACGCACGAAGACGGCGGATGGATCGGCGTTGAACAGGCCGATCAGGGTGAAATCCTCATAGGTCATGTCGGCCGAACCAACGGCCTTGTACATGGACAATTCGGTAGTGATGATGCCCAGCGTATAGCCGTCCGGATTGGCCGCCTTGATGGCTTCGTGGCCGACGATGCCGCCACCCCCGGTCCGATTGTTGACGGTGATCGGCTGACCCAGCTTTTCCTCAAGCATAGTGGCGATGATGCGCCCGGTGGCGTCGGTGCCGCCGCCAGCGGCCCACGGAATGATCAGTTCGATCGGGCGATCTGGATATTGCGCCATGGCGGAACCGGCCATCATCAGCGTTGCAGCTAATGCCGCTGCGAGCGTTTTGACTGTCTTCATTTAACGTCCTCCCTTGAGGCCGGCTCGTTCGCCGGCGGCTTATGCGATCAAACCGTATCGCAAAATTATATACCACAATGTGGAATTAGCATGGAGTGCGGCACGAGACAACCGCTGTAGAGAAGGCATTCTGAAAGCGGCCATACCTCCAGTAGTTCGGTTTATCGGGCGGTTGCATTGACATCTTGCCGGACCTGAACGTAAAACGATACAGGAATGGTATTCCACAATATGGAATTGATGCTCACGTGGGCACCGTATTGATGAGCAGCGCCTGAAATGCAGACAGACCGATTTTCGGGTCCGCTTTCTCGTAACAGAGCGGCCCATAACTGGAGGAAAGATATGACGAATCCAATCGCCCAGCAGGTGCGCCAGACGCTCACCGGCATCCTGCCCCCGCTGTCGATGCCCTTTGACGAAAATGGCAATCTCGTCAAAGGCGCGCTCAAAGCGCAGGTCGATTTCATGATCGAATCGGGCGTGCGCGCCGTTGTTGTTGGCGGCTCGACCGGTGAGGGGCACACGCTCTCCAACAGCGAATTTGTGGAGGCCATGACAGAAGCCTATGAGGCCACCGCCGGCCGCGTGCCTTTCGTTGCCGGCCTGATCGTGCAATCGACACGCGAGGCCATCGACCGGGTCAAGGCGCTGGGCGATATGAAGATCGCCGCGCTGCAGGTGACCCCGGTCCACTACCTTTTCAAGCCGGGTTTGGAAGCCACGATCGAGCACTTCCGCGCTATCTACGAAGAAACCAAGGTCCCGGTTCTGATCTACAACGTCATTCCCTGGAACTATCTCAGCGTCGACGACATGCTGGCGATCATGGATGCCGTGCCGGGCGTTGTGGGTATGAAGCAGTCTTCGGGTGATCTCAAGTCCGTCTCCGACCTGATCCTGCGCGCCAAACCGGAAAACCTCATTCTGTCGGGCATCGACGCTCTGCTCTATCCAGCTTTCTCGCTGGGCGCCCACGGCGCCATCAGCGCGCTGACCTGTGCTGTGCCCGGCGTGACGGTCAAGCTCTACAATGCCGTAGAGGCCAAGGATTACGAGGCCGCCAAGGATATCCACTTCCGCCTCAACGCGCTGTGGAATGCCATGCGTCATGACAATCTGCCGGCCTGCGTGAAATATGTGCAGCACCGCCAGGGTCTGCCTATGTTCCATCCGCGCGCACCAATGGAGCGGGTCAGCGACGCGCAGAAGAAAAAGATCGACGCTGCGCTTGGCCCGGTTCTCGAATTGGTCACGATACGCGCCCGTTCGGCCGCCTAAGTCTGCATCTACCGGCCGCGGAGCTGAACGCGGCCGGTCCCGCCCCGTAGAACACCCTGGGAGGACGAACTGAAAAAGCTGATCAACGATCCCGCCAACTATGTCGATGAAATGCTGGACGGGCTGTGCCTGGCCCACCCGGGGCTGGTTCGCGTTGGCAGCGATCGCCGCGCTATCGCGCGTAACACCGCCATTCGCCAGGGTAAGGTCGGCATAGTTTCGGGCGGCGGTTCGGGCCATCTGCCTTTGTTCACCGGCTATGTCGGCGAGGGACTGCTCGACGCCTGCGCTATTGGTAATGTGTTTGAGGGGCCAACCATCAATTCCTGCCAGGACGCCATCGCGGCCGCCAACGGCGGTGCAGGCGTACTCTGCCTGTTTGGCAATTATGGTGGCGACAGGATGAATTTCGAAATGGCCAGCGAATTCGCTGCCATGGATAATATCGAAATCCGCACCGTGCTGGGTACCGACGACATTGCCAGCGCCGCGCCACAGGAAGCGCACAAGCGCCGCGGCGTTGCCGGCCTGATCTTTGCCTACAAAACCGCCGGTGCCTTGGCCGAACAGGACGCTGATCTGGACGCCGTCGCGGCCATCGCACAGAAGACAGTCGATCGCACTAGGACTATTGGCGTGGCACTGTCGTCCTGCCAGATCCCAGGCGCGGCAGGCCCCAATTTCACCATTGCCGATGATGAGATCGAAATGGGTATGGGCATTCATGGAGAGCCCGGCATCTGGCGCAAGAAAGTCCGTCCAGCGGACGAATTGGTTGACGAAATGATCGCGATGCTGCTGGCGGAGAGACCTCAAGGCGCCAGCCGTGTATCCATCTTGGTCAATAGTCTTGGCTCTACGCCCTTCGAGGAGCTCTTCATTGTCTACCGCCGCGCAGCCCGGCAATTGGATGCGGTGGGTTTGTCTGTGGCGCGGCTCTTGATCGGCCCTTACGTCACCTCGATGGAAATGGGTGGGGCGTCCATCAGCCTCTGTTTCCTCGATGACGAAATCGAAACCTTGCTGGCCGCTCCGGCCGATTGTCCCTTCTGGCGGGTGGATTGAACTATGGCTATGACGCAGGAAACCCTGGCGACGGCTCTTGAACGGGCCAATACCCGCATGGACATGCTCGCCGACGTTCTCAATGCCGCAGATGCCAAATTGGGTGACGGCGATACCGGCACCATGCTGGCACGTCTCATTGCAACATTCGCCGCTGTGGACGTGCGCGCCACACCAGATCTTGGCACCGCTTTCATGGCTTTGGCCAAGGCCGGCGCCGCATCCACGGGATCGAGCCTGGGCACGCTGGTCATCACGGCGATGATGACGGCTGGCAAGGCGAGTGCCAGCCAATCGGCGCTGGGCTGGGACCGCCTGGGCCCGCTGTTGGCAGCCATCCGCGACGCGGCCATGGCGCGCGGCAGGGCCGAACTCGGTGCCAAGACCATTGTCGACGGGCTTGACGCCTTGGCGAAGAGCCTTGCCGGTGAGGAGGACCCCACCACTATAGCTCAGATCGCGGACAGAACGATGCGGGCCGTGCTCGAAGATTTTCGCCCGCGTCCCTGCACCATGGGTCGTGCCCGAATGTTCGCCGACAGGAGCCGAGGCCTCGATGATCCGGGCATGCTGGCGCTGGCCGAATTGGTCTGGGCGGTGATAGGGCATGAGGACGCGCGTCATGCCGGCACCGCGTTCGCTTGAGGTGAGCGGACAAGTGAATTATGGGATGAACAACCTGTCGCAGGCAGCGCCGGCGGTTCCATTAAAGTTCTGAGGCCCAAGCAATGACCGATCCCGTCGACGCTGCCGCTCCGGCCAAACCCGTTCGCAGCGACGAAAGCCTCAAATCGCTGACCAAGGTGTCGCGTGTTCTCGAGTGCTTCACAACCAGCCGCCGCTCGCTGAGCCTGGCGGAAATCTGCACCAAAACCGGCTATCCGCGCTCCACCACCCACCGCCTTTTGGCCGCGATGCGCGAGGTCGGGTTCATCGAGCAGGACCGTGAACGCGACTTTTATCGTCTCGGATTGCGTCTCTTCGAATTGGGCAATGTCGTGCTGGCAAATCTGGAATTGCATCGCGAGGGCCGCGCCATCGTCGATGCGCTGCACCGGTTGACGGGCAAGCCCGTGCATCTGGCGGTGTTCGACGGCCTGAACGCCGTCGTTATTCAGCGCACCGAGACCGAGCCCATGCTGTCCAACACGATGGTAGAAAATTCGCCGGCCTATTGCACCAGCGTCGGCAAGGCCATCCTGGCCTTTCAGCCGCCGGAAATTGTCCGGCGCGTCATCAATGCTGGCCTGCAGCGTTTCACTGAAACCACCATTACCGATGCGGTCGCGCTTGAGGCCGAGCTCGAGACCGTGCGTCAGCGGGGCTTTGCCATCGACAATGGTGAACACCAGCCGGGCCTGCGTTGCGTCGGCGCACCGATCCGCGACCAGTCCGGCGCAATTTTTGCCGGCATCAGCGTCAGTGCGCCGGCCTGGCAATTGCCCATGACCGAAGTGGATGAACTCAACAAAGTAGTAATTTACCACGCCAACCTCATTTCCCAGAGGCTGGGCTACATACGCTGATTGCAGCATCGCCCCGCTCCTCCTCGAGTGGCTGGATGGTGTAGGCCGACCTTTGGGGCCGGCTTTTTCGTCAGGCGGGACCGGCAACCCCCACCGGCCAAATGTCGCGCAGGTTCTCGCCAGCCAAGATGCGCGTGCGGCAGCGAATTTCGGCCTCGCCATTAGCATCTGCCGCGTCGGCAATGACGCTCACCAGATCGGCCGGAATAACCACTACGCCGGTAACGTCGGCAAAGATCACATCGCCGGGCCGTACTTTGACGCCGTCAATGTCCAGTTCGACCTGGTAATGTGCCGGCTCCATGCGGCCCGACACGCCCACCGGGCTCATGCCCTTGGCAAAGAGCGGGTAGTCGAGCTTGCGTACCTCGGCCAGGTCGCGCACCGTGCCATTGACCACAGTTGCCGCTGCGCCCTTGGTCTTGGCTCCGCTCGACATCAATTCACCCGTGCCCGACCCCTCGGCACAGGAGGAATCCACCAGTAGAATGCCGCCCTTGACCACGGCATCGATAGCCCCATGATAGATATCTTGCGGCTGGCCGATGCGGGTGCTGGGTTCGTACCGCACGGTCGAAACCGGGCCGCAGATCACCTGTCCGGGATGCAGCACACCGAACTGGCTGATGCCCTTGAGATAGCCATAGGGGCCGCGGCCATCGAGCACGTCGTGGATGTCGCCCGAATACCATTTCGACAGGCGCTTGATCGCCGGCCAGTCGGTTTGGTTGTAGTCGTATGCGGCCATTTAGCTGTTCCGTCCCTGCTGTTTTGCGGCGCTGATCGCCTGTTGGAGATAGATGGTGGAATTATCGATATGCTCGCGCATCAGCGCGCGGCTGGCCTCGACATCGCCCTTAGAAATGGCGGCGTGAATAGCCTCATGTTCGGCGACACCTTCGGCCTGGGTCTTGCTGGCTTGCCGGCTGGTCAGCCGGATCACGTCGGTGATGAGGGCATAGAGATTGCCATAGACCGTCGAGAGGATTTCATTGCCCAGCGATTGCACCAGTGCTCGATGGAAATCTGCATCGGATTGAGCGTATTGAGCAAAGTCCTTGGCAGCGGCGAGATCGGTTAATGCCCTGGTGACATCGTCCGACAGCGCGCCTTCACCCGCCGCCAGCCGCCCCACCGCTTCCAGCTCGAACATGCGGCGCACGTCCATTAGTTGCACCAGATAGTCCGCGTCCTTGGCAAAAAGGCTGCGTACGGTTGTGGCAAGCGAGCCGAGGAATTGTCCGACATCATCGCGCACCACCTCGGCACGTTCGCCATGACGGCGGCGCACCAGTCCCTTGGTTTCAAGGATCTGCAGACCCTCGCGCACCGATCGCGTTGAGATGGCGAACTGCCGAGCGATTTCGGCTTCCGAGGGCAGGCGAGCGCCAACCTTGAGTTCACCCGACAGGATCTGCGCCTCAATGGCTGAGACCACCGAGACATAAAGCCGGTCGCGATCGGATGGAGATGGAGTCACCACGCGGTAAAGCCCCCGTCGACTACAACGTTGGAGCCGGTCATGTAGGAGGAGGCGTCAGAGGCGAGGAACTGGATGACCCCGTTATATTCACTCTTCTCCGCTTGGCGGCGCATCGGCACCCGCTCGAGAAAATTATCGACGAACTCCTTATCGAAGCTGCCGGTCTTGACCCCGCCAAACGAGATAAGGTTACAGCGCACGTTCTTTTCCGCCCAATACGTGGCGACGTAGCGCGTTAGGTTCACCAGCCCCGATTTAGACGCGGCATAGGACACAGCCTTGATGAAGGGGACACCGTCTCGCTTTTCGCGATAGGCATAGAGCGCCTGATTGGGCGATACGATGCCGTAGATCGAACCCACATTGATGATGCTGCCACGGCCCGCTTCAGCCATCTTAGTGCCAATAACCTGGCTGCACAGCATCACACCGGTCAGGTTCACATCGATGATGTCGTCCCAGAACTTTTGCGGATAGGTCTCGAAGGGGCCATTCTGTTCGGCGCCGCCATCGGGCTTGGAATCGATGCCGGCGTTGTTGACCAGGATATGCGGTACGCCCCAATCGGTGATCAACTTGTTGGTTGCCACCTCCAGGGCTGCTTTGTCTGAAACACTCGCTTCGTAGACACGAATGCAATTCTGCAGTCCCGGGAACAATTCATCGAGATTTTCCTGGGTGACAGGCCGACGGCTAAAGATGGCAACCTTGGCGCCAGCCTGGGCAAGCGAGCTGGCAAACTCTCGCCCCAACTGCCCCAGTCCTCCGGTTACGACAGCGATCTTTCCTTCGACACTAAACAGGTCAGACAAAGCTACCCACCCTCCACTTATGACATAAGTCATATGTCATAAGGTAGGCGGCGGCAATTGGCAATTGTTGGATGCTAATTTTCAAGTCCCGCGAGCAAGCGGGACAGTTAGCCTTGGCGAAGCGAAAACCCTGATCCGCCTCATGGACCATTGTACAGTGGTGAACCGTCGGCCAATCTCGATCATGGAAACAGGCGGCGGCATGACGTTGACCTCAAAACGAGCTGTCGCCATGGTCGTTAGATGAGAACCGCCATTTATGGAGCTCGCCGGTGACCGACCCCCTGGACCAGATCCGAAAACGCTTTGCTGAACGGTGCCGTGGTGATCTAGCCCGCCTGAGCGCGTTGAGGGCGTCCAGGGCGTATCGTGACGATGCGGAAGCAATGTCAGCGTTGTTGGGGATTGCGCATTCGCTGGCAGGCACCGGCGGAACGCTCGGTTTCCCCGAAATCAGCAGTACCGCATTTGAAGTCGAGACCATGCTGATCGAAGGCAAGACCGACGATCAGACTAACGCCGCGCTGGATCGCCTGATCGACGCGTTGGAGGTGGTCTCCGGCGCGCCACAATGATCGATGTCACTCTTGCTTTGAGAACCCCGTTCGGGTCATTTCGCCCCAACTGGTGTCGGCCCGCAGATATTGCCAATAGCCCCTGACGCGCCAGAAATTGTTAATCTGCCGGTAGCCGAAATTTTCCGCAACGGCAGCCAGGGTCAGGATGGCGAGATCCCGCGGACGCGGGAAGCGCTTCAGTTCGAGTTCCTCCAGGATTAATGAAGCAACGCTGACGAAGACGCCGTAAACGAATACCAGTGCCGTGTAAGCAAGCAGGCTTTCGCCCGAAAGCACCCCAGTGAGCCAGAAGAGCGGCATAAGAATGTAGCCGAGCACCTCCATAATTGGGCCCAGCACGTCCACGATCAGAATATGCCCAAAACCGAGGAAGCCGACACGGCCGTATCGAGGATTGAACAACATGCCGCGATAGCGGAAGAAGGCTTCCAGCGATCCGCGCTGCCAGCGTGACCGCTGACGGGCCAGCACCGCCAGGGTCTCCGGTGCCTCGGTCCAGCAGACAGGTTCCGGGATGAATTCGATGCGATACTCTTTTTTGTTGTCCAACATGTACCGGTGAAGCTTGATCACAAAGTCGAGGTCTTCCCCCATTGAACCTTTGGTGAATCCGCCTACAGCGACGGCCTCGCGCCGCCGGAACACACCGAATGCTCCAGAAACGAGCATGAGCGTGTTGACCTGGCTCCAGGCTAGGCGCGCCATGAGAAATGCGCGCAGATATTCGACCACCTGAAAAAGAGGTAGAATCTTGTTGGGAAGGCGGATGGTCTTTACGCGTCCGCTTTCAATCGTCGAGTTGTTCGCGATGCGGATGGTGCCGCCGACCGCGATTGTGCGTTCTGGGTCTTCGATGAATGGCTGCACTGCACGCAGTAACGCGTCGGGTTCGAGGATTGAATCCCCGTCGATGACGCAAAAGATCGGTGCTCGGCAAACGTTGATGCCCGCATTCTGAGCATCGGCCTTGCCGCCATTGGATTTATCCACGACGAATAATCGATCAGACCGTGACGAGGCGTAGATTCCCCTGATCGGTTCATGCTTGAGCGTCTCCTCGAACGACCGCTGGACAGGTACCAGTTCGAAGGCCTCGATCATTCGCTTCAGCGTCTCGTCTTTGGACCCGTCATTGACGACAATGACCTCGTAAGCGGGATATTCGAGCGCCAGCATGGAATGGACGCTCTCGACGATATTTATCTGCTCGTTGTAGGCAGGTACGATCAGTGAGATCGGTGGCGCAATATCGCTATATCGATGCCACAGCAGGCTCGATCGAGCGACAGGCGGCCGCTTGGAGAGGGCGTAAGCGGCAATCACGAGTTGCAGAAGGTATATAACAGTCTGGATCAGCCCGAATACGATTACTACCCACGCGATCACACCAGCCGTACCGAGCAGCAGATCATGCCAAATGCCGGTCATGCTGTCAGTCCCTCGGATAGTATGAGCGAGGCGGTACGCTGGCCGCGGGACGCCTCCTCCTTCGCCGTTCGTTGAAGCGCTTCCATGCCGGAGGCTCCGATCTCCTTGAGGGCATTCCCCGCTGCATAGCGAACGGCCCACTCGCTATCTCCAAGTAGCGAAATCAATGTCTCTACTGCCGCAGGGATGCCGATGCGGCCGGCGGCTTCAGCGGCCTCCCGGCGCACCTCCCAGTCGGGGTTTTCCAAGCTTGCAAGCACCGTTTCTGCGGCCGCCGGATGAGCGGATCGGCCAAGAGCGCGAAGGGCGCTCGCCGCGACCTCAGGCGATGGATCGCGGGCCAGGTCTTCCAACTCACCCACGAAGCTATAGTCACCCGAGCGCGAGAGCGCCTCTATGGCCGCGGCTCTGGCAAAAGGGGAGGCGTCCTGCTGCAGCGCAGTGGCGAGCAGCTCGCTCCTGCGATCCGTGGGCAGGCTTTCGAACAAATCGATCAGGCGACGGGAGCGCAGGCTCTTCGAACCTATCAATCGGAACACGTTTTGCAGCGGCGGAAGTGCGCCAAGCGCGTTCAGGGAAATTGCTGCGGCGATGCGTACTTCCGATGAGTGATCGACGAGTGCTTCAAGCAGAGCGTCCGTGCTGCCAGCCCCGGGAAACGCGGTGAGGATCTCGGCGCAATGGATGCGTTCGGCTTCATTGCCTTTGCGCAGCCGGCGGCGGACGAAATCTGGCAAATGCGTTGCACCGAAAACTTCTTCGATCTTGCGGCGCTCATCTCCACGCAGCAGTGACAGGAATTCAAACCCGGAATCGATCACGATGGTTGGAGGTATTTCCTCGAGCACCGAGGCTAGTGCCTGCCGCTCCCCATCCTCGCTGAAGCGGATCAGGGACGCAGTCAATTTTCGGCTGAGGATCTCGTTGCGTGCGCTGCGTCTCTCGTGAACCATCCTTAGCGCGATCAGCACGACCATGATCGCCAGCGCGCTTAGTCCCATCACGATCGACAATGTCCAAATAAAGAAGAGCATGTCAGAACCTGACCGCTAGGCCGAGCCCGATAGTATCGCTCTCAAAGGCGTCGCGGTGTTCGTGGGCGTAATTCGCCCGCAGGGTGACGGCATCCGAAAGGTCGTAGGAAATTCCTGCGAACACCGTCTGGGTGGCGATCTGTGAGCCGTCGGAAACTTCTGGAGCGTCGCTGTATCCCGCAACCAAGCGCAGCTTGTCCGTCGCGGCCAATTCGGCGCGCACTGCGAAGCCGTTGGCCGAAATCCCTTCGGCATCGACGGAGTGTATCCAGCGGACCTGTAATCCCAACCGTTCGTCCAGGAAGAAGTACTGCACAGCCGGAGAAATGGTAGTCACCGATGTGTCGTGGAAAACGTCGTGCCGTCCGTCCAGGGTAAAGAGTAGTGGCCCCAATGGGCCACCAGGCATTTGGGCTCGCCAGGATGCTCCCCCGCCAAGGGAAAAACGCGCCAGGAAATCGGCGTCAGGCGTGGCGGCCACTATGCCGTAGGCAGAAAAGTCTTCCGAGAACGCATGGTCAACACGCACCTCGATCTGCGTGTCAGTTTCGCCATACCGTGTGCCGACGCGTAGGCGGCCGCCGATTGTCGTTGCTGGCTGCAGGGCGTAGGATAGCGCAATCGAGCTATCCGTCCATGGCAGCCTTCCCCCCGTAAGGGCGCTGACCTCTGTGCCGATGTCGACCCGCCATTTCCTTGGCATTGGCTGGTCCAGGCGCTGCTGTATATCGGCCGAACCCGGCTCAAGCGTTAGCGCGGTGTCATAACGAATTCGGGCCGCCGCATCGTCTCCACCAGCACGATATGTGTCGCCCAGGCCGACCAGCGCCTCGATATTGTCTGGCTCACGTTCCAGAACGGCCTCAAACCGCTCCTTGGCCCCGGCCAGATCGCCACGCTGTAGCGCCAGGCGGGCAAGCCCGAGACTTGCATCAAGGTAATCCGGCGCGCGCTCGAGCGCCGCCCTGAAGAAGCCCTCCGCCTCTTTGAATTTCTGCTGAAATCCAGCGACCTGGCCGAGAGCAACGAGGACGTCGGCATTGCCGGGGGATAACGCCAATGCGTCGCGATAGAGCGCCTCGGCTTCCGCAAAGCGAGCCTCTCCGCGCAGCTTTTGCGCCTGTACAAGCGTGATCTCCAACTGGCTCGGGGCAGGCTTGGTCCCTCCGACTGATTGACTTGTGGCGCCCGATCGCACGGGCGGGTTCACCTTGCTCGCTTCTGCAGCCACTATCGAGGCGCGCAATTGCTTGGCCTCACCATAATCGGGCTGCGCGCCAAGCACGATTTCGGTCAGCCTGCGCGCTTCGGCAAGATTACCGCTTCTGAACACTATCTGCGCCAGCCCGAACCGGGCATCCTGATAGGAGGGGGCAATCGCCAGCGCCTGCTGGAACGCTTGGCGGGCGGCGCTGCTGTTGCCAAGGCCCAATTGGGCAAAGCCCAGTTGCACCAGTATATCTGCATTGCCGGGATCAAGAATCCTGGCGCGCTCCAGAAGCGAAACAGCATCGTCAAAGCGCTGTTCCATCCGCGCGCTCTGCCCATCTCGATAAAGCTCGTCTGCTGTCTGGGCGAAGACCTTTCCACCGCTGGCGATTGCCAGAACTCCAGCGAGCAGGACAAGGTTCAGGCAGCGCCCTATGGTCATAATTGCCTCGGAGCTTGCCGTGCGAGAAGCTTGGAAAGGCGGGCAAGCAGTTCCTCGGGAATGAACGGTTTGACCAAGTAGTCGTCCGCACCCCGTTCCAGCGCCGAAACAATGTCCCTTTCGCCCTTGCGAGCGGTCAGCATGATAACGGGAATATGTGATACGGCGGCATCGGCCTTCATCCGCGAGAGCACTTCGAAGCCGTCCAGGCGCGGCATCATTGCGTCGAGCACGACCAAGGATGGTTGTTCGCTCGCAATCTTGGCAAGCGCTTCCACCCCGTCCATGGCCGTGAGCACGTCGAACCCTTTCGCCTTGAGACGAAAACTCATCAGCTCGATCAACAGCGGGTCGTCGTCACAAATCAGTATCCGGTGCTTGGGAGTCATTGGCTCTGGCCTCCGGTGTCGGGGGTGCGCGCCCAAGATCGTGATCCGAAGCATCTAGTGCGTGGATCATGAGGCCATCAAAGCATGGCCAGGCAACGAAGAGTTGCGCGAGCTTAGCGCGCGCGACCGCTAGTTTAGCACTGTCATTCATAAAGCTGATTCGGGCCGGATTAATACGCGTTTCCTGGTGAAATGCGTATGCCAGAGTACTTTGGCCGGCATTGACCGGTTCCGAAAGTAGCGTGATCGTTCCCACCCTGCCGTCCATTTTCAGCAGCACGCTCCCGGTTTCTGCGCGCACAAAGGTGCGGTGGACTTCGACGTCGAGAGGGCCATTTTCGATGGCGATCCTGACTGCAACATCGTTGCGTGTTCCCCAATCGAGCCATGGCTCGCTCACCGTCGTCACCTCGCCGATCTGGGTTCGGTATGCCATCACCGTAAGGTCGGAAACCACCGGACGCGCCGCTGCCGCCGCCGCTGTCCCGGCTTCGGAATTCAGCATCCAGAATGGGACAACCACCGACACTGCCTCGCCCCACGCCGAGGAAAGCGAGTGGATCGCTTCCGCCCACTGGCTCCAAGCTGCAGGGGGATCGCGCGCGAAATCGGCCAGAAGATAAGGCTCGATGTCGAATTGCAGACCGCCGAGGCGGGTATCCGGTTGAGCGGAAACTTGATAGCGGCGGATCGCGACAACGCGCCGAAGCGCATTGTTGAGACCGCCGGTCGTTACCATTGCCGGATCACCCTCAACCGCATGAACCGAGATACCTCGCTTGCGGAGACGGCTCACCAGATTGGCGAGGGCAGGGCTGTCCGATACCTCTCCATTGGCAATCTTCAGTTGCAGAAACACGCGGTCGAGTTGCGCAGCCACGGCCCAGTCTTCGATTTGCCCTGGCTGAGCAAGCCATGTCTCGGACGTCCAGAGCCATGTTCCGACGCCCGAAGCCCGGCTAGCCGGCCGGCTAGGCTCCAAGCTGATGGAGTCCAGCCTAAAGCTGCCCTCCCCAGGCGGGCAGCTGATTACGACATCTCGATAAGCCTCAGCTTGGCCAAGGCTCGCAGAAAGCTGCAGATTGAGCCTGGTATCGGCGCCAATCTGCGCCTGCCAGGGTGTAGGCGCATCGGCGCCCCGCTGGACAACCGACAGCCCAAGCGGTTCGGTGGAACCAAGGCCTGCGACGGCGAGCGTCAGGCTCGCTCCGCGTGGAAAATGGGCGGACCCGGTTTCGAGAACAACGCCAGCGGGGGCGCGCCCCGCCCTGCAATGAACTGCCAGGCTCTTCCCGGACCACACGGCCTCCACGCGTTCCTCCCGGCCGAAAGGCCGTGGCTGGAGGCGGCCAACAAGGTTCTCGCCAAGCGGCAGCGCAGTCTTGGGGGCTTGTTCTCCCCCGTCATAATCGATGTTGGCGGCGTGCGGCACAAAGCGGCCGTCGACCTCGACACCTTCTATGGTGATGCGTGGCGGTACGGGTGTCGGCACCGCTATAGATCGGCTCCAAAGTGCTAATGGCTCGCCGTGTTTCATTGCCGGCGTCTCAGCGGCGTTGCCAGAAACCAGCGCCAGCGCGGTGAACAAGATCGGCAGCCCAAGCCTCCGACTGCCCACGGCTCTCACCGCTCACTGGCTCGCCCGTCCAGATAGCGCCGGGTCTGCGCTGCGAGCGCCATAGGATCGAAGGGTTTGGCAATAACTCCAATTGCCCCCAAAGACAGAAAACGTTCGATCTCATAGGCCTGCGTTCTGGCGGTGATAAATACGACCGGAATGCTTCGCGTTTGGTTGGCTGCTCTTAGTTGCGCCAGGGTTTGCGGACCGTCCATTTCAGGCATCATGACGTCGAGCAGAATGAGGTGAGGCTGCCAGAGCGCGGCGACACCCAGCGCCTGTTGGCCCGAGGCACAATCCTGGACCTCGAGGGCAGGGTCTAGCGCGAGCGACATCGTGGCGACCTCTCTAATGTCCGCCTCGTCATCGACATAAAGCACGCGAAATGTCTGCATCTGCCTATCCTTTTTGCTGTGGTAGGGCAGGGATCTCAACGCCGGCGTGCTTCATGGTCAGCCTTCGAACGAGTTCGGCTATCGCGATCTCCGACGTCCTGGTTTTCGTTACCGCCGCAGTAACTGTCGCAGCCAAATGCTCGTCGACTTCTGATGCTGACAATATGATTACCGGGGTGCCGCTGGGGATGGCCCTCAAAAGGTCCGCTCCGGATCCGTCAGGAAGAGTCAGGTCCAGGATGACAAGGTCAAAGCGCTTCTGCTGGAGTTCGAACCGTGCCTCCTGCACATTCCGAGCGAAGGTGATCGCGATATCTTGGCCGAGACCCGCCGACATTACCGTCAGCATGTCTTCGTCGTCTTCGACGTGGAGCACCGTGGGCATCCGACTGTATGCGCCGTCTCGGATTTTCTCGATCGCGGCGCGCAATCGAGCAACGTCTATTGGCTTCTCCAGCCAGTCGACAATACCGAGCGCCGACCCGTTCAGGGATCTGCGAGCCTCGTCTATGAAGGCGGAAATCACGATAACGGGCAAATCCAGGCCGTTGGCGGTAGCACGCAGATGTCCATAAAGGGCGACTCCTGACTGACCTGGGAGTTTCAGGTCGAGCGTCATCGCAACGTAGCGTTTGCTCGCGAGCATATTTTTTGCCGTTTCAACATCAGGGGCGATGTCGCTCTGAAGTCCCTCCTGAAGAAGGGCAACGGCAATGATGGCGGCAATGTCTGGTTCGTCTTCGACGATCAGCACACGCCGGGGCGCCGTCCCGTCGCCGAGCGGGCCCGCCTCCTGGGTGCTCAAGGGCCGATCTTCCGCAATTTCTGGAAGGTCCACATGAAACGACGTTCCCGTGTCAGGCCCGGTATCGAAGGAAATTGCACCGCCCAGCCTGTCCACGATCGCCTTGGCAATGCTCAAACCCAGTCCAGTTCCGCCCCTTTGCCGGGAATCGGACGCGTCCGCCTGTTCAAATTTTCCAAAAATCCTCGACCGGAACGCCTGGGGGATGCCGGGGCCGCGATCAATCACGGAAATTCGAACCGCGTCTCCGTTCCGTTCCAGTTGCACGATCACTTCGCCGTCTCGCGGCGAGTACTTCACTGCATTGGAGAGCAGATTGACCATCACCTGATGCAGCCGATCCGGATCGACCGAAGCCATCGCGCCCAGAGCCTTGTCGTTGAGTGCGATCCGGACATTGCTTTCGGTGAGATAGTCGCGGCTGCCCTCGATCGACTGCTCGATGAGCGGCCTGAGCGCCATTGGTCGGGGATCGAACGGCATGTGGCCAGACTCGATCTTCTCAATGTCCAGAATGTCGTTGATGAGCCGGACCAGGCGTTCGCTGTTGGAGTGGGCGATCTTGATCAGCCCAGCGACTTTCGGTGGTAGCTCACCGGCTGCGCCCGCGGCGACCAGTCCCAGTGACCCGCGGATCGAGGTGAGTGGTGTTCTGAGTTCATGGCTTACCGTCGAGATGAAGTCGTTCTTCATCTGCTCGCTGCGTTTGCGCTCCGTAATGTCAAAAAGTGAGCCGTCCCAAACGAGGTGTCCATGAATGTCGAACCGCGGTTCTGCCGCGGCGCGCATCCACACTTTCTCGCCATCGGGCTTGGTGAATTCAACCTCATGGGACCAGGCACGGTGCGTTTCGGTGGAATGCTTGAGATGGCGCTGAATTGTGGCCAGCGCCTCTTGCGAAATCATGCGTGAGATGGTGCCAGGGCTGCTGACAATGTCCTGTGCCGGCACGCCCAGGACGCGCTCCGCGCCTCCGGACACATACGAGAAGCGACCGATGCCTTCGCTGTCTGTAAAAAGTTGAAACAAAACACCCGGCGCGTTGTTGGCGATCGCCTGCAACTGAGCCTGGCTTTCGGAATAAGCCATGAGCGCCCAGCGGCGCTGCTGTTCGTTGATGATCAGAAAACCGAGAAGGAGAACACCGACAAAATTTGTCGGGACAATCAATATTATGAGCTTACCGAATATTTCGGCACTTGGCGCCGCATGCACTATCCACAGGCCCAGAGGTGGAAGAAACGCGGCTAATATCGCCAGGATGAGCACATGTTTCGGGGCGAGGCGCTGCTGCCCTCTGATGTGAAGCCATCCCCAAAGCGCAGATGAAGCAGCAGCGACCAACCAGATGCCGGCAAAGGCCGAGGGGAGACCTGCGCCCCCCAAACTCATCCGCATGCCGGAAAGCACCGCGGCCGTGACCAGGGCGCTTATGGGCCCGCCAATGGCGCCAGAGAATGCCATGACGACGTTGCGTCCATCGGCGAAAAAGCCAGAGGCGAGTTCCACCGGAGAGGCCATGCTGATCAGTCCTGTGCCTCCGAATACGATCCCAAAAACGATGCTTTTGGCCCAGAAGGAACGATCAAGACGGTCACCAAGGAAAGCAATGAAAAGCACAGCCAGAATGACGACCGAGGCACTTTCGATCATGTTGATGACCGGCATCATTTTCTGGTCTCTCACGACAGTTTCAGCAACCGACAGCATCGTAGGTGCCATTGCGTTAACGGTTGAAGAACAATTGCGGCACCAGGCGACGGGGTGACCGCGGTAGCGACGAAGGCAGCAATGAGCAGGATTCAACGAAGGAAAATTGAATCGGCCTGTCTACGCCCCATAGTCGCGTGGGCCGCCACCAGCTAAACGATGGTTACGGCCTCTAGTGTGCGACCGAAGGGGCTTCTGCTCAAACTATTTTGGCAGCTACCCAGAAGAGCGCCGACTTACGGAACAAGGCGGTGACGCACTGCACAGCTGATACGGGACGCAAATCTGCTTGGGGCTAATCCATCGAAATGCCGAGGCGGAATTTTCCGTTTAGCGACGACGTGTCAGAGCCCAGCCCACCATAGCCGAGATCAAAGCCGAACCGGGCGCCCGCATCGAGTGCGAAATCGACGTGGGCGTTGATAGCGGCATGCGGTTTGGCAACGCCCTCGTCGCGAATGTCGACCATCCCATCCAGACGGATTCCAGCGACCGTAGCGATGCCATCGCCAGTTGGGAACCTGTACGTCACCCCCGGTCCGAGAGCGATCTTGCCAACGCCAGTCGTGACGGATGGGACTGTCACTCCAAGGCTGTCAGTGTAATTCTGCGAGGTTTCCTCGAAATAGCCGATGCTGGCGCGCGGTGAGAAGGTCCAGTCTCCTGAGGTCCAACTGCCTTCCAATGTCGCCCGCAACAGATACCGTTCCGCACTGAACTCATCGGTATAAGTACCAAAGGGAGAGACGCGATTGGTGGACCCGCCAACTGCCGCCATCAGGTCGAGGAAAAGATTGTCCGTCAGACGCAGAGTCGCGTAGGGGCCGGCAAGCCAACCATCGCCCGCAATTTTCGCCGCCCCCATGTCAGCAGATTGGTTGAGGCCGTCGAGCTGGGCAAAGGCGCCGAGCAGCAGATCATCAGTGATGAGGTAGTCCGCGCCCAACGCAACCGTGCTCAATTGCCCACCGGCGACGTCGGTATCGAACAGGGCAAATGAACCCTCGATCCATGCGTCGAAACGGGAGGGTTGGCGGTTCCCGGCCAGAGCATCGAGCGTCGCAAGGGAGGCCGACACTGGCAAGTGGGAGCCGGATGCAATATCGGGGAGATAAGCCAGCACCGATCCGGGACTGATATTGCCAGCCACTGAACCATTCAGGCGTCCGACCCGGCGTGAACTGTCAGGAAGGCTCTCCAGCAGCAGTGAGGCACGGGTCTCCATGAAGTCTTCGATCAATGCCGAGGTGATCTCGGCAGAGTTCAGTGCGCTAAAGGTACAAGTCACCGCATCACCAGGGGCAAGCGTGATCCGTGCCGTGCGGCTCGCGACGTCGATGGCGCCATTGGGATCGGTACAGGCCAGGCCCGTTAATCCGAATCCCGCCGCGCGCATGTCATCGGCTACGATCGTATAATTCCCAGCGGGCAGGGCGAGAGGTGCACTCTGGCCTTGTCCCGCCATTGTGGTGACAAGAATAGTGGTCGCTGAAGGCATGATTGCAAAGCCGAATGCACCATCGGCGCCTTCCGTCATCTGCCGGATGACCAGGTTCGCCAGCTCAGCGATATTCTGGGCGAGCGGGGACGAGTTCGAACCTGCGTAATCCGCGCTTCCTTCATATCGTGCAACGACATTGTGGTTGCCGGCGCCGAGCTGGCTTGTGGCATATCTGGCAATGCCATTGTCGAGCGCGGCGGTGCCGAATTCCTCGCCATTAACGAGGAATGTCACCGATCCTGTCGGGCTACCTACCGGCGCTTGAACCTGCGCGGTGAAGGTTACGTCCTGCCCGAAGGTGCTTGGGTTCGCTGAAGAGCTGACCAAAATTGTGGTGGCGGCTCGTCCCACAGTATGGGCGAGAGCGGCGGTAGCGGCTTGCAGGTTAGAGTCACCGTTGTAGGTTGCGGTCAGACTGTGGTCGCCAGAGGAAAATGAATCGATCTCGAGGCTGGCCATGTCGCCGTTTAATGCGCTGGTGCCCAGAGCTTGGCTGCCATCATAAAAGGTTACCGTGCCAGTTGGCGTATCGACTGCGGCGGTTACGGTCGCCGTCAGGATTGTCGCCACACCGAAAACCGATGGGTTGGGCGTTGAGGTCAATGCCACTGTCGCAGCACGTTGTGGAACAGTCTGGCTGAACGTTATCTGCGAGGCTTCAAACGGCCCGCCTCCCGAATAAGCAACTTGAATATTCTGCGACCCTGGAGCAAGGCCACTTGCCGTCAGGTCTGCCTTGCCGTTGGCATCAAGCGTCACTGGGCTTGTCGCCGTCCCGCTGACAAGGAGCGTGATCGTTCCGCTGGGTGTCCCGCCCGTTGCGCTGACGCGCGCCGACACGCTCAGCGTCCCAGTTGCCGGGTCGAGGCTCGATGTGTCGATATTGATGGAGGTGGGAACGACGTCGTAGGTGAACGCCGCGGATCTCTGAACGCCGCCAGCTGACGCATAGATTCCGAGTGTAGTAGCGCCCGGAACAGCCTGGGGCGTGATCAATGTGATCGTTGTGTTATTGACGACGGTGAAAGGGACCGACCTGCCCCCCAATATTACGGTTGATACGTCAAAAAAATCAGCGCCGCTTATGGTAACTGACGTTCCCCCGGTGGCCGGGCCATTTGCCGGGGACACACCGCTTATCGTGGGTGCGGCAGGCGCTGTGCAAGTTGCCGAGACTGAACCGCTCGTGGAGCTGAACGCCCAGCCAACATACTGGTTCGCCGTTGTCGGCACGATAAGCGTGACGCTTCCCCCGGCAGGAATGCTTGTCCAAGGACTGGGTAGGCCCACTTTGGCGTCTAATGGATCACTGGCATGATGATTGTTGAACTGGATCGCTTCGCCTTGGCGAAAGTCATAGAAGTTACCGGCCCCAAACGCAGTTGCGGTGAGCACGCCGCCTGCGACAGCGTTGCAACCCGATGAGGCGGCCATGACGGGCTGCGAAATGACACACGCCATCAGCACACCGGCCATTATGGTCCCCAGGCGCCTCGTGCCACGCCCCCGTTTCGATGCCGAGAACACAGAGCCCAAGCCTAGTTTTTGCCAAACTCCACGCATCAACGCCCCCAGTTCTCCTTGCCAAGCAAAGAGAGTCGTGGCCGTGCCCCACCCAGAAGATGAATCGATGCATGGCCTTAGAGGCGAGTAATGTCGGTCTTCCTACCTTCGGCAATGACAGGATGTTTCAAGCCAGCGGCAAACCGTCTCACGATAACGAGAAACTAGCGGTGTGCTCGCAATGCATCAGCGCGCATCTTCCCCGGAGTCACACCGAAATGCAGACGGAAGGCACGATAGAAAGTGCGAACATCCGAATATCCGCACAGCGTGGCAATCGTTTCATTGGTAAGAGACTGAGGTGCCAGGATAACGGATCGCGCGAGGGCCAGGCGTGCTCGGGTCACGGTATCGGCGACATTCTGGCCCTCTGCCTCGAACGCTCTGTAGAGCGTCGCACGCGAACATCCAAGCGACTTGGCAATTCTCTCGGCCGTCAAGTTCGGTCGCGAGACGTTTTTCTCGATCAAACGCATGGCGGCCACGTAGAAGGCGTTCGGCTGCAGCCCGCCGAATCCTGGGGTGCCGCCGCCTTCCGGGTTCTGGAGAGCCGAAAGGAGAAGTGCCTTGGTCTGCCCCAGAACAATAGCGCGCTCGGGGCCAACCATCTCCGCCATGCCACTGGCCAGAAGCTCGAAGTGGCTGCGAACGAAAGGCGCGAGACGCGAGGCGGTGAGCCTCTTGCCGATTTCCGCTGCATCCGGAACCTCCCCACCGAACGCCTTAGCAACGTCATTGCGACGGAGATTCATATAGGCCGCCGTATGATCGCTCCAAAGAACACGCGAGGGCCGACTGGCGTCATAGGCATAGAACTGCCCAGAATGCTGGACGGCCCGGCTGTCATCAAAAAGATCGTGCCGACGCGTTCCCTCGAAAACCAGGCCTATGCTGATGTCCTCGTTCCCGTCCTGATGTAATTGCCGGGTATTCCTCACCCCGCCGGTCAAGCGAGATCGATAGGCTACGAAGTCGGCCTGTTGAGACAAAAGACTGCGGCCCGATGCGAAAAACTCTCCGTGTTCGGGCTGCCAAGGATCAGGCTCATAGAAGAACAGGATCGTATCGCGCCATATTTCGAAAGCGTTGCGACCCAGTCCCTCGGTGCTCGCCTGCGCGTAGACAGGAATGTCCGTATTTAGGCTCGCTTCATTATCCCGCATGCAGTCACCGGTCATTCTTGCCACTTATCATTAAGCCTGCAAGATCAGCGGCGCACAAGACCATGGTCTCGCAGGTGAATAACCTTGCTCGCTTGCCTATTTGCCGACGGTCACGCCGACGCCCTCGGTCGCTCGCCTGGCTGCGGCACCGGGAGCGCGACGGCAATCGGCTTGCCATTCGTTCCAGACACTCCGTCTTCGGTCCACCGGCAACGCGCGTCCAGCAGTCTTACCACGTTTAGGCCTCTCTTGCCTTAGACGGCAACCAACGCTGGAGCATAAGCTCAAGTTTCTCGGGTGTGAGCGGGTGCGACAGCAGGAAACCCTGCAACTGGTTACAACCCATTTCACTCAAGAGTTCGCGTTGATCTTCGGTTTCCACCCCTTCTGCGGCCACCACGATCCGCATTGCATGTCCCAGATCAATAATGGAGCGTACGATACTGTCGATCTCTTCGTTTTGGCCCAGTTGCGCTGTGAAAGACCGGTCAATTTTGAGCTTGTCCACCCCGTGATTGCGCAGATAGGTAATTGAGGAATAGCCCGTCCCAAAGTCGTCCAGCGCTACCCTGATGCCTTTAGCACGCAAGAGCATCAACGTGGATTGGACTACGGGCGAGTTCTGAAGCAGTAGACCCTCAGTGACTTCAATTTCCAGCCTCTTAGGCGGGAGCCCCGTTTCAGCAAGAAGATTGAAAACTCTTCTGGCAAAATGCTCGTCACGGAACTGAATAGGTGAGACATTGACGGCGACCCACGGCACCGAGGATGAGGCGGCAAAGCGGCAGGCTTCCCGCATTACCCACATACCCAACTGATCGATCAGCCCGCGTTCTTCCGCTAACTCGATGAACTCTGCCGGAGACATCCTGCCGCGGCTGGGGTGTTGCCAGCGGACTAAAGCCTCTACGCCCGCGATTTCGCCGGCGCGGGTGTTCAGGAGCGGTTGATAAACTAGGTGCAAGCCTTCACCGGTGTTCAAGGCTTCACGCAGGTCCGTTTCAAGCAACCGCTTGTCGCGCACAGCCTCGCCGAGATTGTCCGCAAAAAGCTCGAACTTACCCCGCCCTCCAGCCTTGGCCTCATACAAGGCGATATCGGCATGACGCATCAGGTCTTCGGCTTGCGTTGCCATGTTCGAGGTAACAACGACGCCAACACTGGCGCCGACATGCACTTGGCCTCCGTTCAGGTCGAACGCCAACGCCAGGGAATCGACGATTTTTTGACTTAGCGCGAGAGCTTCAGACGTATCGGCTACCGCGAATTGGATAATTGCAAACTCGTCGCCCCCCAGCCGTGCAACCGTATCAATATCATCCACCAGCTCTGTTAGGCGGGATGCTGCTTTGCGGATTAGATCGTCGCCGGCAGGATGCCCCAAGGTGTCATTGACATGCTTGAAGCGGTCCAGATCAATGAAATGGAGCGCTAGTTTAGAGCCGTTTCTACGCATGTTGGCCAGCGCCTGTTCGAGCCGATCCTCGAATAATGCACGATTGGGTATCTTGGTAAGTGCGTCGTGAAAGGCCAGAAACGAGGCATGCGCTTTGCTGTTCTCGAGTTGAACTGACGTGCGCTGGAGCCGGCGCAGTAATAGGAAGACCGCCAACGCGGCCAGCGTCACGCCACCTGCAACTGCGGGTCCCGTTTCTCTGATTAGCTGGTAGGCAGGTTCATCCGGGGTCCATGTAAAAAAGCCAACAATGCGCCCGTCCGCCGATAGAACGGGCGAGGCGATACGATCGCCGTCAGACCGGGCGACACGTTCAAAGGCGAGTTCGTTCACCTCAAATTTCTCGCTGATCGCCGCAGTCACCGAGCTGTCAATGAAGCGGATCGAAATGTGCAGGTACTCTGTCCCTGAGGTTTGCGGTACTGCGTCGGTACTTGGAACGATGGGCCGCACGCTTACAATCGCGGGAGTACCATCGCCCAGCACCGCGAGATCTTCCTCGCCCATTCCGGTCACAGCTTCAGTTGAATTCGCCAATCCCTTCGAGGCTAAGGCCATTTGCGCCCTCAGAGCGCCAACAAGAGGAGCGATTGCGGCTTGGTCCGTCTCGAACATTGCTGGACTGACAAGTTTGCCATTCGCAACAGCACGAACGAGGCGGTTATCTGAATCAAGAATGTAAACCCGGTTGTGGCCGAAGTACTCGCTCATCCACTCGGCCAAATTCTCAGCGATCCATGCTTCATCGTTGGAGCGCAAATTCGTAACGGCATCGTCCCAGATGGCGGAACTGTCCTGTTCGATTGGCAGACGTTCGGCAATTTCACCAAGCCCTGTCTGCACCGCCCGTGTTTCCCGGGCCATCGAACGGTCATCTATACGCGACGCTGCCCACCATCCGAACGAGCCAAGCACGATGACTAGCGCGGCAGCGAGGACGAGTGAGAGGGAGGTAATTTGCTTTGATAGCGAGGGCATTCAACGCTCGGCGAGAAACTAGCCAAATTGAACGTAAGCCCTAACCCTTCATAATTCGTGTGCCTGTCGGAGCAAACTCGTACGCAGCCTTAATCGCCTGTCTTCGCACGGTGAGCGCCGCATCGGCTCGGGCGATGCAAGGTACCAGAGCCGCTTCGATCGTTGTGCCTGCCATTGGCGGGGCGGACTGACTTGAAGCGCTCTTAAGTCATCTGCGACCCCATCGACGGGGGGCAATCGGTGCCGGTTGGTTGGCCGCCAACTCTCCGGGGCTGCGGATCGGTTGGAGCAATTGAAAATGCTGCTCCTGAACCACGGAACAAAATCACCCCAACACTGGTTGATTGGCACCACTCACAAAAATTGGACAGGCAAATGAACTCGATCATCTATCTCGTCGGCCTCGTCGTGATCGTAATGGCAATCCTCTCGTTTATCGGCCTCGCCTGAACGTTTCGAATAAGCAACACGGAGGAAGACACAATGGCACTTGATGCACCGGCGGGGATAACCGTCGTCGAAAACGCAGAAGCCACCAGGGACCAGTCATCTTATGTCGACTGGCCAGCCATCATCGCTGGCATTCTCTTGGCCTCTGCCATCTCCATCGTTCTTATTAGTTTCGGCTCGGCAGTGGGGCTAAATTTTCTGGACTTCAATGCCCGCGAGGGCGCGTCTCCGATTTTCATCGGAATTGCCGCTGCAACCTGGTTTCTTTGGGTGCAAGTTTCGAGCTTCATGGCAGGCGGCTATTTGACCGGCCGCCTGCGCCGCCGTTATTTTGATGCTACCGAGGCAGAAAGTGACCTACGAGACGGCGCGCATGGCTTGCTTGTCTGGGCGGGCGCAGCAGTCCTGGGAGCGGTTATCGCCATTGGCGGAATTGGAGCTGCAGGCAGCGCATTAGGCTCCGCCGCTTCGACAGTAACGGAAGCGGCCTCTAATGCCGCCGAAGGCAGTGTGGACCCTAACGCATACTTCGTCGACACCCTTTTCCGATCGGATCAGCCGGTAGAGGCAAATGTAGCGCGAGACGAAGCAGGTCGCATTTTTGCACAAGCCGCGCTTGGTGATGGCACACTGACTGACGACGACCGCACCTACCTGGCCAATATTGTTGCAGCCAATACAGGCCTGACCCCTGAGGAAGCAACGACACGTGTCGATCAGGTTATCGCGTCAATCGAGGCCGCTCGCCAGGAGGCTCTAGAGGCCGCGCGTATCGCAAGAAATACGGGCATTATCGCGGCATTCCTGCTTGCTGCCTCGCTTCTCGTGTCCGCAATCGGGGCCTACTGGGCAGCACAAAAAGGTGGCAATCACCGCGATGAAGGCACTCTTTTCGTCGAAGTCTTCCGTCGGTTCTAAAAAGGAAGAAACCTATGTTACGAGGAATTGGCCTGTGGCTTTTAGGTGTGCCGATCTGGTTGATCATCATCATCATATTCTTCATCAACTAGCGGCGATCTAAACCAAAATTGAGCTTATATAAGGGCCCCTTTCACAAGCGGGCCCTTCTTGCTCCAATGGCCAGCATAGGCAGGGTAAAAATTCCCGCGTCGGTCCGGCTTGATGGAATATGACGCTAGCATTGCCACGCTTTTAAAATGCCGCTCGGACTTAGACGTGAACCTCGTCCCCGCCGCGGTCCTTGCCCCGCAGACAGGCAATGCCAAGCGCCGCATAGAAAACAAGTACCAGGGCAATGACTAGCCATCCCGGCAACGGTCCAATAGCGGCGTGCCCAAGCATGGCCGCCAGAGGTCGCGCAGGATCAAGATGCGCCCCTGCCTGCAGGTCAGGAGATGCAATCTTGACAATCCAGGCGCAAAGCAAAATCAAAAACATCCAGATGTAGTTGCGGCGCAGGCGGCGGCGGAGCGCCAGCATCAGGGTAATCCTGAACTTGGGGTGGCGAAGATCCTGCGCCAGCATAACCAGCCAGGGCTCGGGACCACCACCTTGAGTATCAGCTGCAAAAAACTGCCCGAAATAGTGGCGTTCAAACTGCCGAATCCGCATGCGGTAAACATCGTAAAAGCGGTACCGCCTTGCTTCAACGAACAACAGCAACAGGATAATGACCATTCCGAACAAAGCGAGCCCATGATGGGCGGACGGCGTCGAGAGCGAAACCGATAGGAGCGCCGCCACAACGGTGATCGACCAATTGCTGGTGAGATCGAGCCGAGCCCGCCACGCGTTCATCCGCGTCATTTCGGCCCGATAATAGTGTGTCATCACTGTTGCGGCTTCTGACGAGCTGGTCGGCAGTGTCGGTGCCACTATGGAGGCGGGTTCGTGCATTGGTTGCATCTCGTTTCCGGTCGGCACTTGTCGCGCCGGCCCATGAGCTTTGAAGGGAAGCGCGGCTTCTGCCAAAGGTTGCACCACGGATCGACCGGACGACGAAAAATATTCTTTGATCGGTCTATGCAAAATTAAGTTCTTCCGCGTTGACCGTGGCTTATGGAGCCCCGCCAATGACCACGCCCCAGATTCTCGCCTTCGGCATCATCTTGCTCATGATGGTTGCTTTCGTTTGGGGGCGCTGGCGTTATGACCTCGTCGCCGCCGGCGCACTGCTCCTCGCCGTCGCTGTCGGAGTGGTTGCTCCTGGCGCCGCCTTTTCAGGGCTTTCGGACGATATTGTTGTGATCGTGGGTAGTGCGCTGATCGTCAGCGCTGCCGTGGCGCGCTCCGGGATTATGGAGGTGGCCGTCAGGCGGTTTGCGCCCAATGTCAGCACACCTCGAGCCCAATTGATTCTGTTGGTTTTAGTCGTCACCATTCTTTCGGCGTTCATTAAGAACATCGGAGCCTTAGCGATCATGATCCCGATCGCCTTCCAAATGGCTCGCAGCTCGGGCGTTTCGCCCTCGCTGTTTTTAATGCCGATGTCATTCGGGTCGCTGCTAGGCGGGCTTATGACCCAGATTGGAACGTCGCCTAACATCATCGTTTCCCGTGTCCACGAGGAACTCACCGGCACCCCGTTCAGCATGTTCGATTTTACACCGGTCGGCGCCACCTTGGCCCTAGTTGGCGTCGTGTTCCTGTCCATCTGCTACAAGCTGCTACCCGAGCGGACGCGCGAGAGCCTTTCCATGGATCAGGCGATCGAGATCAAGAATTATACAACCGAGGCGCAAGTACCTCAGGATTCTCCAAGCGTTGGGCAGACGGTGAGTGAAATTCAAGCACTTAGCGGCGGGCAGGCAATGATAATCGGCATCATTTCGGCCGCCGGCAAGCGACGCACGCCCTTACCAGACGCTACCGTGCAAGGTGGCGATCTGCTCTTGCTGGAAGGGGAACCTGAGGCCCTCGACAAAATGGTCGCGCAGGGCAAGTTAGCCTTTTCCGAGCGCCGCGATGCCAAGGTTGCATCCGCAGAAACTGGCGTCGTCGAGGCTGTCATTGGGGAGCATTCGAGCCTGATCGGTCGCAGCGCGCGCGAGTTGACGCTGTTCGACATCACTGGCCTTAACCTCCTGGCGGTTAGTCGGCGCGATAAGCGGTTCACTGAGCGCCTTGGAGAGATCAGGTTTCAGAATGGCGATGTCATCGTTCTTCAGGGAAATCTGCGGGAGTTGCCGGAACTACTGCGCCAATGGGACTGTCTGCCGCTCGTTGAACGTAACCTGAAGCTTGGCAGCGCACGTAACGGATTGGCACCTCTCGTCATCCTGGCATTGGCAATGGGCAGCACCGCACTTGGCCTTGTCTCGGTGCCGCTCGCTTTTTTTGCTGCGGCCTTCTTGATGGTGGTCTCTCGCACCATTCCTCTGCGAGAGATCTACACTCACCTCGACGCTCCCATCCTAATCATGCTGGCAGCACTCATCCCGGTTAGTGACTCCTTGCGAACCACGGGCGCCACCGACCTTATCGCTAACTGGCTGTCGGAAACCGCTAGTGTGCTACCGCCATATGGGGCCTTGGCGCTCATTATGGTTGCCGCAATGGCGGTCACGCCGTTTCTGAACAATGCAGCAACTGTGTTGGTAATGGCGCCGATCGCAGCCACCTTCGCGACAGACCTGGGGTTTCAGCCCCAAGCTTTTCTAATGGCGGTGGCGATAGGGGCGGGGTCGGACTTCCTCACGCCCATCGGACATCAATGCAACACGCTGGTTATGGCCCCCGGCGGCTATCGATTTGGCGACTATTGGCGGCTGGGGCTGCCGTTATCGCTCCTCGTCGTTTTAGTGGCAGTTCCCATGCTGATATTGGTGTGGGGGATATGAGGCCAGTCCGGCGCAACTGGCGCAAGCGAGCGGAACTGGCCCGCAGGAGCCAGCGTTACCGGGCAGACTAGTCCGCTTCCGTCTTGGTTGGAGTCTTGTGTTGCGAACCCAGGTTCGGCTTTCAATGTTTGGTTTGGCCGGGACGTTTGGACCGGGCATGAGAACCGTTTGTCGCCCCACCAGAGCGGCGAAAGCAATTGAGCGCTCCTTCCCCGCCGTTGAGAAGCTTTGCCGATGACCGGTGCCTCCAACCAACTGCGCACCGGACTCGGTAGAGCATTCGGTGGCGCATTGGTGTTTTCGCTGCCCATGCTGATGACAATGGAGATGTGGGATCTGGGCTTCGCCATGGAACGCTGGAAAGCCGTCCTGTTGTTGGCCGCAAGCCTGCCCATGCTGATGTTCTTGTCGCATTACTCCGGCTTCGAGCGAACTTGGGATTGGCGCGAGGATGCCCGTGACGTGGCCATCGCATATGGCGTTGGTCTGCTGACAAGTGCATTCGTGCTGGGTCTGCTCGGCATTGTCGGAGCGGGAATGAGCCTTTCGGAAATCGCCGGCAAAGTCGGATTGCAGTCCATACCTGGAGCGTTGGGAGCCCTATTGGGTCGCAGCCAATTCGGTAAAGACGCCAAAGACAGCCAGCGCGAACAAACCTTCTTCGGGGAGCTGGGTATCATGATGATTGGCGCGCTGTTTCTTGCATTGAACGTGGCGCCAACCGAAGAGATGGTGCTCATTTCATATCGGATGACGAGCATTCACACACTCGCACTTATCCCCGCCACGCTGCTCATCATGCATGTGTTCGTTTATGCAACCGAATTCTCAAGTAGCACCGAGCTGACACCCGATACGCCGTGGTGGAGCGCTTTCCTGCGGTTTACGCTGGTAGGATATGCTGTGTCGCTGTTGGTGGCCTTGTACCTCTTATGGACATTCGGGCATCTGGACGGGGTAAGCGCCGGCAATGGGCTGCGGGTAGTCGTGGTTTTAGGCTTCCCGGCGGCCATTGGAGCGGCGGCTGCCAGACTGATACTGTAGAGGTGAGGATGACCAAGAAACCTACGCCGCGTAAATCCAGGACTAAGTCGGCCACGGGTGATCGAGTTGAATGGACCCTGGCGAGCGCCGCGGCGCTTACCGTGCTGGGCCTTTTTGGCTATCTGGTCTACGACGCCTTTGCTGCGGGAGACGGCAGACCACGGATCGAGTTGCAGCGCGGCGAGATAAGCGGAAGCGGGCCAGTCTATCTCGAAGTGGAAGTATCCAATTCCGGCAGTGGCACTGCTGCGGACGTAGAAATCGAGGGCGAGGCCGGGACCGCGTCAGGCAAACCGGTCCTCGCGCATGCCACACTCGACTACGCGCCCGCGGAATCAACCAAAAGCATCACGCTCGTCTTTCCGGCTGGCACAAGTGGCGACGCGGTAGAGTTGCGCGTTGCGGGATTTAGAGATCCCTGATCTCCTCGGCCAACCGAGCGGTAGCCGGAATTCTAGGCGTCTGATTAACGGACGCTTGATGATGCCGTGACAGACATGGAGCCCCTAAAGGACATTTCGATGCTCCGTGTTGTCGTAAAATCCATGCTCGTAACCCTAGCTGTGATTGTCGTGGGCCAGGTGATTTCCTACTCGGGCCGAATGGCGACTGGCCAGCCGTTTACCCCCTACGTCTTTTTCATGAACAGCTTCCTGCCGCTCGTGACGGCGCTGCCTGCCTCCCTGATTATTTTTTGGCAGCAGCACCGCATTCAGCAGGCCCATCTCGCGCTAAAAAGGGCGCATGAGGAACTGGCCGTTCGAGCTGCTCATGACGGGCTAACCGGTTTGCTCAACCGAGAGACATTTCTGGCGAGGTTGGGCGCACCAGGCGCACTACTGCTAATCGACGCCGACAATTTCAAAGCGATCAATGATACTTTCGGGCACGCCGAAGGTGACACTGCATTGCGCCTTATCGCAGCAGCACTGCGGTCCGGCAGTTCCCCGAGTTGGATTATTGGACGGATAGGCGGTGAAGAGTTCGCCGTGTTTATCCCAAATGCGTCAGCTACTGAAGCTGCTTCCGCAGGCGAAAAGCTACGCTCATTAGTGGCCAACGTTCAGTTTTATCCGATTCATTCCATGCCTTACCCCCTCAGCGTCAGTATTGGCCTAGCGGTCGGCACGGAAGACATAGATTTGCAGCATACCTTTCGGCAGGCAGACGTTAACCTCTACGCAGCCAAAGCCGCTGGCCGGAATACAGTCGTGGCGTCCTCAGTCAAACCCCGACTAGTTAGCCACAGTTCGGTAGCCTGATTGAGCTGCGAGTTTTTGCAGCGTAGCGGGCGTGTCCAGGTCGGTCCAAGACTGGGAGCGCCTCTGACTTCATCTTCCACCTGTAAGCCATTTGTCAGGAAGGTTAGTTAACCGAAATTGCCTAAGAATATTGCGTCGCCGTCTTTCTTTGAGCCCGGTGTATCAGTGATCAGAGGCCGCCATGTTCTCCCGTATTTCCGTTGCCAATCGCATCTTTGCTGCCTTTGGTGCGCTTATCGTCATTCTCACGGGTATCGGCACGGTGGGGTATTACGGGGTGTCCAGCGTCGCCGGGATTTTTGAAAACTATTTGCACGCCGCGCGCGAGACCCTCGAGCTGAGTGACTACACCAACGATCTGATTGATCTGCGGCTCTCTGCAGATGCGTTTTTTCGTGAGCCGGGGTCGTTTTCTACTGAAGAAATTGTCGCCAAGATCGAAGACGTCGGCACAATCGATGCTGATGGTTATGCTAGGTTTGAGGGGGATGCTCTAGCTCTTAGCGAGTTGGCCAAACTGGTGGAAACGGCAAAGGCTTACCAGTCGGTATTCGGAACTGTTGCTGTAGGTGCGGATGGTGACTATTCATCCGACCTGGCCCAGCTCGATGCTTTAGCGGAAAGCATGGCACAGAATCTCAAAACAGTGTTCGAACACGCCAAGGATGTTCAGAACACTCTTGGCCCGCAAGCTCTGTCGCGAATTGATTTTACAGAAGCCGTGGTCGTTATCAGTTCGGTTTTTGGCATCGTGGTCGGCCTAGCCTTGGCGTTCTTTACTGGCCGTTGGTTGTCCCGAGCTCTCAAAGACATGACCCAGCTTATGGGGGAGCTGGCACACGGCAATTATCAGGTGGCAATAAATAATGCTGAGCAGGATCACGAGCTCGGTCGGATGGCGAAGGCCTTGAAGGTTTTTCAGCAGAACGGTTTGGCGGTGCAACTATCCGACGCAGAACGCGCTCAGCGCATTCAAGAGGCCGAGTTGCGGGCAGCGACAATGGAGCGCTTCCAAGCCTCGTTTGCACAAACAATTCAGGCCGCCGTTGGAGGTGATTTCAGTAGCCGTATTCGCGATGACTTCGGCGACGCCGCTCTCGACCAGGTAGCTGGCAACATGAACACAATGCTGCAAACCACCGAGTCAGCATTGGCAGAAGCCGGCAAGGTGCTTTCTGCGCTGGCGCGGACTGACCTAACGCAAAAAATGGAAGGCCAATATCTGGGTGCTTTTGCTGCCCTGAAAGGTGACACCAATGCCGTAAGTGAACGGCTTACAGAAATGGTTATCTCGCTGCGTGGCACCTCCAGTGCGCTCAAGGCAGCGACGGGCGAGATATTGACTGGCGCCAACGACCTTGCGGAACGCACGACGAAGCAGGCCGCAGCAATTGAACAAACGTCGGCTGCCATGGAGCAGTTGGCCGGAACGGTCAAGGAGAATGCTCAAAAGATCGAGCAAGCCGCAGGTCGCACTACGTCAGCGGCCCAGCTTGCCGAAGAAGGTGGCCAAGTCATGGGCCAAGCCAATGAGGCCATGGAGCGCATTACCAGCTCTTCTAGCAAAATCTCCGACATTATCGGGCTGATTGACGACATTGCCTTCCAGACCAACTTGCTTGCGCTGAACGCGTCCGTAGAGGCAGCCAGGGCTGGAGAGGCCGGCAAGGGATTTGCAGTAGTTGCTGTCGAAGTACGTCGATTGGCACAATCTGCGGCTCAAGCATCCTCAGACGTGAAGCATTTGATCGAGCAGAGCACGCAGGAGGTCAGCGGCGGAACTAAGCTGGTTTCACTAGCGGCCGACAAGCTCGATGCGATCCTGCGAGCCGTAAGAGAAAACAATGAGCTTATGAAGGCTGTATCGAGCGCCAGCACTGAACAGAGTTCGGCCATCGGGGAGGTCACTTCTGCCATCCGCCATATGGACGAAATGACCCAGCACAATGCAGCGCTTGTTGAACAAACCAACGCCGCTATCGAGCAGACCGAGGCGCAGGCAAACGAGCTAGATCAGGCCGTTGCGATATTCCGTGTGAGCGCGCCAGCAGTGACGGCGGTTAACGCACGCGCGGCACTACAATCTGCCAGCAAGCCAGCGCCACGGCAGAACGCACAGAATGCCACGCGGACGTATCTGAGCCGTGGAAATATCGCTGTCAAAGAAGAGTGGAGCGAGTTCTAAGCTGGTGCTGAGACCGTGTTCGCCCATCGTTGGACTTGGGTCCGATGCCCATGCTTGCTATCGCAAGCACATGTAGACCCGCTCTGGCGGCTGGACGCTCAGCGAGCAAAGTTCTAATCCAATAGCGCGATCCAAAGACAGACGCATCGGACCGAGGACGGCAGTCCGCTTTAGATCAAACGACGAGCCATTTGGTGTTTTCGGCGAGGGCCCAATGACGGTTCCGAAGGATTACCGCCGCGCCTCGGAGCAATTCGACGATTTGCTAAAGGATGCGGCGGTTGAAGCCGGCTTGGAAACGCGCAACCAAGCCTACACCATGCTCCAGGGTGTCCTTCAGGTTTTTAGACGACGGCTGGAAGTACAGGACGCGATCAATTTCGCACAAGTGCTACCACCCCTACCCAGAGCGCTCTTCATTGAGAATTGGGAGCCTGGCCAGGCTTTGTCCTCAAACTGGGACCCATCGGCTCTGTCCCGGGAGGTGCAGCAATTGCGTGTTCATCATAACTTTTCGCCGAATACGGCAATTCAGAATGTCGCTGCTGCACTGCGAAAACACGTCGATCAAACGGAGTTCACTAAGTGCTTGGCGCGCTTGCCACCTGAGGCGCGGGCGTTCTGGGAGGAATGAGCATCTGCACCGCACACTGATCAATAGCGGCAACTCGCCGTCACGAACGCAGCACACCGCCTGGTTCTCACAGAGCACATGAGTTTCCTGGGCCGCCTAGGAGTTGTTACGGCATAGGACATTGCCTCCTCAGCAGGGAACACACGAGCCTAGATTGGCGTTTGCCTGGGGACTGAAGGAGGCGACCATGGCACCTCGGCCTTATTGGAGAGGTTATCTGAAACTGTCACTGGTTACCTGTGCAGTGACTTTGTCGCCCGCGACCACCGAAGGCGAGAAAGTTCGGTTTCACACGCTCAACCGCAAGACCGGCGACCGCATCTATACGCGCTACATCGATGCCGTCTCAGGAAAGACCGTTGACGAAGATGATCAGGCCAAAGCCTATGAGAAGGGGGAAGACGACTACGTGATCCTTGAGGACGAGGATCTCGATGCTGTTCAACTCGAGAGTGCCCGCACGATCGATATCGATGAGTTCGTGGAGGCGGACACGATCGAATGGGTCTATTTTGACAGTCCCTATTTTGTTGTGCCGGCTGACGAGGTCGGTGAAGAGGCGTTCACGGTCATTCGGGAGGCCATGTCCGACAGCAAGGTCGTGGGGATTTCTCGGCTCGTCTTGGGCGGCCGCGAGCGCGCCGTCATGCTGCAGCCTTGGGACAAGGGAATTGTCCTTTGGACACTGCGCTATGGCGATGAAGTGCGCGAGGAAGACGAGTATTTCAAAAGCGTCCAAGCTCAAAAGCCTGAAAACAAACTGCTGTCGATGGTTGAGGAAATTATCGAGCAGCGGACCGTGGCATGGTCAGACTCCATGGTGAAAGATCCGGTTCAAGACCGCCTCCTCGAAATCATCCAGTCCAAAAAATCTTCCAAGCGCAAGGCCACGCCTAAGAAAGGGGCCGAGCAAAACGCCGAGCCCAAGGACAATGTGATTGACCTGATGTCAGCTCTGAAAAAGAGCTTAGAGAGAAAGGCCAAGCCGAACCATAGGTCTGACGGTTAACTCGCCTTTCTGCGCGCTGGTGCTCGTTTCGATGCTTTGGTGCTAGAGTCCTTTGCTGAAGCCGCCCTCTTGGGTGCTTTCTTGCGTTCCTGCTCTTTCTTGCCCCCTGCGCTCAGGCGGAGTGCTTCGAGCAGATCGTTTGCCTTGGTCGGCTCAGGTGTACGGAAAGGGATGACTTTTCTGCCCTCGATTTTGGCGCGCACCATCTCCGTCAAGGCTTCCTCATATCGATCCTCGAACTTGTCCGGTTCGAATTTTCCGGCCTTGGTTTTGAGTATGTGTTGCGCAAGCTCGAGCATCTCTGGGTCGATTTTTCGCTTGGGGATGCCGCTGAAAGCGTCGCGTGACGAGCGCACTTCGTAGTCGAAGTTCAAGGTGGTCGCGATCAGACCTTTATGATGGGCGCGGATCAGAACTGGCCGTAGGCGGCGAAACAATACGGTGTGCGCTATTGCGGCAGCCTTCCGATTGCGAAGCGCTTCGCGGATTAAGACGAAGGTCTCTTCTGTCGCTTCGCTCGCCGGCAATAGATAATAGGGGCGGTCGAAATAGGTCTGGTCGATCTGACCGCAGGCTATGAATTTGTCGACCGAGAGCACCTTGTCGCTATCGGGAACGGCGGCCGCGATTTCTTCTGGCTCGAGCACGACATATGACCCTTCATGGGTTTCATAGCCTTTGACCTGATCGTCCTGTTCCACAGGTTTATTGGTCTTCTCATCAACATAGACCCGGCGCAGACGATGACCGGTCTTCCGATTCACCATGTGCAGGGCAATGCGCTCTGAGGTGGTTGCGGCGGTGTACATCTTCACCGGGCAGACGATTTCGGCAATTTTTATTGCTCCGGTCCAAATCGCGCGTGCGGCCATTTCATCCTCCAGTCGAGGTGAAACGAGGTGGCGAACGAGCCGTTCCCCTCGACGGTACTAACGCCGTACAGCGGCATGAGGTGTTCGGGGCGGTTACATCGAGGCGGATCAGGTGGTTGGGAAGGCAACCGAAAAGCGGCGGATCGGCCACCCTCCCAAAGGGCGTTATGCCCCGCCAGATAATGCGGCTGTGGCAGGTCA
Organism: Hyphomicrobiales bacterium; assembly: GCA_900470445.1. Classification (GTDB taxonomy): domain Bacteria; phylum Pseudomonadota; class Alphaproteobacteria; order Rhizobiales; family Devosiaceae; genus Devosia. The sequence continues at coordinate 10,867 of UCAU01000022.1, read as the reverse complement.
GTTGCCGGGATTAACGCCGAGCATCCGGCAAGACGATTATGCTCCGTGCCGGCGGGTAGCGTCATTCATCCACTCGAATGATCCGTCTGGCCCAGGACAGGTGATCGGGCGGAAGGAAAGGGTTGCGCGCCGGCCTAGTACCACGAACGCCTCACAAAGGATCGGCTTGCCACTGTCTCGGCCGACGAGGCGCGAACCGATCGACGGCTAAATGCGCTTGAGGCAGCCAACCGCAAGGATGGACAACCTTGAATATCGGCCGGGCACTGATATTGGGATCCTTAATTGCCCGCAGCGCGTTCAGGACGCTTCGCGCTCTTCGGGTCAGGGCTTTTGCGTTTTAGGCGGGAGAGCGGCAAGCGGGGGCTGGCCACCCTCCCTAACCCTGGCAGGGCTGTTCGCATATCTGGCGGCCCTTTGGGCCGTAGGCAAGTTCCAAGCGCTCCTAATCGCTTACATTTTACCCAGCAGCATTCGCGCTGTTCGCAACGACTGGCGAGCGCTTGCGATCTCTCGACGTATCTCTACCCGCCTGTCATGAAGCATCTTCGCATTCTTCCGGGCTTCCGCCCGCGTCGAAGCAGCCCTCAGCATGGCCTCGTCTGCTGCTCGCAGCGCCGCGTTCAATCTGTCTTCGAGGTCGTCTGCCAAACTCATGCCCACCCAGTGCGGACTAACTTACTCGAAGAAATGCCCAACAGGCAGTGAGGGTGCACGAAATAACATGGGTTAATCCAGGGCGCGGATAGTGGCGTGGGGCTGATCCTACCTGATCATAGCCATTCAGGAGCGCGAAACACCACACCGAAGCGGCTATGCCGACAATTGCAACGAGTGCGACCCTCCGCATAACCGCATCGCCGTCATCGCATCAGTGCGCTGCTAATCACAAGCCGCTCATAGCCCTATTGTGTCGGAACTATTGGTCGTCGCATTAGCTTTGCCCCTCGTAAATAGGAGCATAAACATGAACTGGTGGTCTGAAACTGCGGTGCTATGGCTTCCTGTCGCGGAACAGCCCTATCCTGCTGAATTTGCCGATCGGGCTCGTCCTGGATCAAGTGACTTTTACTATTATGCTCTGGACGCGTTCGAAGCTATTTCACAGCGTCGGACACGCGAGTTTGAGCGCGAACCTTGGGCCTATGTCTTTGATAGCCAACAAATCCTGTCGCCTGCGGAAATCGACCAGTTGATGGTTGAATGGCGGATGCAGGCTCAAAACGTGCGGAAAATTGGACTGGCAGCCGCTGCCCCTAGACAATTTAGTCCTCGCTCTGAGGGTGTCGGTATAGGGAACCAAGCTGGGCGGTATCAGGTTTAAGATCCGCATTGTGTTTCCTGGACGTTCGCGATGTAGCCCTGGCCGGAAGGTCGGGGCTTTTTGCCTTAGCCCTTCTGTCCCATATGGCAGAGAGGGCAACCCTATTATTGGCTTATTGATAGCTGGTTTGACCCGGCTCTAGCGGCGCATCGGGGGTCGCACTTGGGCCTTGCATCGAGGTTTGGCCCGGCTCGGGGGGAGCATCGTAGGTTGTTCTGGGGCCGGAGAAAGTAGTCTGACCTGGCTCGGGTGGGGCATCATAATTCGAACTTGTGCTGTTGCAGCCAGCGAGCACGACGGCCGTGCCAGCTACCATTGCCAGAAGGCGAAGATTGTTTTGCATTGAAAGCGACCTTTAAAAAAGTTGGCAGGTACGGTCTCGATGCGAACACGAGAATGTGTTCAGGAATGGGCACGGGGCCCAACGAGCCAGCTTTGTGGCCTTGCTTTGTCGGAGGATGCTAGTCCTGCCCGGTCGCGCCCCAGTCGATCCTCGCCGTCGGCTACACCGACATCCGGTCATCCGTAAGATTGTGGAGCGCAGCGCCGGGTCGCGGAGATCGTAACGGAAGCCCTGCAGCCGCTAGCGGCATCTGTCGCGTGTTTTCACGGGCCGGAGCTGGCGAGCAATTTCTGCCGCCAAGGGCGCTGTCGGGCTCAGTGTGAAGTTCTGGCGCCGCCTCCGTGTCGGGGGAACCAATCTGGAGCGAGCGAGGTTTAGTGCTCATCGCGTCGCTCGTGACGCTCGTGTGACGCGTAAGTCCTGACCCCTGGGTCAGGACTTTTCCGTTTAGCGGAATCGTGCGCGACGTGAGCAGTGGATCAATTCGCCGCCGCGCGCCTTTCGGCAATGGCGTCCTCGATGATGTCTTCGATTGCTCAAAAATAGTTACGATCATCAGGTCGCGCTCCTCGTCGGTGTCTCCGTCCGGAGCGGGCAGCTTGAGCGTGAACTGGCGGAGCTGATGGTCAACACGGAGGTAAAACCGCATCGAAACGATCTGGCCCGCGTCGCTTCAAAGGTCCACCAGGAACGTCTCCAGATAATGGATATAGCGGGTCGTCAGTTCGGCGCTTGAGCGGTTCACTGTGGCTTTTCATCGGTTCCTGGTTAGTGACTTATCCCCGAAATCCTCCGCCTCGCCAATTAGGTTAATCTTGTCTGGACAACAGGAGGAGATGCCATGAGCCGAGATGTGAAACGAACGATTGCCCAATTCTTGAATGGAGTGGCTCTTGCCATTTTGGCCGCCGGCGCCATTGGGCCAGTGGCCATGGCCAATGCGACCTTGCCGTCAGCCATTGTTGCTATCGCTATCTCCGTCGGCTTACACGGTCTTGCGTTGTTTGTGTCCGCGGCGTGAGCCTTGCGAAGATTCGAACAGCACAGATGACGGTTACCTTGAAAAGAACTGTGTGGTAGCGGGACTTGTAATGGAGAGTTTTATGAAGCGTCGTTTTGCGTACGTACTGATGGCTATAGCCAGCGCGTCGCCCGCATGGGCACAGGAGAAAACCGATCTTGCATCCTGGATAGGGGAATGGGCCGCTGGACCCGAACAATTCATCACTATCAAGGCTGATGGTGACGCCCTGCTTATTGAGGGAAATGCCACCTATGGCGCCGAAGATCCGGAGAAAGCGGCCATCGGCGCGATCAATGTCGGAGACTTCTCCGTGTTGGTGCCCGCAGGTTGGATCGAGCAGGGCAAGGTCTCCTTCGGTGTTGGAGAAAATGGACCGCTGCGGATCGATGATGCGGATGAGTACGATTGTGTCGTCAACATAACGCAGTCTGGCCAGACGCTTGAGGTCTCGGACAACTACATGTGCGGCGGGATGAACGTGACATTTGACGGCACCTATTCCCGAAAGTAGGCGCTGGTCGGGGACGATGATCTCCGCAGCGCGACTTTAGAAAAGGCTTCTCCATTAAGAAGGAGGGGGAAGCGACCGTTCTGTCTGAAGCCAGCAACAGCTTGGCTTGGAACGAGCCTTTCTGGGATGGCTGGCTCAGGCGGTGGTCGAGAAGGCTAATATGAGACGGTTTGCGTGCATACTTTGCAGCATTGAGGACAGCGGCACATACGATTTGATTGTATGGGGCTGTTGTCCTACGGGTGTCCAATTTCGGGAGTGCGAGACCATGCAGGCTGGCCTCGCGATCCCTGGCCTGGCGCTCTCGCCTGTCATGCTAAAGTTGCAGCTTTGCTGATGGAGACGGGGCGCCAATTGGAAAAGGGCGCCTGCTAGGTGACTACGGCTCGGTAGCAGGCGCCGCCCCGGCGGAAGGTGATCCACCGAGGCCCCTGCCTCATATCACCGATGCTTGGGTGGACCTACGGATAGTAAACACAGCCTCGCTCACGCATCCATGCCTCAAGCTCCCCCTTGATCGCCTCGATCCGGTCTTTTTCCGGGGTTGCATGCGCGCCGTGTGCTTCCAAGTATCGATGGCACCCAAAGAGCATTGTTGAGACCGTATAGGATTGATCGAACGTGGAAAGCCCGCCCGGCTGGCTGTCCAAGTGATCTCGCCAACGGATGATCGCTGACGCGAAATTTTGGGGCATATGTTACCTCGAACGGAAGGCCAGACTGACAACGGTGAATCAAGCGCCGGCCGTTGCCGCAAGATGATTGTACCGGACATTGGCCGAAATTCTCTCTCTACTTCCTCGGCCTGACATGATCGGCGTTTTGGGCAACGTAACGGCGCCACCAGTTGGGCCGCACGTCACCTGCTTCCTTCTACCGAAGGGCTGCAGCGTCATCGTCGGCAGGTACGGGGGACAGGCAGAAAATCACACACGAAATCGGTAGGCGGCATGATTGGTGAGTTGCCGTCCGTGCAGATGCCTAAACTTGACATGTTGTATCATAAAATCTAGTCCGAAGGCTGGCGCGCGCGCCATTAGGGTATGGGTCACACACGCAGCCCCCAGGGACGAATAACCAAGCTCAAGAAAGCACATTGATGAAAACGCTCATTGCTCTGATCCTTGCGGTTGCCATTACTGTGGCACCGACCGTTGCTCAGGAAATCCGCAGCGTCACCGTCGCCAACGGAGTATTCGAAATCCCGACCGCGCCGCAGCGCATCGTATCTCTCAACGATCAGATCGTGACGCTACCGCTCTATGAACTGGGCGCGCCGGTCATAGGTAGCGCCGGCCGTACCGCCGAGGATGGTACCCATTTCCTGCGCGGGGGCATGGATACGCTGGGGATCGACTATTCCAACACCGACATCGCCTATGTCGGCGGCTTCAATCAGCTGGACGTGGAGGCCATCGCCGCCCTGGAACCCGATCTGATTATCGGGGGACTTTACACTGACGCCAAAGTAATCGAACAACTGCAGTCGATCGCGCCGACCCTGGTGGTTGACAACGCTAACCTGGGCTTCATCGGCACGCTGCGGACGCTGGCCGACATTACCGGACAGAGCGGTCGCTTCGAAGCTCGATATCAACGCTATCTCGACAATGTCGAGCGCGCCCGCTCCTTCATTGGCAATACGGGCGATATCTCGGTCGCGACAACGTTCATGTTTCCCGCTGCCGAAGAACTATGGGTCTATAAGGCCAACCTTGGGGCAATCACCCGCGTGATCGATGACCTCGGCTTTGCCAAGCCCAAGGCAATCGCCGATCTCAGCGAACCCCAAATGACATTCAGTCCTGAATTGATCCAGGAGCTCGACGCCGATTTCGTCTTCGGGTTCTATCGCCAGCAGGCCGACGCCACGCCGGCCACCGTTCGCGCGGCTTATGAGAAATTCTCGCCTGGCTGGTGCCAGGCCCTCGCCGCCTGCCGCAACAACCAGTTCGTTCTGCTGCCTGGTCCGAGTTTCGGCAGTTCCATGACTTCGCTCGAACTCGCGTTGGAGCTGGTGGAAAGCCATATCGCCGGCCGTGGTTTCACACCCTTGGCCGAGTAGCGTAGCCGCCTGAAGGAACGGATGTTATTTGGCGGCGGTGCTGGTCATCAAGGCTGTCGAGCGGTCGTGGTCCTGCGTTGGATCTCGGCCGATACCCTATTGATCCCTTGTGCGAAGAGTCTGGCTGTTCATCAGGGCCAGGAGCGTCGCGGTGATGCTGCTCAGTCTTTGGTAAGAAATGGCATAGGCCTCGTCGCGCGGCAGGCGGAAATATTGCTCGTTCCGGCAGGCCCAGAGCTGCTCGCAATAGCCGGGGAGCGCTTCCTGCATGCGCGCGTCGGCGTCGGCAGGCGTTTCGCCGCGATCGGTCCGGAAGGTGTCGAATATGACATCGGCATCCAGGTCCGGCAGCAATTCGGCGCTCAGTTCCTGCTCTCCGCCTTGAGGAATGGCATCGATGAGCGCTGGGAAGCGGAAGCCGGCATCGCGCAATACCTTGCCCAGGCTACCATAGCTGTGCTGCACGGAAATCGCGCCGCCGGAGCCTTCCATCACTGAGATGTTCTTTGCATCAACAAGCCGCACCAGTTGCGCCAGTTGCGCCTGATAGCGGGCTTCCAGGCGGGCGAGGGTGGGCGTGGTGCCGGTTAGATCGGCCAGGCGGGCGTAGATATCGAAACGATCGCTGATGGTCTCGTCGAACACCACAGTCGGTGCGATTCGCTCGAGCTGGTCGAGCGGCACATCGCGGGAGACGAGGGTAACGATCAGATCGGGTGCAGCGGCGGCTAGTGCTTCGATGTCGATTGGCTCATTGCCCAGGAAAGTAATGTCGGACGTGGCGAAATCGACCCCGGTGAGGATCAGGCCGGAGCGAATATAGGGTTGATCGTCGTTGGTACGGCCGTGCGAGGCAATGGGCAGGACATCCAACTCGATCAGCGGCACGCTTAGCCGCAGGTCATCGAGCGCGGCGATGCGTTTCGGTTGGGCCGGGATTTCGACCACGCGGCCCAGATCGTCGGTGAAGGAGCGGGTGTCCTGAGCCTGGCTTGGGGCCATGGCCAGCACAGCAAGGCAGAAGGCAAAAACGAAAGTTTTCATGGTTTGCTTTACTTGGACAGCGGCACGAAGGCGCGGCCGGCAATGTGGGTGAGCAGTTGCAGATAGGCCGTCTCAAGCGACTTGAACGACGACGAATAGATCGGCGTACGGTGCAAGAAGATATGCTGGTTATTGCTGCAGGCATGCAGGGCCTGGCAGTAGCCGGGTACGATCTTCTCGAAGGCGGCGCGAATCTCGGCAGGGCTGCGCTCGTCGGGATAGAGGGGTTCATAAGTCGAGACAATGAAATCTGCATCGACCTCAGGCAGGAATTCGGGGCTCAGATCGAGTGAGCCTTTCTCCAGTTCGGCAATGATGGTGGGCCTGGTAAAGCCGACATCGTCTAGCAATTGGGAGAGGGCGTAATAATCCTTGCTGGCGGCGATATAGCCGTCATCGGGCCAGGGCTGCAGGATAGCGACCGAGATATTGGCGGCATTGGGCACCAACCGCTTGAATTCGACGACCTGGGCGTCATAGCGGGCGCGCAGATGCTCATATTCGGGCAGCACGCCTGCGGCGTCGGCCACCGCTTGCAGAGCGCCGAAAAAGCCCAGCCCGCGCTGGTCTATCAGAATGGTGGGTGCAAGTTTTTCGAGATTGGGCAGCAGGGCGTCGTCATTACCAGACCGGCCGATGATCAGATCAGGCTCAAGCCCGGCAATCAGTTCGAGATCGATCTCGTTGAAGACGCCGAGGAACTTGATGTCGGTATTGTCGAAACTGGTTTCGTAGAGCTCCTTTGCGCCACGAATATAGGGAATGTTGTCTTCTTCGAGCCGTCCATGGCTGCCTACGACATGGTTGGTGGCGCCGAATTCGACCAGCGGCAGGGTGATGCTCAGATCATGCAGTGAAACGATGCGCAGAGGCTCGACCGGAATATCGATTGTGCCATTGGCAGCCTCGAAGGGGCGGGTCTCCTGCGCCCACGCCGATGCGGTGAGCAATCCCCCAAGAATGGCAGCGGCGGCTAGAAGCAGTTTCATGGCTTGATCCTTAAAGAGCAGTCCGACGCGCGGCCCGGCGCAGCAGGATGAGAAAGATCGGCACGCCGATCAGATCGGTGACGAGACCGGCGGGAATCTGGACCGGGGCCATCAGGGTGCGCCCCACCAGGTCAGCGGCGCAGACCAGGGCCGCGCCCAGCGTTGCCGTGAGCAGCAGATGCAGGGCGACGCCCGAGGGGGCGAGGCGGCGCGCGGCATGCGGCGCGATCAGCCCGACAAAGCCGAGCGGCCCCACAACGGCGGTGCCTATTGCGGCAAAGCCTACAGCGGTGGTGATGAGGCCATAGCGTACCCAGCGCACCGGGGCGCCGAGGGCAGTGGCGGTGGCGTCACCCATGCGTAGGGCTGCGGTGGAGCGCGAGAGCAGCAGTAAGGCGGGCAGCAGCACTGCCGACCAGGCGGCGAGCATCTGCACATCGCTCCAATTGGCAGCATTGATCGAGCCATTGAGCCAGGTCAAAACCGAAAGTACCCGTTCGATGTCGCCATAGGTCATCAGCACCGACGTGCCGGCTGAGATGAGTGCAGCAACCCCGACGCCCATCAGGATAAAGCGGACGGAGCTGGCATCCCTCGTCGTCCAGGTCAGGCTCTGGATCAGAATGGCCACCAGCATGGAGCCGCCAAATGCCACCCAAGGCCGTAGTGTTGCCAAGCCACTGGGCCACAACACGGTCAGCGCAACCACGGCGAGCCCGGCGCCTTGCGCCACGCCCACCAGGGACGGATCGGCCAGGCCATTGCGGGTGACGTTTTGCAGCGCTGCGCCCGAGAGGGCAAACATGGCGCCGACTAAAGCGGCAGCCAGGGCACGCGGAAAGCGGAATTCCCAAACGACATTGTCGATGGTCTTGCTGACGGTTTCGCCGCTCAACGTGCGCCAGACTTCGGAAAGGCTGGTCGGTTGGCTGCCGATGGTGAGGCTATAGGCGATGATGGCGGCGAGCAGCAGCAAGGATGCAACGAGCCAGCCAAGCGCCCCAACGGGCAGCCGCAGGGCGATGCGTTCGCCGAATAGGCGCAGCACATACCAGCGAGAGGCGGCGATGGTGCTCATCAGCGGGCTCGCTGGCGAATGAGGTAGATGAAGATCGGCGCGCCGATCAGTGCGGTGATGATGCCGGTGGAAATCTCGGCCGGGCGGAACAGCATGCGCGCCGCGACATCAACTGCCAGCAAATAGCCGGCCCCGAGCACTGCCGAATAGGGCACGATCCAGCGATAGTCGGCGCCAGTGAAGAGCCGCACCACATGGGGGATGACCAGGCCAACAAAGCCGAGTGGTCCGGCCAGGGCCACCGAACCGGCCGTCAGCGCCACGACGCAGACCAGCAATTGCGCCTTGAGCCAGCCGGTGCGCACGCCTAGCGCCTGAGCTACTTCCTCGCCCATGGCAAGTGCCGTGATCTGACGTGCCAAAGCGAAGGATAGTAGCAGGGCGACAATAAGCACGGGCCCAGCCGTCAGCAGCATGGACAGATCGCGTCCCGCCAGCGAACCGGAGAGCCAGACGCGATAAGAGTCAAAAGCGTTCTCGCGCAGCAGGAAGGCGACAGAAGTCAGTGCCCCGAGGAATGCGGTGACCACCGCCCCGGCCAGCGTCAAGGTCAGCGGCGACGTGCCGCCGGGTACCCAACGAGCGATAAGATAGACCAGGCATGCCGCCCCGAGCGCTCCACCGGCGGCCATCGGCGGAATGGCGGTATTGTCCACCAGACCAAGCATCCCGATGCCGAAGACCACAGCGAATGCCGCGCCCGCCATGAGGCCCAGAATGCCCGGCTCGGCCAGTGGATTGCGGGTAACACCCTGCATCAAAGCGCCGGCAACCGAGAGCGATGCTCCAACGATCATGCCCACCAGCGCGCGCGGCAGCCGTAGGTCCCAGATGATGGTGTGGTTGAAATTGCTGGGATCGCGCGCGGTCAGCGCTTCGAAGACGACGTTGAGCGGCAACAGCTTAGCACCCAACGCGATATGAAGGCAGAAGATCGCTGCGATCAGACTCAGCGCCACTGGCAAGCCGAGCCAGCGGCTAGTGCGTATGACGGGCGAGACCCCGGCGGCGCTGTTCATGCCGTAGCCAGAGCCGGAAGGATATGGGTGCTTGCGGGCGCCCCCCGCGTCGGCATGCAGAAGAGGCGACCCGATGCCGGATCGCGCAGCACATTAGCATCCAGATCGAACACGGTTTTGATATTTTGGGCCGTAAAAACCGTCTCGGGTGCGCCCGAACACACAATGCGCCCAGCCCGCATCATCACGAGAGTGTCTGCATAGGCAGCGGCAAGACTGAGTTCGTGCAGCACCACGACCAGCGTGCGGCCAGTCTTGTGTGCCAGATCGTGCAGCAGGTTCATCACATCCACCTGCACCTTGAGATCGAGAAAGGTGGTGGGTTCGTCGAGCAGGATCAGATCAGTTTCTTGCGCCAGTGCCATGGCAACCCAGCAGCGCTGACGCTGCCCGCCCGAGAGGGAATCCACTGGTCGGTCGGCAAAGTCCGTGACCTGGGCGGTGAGCATGGCCGCATTGACCGCCGCCTCGTCGCTCGAACTCCATTGCCGCAGCAGCGATTGATGGGGGAACCGCCCCTGCGCCACCAGCTCGCGCACGCTCAGCCCTTCCGGCGCCACCGGCCCCTGTGGCAAGAGGCCGAGTTTGCGCGCCACCTCGCGCGTAGCGGCTTTGTGGATGTCCTTGCCATCTAGCAGCACGTAGCCATGGCTTGGCATGAGGATGCGCGCCAGCGTCTTGAGCAGGGTGGATTTGCCGCACCCATTGGCGCCGACCAGAATGGTCAAAGCGCCACTGGGCACCGCAAAATCGAGGCCATCGAGAATAGTGGTGTCGTCATAGCCGGCGCGCAGCTCCATGGCCTCGAGCCGCTCGTTCTTCGCCCTTGCCTGATCTTGGATATCCATGTGCCAGCCCGCCGCGACGTCACTTTGCAAGCCCTCGGACTAGATTTTATGATCTGGCATGTCAAGTTTAAGTAGTGGCTAGATGGCACCAGGCTATCTCGCCAGCGGTATCCCCGCCAACCGACTACGATCCGCTGCTGCGGGCAAGGATGGCGGCTGCGTCGGCGACGAAGGTCTGGGCGGCATCTTCGGGTGAGCGCATGCCAAAGGCGATCTCCTGGGAGATATTGCCAAGCGCCTTGCTGACCTCGCCAGCAGCGGGGGGCGGGGATGGCGGTAGCGGGCCGACCAGGGCACCAAGCGAGGTAACGAAATCGAGCGCGGCCCGGCTTTCCGGCGATAGCTCATTGGCGACGGCCTCACGCGCGGTCTGGGTGCAGGGCACGCCGCGTTCGACGCCGAGCAGCTTGGCTGCAGCTGGATCGTTGACGAAATAGGAAATGAACGCCGCCGCCTGTTCGGCATTTTGCGAGGCGCCGCTGACGGAGAAGAACTGCGAGGGTTTGCGGTAATGCCCGCCGGCGCCATCGCTGATCAACGGATAGCTGGCCAAGCCCAGCTGGTCTGGGCTGATGCCTTGATAGACCACCAGTTCATTGGAGTGGATCGGGGTGGTCGCCGC
>UCAU01000045.1 GCA_900470445.1 Hyphomicrobiales bacterium | reverse complement strand
AGGATGAGCGCGGCGATATCGATGCGCAGGGCCAGCGACGGGTCTTTGACCAGGGGATGGCCGGTTTCGTCCTGCACCTTCTGGTAATTGGCAAGGTGGGTGAGTTGCACGAAGCCCCGGCCGAAATACCCGCCCGACCAATAGTCGGACTTGACCTGCGGCATGCGCCCGGCCTTCACGCCTTGTCAGCAGCTCCTTAGCCTTGGCGTCGGTACTGGCCAGCGTCTCGCGCACCGGCTGCATGGTGCGAGCCGTCTCGTGATAGGCCGTCGCCAGGATGTAGGCGAGCTTGCGCCGGTCGCCTTCGCCATAGATGGTCCAAGCTTCGCCAATGGCGTTGATGCCATTGACCTGGGCCTGCGAGAGACCGCCGCCAAACAGCAACGAGCGCACCGACGCGAGGAACGCGGTGTTCATGGGGTATTCTCCTGATGATGGATTGGGAACATTCCGGATGGGATCGGAATTGATGGAGTCTGCTTTCACCCCGGCCCAAAACGGAGGAACCGATGGAAAAGACTGTTGTGCGGATCAATGGCTGGGAGGTTCGCCGACGCGAGGACGGAAGCTATGGGGTCTATGACGAACACGGCTTCATGGATGGCCCGTTCGGCTGGATGGACGATGCCATCGCCGCCGCAAAGAAACTTCCGTCCATTGCAGTAAATCCGTCCGCACCAAGCGCAATCATTTGGAATCAAACTGAAGCGGCGAAGGTAGGACAGGCAGCATTGTAGCCGATCAATAAATATCAAATGTATTGATAGCTTCATATACTTACGTAATATCTTTGTAGGGCTTTCAAAGCCCTCAGGAGAGCGGCTGTCGCCGCCGTACCTCGGCCGCTCTCCTTCTCCCACCAGATTTGGTCGCCGATTTGTGACTATTGTCCTGATGATAGTAACTGGAACGTCGGTAAAGCGTGGCAGTTATTATTGAGCAGGCATCTCCTGCTCCTTCAGAAATCGGAGCTAACCTCGACACTACCGCCCCTTTGTGCCGGGGTTAGTTTCTGAACCGTTTAGCTGATTGGCCGCCAAGGGGCATGGCCAAGTGCTCTATTGCTGCGATCCCAGAGACTTGGAGACCTGTCGATGACGATGCTCTCTGAGCGTGGCCAAAAGAGAACCGAACTCGACGTATGCGGGGCCGAAATGCTGGTGGCCGCAATGGGACTTGCCGCTGCTGCCAAAGCCGCACGGCTCGGTTTCGATAGCCATGACGCCGCCACCGTGACGAAGCTAATTCGCTCATCGTTTGACCTGCGCACCGTCTGGTACTGGAGCGATGACAGCGCGACGCCGGCGCGTGATATGCCTCCGTCCATCTCGATCAGGACTTTGCCGGAGCAGCCAACACTCCCATGGGAATAGCCCGTTTCAGCGGAACCGATCCTGGCAACAAGCGTTTGGGAAGGGTCAGATACGTACCCAACCTTACCCCGGCCTGCCCGCCGGGGTTTCTTTTTATGGCGCGTAGCCCGCCTCAGACCCCAAAGAGCTTCACCCGTGCGGACTTTGAGGAAATGCAGGATCGACGGCCGGCGTCGCGTTGCCGGTGGTGGAGCCGCATACCCGAACGATATTAGTGGCATTGGCGTTCGTGCCTACGACTGGCAGCGCTCGCCAACCACGACGCCATCTAGGTAGATGCCCGTTTAGCCGCCGCGCCTCGATCCATCATGAGTTCGTGCATTACGGCGGTTATGGGTGCTGGCAATGAGCCATGGCGACAGTGTCGACGATATCGGCCGAACCGCCGCTCGGTCGCCGCCAATCCCAAACCAGAGAACATATCCACCGGTTGCGGCCTTTCACGCTGGGGCATCTGCACGCTCTGACTGCTTGGTCGCTAACTCCTTAGCCAGCGAAATAAATGCGCGCATCCCGGCGGAGAGGTTGCGACGGCCGGGATAGTAGATGGCAAGCTTCGGGAGCGCTGGAGTCCAATCCTGCAAAACCCGGATCAGTCTACCGGCCTCTATATCCTCAAGCACAGCATGTTCATGGATAAAGATAAGGCCAACCCCTTCGAGAGCGGTTTGTCGTGACAGAGTTCCTTCATCCAAGGTGATCGGTCCTCGAACGTCGATTTGCGCGCTTTCGCCTTGTTTCTCAAATTGCCAACGATAGAGCGCGCCATTGGGCAGACGAACTCTAACGCAGCGATGCCCCAGCAGGTCGGCCGGCGTTTGAGGTATGGAGTACCGCGCGAAATAGGCCGGCGACCCTACCACGGCAAAACGCTGCGGGCGGCCCAGTGAGACGGCTATCATGTCGTTCGGCACCAGATTTTCCACCCGTATCCCCAGGTCAAATCCTTCAGCGACGATGTCTACCAGACGCCCCTCCGTGACCAAGTCAACCTCCACATCCGGAAAGCGTCGCAGGAATTGGAGAACGAGCGGCGACAAAATTTCTCGCGCGGCTGTGACTGCCGCGTTGATGCGCAAGACGCCTGAGGGGGTCTGTCGCTGCGCCCCTACCTCAGCCATCGCACCCGCAATGTCCTGGAGGGCCGGACTGACCCGTTCAACGAACGTGCGCCCGGCATCCGTTAGCGACACGCTGCGGGTGGTCCGGTTAAACAGGCGCACGCCAAGCTCGGCCTCGAGACGGGCTACGGTATGGCTGAAAGCGGTACTGGACAGACCCAGCTCGATAGCCGCAGCCCGGAAGGACCCCCGCCGTGATACAGCGATCACCGCGTTCAGGTCCGTTAAGCTTGCACGAAACATTATCCCGATCCATTCATCTTAGCATGCCGCTTTATCCCACTTATCGACACACTGATCCATCCTCATCTTGGTGTCACACCAACGCAAAGGATGATTGCAATGAAACTTCCACAAGCTATAGCCGCCTATTTCGAGGCCGACCGCAGATCCGACAATGATGCTCTCATTGCCAGTTTCGCGCCTGACGCCGTAGTTTTCGACGAAGGCGCCAAGCACAAGGGCCACGCGGAAATTCTATCATGGCTGCTCGCGTCCAAAGCCAAATACGCCAATCTTGTCTCTGAACCGGTTGACCAGACGATCGATGGTGACAGGGTCGTCGTACGCAGCAGGGTCAGCGGAGATTTTCCCAATAGTCCAGCGATGCTCGACTATACGTTCACGCTGGCCGGCGACTGGATCACCTCCCTGGAGATCCACTGATGGAAAATTTCCTCAATCTGGACGGAAAGCGCGTGCTCGTCACATCAGGCACGCGCGGCGCGGGCGCAGCGACCGTTGCCCTGTTCCGGGAGCTCGGAGCGCGCATCCTGACCGCGGCACGGACCAAGCCCGATGTCTTGCCCGCAGAGCTATTTGTGGCGGCCGACCTGGCCACCGCGGCGGGATGCCAGACGGTTGTCGAAGCCGTTCACCAGCGGCTGGGCGGCGTTGATATCATCATCAACATGCTGGGAGGCTCGTCTTCACCTGCTGGCGGGTTCGCCGCCCTAAACGACATGCAATGGCGCAAGGAGTTTGATCTCAACCTGTACCCAGCCGTCCGATTGGATCGCGCGCTATTGCCAGGTATGATTGCCCAGGGCAGCGGTGTAGTTATTCACGTGACCTCAATCCAGAACCGCCTGCCTTTGGCAGATGCCACGACCGCCTATGCCGCAGCTAAAGCGGCGCTGTCGACCTATAGTAAAAGCCTGTCCAAGGAGGTTTCGCCCAAGGGCGTGCGTGTGGTGCGCGTTTCGCCAGGCTGGATCGCAGGCGAAGCGTCAAATGATCTGGCTACCCGTCTCGCCAAGGAGGCGGGTACGGACTATGCCGGGGGCGTCAAGCTGATCATGGACTCGCTGGGCGGCATTCCCCTTGGCCGGCCAGTCGAGGCAGACGAAGTTGCCAGTCTGATCGCTTTCCTCGCCTCAGATCGCGCAGCATCAATCACAGGCACGGAGCACGTGATCGATGGCGGTACGATCCCGACTGCGTAGGCAAGGCTAATACTATCAGCTGCGAGACGAGTCGGCCGAGGTCGGCTCCCTCGCGGTGCTCGGTGCTGTCCATTTTTAAAGGCTGCAGGTAAGCATCTTCGCTCGGGGGGCCGCTTTAGGTGCCGCTGATGCCCAATGAAGAGTGCCACGTTCCACGGCATGCCGGACCGGTGGGATCCTCAAGTTAGACCGTGCGAAGCAAAGTAGGGCTGATCGAACAATTTCTCGCTTACGAGTGACCATCGGATCTTCGAAGGCCGTGGAAGCACCCGTGTCGAGAACAGGGATTGCGTGGGAGTGACGATCGTGTCGGCCGGACGTCGGTCTCAAGCTCGGACAGCGGCGCCGTCCAAATCTGTAGGTCGTGTGCCACAGCAACGATGGGGGTGTCTCGCTCAGCAGCACCAATTGCAGCTAGGATCACCGGCACCACTTTCGACGCCGAAGGAATGCCCGTGGAGCAATGCTACTCGCTATGGGCGGGAGGCGTTCGTTTTCACGTGGCTCACGGCCACTAGCAGTTCTTCAACCAGACCAGCAATGATGTAGGAACGGCGGTGGGCGATCAATGCTCACTCGCGTCAGAGCCACATTTCGAAACAGCTATGCGTCGTTGTTCCACTGCTGTTTCGAAACCGCCACTGTTTCAGCGGATGTTTCATTCGCCTGGATATTGCTCCATGACCATTCCATCGTCCTGCGCTTTAACACCGAGAGTTCGAGGCTTCTTCTATTCAGCCCCTGCCGTCGACGAAGTCGGCTTTTCGGCAGTGAGGTGATACGGCGACCACCTCGCATCCAGCGACGTCAGAATCCCAAGGAGATATCAGATCAAGCCCTGCTGTCGCGAAGTCTGTTAGATTGCGAGTGGCCAGGCGCCCGCCGTTTACACGCGCGATTGCCGCTATCATACCATCGGGAGCAGACATTCCGCGCCCCTGGCGAACAGCAGTCCCCATGATTTCCCCATAGGCTAGGCCGCTTCCTCAGTTAGCCCAAAATCCGGTCAGCAAAACGACGTCGCCAATCGGACAGTCCCTACTCCAGACGTTCAGCGCGCTGATCAGGCCGGATTTTCCCGATGCCAAAGGCAATTTCGGCGATCGTCACGGTCGGCAGGGCCATCTCCGCATCGTGCCGGACGAGCCAAGCGAGCACCGCTTCGTTGGGCGCTTTTTTCAGCGTCTCGGAGATCACATTGGTATCTAGAAAAATCAAAGATCGACGCCCCGATGAGGACGACGATGTTCGCGAATGACGGCTTCGAGATCGATGTCTGTGCCGGATTGAGCCGCCAGTCGCATATAGAACGCCGATGCCGGCTCGCGACCTGCTTCGCGCACCTCATAGGATTCGAGCGCCCGCTCGACAATATCGGCAATCGAGCGATTTTCACGTCGGGCCAGCCGATGAGCGAGATCACGCGCTTTGGAGCTTCGGACAGAGAGTTGTGGTGCAGCCATGTCGGTCTCCTTCTGTCACCAATATCGGCTCGAAGCGTCCAGCCATCAAGATGGCTATGGATGGCTCTTCATCTTTGCTGGTTTCCTGAGTTTTGGAGGACTGAGGCGGCCCGCAATAGCCGGCACAGGGATAGTCCTCGAGTTGTCTCGTCCTTGACCGTCTGTGCGGGCGTGGATTTTGCACGTAAAGCCGCCGCGTGATCGACCAAAAGCCTCCTTAGTCGGCTGAGGTCGGCTCCCTCGCGGTGCTAGGCACTATCCATTTTAGAGACTGCAGGTAAGCACCTTCGCTCGGGGACCGCTTTAGGTACCGCTGATTCCCATTGAGGAATGCCATGTTCCCCGCGCATGCCGGACCGGTGGGATCCCAAACATGCGCGTATACTCCCGCGAGAATTGGGTCGGGCTCTCGTAGCCAACGCTGAATGCAGCCGTGGAGACCGACTGGCGTTCGGCCTGCATGAGGCGCCTCGCCTCGATCAGTCGCAGGCGCTTCTGATATTGCAGCGGCGTAGTCCCGGTGATGGCCTTGAAGTGCAAGTGGAAGGCCGAGACGCTCATCCCGACGGCACTAGCAAGGTTAGCGACTACAATGGGCTGCTCAAAACCCTCACGAATGGCACCAACGGCCTGCGCGATCCTTGACGCATGGCTATCAGCCTGCGCCAGGGCGCGGAGCAGCGCGCCATGACTAGCGCAAAGCAGCCAGTAGTGGATTTCGCGCATGACTAGCGGGTGCAAAACTGGCAAAGCCGCCGGCTTGTCGACAAGCGCAAAAAGCCGTCCCATCGCCTCGACGATCGCTTCGTCGGCCTCCGCCGCCATTATCGCCACAACGTCGCTGTCGCCAGCTCCGCCGCTCCGCGGTTCGCCGGATAGTTCCCGAATAAGGGCCATGTCGAGCTTGAGTGCCAAAGCCACATAGGGCTGCGTTGGGGACGCCTCGACGACGCGGGCACCTGTTGGAAGATCGATGCCGACGATGATTGAATGCCCCTTTGGAAAGTCGACCACTCGCTGTCCCTGCAGGGCCTGTTTGGCGCCCTGCAGGACCAGGCAGAAGATGGGCTCGTATAGGACCGGCGCCAGTTCGGTAGCGCTCCTTTGGCGCGACACGTTCAAACCTGGAACGTTCGTCTTGCTGGGCTCGTCGCCGAGGCCACGGGCATCGGCATAGGCCAGCACCTTGCGGGCGAGATCGTCGAGCATCACCCGATCCTCCGTAGAAACAGGCACTGGAATAGCGCTTCGGCAGCCAATTCAGCAATAGCGCGGCTACAGGTCTGGAGAAATAGGCAGGTTCTTTCGAGGAAGTGGCAGGCGGGGGAAGCTCCGCGGCGCTATCTCTACCCCGCACGGATACCCAAAGGAGATCGACATGAACATCACGGGCAATACGATACTCATCACCGGCGGCGGCAGCGGGATCGGCCGCGCCCTTGCAGAAGCATTCCTTGAAAGAGGCAACGAAGTCATCGTCACAGGGCGCACCCGGGACAAGCTCGAGGCTGTCGAAAGCGCCAATCCCGGCATTCACAGCTACCAACTCGACGTCGACGATCCGGCGGCAATCAGCGCGTTTTCGCGTCAGGTCGTGCAAGACTTTCCCGCCCTCAACATCCTAATCAACAACGCCGGCATCATGCGCGCGGAATCCATTCAAGATGGCTCCACGGCCACCGCGGAAGCGACGATCACAACCAATCTGCTTGGGCCGATCCGCCTGACGACCGCTATGCTCCCTCATCTGATGTCGCGCCCGGATGCTGCCGTTTTGACGGTTTCATCGGGGCTGGCTTTCCTGCCACGAGGGGACTTTCCGGCTTATTGCGCTACCAAGGCAGCCATTCATTCCTACAGCCAGACGCTACGCGTGCAGTTGCGCGGCACTTCGGTGCAAGTCATCGAATTGGTGCCCCCCTATGTTCAGACCGAGCTGACCGGGTCGCAGCAGGCCAGCGATCCCAATGCCATGCCTCTCGCCGATTACATCTCCCAAACCATGGCACTGCTTGAACAGCGAGGTGATGAGGATGAAATCCTGGTTGAGCGCGTGCATTTCCAGCGCTTCGCCGAGCGCGAAGGCCGGTACGCAGAGTCATTTGTTCGCCTGAACGGGTAGTCTAGACGGCGGCAGGAGCTCCACCTCCTACCGCCCCATATTTTTTGGACGAGCCAACATTTTCCATCTTTCCGGGCGGCGACGATTTCGTCGTGGCGCGTTGGACCGGCTGGGTGGCGACGTGCGCGGTGTGCTTAGGGATCAATAGCCTCAAGCAGAACTATCGTATCCGCAAACGTCCGTTTCCCAGCGAGAGCCGGAGTCACAAGCGTGCACCCCCCTGCCCCGGCCATCAGGGCGACCGATGCGGAACAGCCGCTTCGCGATGAATTCAGCAGAGCAACAGGCTGCTCGGTCGTTTCACCGCACCCGCAACCTCCTTGTCAGCATGATCCGCGTCCTCTGGGTCAAGCCGATCAAAATGGGGTGCGCAGCGTCCTTAATGATGCCTTAAACTCTGCGGCGCAGTTTGGGGCAATCTCCTCCTTCTCCTCCCGGGAAGAAACTAAGGCGCTCCAGATTGGAGCGCCTTTTCTTCTTGAGCTGCCTTATGAGGCCACCGCCTAGACCAGCTTCGGCGATTTTTGCGACCTAGCGTCAGCTAAGGCCACTTGTTCCAAGCTTTTCAAGCGTTCCTCGCACACTGTCCGGACTAGCGCGTGCAGATGCTCGGTCCGATCCATGAGCCATTTCAGCGCATCTTCGCTGATCTCATAGTGCTTGGAATAGCGGGCTTTGACGTAGGCTTCATTAAGAACGTTGAACCAGGCATTGTATCGGTGCTGGTCACGGGGCCAAGCGTCAATCAGACGACGGTCGCGATCCTCGGCCAGCATGCGCAGGAATTTCAGGTTATGCGAGGGCGGGCTATAATTCGTCAGCACCAACAGCACGGTAGAATAGGCCTGCTCTACGGATTGATGCAATTCGAAGGCAGCCTCGTTTGTCATTTCTCTAGAAATGGCGAACCTACTCAACTCCAATCTGTTGGCAGCAGATTTTGAACGTTGATCGTAATGTTCTCGTGCGACTGCGTATGCCTGCTCGGTAGTGAGTACCCCCGGCTCGGCTAGTTCCCGATCATCCATCTCATAGAGCAGGATGCCCTCTTTGCGGATGTCGGTGAAAAAGTACTGCGCATTACGCAAGGCATTGTTCACTTCGCGCCCCGAGTGCACGATCAGGCCTACCGGCACACCGATTGTAGGCTCGCGGTTTAGCCGGTCGGTGGCCCGATCCCAGTACTCAAACCCCGCGAAACGGCTCTCGTTGACGATCACCAGAATGTCGAAATCCGAGCGATAGCCCTTCATCGTGTGAGGCTCGTCGACCCAGGTGCCCTTGGCATATGACCCAAACAGGATGATCTTTAGGATGCGCCCGCGGCGCTTGGCCTCCGACTTGGCTTCCTTGAGCGCGTCATCGAACTCCTCGTGGATGATCTCGACGATGCGCGCCACATTGCGCTGCTTGCTTTCGGGAAGGTGATCGAGGCTGATCTTCACTGTAGGGGGCCCCTTTCAGGTACGCGAGTGTTGCGGCTTTCGACCCGAATTCGAAACTGTGCTCTCTACGTCCAGAGCGTGAACGAAGCCCTCTCAATCGCTGGGTTAAATTATCTAACCTACTGAAATATATGGCATGTTCTTGGATAACACAAGGCGGCTTTTCAGGCCTTCCCATGCCGTTTTGTGCCAAATCGTCCAAAAACAAACTCTGGCTTCTCGGCAGCGCAGCGATGTCCGCCGTGTTGCGGATCAGCAGCACGCCATTAGCTTTCCCATGGCATCGGCATTGCCACCGTGATAAATGCTGAGCGATTTTTCCAAGATGGATGCATATGGCTGGCACCCGCCAGACGTGTGCCGATAAAATATTCCGGATAACAATATGATTGACCGAATTCGCGCGCGAATCCTGGCGTTACCTCGTCGTTGGAAGCAAGCGGTTCTCGTCATTTTTGATTTCGCAGCCCTGTCGTTTGCGATGTGGGCGAGCTTTAGCTTGCGTTACGATAGCTGGTATTTTCCCTCCACGGCGGACCATTGGGCCGTAATCGTAAGTCCCTCGATAGTAGCAATCCCCATATTCATCCGGATGGGCCTGTACCGTGCCGTGGTACGCTATCTGCCAGAGCGAGCCATGTTGACAATTCTCCAGGCCATGCTCGCCGTCAGTGTCGCTTGGGTCTTGCTTGTCTTCCTTTCCCAAATGGCAATTCGGTTCACGGTACCCAGGTCTGTTCCGATCATTTTCTTTGGCATAGGGACTTTTATCATCGCCGGGAGCCGGTTCGCCGCAAGTTGGATATTTCTCCCAAAACGAGATCGGCAACGTGCAGATCACAAGGCAGTAGTGATCTATGGTGCCGGAGAGACTGGCATGCAGCTAGCCCAATCCCTGCGGAGCACCCATCGTATAGTGGGTTTTCTCGACGACAACCCAAATCTGCACCGCCGCGAACTCGCTGGAGTACGGGTATATCCGCCCGCCGATCTAGAAGAGTTGATAAGCGAGTACAATGTCAGAGACGTCATTTTATCTATCCCGTCCTTGTCGGCGCAGAGGCGGAAGGAAATCGTCGCTTCGGTCAGCGCGAGTGGTTTGAAGCTGCTCGCCCTCCCCTCAATTGTCGACCTGGTGACGGGAAAATATCTCGTCAGCCAGATCAAAGAAATCGACATCGTCGAGCTACTGGGACGTTCGTCAGTCCCACCGAATCCCGAACTGATCCGCAGAATGATCGTGGGCCGATCAATTATGGTGACCGGCGCAGGAGGATCGATCGGCTCAGAGCTGTGTCGCAAGATTGCGCGCTGGCGGCCCCAGCGCCTGGTGCTGTTCGAGGCCAACGAGTTTGCTCTTTATCAGATCGAGCGCGAACTCGCGGATATCGCTGACCTGATCGTAGTATCAGTGCTCGGCTCTGTAACCGAACGGGCGCGCGTTGATCACGCGCTGGAAAAAAATGACGTCCAAGTCGTCTTTCACGCCGCAGCGCACAAGCACGTTCCGCTTGTTGAAGCCAATGCGCTTGAAGGCATCAAGAACAATGTTTTTGGTACAGCCGTTGTTACCGAGGCCGCCTTTGCGCGTGGTGTCGAGAATTTCGTCCTGATCTCCACCGACAAAGCCGTGAGGCCAACCAATGTCATGGGCGCGACGAAGCGCTGGGCGGAGTTGATCGTGGGTGGCGTTGCCGCTCGTGCACGGGCGGGCAATACAGGTCAGCTTTTCTGTGCGGTTCGTTTTGGCAACGTCTTGGGATCGAATGGGTCGGTTGTGCCTTTGTTCAAGGAGCAAATAAAGCGAGGCGGACCCGTAACGCTTACCGACGCCGCGATGACGCGCTATTTCATGTCGATCGAGGAGGCAGCCGAACTCATCGTGCAGGCTGGAGCACTGTCGCAAGGAGGAGACGTATTCCTCCTCGATATGGGGGAACCCATGCTGATCATGGACCTAGCGCAGAACATGATTCGACTTGCCGGGCTATCGGTGCGAAGCGATGAGACGCCTCACGGCGACATTGAAATCATCACGACGGGAAAGCGGCCTGGCGAGAAAATGTATGAGGAATTGTTTTATGACGCGTCGTCTGCAGAGCGCACCATGCACGCCAAGATCATGCGCGCAAGGGCTCGCGAACACACGATGGACGTAACGAACAGCATGGAAGAAATGAATCAGGCACTAATCGCGCAGGACGAAGGAGCCGCGCGACACCTGTTGTTTAATGTAGTAGAGAAAAGTGGCTGACAAACTTCTAATCTTAGCGTACTGCCGCTGCGTCCTTTAAGGCTGACTCCAGTTTCTTATAGACTATTTCGGCGGCGTAATTTTGATCGAAATAGCGTCTAGCTGCTTCTCCAAATCGGTACCGTTGCTCAGGGCTTTCGCTGAGCATCTGCCTGATGGCTTCGGCAAGGAGTTCCGGACGCTCTGCGTCTACTGCAATGCCCGCACCGGACTCGGAGATTATTCTGGCGCCCTCCCCATTCAAGGATGCGAGGATAGGCTTCCCACAGGCCAAGTAACACTGGACCTTATAGGGAACCGTCAATGAAAAGATCGATGTGTCCTTGAGGCTCACCAACATGGCGTCGGCATGGGCGAAGAGTTTCGGCATCTCCTCTTCGGGGAAACGACCCAAGAAATGAAACCGGTCCCCCAGCCCGCGCTCGGCTAAAACGCGTTTTACGCGTTCTTCATCGCGTCCACTGCCTACAATGACCCAGTGCAGATTTTCAAAGTCCCG
Organism: Hyphomicrobiales bacterium; assembly: GCA_900470445.1. Classification (GTDB taxonomy): domain Bacteria; phylum Pseudomonadota; class Alphaproteobacteria; order Rhizobiales; family Devosiaceae; genus Devosia. The sequence goes on along the minus strand of UCAU01000045.1, from coordinate 79,848 downwards.
CAGCAGCCCAGCAGCAGAGATTATTGTATCAAAGTCCTGGCTCTCTCCGATGTTTCCCGCAAACATCAGTCGAAAGCCGTTCTGGGGGATGCGGTCGCAATAGTCAGGCGCTTCTTTCGGAGTTAGTGGGCGGTATGATTGCGGGGCAGTGTTCGGCAAGACACGGATGCGATCATCGGGCACACCAAACTGCACCATCTTCTCCCGAAAGGCTGCGCTCTGAACCAGTACAATATCGGCCTGCCTGTATAGATAGCCGCACAGATTCTCGAGCATGCCTACCACCAGCCTGCTCCTGACACCTAGCGTGTAGGTTGCACTTTCAGGCCACAAATCCTGCACCCAGTAGACCAGACCGGTTCCAGTCTTCCATTTCTGAAGGATACCTGGAATCACCATGAGAATGGGGGAGAGTTGGCTGACAAAAATGACATCGGGCCTCCCTTTTCCCCAAAGCACTTTGAGACCGGCCGTCAGAGGGAACACCAAGTAGTTCAGGAAAAGTTGGAGACGACTCTTGCCGCGTGGAATGGTTCTGGCGCGCCAAATATCGACGCCCTCCCAAGTATCACTTCGCCGCGCATTGTTCGAGTACCCCTCAAAAAACTCTCCGGCCGGGTAGTTTGGTACTGCTGTGTAAACCGACACCTGGTGCTCACGGGCTGCCAACTGCTTAGCCAGGTTGTTGTTCGACATTTGCTCAGGGAAAAAATACTGTGAGATAAAAAGTACTTTCATTTCAACCTGTGCCCCTTATGAAGGCAGCCTCTTATGGTTAGATGGAGGTATTGGCAATGGCCAAACGCCACGTACTTGTGTCGGGGGCGACCAGCTTCATCGGCAGAGCGCTTGTGCAGCATTTAGTTACCGCCGGGCACAAGGTTACGGCGATGTGCCGCAGCGACGCCGGCGTGAGTCCCGGACCCGCGCGTTGGATAGCCACGGGCGACCTTATGAGCATGCCAATTGATCCCAAGAATGGTCAAGATGTGGATGTCTACATCAATCTGGCTGCTCCACGGCGGGCGACTTCCAACGATCCCTCCGGCCTTGCCTCAGACGCAGCGCGAATTGCAGCTAACGTCTCAGACTTCGTGGTCGCAGCAGAAATCCCGCGTACTATTGTCTTGAGTTCGATCGCGGCGGGCCTTGCAGAGAAGGGCGCCGCCCGATCCCGCCGCTATGGGGTGGAAAAATTGGCAGCGGATCGGATCTTTACTGACCGACTGTCGACGCGTAGCCAGTTGGTCGTCCTGCGTCCGCCTGCTGTTTATGGCCCAGGCATGAAGAACAGCATGAGCATGCTAGCGGCCATGGTTCGTTCGAGATTTCCGATACCTTTGGGTTTGGCCAACGAGCCCCGCCACTACATTTCAATGGTCAACCTGTGTGACCTGATGGAAAGGGTGGTAAGCAGCAACGAGACGCAATGGTCCAACTCTTCCGGCAAGATATTCGAGCCATCCGACGGCACTGCAGTGTCAACACGAAATCTTGTGAGAATGATAGGCGAGGCAATGGATCGGCGGGCGGTGCTGATACCGTTTCCCGTTAGCCTCCTTAGAACCATTGGCGCAGCTATTGGCCGGTCCGAATTGATCAGTGGCGCAGTAGACCGTCTAGACGTAGCACCTTCCAAAGAGCTTGAGGTCGCATTTGGCTGGCGCCCTGTAGAAAAAATGCCGGAGAGCCTGGCGTTTCTCGCAGAAAAACCTACAGCCGTTTGACAGCGTCGCCGCTGCCGCGGCCAAGCGCTGTATTGACGATATAGCGCATGTCGCTTCTGAAATTGAGCTGTTTTGCATAAACCGCATCGACTGCGGCCAGTTCAACGGGCGTCGACATATCGATGCCCGAGAGCTGGGCGGGACCCGTAATACCAGGGCGAACATCAAACACATCCAGCCTGTCTCGTTCCGCGACCAGAAGTTCTTGAGAGGGCAAACACGGACGGGGACCGACTAGGCTCATGTCACCCCTGAGGACATTGAAAAGCTGGGGCAGTTCGTCAAGCTTCGTCTTGCGCAAGAAACTTCCGATGCTGGTAATTTTTGAAGCAGAGACCTCGTGGCTGGCATGGTCACCGGTATCCACCGACATGGTCCGCAACTTGTATAGAACAAAGGGCGTACGGCGATAACCGACCCGCGTCTGTCTAAACAATGCGGCTCCACCATCGTCCAACCGTATGGCGATGATACAACCTAGGCACAGCAAGATAGCGAACGGAGCAGCCAACAGTGCGGCAAGCACATCAAACAGTCTTTTTCCGTATCTCGCGTACATACTCTGAGCCTAGCTAAGATCATTCTTGCGAATTCCGTCCCAGCTGTTGGACAGACGCGCCGTCCCCAAGATGAGGCTGACCACACGTTCGGAAGTGTTGGTGATCTGATAGTCGACGGGAACCGGGTGTGGGAGCCCCGCGGCGACGCGCTCGGCAAACATTGAGGTCACCGCCTCAACACCATCCAGGATCGTATCCTTGTTTAGTCCGGTCATGATCAGGCAGCCGACATCGAGCCCTTCGGGCCGCTCGATCGCATCCCGCGGAGTGACGGCCGGAAAACCCAGCATTGAGGCTTCCTCGGCAATCGTGCCGCTGTCCGATATGGCGCAGAAGGCCTTCATCTGCAGGTGATTATAGTCATGGAACCCGAACGGCTTCATATACTGGATACGCGGATCGATGGCCTCATCGCCCAAGGCCTCGAGGCGCTTTCGGGTGCGCGGATGCGTCGAGACGATGACTGGCATGTCGTGCCGATCCGCTAGCGCGTTGAGCGCACCGACCAGCGCCGAGAGCCGCTCGCTGTTGTCGACATTTTCCTCGCGATGCAGCGAGACGATGAAATAGCCGCGTTCCATCAGGTTCAAGCGTTCCAAGACGTCCGACGCATCGATCCTGGGCCGGTAATGCTCGAGCACTTCGCGCATCGGCGAACCAGTCAGATAGATGCGGCGATGCTGGATACCCTCATCCAAGAGATGGCGCCTGGCGTGCTCGGTATAGACCAGGTTGAAGTCCGAGATGTGGTCGACAATCTTGCGATTGGTTTCCTCGGGCACGTTGCGGTCGAAGGACCGGTTTCCCGCCTCCATGTGATACACCGGGACTTTGAGCCGGCGCGCCATGATGGCAGCGATAGCCGAATTAGTGTCTCCGAGCACCAGCACTGCATCGGGCTTTGCCGCACGCAGCACTTTTTCGCTTTCCGTCAGAATCTTGCCCAGCGTCTCGCCCAGCGAGCCGCCGCCGGTACCGAGGAAATGATCGGGTCGGCGCACGCCGAGGTCCTCGAAGAAAATCTCGTTGAGCTCGTAATCGTAGTTCTGGCCAGTATGGACGATGACCTGTTCTGTGTAAGCGTCCAGGCGAGCCATTACTCGTGCCAATCGGATGATCTCCGGGCGGGTACCCAGGATCGTCATGACTTTCAGCTTGCTCATTCTAGGCTCCGAGGACGGGGTCGGCGAAGGTGTCTGGCGCGGATGGGTCAAAGAGTTCATGCGTCCAGAAGAGGGTGAGAAGCGGCCGACCGCCGACATTCTCTATCGAATGGGTATGAAGGGTGGGCATGTCTACCGGCGAAGGTGTGGCACCATTGACCCGGTATTCCCAAACCGGGCCGCCCAGAATGCGACGAATGCGAATGATCGCCTCGCCATCGAGGACCAGAAACCGTTCGACCTTGTCCAGGTGGAAGTGGTCGCCCCGGGTCACGCCTGGCTCGGTCCAGCTGGCAAAGCTCTGCCCGCCACCGCCGCCTTTCACTGCTTCAAACAGCGTTCCACGCTTGTCGGTGTTGAGCTTGAGGGGCCGCGGGAAGCCATCAGGATAGAGCGCGGCCCGATAGCTGTTGAATAGCGCCGCGTGGAACTTGTCCGTCAGGTCCGGAAATATGTTGGCGCTATAGCTTTCGTGAAAGCCACGCAGCAGTTGGTATAGCGCCGGAACGCCGGTGCGTTGGCCACTGGGGGCCAGTTCGCCCGATTGCCCGGCCAACCCTGCATCGATCGCGAAATGTGCAGCGGCCCCGGCATGCAGCAGATGCACCACGCCATCAGGGTTTATGGTTGGGTTCTCGCCCTTGATAACCTGATCGATAAGTGTGGCGGTGACATTGTTGTAGTAGGACCGCGCACCCTCCCCAAAAATATGGGGCAGGATCAGATTGGTGAAGCCGAGCCCGGTTGCGGAAAGTCGCTCGGCTGCGCCACGCTTGGATCGTCCGTAGGGTGTATCGCTAGCCGCATGGGTCGAGTTGGCATAGACAATGTGCGGCCGCGCGGCGGCTTGGCCGATTGCCTGGGCAAGCCGGTCGGCGATTTGGGGATTGGCCGTCTCGACTTCGGTATCGACACCACGATTGACGCCGGCAAAATGCAACACGAGGTCAGCATCGCGGACCGCGTCCGCCAGCACACCATCGTCTTCGAAGCCGGCATGGTCGAGCATAACGATCTCGTAGGGCTGAGCCTCACCTTTGAAGCGGGCCGCGCAATTAGCTGCGTGGAGCCGTGCGCTGGCATGCCAGCCGATCAGCCCACCGGCACCGGTGACAACAATTTTGGTCATCGTGTGGCCTTCCAGTCCTCCAGCTCCGCCCGAACTTCCGGCAGCGTCAGCAGCAATTGCTTGACCCCTTTCACGTCGAGACGCTCGGTATTATGGGAGTGGTAGTCCTCGTGTGCGACGATCTCCTGGTCACCCTCGCTGAAATAGGCCTTGTAGTTGAGATCGCGCGCATCCATGCGGATGCGGTAGTAGAGACCCATATCGTCGCTGTGTGATAGCTCCTCGGCGCTGGCTAGCGTCTCATAGAGCTTTTCTGCATGTCGCCAGCCGATGACTTCGACCGGATAATCGGGAACTTCGAACAGCTCCTTAATTCCCTGCACGAGGTCAGCAATGGTTGAAGCTGGTGCCTTGCGGATAAAAAGATCGCCCTGGCGCGCATTGTTGAATGCGTGATGGACGAGGTCCACCGAATCCCGCAACGGCATCAGGAACCGCGTCATAGTCGGCTCGGTCACGGTGATCGGCTTGCTCGACTTGATCTGCCGCACAAAAAGCGGAATGGCAGAGCCACGGGAGTACATAACGTTTCCGTAGCGAACCATGGAAACCGTCGTATCTGCGTCGGGTCCGAGCGACCGGGCAATCGCCTGGGCCTGTTTCTCCATCATAGCCTTGGATATGCCCATGGCGTTGACTGGAAAAACTGCCTTGTCAGTGGAAAGGCAGACAATGCTGCGAACGCCAGCCGCCACACCCGAGCGAAGGACATTCTCCGAGCCAAGCACGTTGGTGCGGACGGCTTCGAGCGGGAAAAACTCACATGACGGCACCTGCTTGAGGGCCGCCGCATGGAAGATGCTGGTCACGCCGCGCATGGCCTGATCCAAGCTTTCGCGATTTCTGATGTCGCCGATATAAAACCGCACACGCGAATCGCGCAGCTGGTTGCGCAGAGCGTCCTGCTTTTCCTCATCCCGGCTAAAGACGCGAATTTCATCGGTGTCGGAGGACAGGAGGTCCATCAACATGGTCTTGCCAAATGAGCCGGTCCCACCGGTAATTAATACAACATTCGCGCTCACTGGATCCTCTTTCTTTCAGCACGGAAAAGGCCAGACGCCGGTTCCGCAATCACGACTTATCAGATTTGAAACCATGCGCCAGCACTTGCTGACGTCTGAAGTGCAATCTGGGTTAGATCCAAGCCTTGCAGCCTCATAAAGTTGGGTCTCCGGCAAACATAGCGGAGCGCTGCGCCCTGCAGCCACCACTGGGGTCGATGCGCCCCGATGCAAATAGCCGCTCGAGCAGACCAGTTCCGTGCGGAATACCATCGGCCCTGATCGCAGGTGCAGATGATCTACCACAGCCATGCGATCTGCTTACAATGGTGTGCGGATATGCGACATGTCTCCACGAGACTTCGAGGGACCTCCCTCGGGATGCCCTGTGGCATCTTGATCCTGGTGATCGGCCCCACGGATCATTGCTGTCATTGCGAGACTCTGATAGTCACCGCCGGTTGCAGCCGCACTCCGCTCTTGATCGGTATTTTCATGATTATGGCCAAATCATTACGGCAGTTTGCGACCAAAAATGTCGCTATGCTCTCTTTTGTTGCCTGTTACTCAGCTACAATTGTCTTTGGCAACCTAATATACGCAAGCCCCTACGGGGCAGCACTGCTGCAGGCAGCGGGCTACAAGACCGCAATATTGCAGTTTTCTACTACATTTTCGCCTGGATTCTGGGCACTACTTCTGTCCCCACTGCTTGTTGTTCCATTAATTGTAGCGGCGGCGGCACCGATGTTGCGGCCCGCTGTGACAAAGCTCTTCAAATTGGCCCCTAGCTTCACCGCACGGGATTTCGCAGTGATAAGCCTGCTGGTCTATTGCGTGATCTGTTTCGCGTTCTACCGCTCGGGCGCGGTCGAGTTGTTTATGAGCGGGACGACTGCAACGGATGCAATCGAAGCGCGCTTTGCGATGCAAGCGGGGATTTCCTTTCTCGAAAAAGTGACAATTCACTCCATCATGCCATTCTTGGCGTACTACGCTTTTGTTGCTTTTCTAGGTAGTCGAAACCGCTTTTGGGCTGTCGCATCGGCCTTAAGCATCGCAGCGTCATTTGTGGTTCTCATATTCCTGAATATGAAGTGGCCCGTTCTCCTGTTTTCAATTGGCATCGTCTTTGCACTGCTGATGTTTTCTCGTCCGCGCCGTTTCTGGCTAAAGCTGATTGGCAGCACCGTAACGTTGGCAGCAATCTATTTGTTGGTTTCCACTGTCGTCTTCAGGCTTGCACCCGAGCCCGCGCAACCGCCTGAAACACCGATCGAACGGATGACGCAGGACGAAATGTTCGATTTGGGAATCGACTTCGGTGCAGCTGAGCAGGCTCAAAAGGTAGCGGGGACGGCTCTTTCACGCGCGCCCTTCCTGATCGCACACGCGATTAACCGAATGGCGGTCAGCTATCCCTACTATTATCTGATCTTCACGGAAAAGGGCCCGGTTTGTGGAACGCTGATAGAGCAATATGTGCCGGGCACCAAGCCGTGTCATCCGAGCTACCTTGTCTATAAGTCGATCTTCGGAGCGGATGGTTATGAAGATCGGGGCACCTCCCCTGCTGCGCCGCATATCACTGCGTACGCGTTCCAAGGATGGATTGGCGCGGCATTGGGGCTCGCTGGGATGGGTGTCGTGCTAGCGTTCTTCGCCGCGGTGCCATATGCCACCGGGCCGATGGCCAGTACTTGGACCGTGCTGGGTACCATCATCGGGTATCATCTTTCACAGGTTCCCGGCGATGAGATCGTATTTTACGCAACGGGGGTGACCTGGCCCTTCCTATTGGTTCTAGTCTATTCGGTTTACCGTCTATTGATGGCTGTGCTTCTCAAACGGGACATGAAACCCGGAGCTACAGTGGACGGACCATTGCTCTGACCCACGATCGTTCGACTTGGTCCCGTGCTTCTTCATGGGCCGGCCTGTATTCCGTTCTCGTTCTCGAGCCAGACTCCCAACGTTAGGATTTCACAATGAACGATGCCAAATCGGCCACTTTGCCGGTCGTCTTCTTGGGCGGCATCTTCACACCCAAGCAGACAGACTATGTCCTCCTGCAGTCCAAAGGGAACATTCAGAATGCTGCCGATGCGTTGCAGAAAAGTATTATCCGCGGGCTAACGGAAAATGCTGGAGTGGCCGTTTCTATCGTCAACCTCCCCTTCATCGGCACCCATCCATACCTGTTTTCTGATCCCGATTTCCCTGGCACGAGGGAGAAAGTTCTTGATGGTGTCAGGCTTGTTGGCATGCCCTTTCATCTCGGTCGTCCATGGAAGTCGCTTTCGCGATTTTTGGCCGCCAGTCGCGGGCTGGCGGAAGTCGACACCCAGCCGGGATCAGTCATTCTCGTTTACTCTGCGCACTTGCCATTTCTTGCTGCCGCATTACTGCAAAAACTACGCAAGAAAGACACTCTTGCTTGTCTTGTCCTGCCGGATCTTCCCGAGTTTATGGACGATCGCGGCCTAATCTACACCATAGTTAAGGGCGCAGAATCGCGCTTGTTCCGCATCTTGGCAAAGCGGCTGGACGGATTCGTCCTGCTAACAAGAGCCATGGCAGAGCAACTTCGTATCGATCAGGAAAAATATACAATTGTCGAAGGAATCGCAGCGCCCCTCGAGGTGCCGCTCATCGATCAGCCTGCGACGGGCAAACGGGTGTTTCTCTATACGGGCACCCTAGCATCACGCTACGGTATTGTGGAACTGGTAGAGGCGTTCCGTAAGGTTAAGAGTGAAGATGCGGAACTATGGATTGCCGGAGAAGGTGATGCTCGAGACCACATAACCGAGGCCGCGCAACAAGACCCCCGCATCAGATTTTTTGGCCAAGTAACTCGGCCCGAGGCGCTAAGGCTTCAAGCGGAGGCCACAGTGTTGGTCAACCCCCGCTTACCGACTGGAGAGTTCACAAAGTACTCCTTCCCATCGAAGACCATGGAATATATGGCATCCGGACGGCCCGTGGTTATGTTCCGTCTGCCGGGCATGCCCGAGGAATATATTCCACACTTCTACGATCCGGGCCAGGAAGGTCCAGACGCGCTGGAGCGGATGATTGAGAAGCTGATTTCTGCGGATCTTGGCGAGCTCGAGGCATTTGGAGCGAAAGCAAAGGAGTTCGTTCTCACAGAAAAGAACGCGAAGGTGCAGGGCGGTAAGATTGTGGAACTGATGAGCGCCATCCGGAAACGGCGGGAGGTGTATCGTCATTCCTCTCCTTGAGCCTCGTGCCAGACGCCTGGTGCTTGCCGCATTCTCGGGGCTGGCGGGACGACTGGTGACGCTGCTGGCCCCACTTGTCACAACTCCGGCCATGCTCGCTTATTTCGGCGATAGCGACTTCGGACTGTGGGCCACTGCGGTCTCGATTACGACCATCGCCGTTGTCGCGGACCTAGGGATCGGCAGCGGCGTTCTCACCAGGGTGTCTGCAGCGCATGGCAGCGGCGACACGCTGGCAGTGAGGCGCTATCTTTCGAGCGCGCTGGCCATTTTGGGGCTGGTTGCTGCACTTGCGTTTGTCGCGACGGCATTTTGCCTTTGGCTGCTGGGGGCATCGACAATCATTGCCGCAGTCGTCCTTACCTTTATTGCGGGCATTCCGGGCGCTCTGTTCTTTCAGTATCTGTTTGCCGTGCAACGTGTACCGTCGGCTAACGCGCTGCAAATTGTCAGCGCCGCGCTTTCGGTTTCTCTCGCTGTTGGTACGATAGCCTTGCAGCTGCCGCCTTGGCTGGTGGCCATCTCGTATGCCGCCCCGCCCATTTTGATCACTTATTGCTGGGCGACCATCCACTTCGCCCGCCACGCACACTATCGGCCGGCGCTGAGGCTTGTGGATTTCCCACTCGGGCGGGACCTCTTGCGACTGGGCCTGCAATTCTTCGTCTTGTCTATTCTGACTGCCATCGGAACGAATATCGACAATGTCATCGTAGCCAGCCAAGTCGGTGCTGACGCTGTGGCCGCATATTCCATTCCAATGCGCCTAGGCTCGCTTTTGACACTGATCGTCGTAGCAATCACCATGCCGATGTGGGGCGCCAACGGAGAGGCCGTGGCCAGACATGAATATGATTGGGTGGGAAAGACCGCGGCCAAGATCAGCCTTGTTAGCGCGGCCGTTGTGGCGGCAGCCGGTGTCGTGCTGTTCCTGACCTCTGACTGGATCATCCAATTGTGGATCGGGCGAAGCTTTGAGAACCAGAGGTTGGTGATCCTGGGCTTGGTTGGGCTGTCGGTGGCCACAGCGCTCACGTCTCCATATAATATGGTGCTGAATGCTCTTGGTAAGGTTCGCGTGCAAATTTGTGCTTGGGGAGCGTTTGTCGTGGTGACAGTGCTCGTCAAACTGGCGGTTGCAGCGGCTTCAGTGACCTGGGCGCTCGCGACGGTCAGCGCCATTGCATATGCCGCAATCATCCTCCCCGCGATGATGATCAGCGCGCGCCGTGCCCTGTCGAAGGCAAGGGGCCACTAGGACTTTCTAGGTCTCCTAACCTGCCGGCGCTTTCGTTGAGATATGCCATCCTAGCCTAGAAATGGCCGCAGCAGAGTTCCTCATCTCGGCCTGATATCGACATCGGGGCCGAGTCTAGTGTCCGGCACATGACTACATATCCGGTATTGCTATACTGACGATAGAAATCTGCCCATTCCGTTTCAGACCTCTTTTTGGTGTTTCCTTCAAGATACTCGCGATACCAGACATAGTTGAAATCAAGTGGTTGCGGATTCTCTCGCATGGCCTGATAGGTCGCCATATCTACCATTACATGCCTATCAGTTGGACCAATGCCGCACTGTGCCGCGACATCGCGCACGCGTTGATCGAAGGCGGGCCAGTCCCTGACGAGCGAGACATAATACGACTCGTAACCCGCAGCTAGTTGAGGGGCGACGAACACCCACGCCACCGCGGCGCTACCCAAGCTGGTGACCCCGGCAAGCACTGCCATGATACGCGCCCACCAGATAAGCCGCAGGTTGACCAGACCGGCAACCCCAACGGCCAGGACCACGGCGGTCAGCAGGTTGCGGAAATGAGCGCGATAGAACAGCCCGCCGAGGTCGGAGGCGGAATAGGCAAGAATCGCAAGCGCTGCCGCAGTCCAGATGGCGCGGCCATCAAAAAAGACCGAGCCAAGCTGGCGCCAATCCCTCTTGAGAAGAAGAGGAAAGTAATGTCGCAGCAGCACGAATGCCATGGTACCGGCCGCACCCACCAGGACCAGGAAATTTGCGACGACCACAAGACCAATGGGCAGTGCAGTTGTCACCGCCAAAGCGTGGGGTACGGGAGGTGCCGGGATGCTGAACGCTTCCTGCGCCTGGAACGGAAACTGGCGTACGAATAGCCATAGCCGTGTCGCCGCCTGCTCAACGACCGACATGCCCGAGAGTTGGCTGGATAGGACGACGCCGTGGCTCTGCGCAACAGTCTTCTCCAGCGCCGGATCTTCAGGACATGAGAAGCTCTGATGCGGAATGGCAGCGGCGCTCATGGCGAGCATGACCAAGACCACCATCCACATAACTGGCTTGCTGCGTCTCAGGAGATAGGCGCAGGTCAAGATGCTGAACGGGACAACGATCAGGCTCTGCAGATGGACGAAAAGCGACAGATTGAGCGCAGCCAAGTGCAGGACCAGGACGAGCCCGACAACTGGCCAAGGCGGGTACCTACGGGCCACGAGCCATGTCACAACACATAGACCGACATGGAGGGTGATCACGAATTCGGCCCTCGAGAGTACCATTCCGGTACCGGCCAGCCCGACGAACCCGCCCGCGAGGACCAAGACAGACCACGTCCAACTGCGAGGTACGGTGGAGCGCAACAGCGCCGCCACGGCGCCGACCAGGATCAGCATCGTTGCCAATGGAAGCAGGCGGACGCCATTCCAGCCGAGTTCTCCATCCAGCCAAGAAAACAGGGCGTGTGCAGGAATGAACAACCACCCGTCGGCCTTAGGTGTCAGGCAGTCCGGAAACACCATGAACTGCGAGAAACCGTCGATCAGGGCCCGGCCACTCGACCGCCGGAACGCAGCCTCGTCGTAGAAAATGGGAATGTTGATGAAGGCCAGCAGATAGGAAAAAATCATCGCAAGAGCAGCGTAAGGCAAGGCTCTCGCAATGATGGATCTGCTTTGCATGTTGCCTCCTATTGCAATCGTGCCGGCTGATGAACGGCTACCGCCGGCCTCTTGCCAAAACGCAGCGCAACTAACAAGTCGCCCTCAGCACATGGCGATCATCGCCCTGCAATTTCTGAAACCGTGCGCTCGATTATCCCGCGATCAACCAATTGCTCGACAATCCAGGCCGCACCGTTCGTGGTGAGGTGGCCATAATCCCAAGTCATTAAGTCTGAGGGATGGCCCGGCAGACTGGTGAGGCAACCTGTGTCGTCGCACAACAGGCTGTGCATCGAGACATATTCGACCTGCCTTACCTCGGCAGCCGCAGCCAGTTTGGCGTCGATCAGTGCGATCTGCTGGGTTGGATCGCCCGGCAAGCGACTCGGGAGGTCACCATGCTGCCGCCAGTAGTCGAACATTTGAGACGGCAGCCCTTGGGGATAGTTGGGAGCTGATCCGATCACGGTAATCCGGCCGACGCCAGCGGCCTGAAGTTCGGAGATGGTCCTGTCGAGTTGAGCAACCAAGGGCGCTTCGTTGAACCACCCGGTGTGATTGAACCACGCGGCAAACATCAACAAATGTCTGGGAGGGTTCTCTCGGATGGCTTGCATCACCTCCCGATTTCCTAGCGCACATCCTGGAGCGGGCAGGTCGAGAATCGGCGGGCATGCGTTTCTGGTGAACTGCGAGACATCAACGCTGCCAAGTCTGCGCAGGCCGGGATAAAGTCTTGCTGCATGTGAATCCCCCCAGATGGCAAGGGCTGCCGGCGGTCGATCGGAGCCGGCCCGGCATTCCAGCGACATGTCGGCGAACGGCGTGTTATCCGACAGCCAGCATGCAGGATAGCGCGCATCGGTCATGAATTCGTAGGACTGGAAGGCCAGGACTTGCCGAATTTCTTCGGGGTAACGCCACAGAGCACCGTCTGATCGATAGATCGAGAAAGCAGATAGGCCGACCAACATTGCCGCCACAACGCCAGCCCCAGCCAGCTGGCGCGTGGAAAAGTGCAGACGCAGGGCAAGTTCAACCCAATAGTAGGTGGTTGCCGCAAGAATGACGGCAAAGCCCAGAATAGCCATGAGCAACGGCACGGAAAGCTCGGGGCCGAATGTGACCCATGCAAACACGAGCAGGGGCCAGTGCCACAGATACAGTGGATAGCTGATACGCCCCAACCACGTCAGGGGGGCCGAAGCTAGACCACGGGCATTGATGACGGAACTCGGGCCGGTAGCGATCAGGAGCGCAGTCGCGGCGACGGGGAGCAAGGCGGCATATCCGGGAAAACCATCCTCAGAGACCAAGAAAACTGACGCTAGAAGCCCCAAGCCAGCGATGATTGATAGCACGTGGTTCAACCATGCGCCTTTCCATTGGGGCGACATGGCCAGCAAGCAGCCAGCCGCAAGCTCCCAGAAACGATACTGAGGTAAATAGAAAGCCGCATCCCGATCGACGGGACTGACGAGAATACAAAGGGTCAGCGATGCAAGCGCTGCCAGGCAGAGGACAATTGGAAAATGGCGCCCTCGTCCAAAGCACAGGACCAAGACGGGCCAAACGAAATAGAACTGCTCTTCTACACCCAGCGACCACAAATGCTTGAGGGGTTTGGTATAGGAACCTACGTCGAAGTAACCACCCTCAACCCACAGCGACAGATTGGGCAAGAAGGCCACTGCGGCCATGGCGCTGGTGCCAAGCCGACGAAAGTCGGCCGGCAGGAGCAGGAACAAGCCTGCCATTAGGGTCGTCGCGATCACAAGAACCAATGCCGGCATCAATCGCCGCAGCCGACGCAGATAGAATTCGGTCCACTTGAAAGTCCCGGCGCGGATACTCGGAAGACTCGATTTTGTGATCACGAATCCGGAAATAACAAAGAAAATATCCACACCGGTGAAACCACCCGGTAGCAGCCTTGGAAACGCGTGAAAGAGCAGAACAGAGATAACGGCGAAAGCCCGCAGACCGTCAATGTCGTCTCTATGTGAAGATGCAGAAGGCATGACTCCTGCATGGCACGTACAAGCCTCATCGAGCAATATAGGTGGTTGACCCATACCGACAACCTGATGTCGAAGAGCTTCTGATCTCAACTTTAGCCTACCTGCCTTCCGCACCTTGGCATTTGGACGGCACAAGGAGTTGAATCATTCAGCAAGAAGTAGATCTCCTACCAGCTGTGCCGAAGCTGATGCCTTTTTCCTGGTCCACCCAGACGGATGTTGAGATGCTCTGGCGCCAGGTGGCGCGTAATCCAAGTTGCGCAATGCTTCATCGGAAAATGCGACAGCCCAGACGAGAGTTGGCCGGGATGAGCCGGGCCCCGTAACCGGAGGAGACCTTCACAGATTGCGTGCGAGTGCCTTCGAAAGTCAATTTGCCCGAACCGCCTTCGTAAGAGCCTCAACCACACGATTCTGCCCGGCAGCATCCAGCCCTACCCACATAGGAAGCCGAACAAGCCGGGATGCGCTGTCCTCGGTTATCGACAATTCACCGTGGACCCGCCCATAACGTTGTCCGGCGGGCGACGAATGTAGTGGAATATAGTGGAACGTCGACCCTATGCCAGAAGCCTTCATATGCGCCAGCACGTCGCCCCGTTTGGCCTGTTGATCGATTAAGACATAGTACAGATGTCCGTTGTGCTCACAGTCGTCAGGTACGATGGGCCGCCGCAATAGTCCATCACGCTCCAGCGGCTCCAGGAGATCGTGGTACCGAGCCCACAGAAGTCTTCGTTCCGCAGTGATCGCCTCGGCATGTTCCAACTGAGCTAGCAGAAACGCGGCAGTCAGTTCGCCGGGCAAGAAGGACGATCCGACCTCTCTCCAGGTATATTTGTCGACCTCGCCACGTAGGAACAGGCTTCTGTCGGTACCCTTCTCGCGGATGATCTCGGCACGCCTCTCAAGATTTTGATCGTTGACGAGTAAGGCCCCGCCCTCTCCCGATACGACGTTTTTGGTCTCGTGAAAACTAAGCGTACCCAGATGCCCCAAGGTACCCAGAGCCCTTCCCTTGTAAGACGCCAGCAGACCCTGGGCCGCATCTTCAACGACGCCCAGGCCGCGTCGCGCTGCCAGGGCCAGGATGGGATCCATGTCGCATGACACACCGGCATAATGGACGGGCACGATCGCCTTGGTGCGGCTCGTGATGGCTGCCTCGATCAGTTGCTCGTCCAGGTTGAGAGTGTCGGGACGGATATCGACGAAGACCGGTGTCGCACCGCGCAACACGAAGGCATTTGCGGTAGAGACGAAGGTGAAGGATGGCATGATCACCTCGTCGCCCGGCCCGAAGTCGAGCAGCAGTGCAGACATTTCCAGCGCTGCAGTGCACGAGTGGGTCAAGAGGGCGGCGCTAGCACCGGTTTGTGCCTCCAGCCAATGATGACAGCGGCGAGTAAAGTCGCCATCGCCCGCATAGTGCCCTTTTGCCAGGACTTCTTCTAGATAGGTTTGTTCCCGGTCCACGAGGTGCGGCCGATTGAATCGAATGTTTTTGGGATCAGAGGCGCTGTGCACAAATACTCTCCTAACCACGAAGCCTCTCGTTGGCCGCCATGTCTGCGGCCCTGGAGAGACTGCGATCGACCCATTCAAGGTTCGAGAGATACCAGTCAACCGTTGATTTTAATCCCGCGGCGAATGATCTGGTAGGCTTCCACCCTAACTCCGAGCGGAGCTTGTGTGCATCGATTGCATATCGCCGATCGTGCCCCGGACGATCGGCCACCGAGGTAATAAGGTTGACATAAGGCTGGTCGCTCATGTGGGGGGATTGATCAAGCAGCGCGCAGATGGCTCTGGCAAGCTCAATATTGCTGATCTCCTCGCTGGCCCCAACATTATAGCGCTGGCCGGGGCGTCCCCTTGCGAGAACCGTCGCTATGGCGTGACAGTGATCGTCCACGTGCAACCAGTCGCGAACATTGCGCCCGTCACCATACATCGGAATCGGTTCTCCGTTCAGCGCGTTGTTGATGACCACGGGAATGAGCTTTTCTGGAAATTGAAACGGCCCATAATTATTGCTGCAATGCGTGACCAGCGTGGGAAGGCCGAACGTATGGTGGTAAGCATTGACCAAGTGGTCGGCTGCTGCCTTCGACGCCGAATAGGGGCTATTAGGCGAAAAGGGGCGGGCTTCGGAAAATGGTGGCTCATCAGCAGAAAGTGAGCCATAGACCTCGTCAGTGGATATCTGAAGAAACCGGAAGCTGCTGCCGCTCTCGGGATTGGCGCGCAGATAGGCGACGGTGCAATCGAGCAGGTTAAAGGCCCCACCGATATTGGTATCAACAAATTCGGCCGGCCCCGTAATCGAGCGGTCCACATGGCTTTCGGCTGCAAAGTTGATAATCGCCCGAGGCTTGTGCTCGGCAAGAAGCGCCGAAACCAGGTCCCGGTTTCTGATATCGCCCTGGACCAAGGTGTGATGGCCCGGGCCGGTCAGCGCCGCAAGATTTTCAGGATTGCCCGAATATGTGAGCCGGTCGAGATTCACGATGGGCTCGTCACTGTCTGAAACCCAAAGGCGGATGAAATTCGCGCCGATAAAGCCGGCTCCACCGGTAACGATAATCGTCATGCAAGCCAACCCAGGGTCATATCGCTCCCTCTTTAACAGAAATTGGTGACGCGACAACCGACAGAGCGTAAGTGGTCCTGCAGGAAATGATTGAGGCCAATGGCCGGATTCCACGCGGCAAGCGTGTTCTGACCAGTCTCATGCAAAAGGGCGAAAAGGGTTTGATCGCATGGAAGTACGCAGCGTGGGACTAGCGCTTATTATCTTCGCAGTGCTGGTTCTCACTGGCGCCCAACTGCTGATCAAAAGCCGCCTGAGCGTGCACGGTGTCGTGCCATTCGACCGGCAGCTGCTGGGCTACATGCTCGAGGTTCTTCTCGACTGGCGTATGTGGCTTGGCGGGCTCGGTCTGCTGCTGTCCAGCCTGTGCTGGTACGCCGCGGTTTCGCGCCTGCCATTGTCGATCGCCTACCCTTTCGCGGCCCTGTCCTATCCGCTCATTTTGCTGGGATCAGTGTTCTTGCTTCGAGAGCCGTTCCACTGGCAGGCGGTGGCCGGCAATATTGTCATCGTGTTTGGCATACTGCTCGTATCTAGCACCGCCAGCTAGTCGAGCACGGCCAACCCAAATCCGCTACGACCATAGCCATTGCCATTGTACAGCATGAAACGCTGCCCATCGTGATCGAATACGAAGGGGTAACAAACCATTTCAGAATCCCAACCGCTCTCGGCAACGTCGAGCCAGGGACCATCAGGGCGACGTTGCCAGACGACGCCGTCGTCTGACTCTGCATAGCGGATACGATAGGTGGGCTCGCTTGCGGTGGCGCGAGCGCAGAACCACATCCGATAGCAGTCGGCGTCTCGCAGAACGCGTGGAACCCCGAGAGCATACTCATGCTCGTCAGCGAATTCGACTGCCACCGTACCGTCTCGTTGCCAATCGATGCCATCTTCGGATTCCGCATATTCGAGATGGTAGAAGTGTTTGGCCTCCGGATCGCCGGCGACCCACCTCACGCATGAAGTAAACCAGGCGCGGAAGCGGCCATCTACAAAATGAACCTCTGGGGTCGCTACGAAGTGAGGAAGACTGCGGGTCCGGTCGATGACCGGACCGGGAAACAGGCGAACGAACCGACCAAGTGCTTCATCCCACTCCGCAACGCCGATCGAGTTGCGGATTTTGACGGTAAGGCCCAAGTTTATGCCTGTGTAGTAGAGCCGCTTCCGGCCAGTGACGGTCACGAGAGAATTGGGCAGGGCACCGCTATCGTCAAAGCAACCGAGTTCTCCCGGTTCGAGAACGGGCGTGGGGTGCAAATATTGCACCTTAAGCGGGTCGCGTATGTCAATTTCCAGATACGCGCCATGTCCCCTGTTGCGGCTGTCTCGCGGGGAAAAATAGATGCGATAACGGTCGCTGCCCCCGAGACGTTCAGCCACCGGTATCATTGCGTGTGAGTACATCCAGTCGCTTTGTTGATCCGCTACAAATATATGCCCAAGCCGCCGCCACTGCATCTGACTAAATCCGCTTCAACCGATTGCTGGGAACTCTTGAGCGCTCTGTGGCGGTCCCGACATAGACGCCGTCTGCCTCAGCGTCAGAGAGCAACAGGGCCCCCGCCCCTATAACGCAACGGGGACCTACAGTAATGCGATCCCTGAAGGTCGCGTTGACGCCGACAAAACAGTTTTCACCCAATTCGACACCGCCCGACACCACAACGTGGGAGGCGAGAAAGCAGTGGTCGCGGATGGTGGAGTGGTGGCCGATATGATTACCGCTCCACATCACAACATTATTCCCAATGGTAACAAAGGGTTGAATGGTATTGTCCTCAAGGATGAAGGCGTTCTCGCCAATGGCGCCGTCATTGAGGATTGAAGCCCGGCTACTGATATAACTCGCCAAGGCGTAGCCTTGCGCCTTCGCCGCCAGATATTTCTCCTGGCGCAGAGAATTCACCTTCGAATAGCCCAAGGCGACGAACAGGTCATAGTCCGCAGGGGCGTAGTGGCGTCGGACATCTTCGAAAGGCACAACGGGCAGACCACAGAAGGTAGCTTCCTCGATATACTGCTTGTCCAATACAAAAGCGGCGACGCTGCGATCACTATCCCGCTCGAAATAATAATGGGCCAGCTGCGCCATCTCGCCGACACCAAATATAACAATTGGATTGCTCATGGCGAATTCGTATCCAGGTCGTTGCTACTATCTGTCGCGTCATAGATTTTTGAATCCAAACCATGGATCGCCCTGACAATAGTGTAGGGACGCGATTTAATTTCCGAAAACATCGTGGCCAAATATATCCCGATCACCCCAATGAAGGAGATGATTAGCCCCCCTAGAAGCCAAACCGATGCAATGAGCGATGTCCAACCTTCAACCTGGTTATCCCATACCAACCAGTTGCAGAAGATGACCAAAATGTAGATCAGATCGACCAAAGAGATAATTGCGCCAACATAGAAGATCGCATGCAGCGGTCGGTTAGAGAAAGAGGTGATCGAATTGACCAGCATCGCTACGCGGCGCCGCAGCGAATACGTGGTTTCGCTGGTATTATGTTTGACGACTGTATGAGAACGCTGGTCAAAGCCCGTCAGTTGCCATAAACCGGCCATGAACACCTCGCGCTCGGTATGGCGCAGCAGCGCGTCGACATAACGGCGGCTCATCAACCGCGCCACCACGATGTTACGAGGCAAGTCGAGACCACTTAGAGCGTTGAAAATCGAATAGAACCAGTGCCCGGTCCAACGCTCGAAGGGACCACCCTTTCGGGTGTTCTGCACGCCGTAAACGACATCGCAACCCTGCTTGCCCATCTGGGCGGCAAACGGAATGAGCCATTCCGGCTCCTCCTCAAGGTCGCTGTCGATAAGAAATATCTTATTCCCTCGCGCGTGCTGCAAGCCTGTCATCATCGCCTTGTGGTGCCCAAAATTGCGCGAGAGGTCCACAAGGACGATTTCAGGGGAATGTCTTATGAGATTGATAGCGATATCGAGGCTGTCGTCAGGCGACCCGTCGTTTACCAAGATGATTTCAAACTCGTCACCGACTAGCTCACGGGCAGTATCGGCGGCCCGGCGACAGAACTCCTCCACATACGCTGCAGAACGATACAGCGTCGCGACGATCGAGAGGACGGGGGGGGTTGCCAATATCATATTCCCGAGATTTTGCGCGCCGCAATAACACAGCTGGCTCCGACTGGCACAGTGCGACCAGCAGAAATTCGTCGAGCTTCCCACTCAAAACTACCTTGAAGGGCGCGGCCGATTGCCCCCGCCGGCAGGCGATGTTCGTTGGCCCCATTGCTGGCAGCATTCTCGCCACGTCGGAAGCCTAGAGCACTCGGCAGTGTGCGCAGTAGAAACACTGGCGCAACGAGTGACGAGAAGAAATATGTTCCGAAAAGAGGATCGAACCCTGACTGTCGCAGGTTCCTGGCCAACCTCCCCAGCGTATATCGCCGAAAATGACCGCCATAGCTATCTTGGACCGACCAAAGAAAACTGAAGGCAGGTACCGCAACATAGATCATGCCGCCGGGACATAGCGAGCGGTTTAGCGCCGACAGCGCCGCGCCAGCGTCCTCGATATGCTCAAGAACATCGAAGAGCCCTATTGCGGGAATGGATTCAGGGGGGGCCAGAAGAGCTTCAAAACTGGAGTGTATTGCTTTCAGGCCGCGCTGCCGCGCCACCCTCACGCCGGCAATGCCGGGCTCGATCACGACGCAGTCCTGACCGGCTCGGCTAAGGCCTCTACTCACAAAACCATTGCCGCCGCCAACGTCAAAGATGGTGCCGCCGGGTGGGAATTGCCCAACAATCGAGGCTATGACAGCGTTGCGATGCGCGAACCAGTATGAACTATCTTCGATCACCGCCAAATCGGCATGGGCTTCCTCTGGGAAGGATACTTCTCCGCTATGAGCCGCCGCCCAGTTTCCCTCAGCGTCGCGTTGCAGACCAGATGCTGCAAGGCACCAGTTGTCGAACTCATCTAGAGTCACAGGGTCGAACCCTGCGGCGACCGGGTCGGCGATTTCATATACTTGCGAGCCTCCGGGCCGGTATTGAGAGTTAGATCGAGAACTGACACCGCGTGACTGAACGGGCCGTGCAATTGCCCGTACTCTGGATAGTTAGCATAGTCCATCCACTCCACGGCAATCCCTGCCGTAGTGAATTGCCCGATATCCAGATAGCTTTTTGCAGACGGCCCGGACAGATAGGTGCAAGCGCCAAGCTCGCGGCAGATATTCACCAGTCGTTCCGTCTGTCCACCGCCGATATTCATCTCGTTGGATGCCAAGAATTGCGTCTTGATCCCAAGCTGTTCACAGATCGCCTTGAGAAATAGCAGATTGACCGCGCTCAGGGAATCCAGCGACGCTGCCTGGGCATAAAGCTCCGCCAGCCATTCGCGATACAGGCTGAAAAACGGCGCGCGTGCATAACTTTGCTCGATACTGCGCCAGTGCTTTGCGGCGAAAGGCTGCGCCACCTTCACCCTGTCGATCGGCTGAAAACTCCCCTGCTCCATCGAGACGGGAATGGTGAGCCATTTCGGGCCGGATTGGGTCTTGATCTGATTGCGATTGTGCCAGTGGTTCTTGCTATACTGCACGTCGTCGTAGATGACGAACGCGTCCACCGACCCGATGATGTCAAAATACCCTTTCCATGGGATATAGGCCGACTGAAGAATGGCAACACGGCGGTCAAAGCTCATAAAACCTCCGATACCGAGACCCCTGGCAGCTCGACCTGCATGGCAGAAATCCATTCCCTTCGGAAGCGATTTCAGCCAAAACGACGAGCATTCCCCTAAACGAGGATTTACAAGTGAAAGCCATTGTTCTGGCAGGCGGAAACGGATCGCGACTGTACCCACTGACGCAGGTCGTGAGCAAGCAACTGCAGGCAGTCTACGACAAGCCTATGATCTACTACCCACTGACAGTTCTAATTGCCGCTGGAATTCGCGACTTCTGCATCATAACCACTCCGCATGATCAGCCGCGGTTTAAGAGCCTTCTTGGTAATGGCAGCCAGTGGGGTGTCAAGATCGAATATCGCGAGCAAACCAAGCCGAAAGGCATCGCCGAAGCCTTCATAATTGCCGAAGACTTCGTTGATGGTCAAAGTGTCGCGCTGATGCTGGGCGACAACCTATTTTTTGGCGGCGACGCCTTCCCGCGCGCGATGGCGGAATTTTCCACGGGCGCGTTCGTCTTCGCCTATCAAGTTAAGCGCCCCCAAGACTACGGGGTTGTGGAATTTGATGACACTGGCAGGGCTCTGTCGATCGAAGAAAAACCAGTGCAGCCGAAGTCCAGCTACGCGGTGCCGGGCATCTACCTGTACGATAGCCGGGTAGTGGAGATCGCAAAGGGGCTCGTACCGTCAGCACGTGGCGAACTCGAGATTACTGACATCAACAGGACGTACCTGGAGCACGGGGAACTATTTGTGCGCCGCCTCAGCAGAGGATTTGTATGGCTAGACGCTGGTACCAGCGAGTCGCTACAGGAGGCATCCGCTTATATTGAGACAATCGAACGCCGGCAGGGAGTAAAGCTGGGCTGCCCGGAAGAAGCGGCGCTGACGCGGGGCTTTCTTACCCTAGAACAGTTTGAAGCCCTGACAACGGGGATGCCGAACTGCGAGTATCGGACCTATCTGCAATCCATCTCCACCGAGATGAAGCGTCATGCCGGAAAATCCCAACAAGGCCCAAGGCGGTTCTAAAAATAGAGTTGCCGTACCGTCAGGCCACTCCGCTACGCCGCGTATGCCCGCTCATTAGGAGAGTCTCGCGGCGTTGTTTTTGGGGGAATAATGAGCATTACCGACAAAGCCATCCATGTGGCCTTGACCTTCGACGATGCCTTTTGGGCGCCGGCCTATGCAACGATGCGAAGCGTCTGTGTTGCAACCGATCGCAAGGCCGACCTTGTCTTCCACCTACTCAATCTCGGGCTAACGGCCGAGCACAGGAAAGACCTGGATGCCATAACCGAGGAATATGGGGCACAACTCGTCTATCATCCGCTGGAAAATTCTGACCTTTTGGGCGAGCGAATTGCAGTGCTGCCGAAGGTGAAGGTGCGCCGCCTCCACAACATCGTCTATGCACGGCTCTTCATTCAACATGTCGTGCCTGCCTCGGCCAAGCGCGTGATCTACCTCGACTGCGATGTCGCGGTTCGCACGCCGATCGAGCAGCTCGCCGAAATGGATATGGCAGGAAAGACGATTGCCGCCGTTCAGCAGCCGGAACGCTTCAAACAGGCCGGCGGCCATGATCTTCGCGCCAACAAAGGGCTCAGTATGACTAAGCCCTATTTCAACGCCGGCGTCCTGCTCATCGATCTCGAACGATATAGGAAAGTCGACATCGTCAGCAGGCTGACGGAGCTGCTGACGCCGGCTCAAATCGAGCGCGTATATTACGATCAGGACATCCTCAACATCGTCTTCGCCGATGATATTCTGGAACTGGAGGCGCGTTGGAACCTGCAGAACCCCGAACCGGCGCACGAGGCGTTCAATCCCCTGATCGTGCACTATTCTGGCGTAGAAAAGCCTTGGTCACTCAAGCCGAATGTCGCCTATGCCAGAACCTATCGCCACACGATGACCAATGAGCTGTTTTACCGCTTCTGGCGCTATCGGATGATTAAAGGCGCCAAGCGGCTAATTGGCCTGAGTTAGCCGGACTGCTACAAGCACCATGCACCTTGTCCCACTACAAAATTCGGTGGAGGAAGCGTAAGCCTTTACACTCACGCACTTCTGCAATTTAGTTCTTGCAGTAGATGCAACTGGCATCGCGGTTCGCCGCTCGATTGCCCAGTGGCCGCTCGAAGCGCCAGAAGCCACCTCAAGGACCTTCAAATTACTGCTTAGCGAACAACCTGTGGTTGGCCACCACGTCCACAAAGCGGTCGGCAGAGGTCTTCGAATAGAAGGTGCCTCTGCCCATAAGATCGACGGCAGTCGATCTGCTGGGACCAGCGAAGTCTTCCACCATGCCGACCCTGCACAGATCGCGGACCGCGTCGGGCGGCAATCCCAACGTCGTGCAGAGACGGAAAGCGTCCAGGCGCTCAGGGAGCGCGTTTTTCCGAAATATGAGGGAGAGATGGGCGAGAGCGCATGGAATCGAGGCAGCGACGGAGAGACAGCAATCGATCGATGCTTCGATGCCCAGCGGAGATTAGCGAAGCAGTCCGCTGCGTTCGAACTCTGCCCACCCTTTGAGCTGGTGACGCGCGGAGTCTTCGGCACTGCCATCGGCAACCGGCTTGCCCTTGGTCGCTGACTTCTCCTCGCGAACCAGTTTTCTGTTCCAGGCAGCCTGCCGTCGCTTTTCGGCTTTAGCGATCGCATCGTCTTCGCGCCATGCCGAGACCATGTCCTCGTTCAGCACCTCTTCCACACGACGAGGATCGAAGACGTGAAAGGTTATCTTCTTGGCGCGGCCCCGGAGTTTGACCGTGCGTGTGCCAGCGCTCGGAAGGCGACCGTCCTTGAGCCAGCGATGCCGCTCGGTGGTCGATATCGACAGGATGTCCTGGATCTCGCGCGGGATCACCGGCAGGCTCTCGATCCCTTCCAGCGCCTTCGAAACGATGGAGGATGCGGTCTTGAATTCGCCCTCTAAGCCCTCAGGCATCTGGAGAGTCAGTACCACGCCGGTGACATTGAGCGATTTCTTGACTGCGGAAGGGAGACGAGCGCGCATTTCGAGCAGAATGCCCTTGGCCCTGACCGAGGATCCCAACGTCGCCCCGGCCGGCAGCGTCCATTCCTGGACCAGGGCATGAGGCGCTTCGACTTTGCGTTTTGATGGCATGGCTCTCAAGTAGGCTCTCCCGCCTGCGCGTTCAACATGAACCGAGCTGGAACGTCCTCGGGCCGGAACCGTTGTCCCATAAGACCGAAAAAGGAGATCGTCATGGACTGGAACCGCGTTGAAGGCAGCTGGAAGCAGATGACCGGCAAGGTGAAGGAGCAGTGGGGCAAGCTCACCGACGACGACATCACCGAGATCAACGGCAACCGCGAGCAGCTCGAGGGCAAGATCCAGGAACGCTACGGCAAGGCCAAGGATGAAGTGAAAAAGGACGTCGACGATTGGTATGATCGACAGACCTGGTAATGCGAAGGGTCCCGATTGGGGCCCTTTCTGTTGCAGAGTGGCAGGTGAAACGTCAGTTTCTGGATTTCCAAATCCGGTATTCCTCGCGATGTGCGGTGTAGTACCGCAATCTTGGCAAGGGGACCGCTGCGCGCCCCCCGTTGCATCCCCCAGGCCTTGGTGTGGATCGGGCATTGAGCCCCATCCACACCATCGAACCGTATCGCCGGTTCACCACTCGCGGGTCCTGGAGATTTACCTCTCCACCCGCACCGGGCCATGGAGAAACGTCCGCCGTTTCATCGCGCTTAAGGCGGGGCGTTCCAGCCCCTCCCTAAGAACCCCCCCTGACAGGCGTGCAGCCGCCGGACCACAGGGCAAGGGGAGGCCGCTCCCCCTTCCAACCCACGGCCAACCGTCCGCCGGTTGGATGCCTCTCAGGTCTGTCTTGGCAGATTTCTGCTCTTCACCGACCCTGAAAATGCTGATGCATTATCGGGTATAATCGGGTATAATCGGGTATGGAATTGGATATGCAGGCGACCCGATCATGAGGGAGCCCAAGATCATACTAACCCAGGACCTCGTTAAACTCATCGCTGAAATCGATGAATTTAAGGGGAGGTGGGACGCCCTGAAAACACTCTCGCCCGACCGGCTGGACGCGCTGCGCAAAGTCGCGACGGTCGAAAGCGTGGGCTCATCCACACGCATTGAAGGGGCGAAGCTTTCCGACGCGCAGGTCGAAGAGCTTCTCTCCAACATCAAGATGCAATCGTTCAATACGCGGGACGAGCAGGAGGTCGCGGGCTACGCCGAGGCGATGGACCTTGTCTTTCAGGCCTTCGACGATCTGCGCCTGACCGAAAACCACATCTTCCAGCTTCACCAGACGCTGCTGCGTCACAGTGTGAAAGATGAGCGGCATCGCGGGGGATACAAGACCCTGCGCAATGACGTCGTGGCTTTCGATGCGGACGGCAAAGAGCTTGGCGTCGTATTTGAGACGGCAACACCATTCGACACGCCGCGCGATATGGAAGCGCTGGTTGCCTGGACCCGTAAAGCGATTGATGAAGAAAGCCTGCATCCTCTGCTGATCGTCGCGGTCTTCATCGTCCAGTTTCTGGCGATCCATCCATTCCAGGACGGGAACGGAAGGCTTTCACGCGTCCTCACCACCTTGCTTCTTCTTCGGGCGGGCTACGTCTATGTGCCCTATGCCTCGCTGGAACGCGTAATCGAAGAAAACAAGGACCTCTATTACAAAGCCTTAAGGCGGACGCAGACCACGCTCAAAGGCGAAGCCCCCGACTGGGAGCCATGGCTTGGATTTTTCCTGCGCGCCCTCAAGAAACAAAAGGACAGTCTGGCGAAGCGTCTTGACCGCGAGCGCGAGCAGGAAAGCGCAGACGATGCGCTGCCGGAGCTTTCCATGCAAATCCTGGCGCTATTCAAAGCCCATGAGCGACTAACCCCGGCTGCCATCGAGCGAGAGCTCGGGGCCAACCGCAATACCCTCAAGGTGCGCCTGCGGGAGCTTGTCGAGGCCGGTCGGATCAAAAGGCACGGCAAGGCAAGGGCGACCTGGTACACGCGGGGCTAGCGCCACGGCTCGCCAGAAAAGGCTCTTACCGCCGCTTAGCTGTGGCATCAATATAAATACAATCAATATCAAGTTGTTAAGTGCGGGAGTTGAGCGAAGACCAATGGATCATGTCGGTGAAATTGAGAAGAGACTTTGGAGCGTTGCAGATCATCTGCGGGCGAACTCCAATTTTGCCAGCAATGAATACTTCCTCCCAGTCATGGGGCTTATAGCTCTCGGCAGGCAGGCCAGTTCGGTCGTCATAGAGATAGTCGTAAATGGACTGACGGAAGCGGTCGCGTGTTGCCGTCTTGTCAAATATGCCCTGGACGTCGAGCATTTGCCGCTCAAGCTCTTGCAAAAGCGAAACGGCGACTGACTTGACCTTCTTAATTTCTGGCTTTGAGAGGTCGGGCTTGAGTAGCATGTCGAAGACTGCCAATTGCTCTTCGGTATCGAGTCCCTCTGCAACGTGACGCTTTTCTTCCTCTGACATTCCGCCGTGAGCCGCATCAAGGCCTCGAACGTCGCCTCGATCGTGTTCTTGTCTTTTTCCTTGTTGTATTCACGGACGATGTCGTCGAAGCGCTCCTGGAAATCGACGCAAAGCGGATTTTCTGCGAGCATCTTGCGAAGCCTGTTCTCGATCACGGTCTTCATGTCCTGAACATCCGTGTGCTTCTGTTCGCTCTTGGCAAACTCCCGACGGAGCAGCTCGAAGTTGACTTTCGAGATGTCGAATATTTTGTCGCCTGCCGCTGGGTCCGCGGCTACATCAATAGCTTCGCTGACAATGGCGTTCAGCTTCTGGATGATCTCAGAGGTGTCTGCGCTATCGCGGTCTTCCTCCAGGGTATTATAGAGAAAGGCGATGGCTTCGCTGTCCGCTCGGTGTTTCTGCACGCTTTCGAAGGTGAGACAGGCCTTGTACTTCCTGAAAACCGAGCGCGCCGATATCTCGAACTTCTTGCGGCTTTCATCATCGACATTGACCGCCTGGCATCAACCAAGGCCTTATTTCTCGCAAATCCCATTGCGGTTTTAAGGATGGCCAGGTCGAAGCCATTGTCTTCTAGCTGCTCACCGATAAACTCGATGGCATCGGAGAGTTCTTCCAAGAGCTCTCTTCAGGGTGCAGAGGATCGGTCTCCGGCCCCCCTTGACCGCCCATCGTGTCGTCACCTGTGTGCCCGGCCAACGTCGCCAGGGCTTTGCCAGGTTTTTCGAGATGCCGCAATAGTCGACGATCAGGCCGTTGTTCTTGCCCTCCTTCACGCGGTTGGCGCGGGCCATACGGCAAATCCATTCCGGCGGAGAAGCTCCACACGAAATTCGATCAACTCTTGCGGAAGCTTGTTCCAAGCGAATCCTTATTCAGGGCCGCGTCTCTCATGTTCAAAGATATTTGGGAGCATCGTTTGTCGCAAGGCGCGGCACAGAAGGCTGCCTTGGGTGCAGAGCTGATCAAGATCGAGCGCCAGGCATCGCAGTTACTTGATCGGATCGTTGAGACCGACGTTGTGAGCGTTATTAATGCCTACGAAGCTCGCTTTCGCAAACTGGAAGCTGACAAGCTGGCAGTCGCTGAGAAGCTCGCAACTTCCGGCCCCCGCCCGCACCTTCGACGATGCACTTAGAAACTCCCTAATGTTCCTCGCAAGCCCCTGGAAACTTTGGGAATCCGGTCAAGTTGAAAGCCGTCAAGCCGTGCTTAAACTGGCATTTTCAGGACCATTGACCTATCAGCGAAATGAGGATTAGAACACCAAATTTGGCCTTACCTTTCAAGGTGTTAGGGCAAATTTTATCCGGTGAAAAAGGGATGGTGCACCCGACAGAATTCGAATCTGTGACCTCTGCCTTCGGAGGGCAGCGCTCTATCCAGCTGAGCTACGGGTGCATCTTGTGTGCGATATTGCAAGGAACCGAATATCCCTCACTCACGGTGTCAATCTAGGCTCTTTTTCACTCCACGATCACCACCGGCGAACATGAACCCAACGGTTGAGGAACGAACTTCGTCACCTAACCCGCACGTATACGACTGATTATTCAGCTAGCCGAAACTGGGCGAGAACACAACCCAGACTGTCACTCTTGGCCAAAAATGTATCTGCGATACCCAGCGAAGCTTTCGGGGAGCAACGCCGACGCCGAAATCCCCGCGCTGGGCGGCACCTGGGATTGCTTTGGCCAGACGGGGCACAAACTAATTGTAAGGCAAGACAGGCGAACTCGGGTGCACGCCCATCGATACGTCCGGCCTATGAGCCGACCGATTTGCGAAGTCATTTGCTATGTGCCTCCGCAAGGCGCACAGTGAGGCTATCGGAAGCAAGGCCACGGGCGTTTCCGATTAAGAGAACCTTGATCGCTCTTCCGCAACGGAGGAGCAGATGGCTCGAACCAGAAGCTTATTGTCCGATATTCGCCTTCTCATCGTCGAAGATGAGACGCTGATTGCCATTCTCCTGGAAGATTTCGCAGCCGAGTTGGGCTGCCGGATGTCAGTGACCTCTGCCACTGCCGAGCAGGCGCTCCTGGCTATCAAGACCTTTGTTCCACAAATGGCACTGGTGGAATGCTCGTTGAACCAATCTGGTCCCGAGTTCCGTGTTGCTAATGCGCTGGATGATGCGGCGATCCCGTTCATCTTCACCTCCTGCCACGATATCGGCGTGCTGCCGTCCCGGCACAGGCGCCAGACCGTCTTGGCGAAGCCGTTTTCGGTGGCGGCGCTCAAAAGTGCCATTCTTCGCATTCGTGCCGACCAGAAGTCCCAAGCCTGAGAAAGGCCTCCGCAATGACTCAGAACAGCCGAGACATTTACAAAAGCAGCAATGGCGACCGCTGGACCCTGGTGCGGATCGATGGGCGTGTCGTGGTGCGCCACCGGGCCAACGAGCCCTCGGGCGGCGCGACCAGCGATGCCGAATTGCTCGATTTCCTGCGGGCTGGCGGTCTTGGGCCCGAAAAGCAGAGCCTAGTGCGCCTCATCGGCACGCTTATCGATGGTGATGCGACCAAAGCGACTGAGGTGCTGCCCAGCTCCAGCCATGCCGGTTGAACTGCCGCCGGCCAAGAGCAGGGCTGTAACCATTTCTCGCCCAGCCATCAGCTATGGGCGCCCGATAGCCTTCGCTTCCGGCTTCATGCTGGTACTGGGCATTTTGCTCCTGGCCGGCGGCTGGGTGGTCATCGCCTAGAGGCCCCTGCAACGCTCGACCCAATGCTTAGCCTATCACGCTCTCAAGGAGCCAAAATGACGACTGCCTATCTTGTCCAGGGGTTCACCCTTAAGGGCTCCAAGCTCGTCGCGGATGTCGTGAGGCCCTGCAAAACCGAAGAATCGGCAATCGCGACCGCCGAACGGCTCGGTCCGATCCGCGCCGGGGTGGTTGCCTTCTCCCAGGAAGTCGACATCGAAACCGACGCCTATGACACGCCCATCGTGTTGCTCGAAATCGGGCGACTTCCGCCCGGCCTGTTCGAATAGACCTGCAATCAAACCGAGGAAATAGCCATGTCAAAAGACCGGAAAAACGGCAATCGCGAAGCCAAGAAACCAAAGGCCGTAAAGCTCCCGGCCGTCGAGACCACGGCAGTGAAGGGGACGGTCGCAGCGATCTCTGCGCCGAAGGCGAAACACTGACACTCTCCACGCTGCCAGCCAGGCCGCCCGCGACAGGGTTGCCCGCTGTACCAGCTGTCGGCCGGGCCCAGCGCGCCCGCATCGACATTGTCCGCAAGCCCTGGGGCAGCCGCCACCTGCTGCCCTGGAGCAACATAATTGTACGCGGCGAGCCGGTGGGCGAGCTGTGGTACGAGCCGGCCGACGGAAATGCTGAGGCGCCGGCCCTGTTGCTCAAGCTGCTGTTCACCGAACAGCGCCTTTCGGTGCAGGTGCATCCCGATGACGCCTTCGCTCAATCCATCGGCTTGCCCAATGGCAAGTCCGAGGCTTGGTATATCCTTTCGGCCCGGCGCGGCGCACAGGTCGCAATCGGACTTAAGCGTACACTGACGCGTGCAGAGCTGCGCGCGGCGATCCTTGATGGCTCGGTCGCCAAGCTGATCGGCTGGCGTGACGTGACGGCGGGTGAGGTCATTTACGTGCCGGCCGGCACCATCCACGCCATCGGCCCGGGCCTCGTGATTGCCGAAATCCAGCAGCGCAGCGACGCCACATTCCGCATGTTCGACTATGGCCGGGATCGTGAACTGCATCTCGACAATGCCATTGCCGTGGCAGACGCAAATCCGCCCGCCCCGCAGGCGCCCGCCAGCACGCTGAGCGAGGCTCGCAAGGTTCTGGTCGCTAATGAGTTTTTTGTCCTCGAACGCCTCACTCTGCCCCCCGCATCCAGCCAACGCATGACCGCTTCGGGCGAGGCCTGGATCATGGCCATATCCGGCAGGCTGGCTTTGGGCGGTGTCGATCTCGATGTCGGGGAAGTCGCCCTCATGTCCGCCGGCCGCACCGAACTGGCCTCCGGCCCCGCAGGCGCTATCGTCCTTGTGGCCTATCCCGGCCCCGATGTGGCCGCGGGCCTTCTCGAAGCCGCAACCCATTTGGAGGTGTCGGCATGACACGCATCAAGCGCATCGCCTTTATCGGCAATTCCCTGCCGCGCCGTTGTGGCATTGCCACCTTCACCACCGATTTGCAGCAGGCCGTCGCCGCCTCGCCCTTGCCGCTCGAAACGGCAATCATCGCCATGACCGATGCCGGCCGCAGCTATACCTACCCCAAGGTTGTGACCTTCGAGGTCGAGCAAGACCGGCTCGAGGACTATGTGCGGGCCGCCGAATTCATCAATAGGGGCGGCTTCGACGCGGTCTCGCTACAGCACGAATTCGGCATCTTCGGCGGCGAGGCCGGCGAATATATCCTGGACCTGCTCGATCGGCTCACCGTACCGGTGGTGACCACGTTGCACACCGTTTTGGCGGAACCCAGCGTTGCCCAACGGCGTGTGTTGGAGCGCATCGTGGCCATGTCGGCGCGCGTCGTCGTCATGGCCGAAAAGGGTCGTGAGCTGCTGCTCGCCATCGACGGCGCCAATGCCGCCAAGATCGAGGTGATCCCCCACGGCATTCCCGACTTCGCCTTTGTCGAGCCCGATGCGGCCAAGCTGAGCCTGGGCTATGCCGGCAAAACCGTCATCCTCACCTTTGGCCTGCTCTCGCCCAATAAGGGCATCGAGGTGATGATCGACGCCATGCCGCTGGTGCTCAAAAGCCGGCCCGATGCCATCTATGTCGTGCTGGGCGCGACACACCCCAACCTGGTGCGCGACCGGGGCGAGGCCTATCGCGAAAGCCTGCAGGCCCGTGCCGCGGAGCTGGGCATTGGCGAGCATGTTGTGTTTCTCGACCAGTTCGTCGATCGGCCCACGCTGCTGCAATATATCGCCATGTGCGATGTCTATGTGACGCCCTATCTCAACCAGGCGCAGATGACTTCGGGCACGCTGGCCTACAGTTTTGGCCTGGGCAATGCGGTGGTTTCGACACCTTATTGGCACGCGCAAGAGCTGCTCGATGGCGAGAAGGGTATCCTGGTGCCCTTCGGCGATGCCAATGCCACCGGCCAGGCAATAGCCGGACTGCTGAATGACGAGCCCCGGCGCCAGGCCATGCGCCGGCGCGCCTATGCGGATAGCCGCCACATGACCTGGGAGCGCACGGCCGAGCGCTATGTCTCCGTGCTGGAAGAGGCGAGTGCGCCGAAGCGTGCGCATAACCTGCTTCGCGGCCAGCAAACACCCAAGCTACCGGCCATGGCGCTCGATCATCTGGAGGCCATGAGCGATGGCACCGGGCTGTTCCAGCACGCCGTTCACTGCGTGCCCGACCGCGCCCATGGCTATTGCGTCGATGACAATGCGCGCGGCCTGTTGCTGGCCAGCGTGCTCGACGTCGATGGCCGCGAAAGCCTGCCCGACCGGCTCACATCGGCCTATGCCGCCTTCGTGCAACACGCTTTCAACCCCGATAGCGGCCGCTTCCGCAACTTCATGAGCTTTGACCGCCGCTGGCTGGAAGCACAAGGCTCAGAGGATAGCCACGGCCGCACCCTATGGGCCTTGGGCGTTGCCGCCCGTAGCGGCGCTTCGGCATCGCGGCGGCAATGGGCCTCCGCACTCTTTGCCCAGGCGCTGCCCGTCGTCGAAAACTTTGCCTCTCCCCGCGCCTGGGCGTTCACCCTGCTGGGCCTGCATGCCTATTGCGCCGTTACGGCCAATGACACGTTCGCCGCCCGGCTGCGGCTGGTGCTCGCCGACCGCCTCGTTGCCCTGCTGCAAAAGGTGGAAACGCCCGACTGGGTCTGGCTCGAAGAAGGTCTTTCCTACGACAATGCACGCCTCTGCGAGGCGCTGATCCTGGCCGGGCGCGCCACGGCCAGCGAGGCCTATGGCGTTGCTGGATTGCGCATGCTCGGCTGGCTCATGGCCCGCCAGACCAGCCCCAGCGGCCAGTTCCGCCCGGTGGGCAGCACCGGCTTTTCCGATATCCGCCTGCCGCCCAAACCCTTCGATCAGCAGCCGGTGGAAGCCGCTGCAACCATCGCCGCCTGCCTCGCCGCCTGGCGCATGACCGCCCAGCCGCGCTGGCGCGACTATGCCAGCCGGGCCTTTGCCTGGTTCCTGGGCAGCAATGATCTGGGCCTGCCATTGGTCGATCCGGAAACCGGCTCATGCCGGGATGGCCTGCATCCCGACCGCCGCAACGAAAATCGGGGTGGGGAATCCGTCGTCTCCTACCTGCTCAGCCTGGCCGATATGCGCCAGTTCGAGCGTGTCGCGCTCGTGCCCGACCGCTCGCAGCCGCTGCACCGCAGCGATATCCAGTCTTTCCCAAAACCACAATTTCGAGGTCGCCTTGTCGCAAGCAACATTCCTGAACCGGCAGGCCCTTTATCTCCGTCCTGATCCCGCCCGGGTCATCGTGCGGCCCTTCAAGCCGGCCACCGAGCCCAAGGATTTCAAGCCGACCGACAAGACCCGCGCCAACCATATTGTCGACCGGGTCCTGGCTCTGGACGACGCGACCGTAGCGAGCCAATTGGCCGACGTGCTGGAGAATTTTCAGGGCCGGCATCGCAATCTGCTGCGCAGTTTTGAAACCCGCGCGGCGGAAATGGAGGAGGCGCTGTTTGATCATGCGCCCTTCACCAAACTGCAAAGCCAGCTGGTCGGTGCCTATTTTCTCAACGAATATTCTTTCGAAGCCTCGGCTTTGTTCAATCCCAGCATCGTCCCGCATCCCGACCAGTCGCTGGCCCCGCCCGGCGGCCTGCGCTTCGTACTCAGCCTGCGGGCGGTGGGGGAGGGGCATGTTTCCTCGCTGACCTTCCGGGCCGGCACGCTTTCCAAGGATGGCGCCGTCTCCATCGACCCCACCGCACGGTTGGCGGCAACGGCCAAACTGCCCGACAATTTCGACCCGCAGGTCGATGGACCGGTCGACGTCGTGTTCGATACCCAGGACATCAGCGAACGCGTGTTGTTCCCGGTCACCGCTGCGCAATCCAACGGCATCGAGGATGCCCGCTTTGTATTGTTCGAGGATGAGGGCGAGCGCACTTATTACGCCACCTACACCGCCTATGACGGCCGCGGCATCCGCTCCGAGCTCATCGAGACGCAGGATTTTCTGAGCTTCCGCATGACCCCGCTCAAGGGCAGCGCCGCCCGCAACAAGGGCATGGCCTTGTTCCCCCGCAAGATCGATGGCCGCTACGCCATGATCGGTCGGCAGGACAATGAAAACCTCTATCTCATTTATTCCGACGATCTGCTGACCTGGGATGGTGGCAAGCCAATCCTCAGGCCGCAATGGCCTTGGGAATTCGTGCAGATCGGCAATTGCGGATCGCCCATCGAGCTGGATGAGGGCTGGCTGCTCTTCACCCACGGCGTCGGTCCGGTGCGCCGCTATGCCATTGGGGCGGCGCTGCTCGACAAGGCTGATCCGAGCAAGGTCATTGCCCGCTCCCGCGAGCCGCTGGTTCATCCTGATCCGTCCCAGCGCGAAGGCTATGTGCCCAATGTCGTCTATACCTGCGGCGCTATCCGGCACGGCAGCCGCATCATTCTGCCCTATGCCGTATCGGACACATTCTCCAATTTCGCCACCATCAAGATCGAAGCGTTGCTGGGCGCCATGAGCCCGGTGTCCTGAGGCAGTGAGGCGAAACACGCGTCGTGAATGCCGGCTGTGTTTTCATGCTATCGCCCTTACCAGCCGACAAGGTGTCAAGCTCGACATCATAGCGAGGTAGATAGCGCGATGATCTTTACGCGCCAAAGTGGAAGGGCGGTCCGGTGACGATGGACCTTCAGGTGCGCTGTGTATCCGCTTCATCGCCTGCGCTGAACTGGCGCATGGCGGTCCGCTGTTCGAGCGAAAGCACGGCTGCGATACCGCAGCAGCTGTCATCGGCAAGAACATAGTGGCGGCAGGTAAGCCCCGATGGCCCCTGCCGTCAAAAGTCAGCGCTTTGCTTTTGCACCATGCCGGTCCTCGCGCATCTCGAACCACATGGCATTGAGAATGGCGAAACTACAGGCGAGGCCGACCCCGAGAATCCAGGAAAAATACCACATGCTCGTCTCCTAATAGGCGTTGGGGTTCTTTTCGAGACTTTCCGTGCTCACCGTGCCACGCATCACCCGGAACACCCAGCCGGTATAGAGGAGGATGATGGGCAGAAAAAAGCAGGTCACCAGCAGCATGATGAACAGCGTCAGATGGCTGGACGAGGCGTCCCAGACGGTCAGGCTCGCCTCCGGCACCGTTGAGGATGGCAACAGGAACGGGAATAGCGACAGGCCCGCCGTTGAAGTGATGCCGAAAATGCCGAGGCTGGAAGCCAGCAGTGCCGGCAACCGCCAGCGCGCCTGTAGCGCCAGCAAGGCGCCGATCATGCCAGCAAAGCCCAGCACTGGGGCAAGGATCATCCAGGGATAGAGTCCATAATTGGCCAGCCACCCGCCCCGCGTCAGCGTCACAGTCTTGGCCAGCGGATTGATTGCCGCGTTGGGGTCGACAACGCTGGTAATGGTATAGCCATCAACGCCCAGCGCGATCCACACGCCGGCCAGCGCGAAAAGGGCAATGGTCGCCATGGCCGCAATGGTGCCATAGCTCCGTGCCCGTTCGGCCAAAGGGCCGGTGGTCCGCCCGGCGATTACACTCGCCCCTTGCGTCGTGATCATGCCCAGGCTCACCAATCCGCAGAGCAGGGCAAAGGGCATCAGCAGCAGGAAGAAGTTGCCGGTATAGAAGGCCCGCATCGTGTCATCGAGGTGGAATGGAGCGCCCAGCAGCACGTTGCCCACCGCCACACCAAAGATCAGCGAAGGCACGAAACCGCGGATGAACAGCGCCCAGTCCCAGGCCGCCCGCCAGCGTGGGTCTTTCACCTTGCCACGGAACTTGAAGCCCACCGGCCGAAGGATCAGCGCCAAGAGGATCACGATCATGGCCAGATAAAAGCCAGAAAAGCTCACCGCATAGAGTGGCGGGAAGGCGGCAAAGATCGCCCCGCCCCCCAGCACCAGCCATACCTGATTGCCCTCCCAGGTCGGCCCGACGAGATTGAGTAGCAAGCGCCGTTCTTCATCGGTACGGGCGACAAAGGGCAGCAGCGCCCCCACGCCAAGGTCGCGCCCACCCATAATGGCAAAGCCAATCAGCAATATGCCCAGCAGCAGCCACCAGACCAGGCGCAGGGTTTCATAGTCGAGCGGAATGGAGCTCATGATCCAAGTTCCTTATTGGCGGGAGTAGCCGGAAGCGCGGCAATGACGAAGTCCTCGTCATCGGTGGGGCTGGTGGCAAAGAGCTTTTCCTGCGGCCCGGCCTTGATGATCTTGATCATCAGCAGGATCATGATGACCAGTAGCACGGTATAGAGCGCGACAAAGAAGCTGAGTGAGATCACCAGATCCCAGAAGCGCAGCCCCGAGGCGGCATAGAAGGTCGGGAGCACGCCCTCGACCACCCAGGGCTGGCGGCCATATTCAGCGATGAACCAGCCCGCTTCGATGGCGAGCCAGGGCAGCGGCAGTGTTGCCACCCCGATCCACAGCATGGTCCGGTTAGTGTCGAGCCAGCCGCGCGAGGCGCGGTAGAACCACACCGCAAAAAAGGCAATGAAGAAGAAACCCACGCCTACCATCAGGCGGAAGCTCCAGAACAGGGGCCACACATCGGGCACAGTGTCAAACGAGGCCAGGGCAATTTCCTCCCCCGTCGCATTCTCGATATCGGTCCGGTATTTCTTGAGCAGCAGGCCATAACCGAGATCGGCCCAGTGCTGCTCGAACAGCGCGCGTGCCTCGGCATTGCTTCCATCGGCCCTGACGTCCTGCAGCGCGCCATAGGCGATCATGCCGGACTGGATGCGGATTGCCGCACGTTCGACCAATTCGGTGATGCCGGGCAATTCCATATCGAGCGAGCGTGTGGTGATGATGCCTAGCACCCAGGGCAGACGCACCTCGAATACCGGTTCGCCCGGTATGCTGCTGGGAATGGCGAACAGGGTCAGCGCCGCCGGCGCGGGCTCGGTGTGATACATCGCCTCCATCGCGGCGATCTTCATCTTCTGCTGCTCGGTCGCGACATAGCCGCTCTCATCACCCAGCACCACGACCGACAGCGCCGAGGCGAGGCCAAAGCTGGCCGCCACGACCATAGAGCGTTTGGCCAGTTCCGCGTGCTTACCCTGCAGGAGGAACAGGCAGGAAATGGCGAAGATGAAGACGGCGCCGCAGACATAGCCCGCGCTCACCGTATGCACGAATTTGGCCTGCGCCACCGGATTGAAGATCACCGCCATAAAGTCGGTAACTTCCATGCGCATGGTATCGGGGTTGAATTTTGCGCCGACCGGGTTCTGCATCCAGCCGTTGGCGATAAGGATCCACAGGGCCGAGAAATTAGCCCCCAAAGCGGTCAGCCAAGTGACGGCGAGGTGCCCCACCTTGCTCAGGCGGTCCCAGCCGAAAAAGAAGACGCCGATAAACGTGGCTTCTAGAAAAAAGGCCATCAGCCCTTCTATGGCCAGCGGCGCCCCGAACACGTCGCCCACGTAATGACTGTAATAGCTCCAGTTCATGCCGAACTGGAACTCCATGACGATGCCGGTAGCCACGCCCATGGCAAAATTGACGCCGAACAGCGTGCCCCAAAAAAGAGTCGCCTTGCGCCAGATATCGCGCCCGGTCATCACGTAGACGCTCTCCATAATGGCCATCATGAAAGACAGGCCCAGGGTCAGCGGCACGAAAAGAAAATGGTACATGGCGGTGGCGGCAAATTGCCACCGCGAGACTTCGACAACCGTCATGTCGATCATGGCGCGAATGCCCCTGTGAATAAGCTCAGCCGCCGATTCGTGGCTGTCCCGAGGCCCTTTTGCCGGGTCGGGAGGCGAGCCGCCTTGATTCAGATCAAAGGTTGGGGCTGCAGCTTGGCTAATGTTGCCCGGACAGGAGCTTTCACCGGCCGCAACAGACCGAGCCGGATGGGGATGCACTTGGGATACGCTGAGGACTATATGACGACCAAGGATCGCCTGCATGCCAAGGCACTCTCCGCCCTCACTCATCGTGGCCGCCCATGGATTGGCCTGACGATCGCAGCGCCCCTCCTCGGCGGGGTCCTGTTGATCTGCCAGACCTGGCTCTTTGCCGATATTCTGGGTCAGGCCATCGAGCATAACCGGCCGCTTGTCGCCCTCGCTCCGGCTATTGGCCTCGTCCTTGCCCTATTAGTCATCCGCGCCATGCTCGGAGCACTGGGCGAACGGGCTGGCGTCAGCGCAGCCGAGGCCATCAAGCTCCAGTTACGCCAAGCCCTGTTTGCTCAAATGCTCTCCCGCCCGCCCCGCGCCGCCGGCCAGCCCGCATCGGGTTCCGCCGCCTCCGCCATCATCGACCAGACCGAGGCGTTGGACGGGTACTTCGCCCGCTATCTGCCTGCCATGATCCAGGCGAGCGTGCTACCGCTGGCCTTCGGCGCCGTTATCCTGCCGCTCGACTGGCTGGCGGGCCTCTTGTTTCTCGTCACTGCGCCCTTGATCCCACTCTTCATGGCCCTGGTCGGCTGGGGCGCCCAGATCGCGACGACGCGGCAGGCCCGCGCCCTCAGCCAGCTCAATGGGCGCTTCGCCGATCGGCTGCGGGGGCTGCTCACACTCAAACTGTTCGGCCGCGCCGAGGCGGAAACCGCGAGCATCGTCGCCGCCAGCGACGAATTGCGGCGACGCACTCTGCGCGTGCTACGCATCGCCTTTCTCTCCTCGGCCGTGCTGGAATTTTTTGCGGCCCTAGGTGTGGCAGGCATCGCACTTTATGTGGGCCTCACCTATATCGGCTATCTGCAATTACGCGCCGAGCCGCTCAGCCTGCAGCTTGGTCTTTTCCTGCTGCTGATGGCGCCGGAGGTCTATAATCCCCTGCGCCAGCTCGCCGCCTGCTATCATGATCGCTCCAGCGCCAAGGCAGCCATCGGCGAAATCGAGGCGCAACTCGGCGTCCTCCCCACCACCATTGCCCGGCCCAGCGACGCTCCGGCTTTGCCCTACAGTGCCGCCATTGCCGTGGCGTTCAGTGATTTCACCATCCGCACGCCCGATCGCAGCCGCGCTATTCTGGTCAACGCGGCATTGCAGGTCGCCGCGGGGGAACATGTCGCCATTCTGGGTCCCAGCGGCAGCGGCAAATCCACCCTGCTCGAAACCATCGCCCGTCTTCGCCCCCATGAGGGCTCGGCACATCTCGATCATATCGAACTGGCCGAATGGGCCGAATCCGACCTGCGCGGCCGCGTCACCCTGCTGAGCCAGAAGCCCCGGATCATCCATGCCAGCATGGCCGATAATATCGCCCTGGCTCGGCCCGGTGCCACGCCAGCGGAAATCGTCCGGGCGGCCGAGCTGGCGCATGTCCTGCCCTTTGCCGATGCCCTGCCCGATGGTCTCGATACCATGCTAGGTGAGGATGGCGTCGGCCTCTCCGGCGGTCAGGCCCAGCGCGTGGCGCTGGTGCGCATCTTCCTGCGCGATGCCGGACTGATCCTGCTAGATGAGCCTACGGCCCATCTTGATGGCGAGCTCGAACAGGCGGTGCTCAACAACCTGCTGCGCTATGCCCAGGGCCGCACGCTGATCGTGGCTACCCATTCGCTCGCCGTAGCGGCCCACTTGGGCAAGGCCTATCGCATTGCCGGCGGCCGCTTGCTGGCCACCCCAGTTCCCGCCGCCGGCAAACGGAGCGCGGCATGAAGGCACTCCTGGCCTTTCGCAGCCTCTTTGCAAGACAGGCGCGCGGCCTGTTACTGGCGCTCATCCTGTCGCTAGTGACACTGGCTGCCGGCATTGCCCTGCTCGGCACCTCGGGCTGGTTCATCACCGCGGCCGCGCTCACCTCAGCGGGCCTGGCCTTCAATCTTTTTGCCCCCTCGGCGCTGGTGCGCGGCTTTTCCTTTATCCGCATCCTGGCGCGCTATGGCGAGCGCCTCACCGGACATGACGCCACCTTGCGCCTGCTGGCCGATATTCGCGGCTGGCTTTTTGCTCGCCTCTTTCCCCGCTTGCCGCTTGCTGACCGCAATATGCGGCATGGCGACCTGGTCAGCCGGCTCACCGCCGATGTTGATGCGCTCGATACGGCTTTCCTTGTCGCCGTTGGTCCAGTCACTGCCGCGCTCGTTATCGCCGGAGCTGTTTCCACCATCCTCGTATTCCTGCTGCCGGCCGCTGCATGGGTCTATGCTCTTTGCTACGCCCTCGCCGTTCTCGCCGCACCAGTCCTGCTGGTCCTGTACACTCGCCGTGCCGGTCGCCAGGTGGTTGCCCGCGCGGCCGACGCGCGCCTTGCAACGCTCGATGGCATTGATGGTCATACCGACTTGCTGGCCATGGGCCTGCTAGGGACCACCCACGCCAATTTGGCGATCAAAGCGACGCAACTCGCCGAGGCGCGTGGGCAACTAGCAAGCCTCACTGCCATTGCGGCCGCAATCGTGCAGACCCTAGCTGCACTGGCTTTGGTCGGCGTGCTATGGATTGGCCTTGACCATTTCAGCCGCGGCGAAATCGATGCTCCGCTGCTGGTTGGGTTACTGCTGGCCGTGCTCGGCAGCTTTGAGGCGTCTAATGCCATCGTGCGCAGCGTGGGCAAGCTCAGTACCGCCATGGCGGCCGCCGAGCGGTTGATGGCCATGGCAGAAACACCGGTCAGCGTCGCCGACCCCGCCCAGCCGCAACCCATTCCAACGCAAGCGGCTATTGTCATCGACAACGTCACCTTCTGCTATGGCGGCAGCGCACCGGCCCTCAGCAATATCAACCTGACCCTCATACCCGGCGAGCACATTGCCATTGTCGGCCCAAGCGGCGGCGGCAAATCTAGCCTGCTCAAGCTGCTGCTGCGCCTGAGCGATCCGCAATCGGGCCGCATCACCCTGGGGGGCGTGCCGCTCGCCAATTTGCGGCAAGCCGACCTTCATGCCCATATTGCCCTGCTCGGCCAGGACAGCCCGGTGTTCCATGACACCATCCGCGCCAATCTGCTGATCGGCCGTGCCAATGCCAGCGAGCCCGACCTCTGGGCAGCGCTTACCGATGCCGGGATTGCCGATTTCGTGGATAGCCTGCCGCGCGGCCTCGACAGTCTTCTGGGTGAAGCGGGCAAAACCGTCTCGGCCGGCCAGGGCCGGCGTCTCTGCCTCGCCCGCACCCTGCTCAGCAATGCACCGGTCATCCTGCTCGACGAACCCACTACGGGCCTGGATCGTGACGCGGAACTGGCCTTTTTCGCCACTATCAAAACCGCCATGGCGGGCCGCACCACCATCCTTGTCACTCACGCCGCCATCCCCGATGGGACAGTGGACCGCGTGGTTAGCATCAGGAACGGAGTGCTGGGGGAGTAATTCGCACAACGCGCGCGCATGCCTCCTGGCCCCACTTTGATCCGGTAGGGCCAAGGGGTGTTTAGAAGAAAGCAGCCCTACCCACACTGCACCCGCAGCCGCGCTAGGTCTGGCACCGTTACATGGCGGTAGTTCTCAATCCCGATCACGCCATCGGCCTTGAACTTGCTCATCTGCCGGCTCACCGTCTCGATGGTCAGACCCAGAAAATCGCCGATATCAGCCCGGCTCAACGGTAGGTCAAAGCTGGTGCGAGGTTTGTCCTGGTCGGGGGTCGCATGGCTGGCAATAAGACAGAGGAAGCTGGCCACCTTTTCGGCCGCCGTCTTCCTACCCAACGTCACCATCCAGTCGCGCGCCTCGTCCAATTCCCGCAACGTCTGCAGCATGATGCGGTGTTTGAAATCGGGGCTGTCGCGGAGCACCGCTTCCATCGCCGATCTCGATACAACGCAAAGATCGACATCCGATGCAGCTTCGGCCGTTACCCGGCTTTCATTGGCGAAGAGCCGCCCAGTTAGGTCGGGAGCAAACTGCAACCCCACCAACTGCTGGCGGCCGTCCTCAAGCACCTTTGACAGCTTAACCACCCCATGCAGCAAACTACCATAGCCACCGATCGGCATCGCGTCGGCGGCCAGCGCCTCGCCGGCATCGTAGTGCACCCGCCGGCTTTGACTCGCCAGCCGACCCAATTGGTCGGAGCTTAGGGCCGCGCAGCTACCCGTTCGCCGCGACGGGCAGTTCTGGCAAAAAAGCGGAATATCGATAGTTTCAGAGCAAGTTGAAACAGACAGCATTTTGGCGCCTCCTGGGCGATCTATGCTTTAAACCGGCGCGAAGCGCCCGTTAAGCCGATCAGCTGTCGCAGTGCTATCCTGTCGCATGCATAGCTGCGGGCGCGGTGCAGTACATCCTAATAGAGATTGGAGTTGGCCGCCTGCCCGGCTCATCCCGCCACTGGCTGCGATACTCCATCTAGGCGGGCCTTAAGGCCGGGGACTGTCATTGGCCTGCGATTGTCGTAGTCGGTGTTTCGAAGCCATCGATGCCGCCTCTCGGCGGCAGATGACTTCGCGCGGCCATGGACATAAACGACGATAGAGAAGCTGCCATTTAGGTGCGCTACGGCACTACCTTGCTCGGCCGCCTCACTACAAATGCCACAAGAAATCCCAGATACACTGCCCCTGGAACCACCAAGACATTGATGCCCAAGACCTTATAGCCCAGTCCCCCTAGCAGCCCGCCGAGCAGCAGCGATATCCAGACCAGCATGTGCTGTGCCCATCGCCAGGGCGGCGCGAGGCGGTAAAGGGCGCGGGCGAGGTCTTGGCCGGCTGCGAACAAGGTGCCGGTGACGAACGTAGTGCCGAGCCGCACCGAGCCGGTCGAGGGTAAAATGGCGTTCTGGGCGCCGGCGCCTGCGGCCAAAGCCAGCATGAACTGGTCGGGCGGAAAGCCCAAATAGGCAAGGACCAGCGTAGCGATAAAAGTCGCCACCACGAAACCTGTCACGGCGGCCGAACCCCAGCGCGTGCCGGCGATCAGGGCCAGCATGGAACCGGCAACGCTGCCCAGCAGGAACAGTGCCACCAGCGAAGCGGTGATCCGCGCCACCGGCCAGGCGCCCAGCGCCAGCGCATCGCCCAACTGGGTGATATTGCCGCTCATGAAAGAGGTGAAGTGTCCGCCCAGTTCGACAAAGCCCACCACATCGACAAAGCCAGCAGCCGCGGTGAGCAGCAAGCCTAGGCTGAGTTGAGGCGTGGGTGTCATGGACAGATTCTATCTAGGTTCTACCGAGAGTTGCAACTGGTGGTTACCTCGGTGCCACCGTCAACAAGTGGTCCGGAACCGCTGCGGTGCGGGTGGTGTCATTTTCCGAATTCACCGCTTTTGTGACCGATCGGATGAAGCAAAAGAACGAAGAAAGCCTGCGCCATAGCGGAGTACAGGTGATCGTTTGCGGAACGCCGGGCCGTTAGCCGTCAGCAACCGGCGGCCGATCTGGCCGATCTAGCCTTTTACTGCACCGGCCGTCATCGAGCCCGAAATCTGTCGATACATCACAAGGCCCAGCAACATAGGCGGCAGGGCACCCAGGATCATGACCGCGGAGGCCATGCCCCACTGAATGCCACCACCGCTAGCCGAGAAGAAGAATGAGGCGCCCACCGTCATCGGCACGGCCTTGTTGGTGGTCAGCATGAGACCGAAGAGGAATTCGTTCCAGGCGGTGATGAAGCCGAAAATGAAGGTGGTGACTAGCGCTGGCCGTACCACCGGCCGAATGATCCGCCACATAATCTGGAGGGTGTTGGCACCGTCGATTTTTGCAGCTTCGTCGAGCTCGATGGGGACTTCGGCAATGGCGTTGACAAGAATGATCAGTGCCAGGGGCAGGTTGACGATGGTCAGGATCAGCCCCAGCCCGAGCTGGGTGTCGAGTAGCCCAAGCCACTGAAACATCATGTAGAGCGGAATGGCAAAGATGATGAGCGGCACCGCGCGCAGATTGACGATGACGGGCATTAGCGTTCTGCGGCCGAAATCACCGCGCGCAATAGCGTAAGCTGCAGGGAAGGCAAGAATGATCGCCAGGGTCGTGCCAATGATTGCGGCAGCAACGCTGTTAGCAAGATAGGCGAATATGTTGAGCCGATCGCTGACCTGCAGAACGCGGGCATAATTGTCGAGCGTTGGCGCATTGATCCAAAAACCGGGATTGGTCGATAGTTCTCGTGCACTTTTGAACGAGGTGATCAACGTCACCAGAACGGGGAAGTTCATGGCAAGGACTGCCACGACCAGCACCAGCCAACGCAATGCCTTGATCATGCTTTTCTCCGACTGGCAGCCAGCGCGTTCAAGCCCCAGAGCACAGCAAACGAAGCGATGAACAGCACCACCGAGGCCGCCACGGCTTTGCCAATCGCACCCTGTTTAAAGAAAGCTTCGTAGATATAGATCGACAGCGACATGGTGCTGCCGCCTGCGCCGCTGCCCGTGAGTGTGTAGACATTGTCGAAGACACGAAAGCCATCGATGAAGCGAATGAAGAGAGCGACCACGATCGTGGGTGCCATCAGCGGCAATTCGATGCGCTTGAGGATCTGCCAGGAGGTGGCGCCATCGATTAGCGCGGCGTCGCGCACATCCTGGGGAATGGCTTGGTAGGCCATATGAAAAAGCAAGAAAGCGAACGGCGTCCACTGCAGTGTTTCGATCACGCTGAGCGTCCAGAACGCACTGCCGACATCGAGGAAGGCCGGACTCGAGCCAAACCAATCGTAGAGATAAAATGGGATCGGCCCGACGAATTCATGCAGCACCAGGCGATACATCAGCCCGATCATGGCGGGTGCCACCATCAGCGGCAACATTAGGGGGGCGAGAAGCCATGAACGCTTGGCCAGAAGCGGCGCGAGGAAGATGGCGAGGAACAGCCCGATCAGGCATTCGGCCAAAGCCGTAACCACGCCGAAGCGCAGGGAGAACCAGCTGGCGCGCCAGAAGTCGTCGTCGGTGAGTACGGCCAGATAATTGCCAAGGCCCGACAGGGTGGGACTGCGCAATGTTTCGAAACGGACTTCGGACACCGAATAGACAACGTTCACCAGAGCCGGGAAGCCCAGGAACAGCAGAAGAAACACCACCATCGGCGCCGTCAAAATCGCCCAATCGTGGCTACGGATGCGTTCCATCA
The DNA here is from genome assembly GCA_900470445.1 of Hyphomicrobiales bacterium. Lineage (GTDB taxonomy): Bacteria > Pseudomonadota > Alphaproteobacteria > Rhizobiales > Devosiaceae > Devosia. The sequence continues at coordinate 35,123 of UCAU01000045.1, read as the reverse complement.
TACCTCAAGATCATGTGGGGCCTGACCATAGTGGCCAGGCCCGTTGCGTGACGTTGACTACTTCAGCATTTCTTCCATGCCGGCCTTGGTGTTGGCCAAGGTGGTGTCGAGGTCCTGCTGGCCGGACCAATAGGCGGTGAACTCCTTGGCCTGCAGCTCATAGATGGACAGGGCATTGGCCGATGTTGCACCATTCATCACATAGCCATAGGCGCTGGCGAATTCACCAAGCTGGACGAGGTCGGGGCGTTCCTCGGCAATCTTGGCGACCACGTCTGGCGCCAGGGCCGGCGAACCACCGGCCCGCGCATAGGTGAGCGCCGCATCTTCGGTCGCGAGCCACTGCAGGAATTGAATGGCGCCTTCCTTGTTTTTGGCGTTCTTATTTATACCCAGACCAAGACCGTGGATGTGATCGGCGCGCGCTTCCGGACCGGCCGGCGGGGCAACGATCCCGACGACGTCGGCCACTGCGGGGGACTTTTCCGGGTCGGTCAATTCGGCTGCCGCGGCATTCCATTGCAGGGCCGTGGCGGCCTGGCCAGCGCCAAACGCGGCATTGGTTTCGGCATATTCGTAGCTCAGCGAATCCTTTGGCGTAGCGCCGGCGTCATAGAGCGTCTTATAGAGTTCAAGCCCCTCGCGATAAGCCTCGGAGTCAACTGTTACCGCGCCCGATGCATCGCGCCAATCGCCGCCATAGGAGCGCGGAAGGGACTGGAAGACCATCATGTTGAACAGCAGGTTCTTCAGCTGCAACACGGTGCCGTACCGGACTGGGCTATCAGGATTGATGGACTGCGTGAAATAGAGCGCGGTTGCCGCCCAGTCCTCCCAAGTCCAGCTATCGGGGTCTTTTGGCTCGAGCGCCGTGCCGAGATATTTTTGAGAGATCTCGGCGTACTTAGCCTTGGCGCCATCGTCGGCCAGAAGTTGGTCGATTAGATCCTTGCGGAAATACATGAAGTGGGCCGACAGATCGGTTGGCACGCCAAATTGCTTGCCCTCAAACTGCATGGTGCTGAGCGTAGACTCGCCATAGGTCGCAACCGCCGCGTCGCCGAGGTCGATCAGCTCCATATACGGAGCGTAGCGACCGATCGAATAGGTAGCGATCAGGTTGACGTCGAAGGCGTCCGAGCCGGCAGCCATGTCGGCCTGCAGCTTGTCGTAGAAGCCTTCGCGGTTGAAGAACAACAACTCCACCTTATCGTCGGCGGCAACGCTGTCCTGGGCGTTATAGGCTTCGACGGTGGCGCGTAGCGCAGTTTCTTCCGAGCCGCCGGGCCAACCCAATACAGTCACCGCCGCCTGGGCGGTGCCGACCAGTGCGAGCGACGCCGACATGATGGCGGCCAATGAAACGCTTGTCCCGTTCCGAATCTTCATTTTACTTCCCTTTGTCCCTGTATTCTGCGCCGGGCAGCCCCTCAGCCGTCCAGTCGGTTCCCTTGGATCGAAAAGCGAGATCGGCCACGCCGATCACACCAGCATGGCGTCCAAGCCGGGAGGCCACGATTCGAGGCTTGAGCCGAACGGGCTCAGCTGGAATTTTGTCGATGACCCGGTCGAGATAACCGTCGGCCAGACCAATGCCCCCGCCGATGACGATCCTGTCCGGATCAAACATTAGCTGGATGTCCCGACACAGCAGCGCCACTCTGCCGGCGGACTGATCAATGATGGAATTTGCCCAGGTCGCGCCTTGGCGTGCGGCGGCAAAGACGGCGGGCGCATCGACCTGATGTCCAGCCCTGGATGCCTGATCGGCAATCCAACGGCCAGAAACCTGATCTTCCAGCGGACCAGCGCCGGCGCTCGGCGATTGCAGCAGTCCGAAATGGCCGGCAATGCCCAGGAGCGGCTTGCCATTGAGCACAAGACCGCCGCCAATGCCGGTGGAGATGGTGAGGAAAGCGATGTCCTGCCCCTGCCCCGCGCCAAATCGATGCTCGCCCCAGGCGGCGGCCTGCGCGTCATTGGCGGCAAAGACAGGCAGATCGAATGCCTGCCGGAGCCTATCGACCAACGGATAGGCTTCCGGGATGGCCAGAGTAGCAGGATTGAGTGCGGACCACAGATCATTGTCGATGATGCCTGTGACGGCAATGCTGACCCTCTCCACCTGGCCGCGCCAGGCAGCGGACTTTTTAACCAGATCATCGATCCAGCGATCAGGTCCGGCGTCGCGTTGCGTCGACAGGGTGACCTCATCGCGGACCGTGCCGTTTTCGACCAGAGCGGCGATGATCTTGGTGCCGCCGATGTCGATGGCCAGCACGGGCTTGCTCGATGGCTGGCGATCAGCAAAACCGTGCTCGACGGCCTCCTTGAACCAGGAGGTTGCATGTTCGGTGCGCGTGATGGCCGAGCCAACTACGACGGCATAGGCACCCGCCCGTGCCGCAGCACTAGCCTGGTCAGTCGAGCGGATGCGGCCTTCGGCAATTACGAAGGGCGTGAGACGAACCATGTCGGCGATAAGCCCGAGATCGGGATCGACCGGCTCAGCTTCACCGACGTAGCCTGAAAGGGTCGTACCGACAAAATCGATGCCTGCCGCGAGAGCACGCTGCGCATCCTGAAGAGAGGAGCAGTCGGCCATGGTGAGTTTGCCCTTGGCTTTGACGGCGGCGATGAGTTCGGCAACGCTGGCGGGCCGAATGCGGTCGGTGGCGTCGAAAGCCACGATATCGGCGCCCGCCTCGGCCAGCGCTATGGCGTCCTCGACATAGGGAGTGATGCGCACGGGGCTATCGCTAAGATCACGTTTGATAATGCCGACGATCGGAGCGCTGGTAGCGGCGCGGACGGCGCGCAGATAGGGCAGCGACTCGATCCGCAACGCGCCCGCGCCCGATGACAGGGCGGCAAGAGCGAACCCGACCACCATTTCGGGATTATCCATCGGCCCACCGGGAACCGGCTGGCAGGATACAATAAGTACGTTCTTGAGAGCTTCGCGCTGCACCGGCAACCCCTGATTGCCGGCAACGATATCGAGAGTATACCAGATTACAACCAGTTTTTCACTGGTATTAGCGCTTCAGCTCCAGCACGAAATCATAGGCGTCCCCGCGGTAACGCGATTCCGTGAATTCCACGATCTGCTCGTCGGCCAAAAAGCAGCGTCGCTCCATGACGAGCAAGGGCAGTCCCAGATCGCATTGCAAGTGCTGCGCGTCGTTAGCGGAAGCGGGACGCGAGCGCATGCGTTGGATGGCTCGCTGCGGCATGGCGCCAAGCCGCTCAAGCGCTTCATAGAGCGAATCCCCGATTAGATCCGGCGAGGTAATAAAGCGGGCCGGAACAGCGGAGGTCTCCACTGCCATGGGGATGCCGTCGGCCGTTCGTATGCGCTTCATACGGATGACTTGACTGTCCGCCGATACGCCCAACGCCATCATTTCAGCGGGCGAAGGACGGCACATCTGCTTGGAAATCCAGATGCATCCCGGCTCCAGACCACGGGCCGACATATCTTCTGAAAAGCTGGTCAAGGTCGCCAGCGACTTCTCGACACGCGAGCCGACTTCCGTTCTCGCCCCCTGCCGTCGATGGGCTAGCCCCTCCTCCACAAGCAGCGCGATGGCCTTGCGAACAGTTACCCGTGACAGTGCCAGCGCGTCCGACAAGGTCCGTTCACCGGGCAGGACTGCACCAGGCTTGAGACTGTTGCTAAGGATCGCGCCCTCGATGGAAAATTTGAGCCGCTTGTGAAGGGGCTGGCCGGAATCAGCGTCCGCCATATTGCGTTTCAACCACTCTATGAAGTCGTCGGTGCTCATAACATCATCCAGTCCCGCAGCCACAAAATCGATACGCATCGAGTCACCACTTAGCAACTGGTATTATACGTATCTATCTGGGGGGCGTGCCCTCTATACGCGGCGCTAGCGTGGGATGCATACCCGACAGGTTCGCGGACGCGTTCCGATCGACAAACTGACTCGATAGCATTTCCGGGCTGAAACGAAACTTATGCTGCGCGTAGGGCCACACTATGAAAACGGCCAGGCCACTAATGGCGAACAAGGTTGCGATAGCGAACCACTCGAATGGACCGAGACCGTCTGAGAGTGTCCTGTTCGCATTTGCCAAAACTGCCAGCTATGCAAGTCGCAATGACCGCAATGGGTGGAGAGCGGATTGAGGGTCAACGCGACAAGAACACAGACACGAGAGGGCCGTCCGGATGGGCCTACCAGTTCTTTAGGATTGTCTTGATGACGACTTCGATCGTCATTTCGGAGGTATCCAGCCATAACCCCTGACGAGGGGTGTTCGACTGAAGTGCTTCGGCCAAGACGTTGGGCCGGAACTGTTCACTGTAGCCAGTCTTAGATCGGTTAGCATCACGCTCTGCTAAGGTCTCTACACTGGGATTGAGCGCCACTATTCGGGGAGCAAGGTCAGCGAGCGCTTTTGTGACGCGAATGAAATCGTCACCTATCAGAATGTCTTGATAGACCGTGGCGAATCCTGCCCCGATGAATCGGCGCACAGCGTCCATGGCAATGTCTTGCCGGAGGTGGAGCTGCAAGACGGCCTCGCTATCAAGCACTGGCCCCATAACAGCACCACCCTAGCGATCATGCGTAGGAAGGCATCGCCCCCGACATGAGCGGACCTCTCGAAGTGCTGCACCAGTTCCTTTGCGATCGTCGACTTTCCGGCGGCCATGGCTCCGGTGATGATATAAAGCGTGGTCATTCATATTCCTCAGAATGGAACCGGGGATTGGTTTGAGGGCCATCCACGATCCTACCGTGGAACGCACTAAGTAGTCGCGTGACGGTGGTAAGTGCGCTTGAAGGCCAATCCAAAACAGACTAAGTTTACTGAACTAAGTCAAGGAGTCGTTGATGCAGACCGTTAACATCCACGAGGCCAAAACGCATCTCTCGCGTTTGATCGAGGAGGCCGCCAAGGGCGAATCTTTCATTATTGCTAAATCGGGCAAGCCGATGGTCAAGGTAGTCGCGATTGACACACCAGCAGCCGCTGATGTTCGCCGTGTCGGATTTATGAATGGACAGATAGCCATTCCGGACGATGTCGATCGAAGTGAGGAAATCGAGAAGCTGTTTGGCGGCAACACATGAAGCTTCTGCTCGATACCCGCCTCCTGCTTTGGGCGGCAGGCGAGCCTGATCGACTTCCGCTTGCGGCACTAACCGAAATCGAGAACCGTGATAACGACCTCATGTTTAGTGCAGCAAGCCTGTGGGAAGTTACTATTAAACGGGGGCTTGGCCGCCAGGATTTTACCGTCGATCCACGCCTTTTACGGCGGGGGCTAGTCGACAATGGCTATCATGAGTTACCGATTACAAGTGAGCATGCCGTTGCTGCGGACGGGCTCCCACCAATCCACAAAGATCCGTTCGATCGCATTTTGATTGCTCAGTCTATTGTGGAGGGCATTACGTTGCTGACGGTAGACGATCTGGTTGCTCAATATCCTGCGCCCGTTCGTCGCTTCTGATCGCCCGCAAAGGCATAGCCGCCGAGGTAAGCCGTCGCGCCGAGGATTATAAGCACTTCGCGAGCCCGCAACTCCACGACCATTCTGGGCAGACCTGGCATTCAAGATAGGCCGGAGCGGCGCACAGTTTGCAGTCGGCCCGTCCGGGCCTTATGGCACCAGGTTTGAGTCGGGCATCGGCCCCATCCTTCGAAATGAAGCTCCGTCTCGAATACCATTTCGCTAACCTGCCCACCCAATGGTGGCTCAGCATAATCAAGGGGTTTTCACACAGCCTCGGGCCCAAACGTGCCGGCCCGCATCGCGGCCCATTCCGGCCAATGCCATTCGCCTTCTCGGCCTCGTCCAGGGCTATCCGCCCTTGTGGTCATTGCCACTATGTGCGGCGATGAACATGGCGACGGCCGATCGGCAATGGGATTCGATTTCGTGGTCGTCCTCTGCTCTCGCTTCATCGAAGCGTGCGATGAGCAGAAGGTCGGATCCTTTGAAAAGCGCGGCAAACAAGCGGGCGGACCGGAGAGGAACGAGCAGGGTCAGAACCGCGCTCGCGTGCAACTAACGCAACAAGGCCTCGACTTGGACGATGGCATCGGGTTTACAGCCGAGTTATTTGATAGCCGATAGACGATCGACCGCCGCGGTGAAGCCGGCCAATGACAGCGGGATCGAAAGCTCCGCCCCCGTTGCGGTCTGCATCTTCACTGTTAAGGTGGAGCCTGCTTTCAAAACGGCGAGAATATCCGGGGAAAGGGGGATGGACGTAACCGCCCCGTTCTGCCCGCTGCTGTTTATAGCAGCGATTTTTGTTTCGCCGTCATCGACCTGATAGGATACGCCACTTGGCAGGTTGAGCCCGTGGGGCAGCACCAAATCCATGGAGAACGCCGCATCCTCAGACTTTTTGGATATGGCCAGAACCATGACCAGTTCTCCAGTCTGCTGGCGATAAAACCGCTGCGCAATCTGGCAGTCCAATGCACCCGATGCGGCGTCCGGACTTACGCAGTTCAACGCCCATGCTGGCGGGGTGGGCGTCGAACCACCGGCTGTCTCCTGAGCCAGGGACAACGAGGCGGAGCTAAGAAACAGAAGCGCCGCCAATGGGCGTACAATGAAGTTAAACGAGCTTGGCATCTTGTCTGATCCGATCACTTCGAATTCACGCGGTTCCCGCCGGCGGGGACCACCGGCGGGAACGAAGCAAAAATGTTCGCTGGGACGTCGGGCGCGTGCCATCTTCTACCATTCCAGGTTCGGATGGCTCCGTTCCGGCGGTTTCGGTGTTGAAGATAACGCAGGATTGGGCAGGGGCACCATTTCTGATGCCCCGGCCCAACGGTTGGTGGTCAGGAGGTCACCACTTGGCGCGGAAGCCGACCTTGCCACCCAGGGAATAGCTGTCGCCGAAGTTATTGAGGCTCGAGCTGGCTGAGACCTCGCCGTAGAGCGAGAACTTGTCGTCATTCCAATTGTAGGATCCGCCCAGCCCGATTTCACCCCGGAGCGGGTCGTTCTGCGATCCAACCGTGGTCCCCGACACGTTGGTCGAGGCGCCGTCGAGGAAGTCGTAATGCAGGTTGGCGATGCCATAAACGGCGGCTCGCTGGTTCTGCCCGGCTTCATTGGTCCAGCTATTGCTGTATTCGACGGCGAGACCGAACCGGCCGACAAGGGTATCGGCCGAGCCACCACCAACCTGAGCACCGAACGGGTCGGTGAAGCCATCAAAGCGCACGTTCGAATAGACCAGTTGGGCCTGGGGAATGACCGTCCAGTTCTCCGAAACGTTGACACGCTGCCCCGCTTCGATGGACAGGGCATAGCCGAAGCCGCCATTGTCTGAGGTCAGGCCACCCACCCAGTCAGAGGATAGGTCGCTGTTGAACCAAGAGACCTGGGCCTGGCCATCGAGATAGAAGCCGTTATTGGCGTACCAGGTGGCAGTGGCGCCAACACCATAGGCATCAATCGAGATGCTGCCCGGGCCGAACGCCGACGAGATGCTCGAGGAGCCCTGTCCATAGTGACCGGTGAGACCGGCGATCAGCTTGCCGTCATCGGTCTGCAGGATCAGACCATCGACGCCGGCACGCAGCCGCCAGATGTCGAGATCATATTCGGCGCCGCTGGTGGAGTCATCGGGCCGGAACTGGGCATGGGAGGCTTCGACAATACCCCACACGCCATTCTCGTCGATGGCGGGCGTCCCCGCCGCGTCAGCCGCGGCCTGTCCCTCGGTCCAATAGCGGTTGCCGACGCGCTGCTGCAAGGTTGGCAGGCCGTTCATCCCAAGCATGACTTGCGAGTAGGCTTCGTAAACCGGAACGCCTGGCTGGTAAATCGGTCCCGTCGGATTGGTGGGATTGGTTGGGTTCGTGGGATCAACAGGATCGACCGGCTTTAGCTGTGAGCGCAGGTACCAGTCGCCATCGGTGGGCGTACCTACACCGTTCTTCCACAAGGTGTATCCGTAAGCTCCGGCGATCACCGCCTGCTGTCCGGCAATTTCGTAGTCACCGATCAGCGCGAACGTGCCATTGGAGGCACCACCGACATCGATAACCTTGATGCCCTCGACCGTCGGCGCGCCGGTGCCACCGATATTGTTCACCATGACACTGGTGCTGCCCGACGTGTTCCCGCCGATCTTGATCAGGTCGGTGGCGGAACTGTCGTTGCCAAGGACGGTGTCAATCACAATGGCGCCACCGGCGCCGATGTAATTGCCGGTCACGGTGAGCGTGTCGCCCACATTGTCCGCCCCGATGGAAAGGAGGGCCGGATTGCCAGCGTTATCCTTGCCCAGGGTGAAGGTATCGGTTGTCAGCGTCCCAACCAGATCGGCCGTGCCACCGTTCAGGTTGACGGCATTCCAGTTCCCGATTTCCTGACCCGCAGTCTGCAGCTTGCGCGTGAAGTTCTGAACCGCGTTTAGCGTCAGCACATCGCCGCCAGTGCTGCCCGCGCCGCCATCCAACGTGCCGACATTCGTCATGTCGGTGCCGTTGAAGGTCAGTGCGTCATCCCCGGCTCCCAAGCGGAAACCGCCCGTCACCGTCGCATTACCGACGTTGACGACCGAATCGCCGCCATTGTCCGTCATCGCGAAGCCGGCTCGGCCCGCCGCCTGGACCGTGGAGCCGTCATTGATGTTGACCGTCGTCGTACCGGGCGTTCCCCAAGTCCAGATGACGCCGTCGGCCGCACCCATCAGCGTCGTCGACCGCAGGGTGCCATCGACATTGATCGTCGTTCCTTCGGTGCCGTGGTTGGTCAACTCCATCGTATTGTTGAACGATGTGATGGTACTGCCCTGCGCAACGTTAACGACCAGAGGGCCTTTGCGTTCAATCACGCGCATGCCATCGCCGGCGATGTCACTCGCCGCCAGCGTATTGATAGCGCCGTTGGTGGTGATCGTTGTTCCCTTAACAGCATTGGAGTCCACATTGATCGCCGTGTTGTTCGGTGTATCAATGTTGTTGACCGTGATGATGGTCTGGCCCTCAGGCGCGGGCGGGGTAAGCGCCAACGAGTCGTTCAGCAGATTAACCCCAATGCCGTCCGACTTGATCGTCCCGGTGGAATTGATCGTCGCGGCGCCCGTGCCGCTGTGGATGATGTCGATGCCATGGCTGCCGGAGGTGATGCTACCGACGTTGATGGTGGTAACGCTAGCGATAGCAGTACTGCCGAGGGTGTCGCCGGTAATGCCCTTCCCCGCGGCCGTAATATCGCCGGTATTGATAACCAGGTCGTTCTTGACCAGATTGGTGCCGTACTGGATGCCGTTGCCCGTTGTGGCGGTGATATCACCGGTCGTGATGCTGACGGCACCGGTGCCGTTACGGCTGTAGATGATGCCGGTACCAGCCTGAATGTTGCCGGCCGTTACGGTCGTGTTCCCGTTGCCGCCGCCCGCGATCGTGCCAAGCCCAATACCCACGCCTGCCAAGTTGCCGGTGGAACGGTTCGTGACGGTAATATTGCCGGTCTTAAGGTCCCAATCGGCTCCGCCCAGGCCCGCGACGGTGGGCCCGTGTGGATCGCTGGACAGTAGGACACCATAACCGCCATCATCCTGGTATCCGCTGACGTCGGGAGCATTCACCATGCCCGCACTGATGTCGCCGGTTTCGACCGAGATGCTGCCGGTGCCCGATTGGTTGACGGCAATGCCCGTACTGCCAGAAGTGACGTTACCGGTCTTAACGTTAAGGGCGTAGTAGTCGGCGTTATCCATCGAATCAATCACGACGCCAATGCCGCCAGCCGTGATATTGCCCGTGGTGACGTTGGTGTCGCCATCCACGCGGTTGATGGTGCGCGCCAGGTTTACGCCGGTATTGCTGACGTCAAGGTTGCCCGTGGTGATGGTGGTGGCCTGCGGGGCCCCCGCCGCGCCGACGCTGCCCGACAGCTGGATGCCATCCCCGCCACCACTGGTGAAGAGATCCGAAGAACTGGCACGGCTGCCAGTCACGATATCCTGCACATCAATCGTGAGCGAGCCATCGGCATTGTCATCGATCTGAATGCCGTGCCCATCTTTGGTTGATATCGTACCGGTCGCCGTGATCGACGTGTCACCCGTTCCACGATTAGCCGTGTAAATGCCGGCGCCATTGCCACCGGCCCCTTGGGCGTTAATCTCGTTCACGTTGATCGTGACGCCCCCCGTAGACGCCGCGCTGGTTTCCGCAACCACGCCATCCCAGACAGATGTGATAGTGCCAGTGGACGTAATTTCTACTCCACCCGTACCATTGAGCCGCGCTTCAATGCCACGCCTGCCAGCATCAAGATCGTTGGCATCGATGGCAATGCCGCCGGTGCCCGAGTGGTTTAGTACAGAGATCGCGTCCCATTCTTCGCCAACGATCTGCCCGTTCGAGTTTACGACGATGTCGCCCGAGGTCGTATTCTCAATCTCCAGGCCGTACGCATTTCCCTGGATCGTGGACCCATTGCTGTCGTCGAAGGTGACCCCACCGACACCGTTTATCGTCATCGCGTTGCCGGACCCTACCGAGAGACCGAAACCCGGTTCGGTGGTCACGTTCACAGCAGTTCCAGAGATCACTTGTGTCGTGTCGGCGGCATCTGCGGCCCCCGAGCAAATCGATGCCGGGCCAGTTGTGCAATCGCCCGCAAGCGAGATTGATGGCATGGCGACCAAAGACGCCAGTGCAATCAGTGATGTTGTGGCGAAACCGGACAAGAGCGACGTCCCTGCCGTCTCGTGCGGAGCAACCCCTCCAGCCACGCCCTTATATTTGGCGACCCGACCACCCCGCAAAACGATGCCACGCCATGCGTCGCCCATTCCGTTATTCTTCGGTTGGTTGTTGGACCGGCCTATATGGCCAAGGTTTGATGGCTCAGTGTCTGAGATGGTCATGAACGATCCTCTTCGGGGGCGTGTTGGTGAGTGGGAGTGAAAGCTTGACGGGCAAGACCCGACATTGCCTGAGAGGCAAATTGAAAAGTGGGGGATTGAGCTGGTATCGGGTCGTATGAGTATGGCTCGCTATGGCAATGGAGCGCCATCAGGCGAGCCTGGGGGCATTCGGACGCCTCGGGGGCGTGCCCGATCATTTCACCTGCTATTCCGAGCTGCTTCACCGAAGGCTTGCTGCCACCGAGGACATCGGAAAGTTGCCCCTTGCCAGAAAAGAGGCTTCTCTCGAGAGAAACTGGACAGCTGGAACCCAGCCCGATGCGGGCGCCGGAGACGACTCGACGGTATGACACCCCAAATTCACGAGGGCGAGCACCGAGCTCGTGTTTCGCTCGCGGATATGGCCACTCAGATGAAACCTGGGTTTTGGCTTTGTACGTCGATTGTCTGGAACAGATCGAACGAAATTTGGGCGTGACCTGCAATGAACCCGCGCTCCCCACTGGCGGCTGGGAGCACCCCGCAATGCGCAGTCTGTCGCTGCCTGCACACGCACGAACCCCGAAATTGCTCTCGATCTTTAGGTTATCTATTCGGGGGAATTTCAACAATTTCAGTGAGTGCCAGATACTGTCACTTGCTGGCACTTACCATTATTAAATCAATACTCTCATAGTACTCACAAGAGACTGTAGGGTGAAAAAGTTCTCCGGACAGAATGCGACACGATCACCTAATCGCTAACGCGAAATCCTTCCGCGAAATGCGGGCGAGATGGGGAATACAATGTTGGGTTTTGTAGCACGCCGACAACGTCAGCTCCCGGTGGTGTGCCGGAAGATCTTAGTCAAAACCATGAATGTCTTCGCCACAGGATTTCCTGAGCATACCCCTCAGCAGTTTTCCACACAACAAGCGAGCGATCTGGGGTCCCCCGCGTCCGTGTAAGCATTTCAGTCAGCTTCGATCAATGTCGGCATCATTGTCGAGAAGGCGCTTGATCTTGGTGAAGGGCGCGGACAACAGCTGATCGCCGCCCTCTTTTTACAGTGGTGAGTACCGCATCCTGCACGCCCAGGATCTGGACGGCGGCGAAGTCACGGCCTTGTTCGGGTATCATCCTTACTCGCACCGCGGGTTCATTGAACCGTTCTCTCTCGGACCGCGCACTGGTCCGGCGCGCCACGATCTGCCGCGCGGGCTCAGTGGGAATTTCTCCCCGTCGTCGTTCCACGGATCGAAGATCATCGCGCCGGACGGTCGGGTGTCCCGGACATTGCGCGTGACGAGATAGAGATCGTGGTTGATCGCCGTCGCTGCCAGCATCGTGTCGATCACGTGCGGAGCGTGACCGCTCCGGAGATACTTCCCCAATGCCCCACGATATCGTCATCGAGCGACAGCACACGGCGACCGAAACGCTCCGCGAGCGAGTCGCGGGCCGCTATTTAGCGCTGCCGGTCCTCGTGAGCAGGTGGAAGATCGTGAATGCCTTTGTCGTATTCGGCGAGCGTCGGCACGCTGATGTGGAAAGTATCCTCGTCCTGGAGGTCACACCCTGCGGATTGAAGGAGATACAAACATGGCCGCAAACGCACTTGTCCAGGCACGGATCGATGCGGATGTCCGCGATCGCGCTTCGGCAGTTCTGGAGAATATGGGGCTGACGGTCTCGGATGCCGTTAGGATACTTTTAACCCACACCGCCAATGAGGGCACGCTCCCCCTTGAGCTTGTCACGAACATCGAGGCGCACGATGACTGGTTTCGGGCCAAGGTGCGCGAGGCGCTGGAGGATAGTCGGCCAGATATTCCCGACGAACGGGTCGAGGCACATTTCGCAAAACGTTGCGCCGCAGCTCACGGTAGAGTCGACGACCTGAAGTCGTGAAGCTCTCCCGGTCGGCCTTCGCGCTTTCGGATCGCGACGGTATTTTCCCCCATATCGAGGCGGACAGTCCCGCCGCCGCTGTCAATACCGACGAGCGGATCGTCCGTGCCACCCGGCGTCTACGTGACTTTCCCGAAAGCGGCCGGCTGGGTCGTATTGCAGGTACGCGGGAGCTTGCCATCGGTGGAACGCCATGCGTCGCGGCATACCAGGTAATCGGCGACATAGTTCGCGTTCTTCGTGTCTTGCACGGCGTTCAGCAATTGCCGGACGATCTGCCGGAGGGTTGAGGCCCGACTTGTCCGAAGCCCAACCCTACGCGGGAAGAACCCGCAGTTGCCACGGATCCCCCTCGTGGCAGAAATCAGTTCTCGCACCTGGACGCCCCCCAAGCGGCGCGGCCGTCTTCTATCCGCCGCGACCAGAGCCGCGTGACGCATCTGAGCATGTGCTGAACACGCACATTCTAAACACATCTACGCAGTATCGACAGGAAAAACCGAGAAGGCGTTCATCGTGCGCCACCCTCGGCTTCGATCCAGTAGTTTCGAAGCTTGTTTCGGACCGTACGCAGGGAAACGCCAAGTGTTTCGGCCGTGCGGGTCCGATTCCCGTTACAGTGCCGCAGAGTTTGCAGGATCAGTCTACGCTCAACATCAGCCAGCGTCTGCCCAACAAGCCTGCGCGCGGCTTCGTTGACCGTCTCCGGAGCTGTCGCCTTTGAGGCGGCTGCGAGATGACAGATTGCGTGGTCAAGGATGCGCTCGCCGCTTGCGGTCACCATGATAACATCGGAATGGGGCGATACTTCCCGAAAGACGAATAGACCAGTTTCGGCATCAATCCGAATGACAGCGCTATCCCTAATAAGAAGCTCAGGTTCATCACCGTTTGTGAGCTTGAACAAAGGACCGTCAGGAGCGCCTTCCTCCTCGAAGAGGGTCCTCAGTTCCGCGTACAAATGAGATAGGCGCGTGCGCTGGAGCGAAATACTCTGGCGAGGAGGATTGATGCGCTTGCCAAAAACCGGCTTGACCTTTTCCGGGCCGCGCGAATCCTCTCTTCTCCCATGTTGACCGAAGCTGCGGAGGACTGCGCGCAAGCCATAAGAACCAAACAGGGCGGTTTCCTCGGTCATACGAGCCCCCGTGCCCACCAACCGATCCAGCCAGCCAAAAGTGCAGTAATGATCAGGACGACGCTGGCGAAGGCATTGCCCGCCAACAGGAAACCAACGACCGGCCCGGATATTGCCGACCAACCCACAGCTATGAGTACCTCAGGTGCGCTTTCTAGAGGCTGCTCTTTGGGCGCCGAAGAATCTGAACGATAGTTATCCCGGAAAGTCACCGCTGAAACGCCTCTAGCTTGGGGGCAAGGGACTTGATGTATGGAGCTGGCACCGAGAGGAAGTGTCCCTGAACATGCGTTGCGCCGGCTGCCCGCGCCGCATCGATCTGGGCTGCGGTTTCCACACCCTGGACGACAATCAGCGGTGCGAAACTAGACGCAAGACCAACAATATTCTGAAGGCTGTCACGCCCGTTGAACGAAGGACGGATATCGTGAACGAAAGCCGGGTTGATCTTGACGATATCGAAGTTGATCAATTGGAGGAGCCGAGGGGAGGCGGAACCTGCCCCGAAATCATCCAGCGCGACGCGGCACCCAAGGCTCCGGACCTCCGCTATCACGTCCGCACAAAATGGCAGGCGGCCCATTTCCTGCGCCTCGGTCACTTCCAGGACAAGCCGCCGTGCAAGATGGGAGCGATCCAGGATTTGGTTCAAAATGGCATTCCATGCCGCCGCATCAGCGATATTGTCGGCGGACAGGTTACACCCCAGGACTTTCGTGGGCTCGGCCTCCAGAAGATCGAGAACCATTTTGAGCATATGCCGGTCGAGCATCGGCGTTTCATGCAGGGCTTCCAGGCAGGGCACAAATGCGTTCGCCGGGTAGACGCATCCGTCCGTTCCGGTCAGTCGCGCCAAGCATTCGCCGTACAAAATTTTACCGGGAGCAGTTGCAGAACAGACGTCCTGAACAGCACAGCCTATGCGATCATCGGCGATGGCGTCGGCGACAATCCCCACATTTTTTTTATCAAGAATATCAAGATGCCCAAACATTCCCCCGCCCTCCCGGCAGCGTTCAGGCTAGTATCGGGTCGAATTGGCAACAACTTCAGCAAGTGTCAGTTTCTGACGCATACTGTCGATCATTATACTGATGAAGTGCTCAATTCATCAATCGCAGCAGGGGTGAAAATCGCGGCTGGCTAGCGTGAAGTCCCGGCGCGCTAGTCAGTAAAGGCGAAGCCCCTTCCGC
The DNA here is from genome assembly GCA_900470445.1 of Hyphomicrobiales bacterium. Taxonomy (GTDB): domain Bacteria; phylum Pseudomonadota; class Alphaproteobacteria; order Rhizobiales; family Devosiaceae; genus Devosia. Next base: position 20,009 of record UCAU01000045.1, on the reverse strand, counting down.
GTATGGCATGCAAGGGCAGCGCCATATTTGCCCTTTTCGCCCTTCGGCGCAGCCGACTCACTATGGTGTCGAGATGGGCATAATTAAACTCATAGACGTCTTCGCCCATGGCCTCTATAAGCGCCTGCCGCTCGACAGTCTCGCCGCGGTCGACGAACAAACGTCCCAACAAGTGCTGTTCAGAAGTGGTTAAGCGAAGACGATTTCCGAGACCGTCGGTCAGCACCCAACCGCCTTCCACCAGGGACCATCCGGGAGCCTGACGTGGTGAAGCGACGCTGCGCCTGCTGAGCCGGCCGCTGAGGGCTACTACCACGGCGGCCAGTTCTCGAACGTCAATGGGTTTGACGAGGTATGCGTCTGCCCCTGTTTTAAGGCCACCGATCCGGTCATCTACGGAGCCTCGTGCCGTCGCCATGATGATTCCAACCGATTGCGAAGCTCGCAGATGGGCGGCAATAGACAAGCCGTCTTCTCCGTCCAAACCGATATCAAGGATGACAATATCGGCCGGCTTTGCGACGTAAGCTCGGTAGAGGGACGCCGCGCTATCAAATCCTTGTACGTTCACTCCCAGTCTCGACAGACCCAACAATATTTCCTCGAGGAAATCTTCGTCGTCGTCGACAAGATAAACTAGCGGATTAATCGCAGTATTATTGTTCTCTTGGTCGCCATCGATCATCAATTTTGCCCACTGAGATCGTCAATATTTTTCTATTGCTTCTTTTATTTTCCGTCTTGCTCACAATAATTGAACTTGATCCCAAGAATGTCGCCCCAGAAACCTCAGGCAATGGATGAGACGATAGGTGCGAGACTGATTACATGATCGAAGTTCCCGGCGCGTCATCCAATCGTCTCACTTTTATGCTCCAGGTGTCTCAGGATACTGGTCCCCAGACCCGACGCCCTTCTTTCGAATTCCAGGAAATGCGCTTGAAGTTCGGGAGCCAAGTGATCAAAAGGCCTCTCCCGCCGCGCTTCGCTGGGCGTCAGACCAAAACGCTTCCGGAAGCGACGCAAAAAATGGGTGGCGTTGGGAAAACCAAGCGCAAAAGCGACATCTGAGATGGATCGGGTGGTGACACCGTTTCGCGTCAACTCGAGGAACGCTGCGTCCAGCCGCCGGTCCTGGATCACGCTTAAGATGCCACCATCCTCCGCGAACGCTCGATATAGGTGCGCACGGGAGACAGCGAGGCGCCGGAAAATGAACTCCGGACTGAGGCTAGGATTGTTGATATTGCTGTCAATCAAGTCCAAGGCCCGTTGACGCAGGGCCACACTCAAAGGCCGAAGGTCCCCGGCACCATCGGGCTGCTCCCCTCGCAGCGCCGCGGCGAGCAGCGTTACTAGCGCTTCCTGCACGGCGGTAGCTTCATCATCGGACAGCTGCCCTCCAAGATCCTTCAATCCACTCAGATAAGTCGTGAGGAGCTTGGTTATCGGCAGATGGGCCTTGAGCAATAGGCCGTGCAGGTTTGCGTGGCCTGTTGCCTTTGCGAGGGTTCGGCGAGAAATGAGGGTCGAGAACATTGCACCAGCGGTCACATCGCTTTGAAGGACCTGCGCCAAATCTAGGACGCAAATGTCACCAGTCTGGGCTTTGACGCTGATGCCGGCGAAGTCAGCGGCCATATCCGCCGCAACAACCGCTACAAGATATTGGTCAAGGCCGCTCCATGCGATAATGCGTCGATCGCGATTATATCGCTGTGCGTTGAATGTGATGGAACCGAACTGAAGTCCCGCCACCTGCCGCGCCCTTATCGTTCCTTCCAGCAGCGGGCTTTCGCTTCCTATTAATGGCGTGGTTTCGTAGAAGGGTCGCGTCACCTCTCGCCAGAAATCGCTCCTGAGGCCATCGTCAACCAGGTCGGTCGAAACAACAACCTCGTCTGTTGAACTCGCTGCACGGCGATTATTCCCTATCGACATCCGTCCCCCCTTAGCTTTTCGAGCGCATCGCATTTTGTTAGCCGTTTCCGGCGCATGAGGCGGTCATAGCACGCGGTCGGCGATGCTTAGGGCTCCCGCACATCGGCTGGCACTGGTCGGAGGCCCCGGCCGGCCCGGAAACGCAGGGGCCACCGTTCGGCTCGCGACAGTCATCGCTACGCGCCCCAGACTTGGTCATATCTGGCGAGCTGATTGACCATGCCGGTCGCTCGGGTGGGTAGCCACGGCCGGCTATTGGGGTTGCAGAATGAAGGGACTTGAACCACCGACGTTGCCAGCCTGTTTATGGGTTTACAGCCGAGTTATTTGATAGCCGATAGACGATCGACCGCCGCGGTGAAGTCGGCCAATGACAGCGGGATCGAAAGCTCCGCCCCGTTGCGGTCTGCATCTTCACTAAGATGGAGCCTGCTTTCAAAGCGGCGAGAACGTCCGGCCGAAGAGGGACGGACGTAACCGCCCCGTTCTGCCCGCTGCTGTCGAGGCCAAAGCCAGGCGCCTTCGTGATCGTCAGGTCTCCATCCGCGGAGTTAATTGTCTGCTGTATGTCGGTCCCCGGCGCCGCAGGACCTGAGCAAACTACGTTGGGGCCCGGGCCGCAGTCACCGGCAAAAGCAACATTTGTTGCTAGCAATGCACTCCCCAAAGAGAAAGCTGACATCACTGCAGCGGTCAGCCCGATTTGGCCGAGCGTAGTGGCGTGGGGTGCAAGCCCGCCTACGTTCCCTTTGTACTTTGTTACGCACCCACCTCGGAGAACGATTTCACCCCAGGTGGCCCCCGGCCCTACATTCCGCAGCCGTCGGCTGAACCAACTTTCATGACCATTACTTGAAGAGTCAGTGGTTGATGCGGTCATAGCAGATCCTGTTTGACGGCGTTGCCAGGTGTGAGTGCCGGGCAAGACGCGAACTTGGCCACAGGCGAAGCGGCACGCGCCGGTCGAGCTCACCGCAGCGGCGTCGGTTGGACGTTGGTGGAGATATCCCGCGGCGCCGCGGCCGTGGGACACAATTCACATACCCTCGCAAGATGATGCGGCGTTCGACCTGCGTCGCGGGTGTGGCCAAGCAAGTACGCCGCGCCTGGCCGTTTAGCGCGGGAGCAGTTCTCTGCGCGGCATAGGTCGCGAACGACAGGAGTGCGGGGCTAGACTTCACCGGAAGCGGCGTCGAGTCCGTCAGTGTAGGCGGATTGCTGTCAGAAGAGGAGATGCCCAGAGATAATGGCGTAGAAAATCCGACTACCTCTTGCGCCCCATGCAAGTCAAGAAGTGGCGAGAAACCTGTTGCACGCGTCGTAATAGAGATGATCCGGCGGCGCGATGCCCTGCCACCAAGGAGGTGAACATCGTCCCGTTGCGGTATTCGAGGACGCAACAAGGGCCTGCCGAGCCGCTGCTCAGGCGAAGCGCCCTCCCCGGCTATACAGGGCGGATTCTTCGAAAATTTCGCGCGAAATTCGGCCGTGACCTGCAATGAACCCGCGCTCCCCACTGGCGGCTGGGAGCACCCGCGGCACGCGGCTTACTATTGCCCGACGCGCACGAACACCCGAATTACCCTCATTGCCATCAGAATATACATTATCGTTATTATTCACACTTTCACATTCTTACACATTCAGTCACTTCATTACACTTCCAGCCAAACGGACTTATATTTGATATAATTGCAAGCTCCCCCATAATGCGGCTGCAGAAAGACAAAATTCCTGGACAGAACGAAGCGCAATAATTCTAGTCGCGCGCAATGCTCATTTCGCGAATCGCAAGCCAGGGTGACAGGGGTGTTGGACTTTCAGGCTCGCCGGCAAAGGCGACTTATGATGGCGCGCCAGGAGTACGTCGTTAAATTCAAAGCGGTCTTCGGCCAAGGCTTCCGCCAGCCGACGTCTTCCAGAGGTTTCGTTACGTCCAGCGCACCAGCGACCGTGGACTATCACGCTCCGCACCCACCCGCCGTCGTCTCAATTAAACGGGTCCGCAGTTATGAACGAGCCCCCACACGCTTCCCTGGCATTCGATTCTGCCTACTCGTTGCATTGTCGATCTTTTTCGCATGTTTGATGTCGCGATCGTCAGCCGCGCTCACATTGGAGCAGGCCGATGGTATCGAGAAACCGGTCTCGCTCAGTGGTCATCTCGCCATATTTCACGATTCCTCAGGGGCACTTACGATCGACGACATGGTTTCCGGCCGCGACCACATCCAATTTAGGCCCATTCCCTCAATGCTCACGGAGGGATACCTACGAGGCGCGATCTGGGTCCGGTTCTCCCTGACCGCTGCGTCGGCTTCAAAGCAGTGGATGCTACAAGTGGAGCGCCCCTTGATCGAGCAGGTCACGCTCTATGCGCCCGATGGGACAGGACATTACGCTGTCTTGCCCCCTGGCCGCATCTCATCAAGGAAGGCGGATGGCGCGGACGCGTATCCGACCATATTCCCAATCCCGGTCTCACCCGTCTCCACCGAATATTACCTCCGCTTGCAATCATCGACATCGATTACCAGCGCCCTGAACATTTGGCAGAGCCAGGCCTATGACGGGTATCGGAGGCTGGACGACTGGATTATGGCCATGGTGGTGGGCGCGATCTTCGTCATGACGGTGACAAACCTTCTCTACGCCGTCTGGCTCAGGGAGCAGCTATACGTCATCTACACGTGGTTGCTCGTGCAGTCGGGGCTGATAAGCTTGTTTCACATGGGATACGCTTCGGAAGTCCTGCAGTTCCTGGACCCGACAAGCATTCATCGCAGTTGGGGCATTATCGTCTGTTTGTATAGCATCGCCATGATGCTGTTCCTGGATCGGCTGTTCGAGTTTCGGCGCCATTGGTTCTGGGCAGCCGCGATCTCGCAAGGCGTTATACTGCTCAACGGCATCGCCCTAGTGTTTGCCATCGTGGGACGCTATGGGGATGTGGGGTTTTTCGTATCGCGGCTGCAGCAACTTTCGCTCATCTTTATCGCTGCCTTCGTGCTCTATCTGCTCATCGCGCGGCGACAGTATCAGTATGTTCTTTCGGCTGTCGCATTCCTGTGCGTGATCGCGGTACTACTAGTGATGCAGATGATGTATACTGGAGCAAACCCGTTCCTACTGGACACTTCGCTATCCAGGTTGTTAGCCGGCGGGACGGTTATTCATCTGATATTGCTCAGTGCCGCGGTCGCTCAGCGCGCGAGGCTTGCTGAGCACAGCCTGCGAGCGGCGAAGGATCGCGTTATCGCCATCTCCCAGGCAGCCGAGCGGGACCTAACAATCAAAGTGCGCGAGAGGACCGCAGAACTTGCCGAAAGCAACGCCTCTCTCAAGGCGGAAATGGATCGCCGTCATCAGCTTGAGACAATGCTCAGGCAATCCCTCAACTCCGTCAACGATGCTTTGGCCCAGCAACAGGACTTTGTGGCCATGGTTTCGCATGAGTTTCGAGCTCCGTTGGCCGTGATCGCGGCAACCGCCGACAATCTGAGATCCTCGGTGGCCGATGGCTCTGAAAACACTAATTTGCGCATCGACAGGATCGGTCGCACCGTCAAACGGATGTCCATGCTGATTGAAAATATCCTCGCTGGCGACCGGCTCACCGCCGGGCCGGCATCGTTCGCGAGGATGGAGGTGTTCGACCTGAATGAGGTATTGCATACCGCCAAAGCGGGGCTGGATGATGATGCCGGGAGGCGCGTCGACTTCATTCACTGCGGCGCAGCAATGGTAAAGGGGGATCGCATTCTCTTGGAGGTCGTGGTGCAAAACTTGATCCAGAACGCTCTGAAATACTCTGCTGCAACAGAGCCCGTGACAGTACAGCTGTCGACCGATCGAGGCGTGGCGTTTGTAAACGTGGTCGACCGAGGCAGTGGCGTGGCGCCTCGTGACCGTGAACTCATATTCATGAAATACTATCGCGCGGCCGGCCAGGGCATGAAAGGTACTGGCCTGGGACTCTATATTTCACGAGAAATCGCCCAGCAGAGCGGTGGCGATCTTGTACTGGCGGCAAGTGATGCCACCGGATCGACATTCTGTTTTTCGCTGCCCACCGAAGGATCACCATCCCGCCTCAATGATCTGAACCGCGACGCAGTTCAGGCGCAGAGTTAAGGCGACTCACCTGCTAGCGAACCCGGCGCGCACCGTTCGTCAGCATCACGCCAAACCAACTGAACGCCGGTCGACAGTCTTGCACGCGCAAGGAACAAACGCCCCGGAACCGCTGCCGCCATCAATGCTTGAGCTGTTCGTCGAACCGAGCTTAGCCAGCCTCAATTGGGTTCCACTATACAGAGAACAGCGGTTACTCACTCCGCTCGCGAGAACGAACCACTCTTAAGGCGGATCGCTAGTCCACAGGACTGGATGATCGCGGCGATCAAGTAGTGAACTTTTAGGACTTGGCGCCCGGACGCTGCCGGTAGCCGTCCGTCGGAGAGTGCATCGACGAAATCTGCGATAAGCGCACGATGAGCCTGACTGGAAAAGGCCATCGGGGCGGCCCCCGATCCCGAACTGGAGTCGGCGCCTTCAAAATCGATGTTGGTGCCGTCATGCAGCCGCACCTGCAGTTGAGCACCATTGAGCGAGGCTTCCCTTGTCTCCAATAATTTCGATGACGTCCGCGTGCTCAGGAAAGGCGCAGGTGGTGGCGGTGATGCTGCCCAGCGCACCATTGCGGATCCGCAATGTCGCCGCCGCAACATACCCTCCCTCCATGACATGAACCGGGCTGGTGGAAACGAACCCGGTTACCGTATCGGGGGCACCGATGAGCGAGATCATCAGGTCGAGATTAGGGATGGCCTGGGTCAGCAGGACGCCGCCGCCATCGCGCGCCAAGGTGCCCCGGCCGGGCTCGTCATAATAGCTCTGAGGACGCCAATAGCTGGTGCGGGCGCTCACATGCACCAATTGGCCGAGGCGACCCGCGCCAATGATTGCCTTGAGTTCCCGCGCTGCGGGCCTGAACCGATTTTGTAGGACGACGCCCAGCGTAATCCCCGCCGCCTCGGCGACAGCCACCAATTGCTCGGCCCGTTCGACGCTAATTTCGAGTGGCTTTTCTAGCAGCACGTGCTTACCGGCTGCGGCGGCCATTTGCACCATTTCCAGGTGATTATTGGGCGGCGTCATCACCAGGACCGCATCGACGCGCGGATCGCTGAAGATCGCCTCGATCGTGTGATCAGCCCCCTCCCCTTGGGGTTCGTCCGCCGTATGATCCGCGCCTTCGGACAGGATAATGCGGGGCTCCTTAGAGCAAGCGAACCATGAGCGCCATGTGGGCCAAGGATACATGTGACACCCTGCGGCGGATCCCCCGATGGCCAGACGCACAGATGCGGGCGTTTGGGGCAAGGATCGATCTTCTCATGAGCGGCCATCAGGACCAGGGATCATGGCAAGAGATCACACAGGCACGGGCGTATTACGTCATGAACAATGGAGGTATTGCCATGCCCAATATCATCGAACGCAAGGATCATCCCCTCTCAATGCGGCTGTCGTCAGCAGACATTGCCATGATCGACCGTGCCGCCAGCCTGCGGGGTCGCTCGAGGACCGATTTCGTACGCGATGCGGCGGTGCGGGAAGCGGAGAATGTCGTCATGGAAGCTATGCCCATTCGTATGAGCGCGGAGGGGTTCAGGACCTTCATGGTCGCCTTGGCCCAGCCGGGCCGGCCTGCGCCAGAAATGGTCGAGGTCATGCGGCGTCCAGCGCCATGGGAGACTGAGAGCGACGGGGACTGATCCGTGCCCCTATCTTCGCCTGAGCCGCTTGCCTCACATCATGATGTTTCCGAGTTCTCCTGCGGCAAGCCGGCCCTCGATCATTGGCTACAAAACCGGGCACTCTCCAATCAGACCAAGGGCTTTACCGCCGTGATGGTGGTGCATGAGGCCGGGCGTGTCGTCGGGTTCTACGGTCTCGCACCGACCGCCATCGTTGCGGCAATCATGCCGCGCTCCATTCGAACTGGGCAGCCGCCAGACCCTGTGCCGTGTCTACTGCTGGGGCAGTTAGCGACGGACACCGCGTGGGCTGGACGTGGGATCGGTACCGGCCTCGTCAAGCACGCCCTGAGGCGTTGCGTCGGGGCCTCTAATCTGATCGGGGGTCGTGCCCTCGTAGTCAATACCATCGATCCTGAGGCCGCCGCTTTTTGGAACCGAAGGGGTTTCATGCCCTCGCGTGACAATGCACTGGTGCTGTTTCGGTCTATCCCCGATATCGCGGCGTCGATCGCCGCCATCGGCGATGGAGCCTGATCGTGACCCTGATGCCCCCAAACTTGACCCCGATCTCGCAAACGCGATTTGGCGTGTCTGCCAATCCGCCCGGAACATTGACCCCTTATCGGCGCGCATATCCGACGCCGATTGACATTAAAGATTTTCGAGACTCTTTTCCCTAGGTCATCCTTTGCATTGGTCGCCATATAGGCGATATCGACGAGGACCCGTTCGGCAAATGCGATGCCCTTGTTATACCAGTGGCGAAGCTCCTCCTCAATGTGGTGCCCAAGAAGGAACGCGTGGTGATCGTCGACACTGGCTCCACTGCTTGATGTGAGCCAGTGTTTCGGGGAGCCTGCCTTTGATCTTCTCGGCCGCGCCCGACAATTCCTTATCGTGGCGGGCCTCCGTAGCTTGTGGAGCACGTTTTGCAGGCCCGGCACATCAAGGTCGGTGTTCAGCGATAGCCGAGTGTCGAGCGGGTCGTTGAAGGCGCTGGATTGGCGAACCAGAGCGCGTCGTCAACAACGGATTAACCCGTTTGATTACCGAATGCGCGGTATTTGTGGAGCCGCGTCGGCAATTTCGCTCCCGCACGCATAGTACCCCATCTTTAATCCGTGACCAAGCCACATGGCCTGGACAAATGCACCCCCAAGATGTCGGCAACTGTCCGCAAGTGCCTTTCTGTGCCAGTTTCTGCGATTGTGAATACTACTTTGGCAAAATAGCGTCCGATTAGTTCGCCTTCTTGGTGCACTCGAATAGTGATTTCACTCCTGGGGGACGTTTATGAAGAAATTCACAATCGCGCTGCTGCTTTCAACTGCCATAACAAACGTGATGGCCGCTGACATGGTGGTCTATCAGGCGCCACTGCAGCCAGTCTATGAGCCTGTGCTCAGTTGGGGCGGCGCATATGTTGGTGTGCATGGCGGCTATGGCTCGGGTGAAGAGAGGGACAATCAGAGCGAGTTCTTTCCAACAACAGGTCCTGCGGGTCCTCCAGGTGTACCGGGCACTCCAGGTGTACCGGGCACTCCAGGTGAACCGGGCCTTCCGGGTGAACCGGGCTCTCCAGGTGAGCCGGGCTCTCCAGGTGAGGCTGGCCCTCCGGGTCCTCCTGGCCCTCCTGGCCCTCCGGGTTCTTTAGATCTTGCCGCTGACCTCTTCGATATGGACGGCTTCACAGGCGGGTTTCATGCCGGCTATCTCTGGCAAGAAGGCTCATTTGTCTACGGCATTGAAGGCGACATTGACTACGCAAATATCAGTGGTGGATCCAATTTCAACTATGGCGGGTTCACAGGCCATCTTGGGATGAAGAGCGACTGGCAGGGATCCCTGCGTCTCCGTGGTGGTATTGCCGCCGATACCTGGCTCCTCTATGGAACCGCCGGCGTCGCTATAGGCCACGCGGAATTGACAGCGACAGGTGGCGGCACCTCGGTATCCGACGACAATACCCATATCGGCTGGACGGTTGGGGCCGGTGTCGAAAAGGCGTTCACGCCGAACTTGGTTGGTCGCCTGGAAGCCCGTTACACCGATTTCGGCAGCCGGAACTATGATCTCGGCGGCTTCGGCAATGATGTGGAATCAAGCTGGACGCAGACCGTCTTTAGCGCAGGCTTGAGCTACAAATTCTAGCCCGGCCGTCAACTCTGAAATTGACGCAGGCAGCTGAAGCTGCCTGCGTATTCTATTTGAGCTTCGCTGATTGCTCTTCCACTACCCTGCTGACGTAGCCCTGAGCGGGAACGTCCAGATAGGCGCGCGACAGAAGGGCACGACGTTGTCCGATCTTCGGCGGCTCTGGTTTGTTCACCGGCTCCGATCGTCGTGTGCAGCGAGCCGCCTTCACGTGCGGCCTCATCGTCACCACCAAGCTCAACCCCAAGCCTTGTGGTGCCGATCATCCCAGCCATCAACTTGACGACCTGTTGCTGTGGAACGGGCGGCTCAGCACCAGATCAGCAAGTCCGCATGACCAGCGACCGCGTTGCCCGGCTCTATATTCAGCTCGATGATGTGCAGCCCGCCATATGGCGGCGGGTCGAGGTGCCCCTGACCAGCAGTCTCAAGGCCATTCACGAGGTTATCCAGGCCGCCATGCTATTTTAGGACTATCATCTCTTCCAGTTCGAGATCGGCGACCGCCGCTATGGCTACCCCGATCCGGAGTGGGGTGACGATATGCGCGACGCCCGCAATATCCGGCTCGGTGCCATCCTCGCCCGCGGCGAGACCCGCTTCACCTACACCTATGATTTCGGCGACGACTGGCGCCATAGCATCATAATCAAGGACGTTGGCGCGGCAGACCCTATGATCGACCATCCGCGCTTTGTCGAGGGTGCCCGTCGCGCTCCGCCAGAAGATGTTGGCGGCCCACAGGGCTTCGAAGACTTCCTCAGAGTCATGACCGCCCCAACTGACCCGGAGCACGGCAACATCATGACCTGATATGGTCGCCAATTCGAACCGGACGGTATCGAACTGAGCAGCATTAACAAGCGATTTGCCAAACTCGCCTGGCGCCGGGCCCAAGGTAAGGTCACATGCGAAAAAGCCGAAACTGCTTCAACTGAACGGCGCGACATTCACGCCGCGGTGCTCGCCGGATGCTTACCGTGCCTTGGCGATATCGATTGCTACCAGCACGGGGGTCCAGTGGCGTAATCTACTTGGCAGTCATAGTTGGTCAGTCTCCAAAAACGAGGCGTTGAACGCCTCCAGTTAAGAGACCTGCTGGCCAGCCATTGCCTCGCAAAGCGGCGCGCCTGCGCAACCCTGACCATCTCCGCCGCTTCCGTTCCCGATGTGCTACAGCACCGAATTCACATCGAACACCATCCTCGGCTTCGCCGACCGGCAGCAGATCGACTGGCACTACATCGCTCCGGGAAAGCCGATCCAGAACGCGTTTATCGAGAGCTTCAACGGCCGGCTGCGGGCTGAGCTGCTCAACAGGACGCTGTCCTCTCGCTCTCCCATGTGAGGGTGACAGTGGCGTCTTGGCGGGCCAACCATAACCTCTACCGACCTCACTCCCGACTCGGTTGGCTGACCCCAGCCGAACACGCCCGACACCTTCAATCTGCGACCTGCGACGGGTGGTTTTCCACACAAGGCCGCCTAACTTTGATCAGTCTCGTCAACCACGGCCACATTTCCGGCCCGCAGCTGGTCGATGTGGATTGGCTCCTTCAGCGCCCGCTTTATCCGGTGGTTTTCATCGGCTACGGTTTTCCCTGTCGGCGAAACACCTTTCAAATAATTCTTTTGCCACTTTAGTTCCTTGGTAAGTTCGTCATTCATCTGCAAACCGGCGGCAAACCGGCGGCGTTCGCTGCTCCAAACCTTGTGTTCCTTGTGAAACTCGGGGTCGTCTTCCATCGGACGGATAACCGGCTGCACCTGCTCGATAGCAACGCTCGGCATCATGGTGATGAAGCAAAATGGCTCGCCCTTGGCGAAAGTCACCGATCCCGGTCGAGTGAACCGCCAGTTCATGGTGAAGGAGAACGGCAGCCAATTGGTTTCCACCAACCCGTCCAGCGGCGCGATCCCGTCCTTCATCCGGTTCGGCGAGCCACGAGCCCACAACATCCAACCCGGATCGGTGCGAAATACATACCCTGGATGAAACGTTACAATGCCATGCCCGAACGTCGAGCTGATGAAACGATGCGTGACATTCGATTCGTTGACGTGGAAGCTGATATCGTTGGTTGTGTTATAACCGTTCCAGGTGATCGTCACGCTTATGGGATTCAGCAGCTCCCAGCCGCTGGCATTGGCGATCGAGAGCGGCGTGCAGCGGTAGGCAAAATGATCGGAGGTCGCATCCATCCAATCGCGTGTCCCTTCTGCAGCAACAAGCTGAGGCGGATTCGCCGACTGGATCATGCAATCAAGGCGCGTGCCGGCCATAGTCTCTAATATCCTCAAACGAATTCAACACCAAGTCATGCCACGTACCAACGCGGCCTGACTAAAAATTAAGGTAGTGAATATTAGCTTCTGAACCCGGAGGGTTCCACAGCACCGTCGGCTCCGGGCGATCCAACGCCAGGTACGCTAGGAGCAGCTATCATCCGACAGAGCTGCTCGTCGGTTGGCGCCTGCGCCAGAGCCGGGCCAACGCTAATGTAGATCGTTGTGAATGCTAAAATAGAACAGCTCGCAAAACAGCATTCCGATATGTTGTGCATTTTGCCCTCTGCGAACCGAAGCGCTTTCACTTTCTATGCGCGCGTGCCTCTATTCGAGTGCACATAGAACGCAAAATTTTTCGTATCTCTACGAAGATAGTTATCCTTGTCATTATTCACAATCGCAGGAAATGACAGTTCCGGGCACTTGCTGACACTGCCACCGCGTCGCCAGGAATACCGAACACCATGGCCGGAATCCGGGAAGCACTGAGCGCCGCGTTATTGGTGGCGCCAGCCTCAAACGAGACCTTCAGGATGGCCCTTGCCGAACTTTTCCGGTTCCTTGGACGTGCGGTTGGCCAGCGAATAGGTGATCCAGGCGGCAAGATCGCCGCCGACGTCAGGCAGGGCGCCCAGCAGCGAGCCTATGACCGAACCGCGCATCTGGTTCTTGCGATACTTCCATAGCGCCGCCAGTGTGCCCTTGAAGGGGTTTTTGAGATTCATCTGCGGCACTTCCGCCATCGCGCAGCGTCCTGCGCGCAAGATCTCGGACACGGCGAACATTCCGTAGAGCGCGGAGTCGCGGTCAGGGGGTCCATGCTCACCTGTGCGATGAAAAGGCCCAATAACAACGCCAGCGCACCCTTCAGCAGGCCGCCCAAGGAGATTAGGGCAGCGCAGGAAAGGCCGAGCACGGTGAGCCAGAAATACTCAAAGCTCGAGAAACCCAGCGCGGCCTTGGCTGGCATTGGGTCCCGCTGAAACCCATCCCTGAGCGCGCAGTCTCACGCTTGCAGGAGACGTTCGGCTGTGGCAGCGAAGCACTTATCTCCCGAATGCTGCGACCAACCCAGCCGCAATCGCCACCGGCAAACAGCAAATTGCAATGATCAGCAGGACACCAAAGTCGTCGTTTTTGTCGTCACCCCGAAAAATGCCAAGGGGCCGGTTGAATAGGTCCCGTAGGAAACTGTTCCCACGGATATCGTCTACCGTTTGTGCCGACTGCCTATAGAACACGACACTCACAGGGGAGAAGTCGTCGGAAAGGTACCAACTTTGGCACGCAGTTGGCGGCCTCGGCCATGGGTCGTCAAGGGCTCTCCTACCACCCCTCGGCCGCCGCTATCGCGCTCGCTGCGGGTGTAAAGATGCAACCGGCTTCGCGAAACTACCATCTGGTCGCGCTCGTTGGACTGAGAAATATCCATTGGACGACATGTTCGCGCGCCTCAGGCCGCCGCTCGCTCAGAGGGTATCCTTGCTGCTGATGAACGCAGCAGCATCGCTCCAGCACCTGCCGATAGCAGCGGGCCGAGCAGCACCCCCAGCTTGACCTCGTCCTGCAAAAGCGGAGCATCGGGGAATGCCAACAGGCCTATGAACAAGCTCATCGTGAAGCCGATGCCGCAGAGCAGCGCCACGCCATAGAGCTGCCGCCAGCTTGCATACATGGCAGTTCCGCCCAGCCCAGCCGGATCGCTGCTGTCGCAAAGGCAAATACACCAACCTGCTTGCCGACAAACAATCCCAGCGCAACCCCGAGCGGCACGGGATCGATCAAGGCCGCTGGGGACAGACAAAAAAACGACACACCGGCATTGGCAAAACCAAAGATTGGAACGACGAGGAACGTTACCCAACGCGCAATGGCATGCTCAAGCACATGAAGCGGTGAGTGCGCCACGTCGGGCGTAGCAGGGCTAACCTTCAAGGGAATGCATAGCGCCAGCGCAACACCGGCCAATGTAGCATGCACGCCCGACTGGAGGACGAGGAACCACAAGACAGCGCCTAGCGCGAGATAGGGCCAGAGCGACAGAACGGGGAAGCGGTTCAGGGCGATCAGGGTGCCCAGAATGAGAGCAGCACCTCCCAATGCCACTATGTTCAGTGAGCTGGTATAGAACAAGGCAATGATGATAACCGCACCGAGGTCATCAATGATCGCAAGCCCGGTAAGGAACACACGAAGAGTCAGCGGTACGCGCGGCCCAAGCAGTGAGAGAACACCCAGCGCGAAGGCGATATCGGTCGCCGCAGGAATTGCCCAGCCACGTGGATGCCCGCCATCCCCAAGATTAAGGGCAAGAAACACGAGCGCAGGAACGAGCATGCCGCCTAGCGCAGCGAAACCCGGTAGCACGCGGCGGGGCCACATAGACAACTGGCCGTCCAGAACCTCGCGGTTGATCTCCAAGCCAACCATCAGGAAGAAGACCGCCATAAGGCCATCATTGATCCAATGATGGAACGATAGCCCGCCGATATAGGTGTGCAATCCGTCGAAATAGGCGGTGGCAAGTGGCGAGTTGGCGACAATGAGGGCTAAGGCCGCAGCCGCCATCAAAACGATCCCGCCTGATGCGGCGTTGTCGAGAAATGCTCTTAGAAGAAGACCGGCCGTTCGCCTGCTGACGTTCGGTTATCCATAAGTGTGCATTCCTGGGCAAAGAGGTTTCGGCAGCCTCCGTCGGTTTTGGGAATCCCCAAGGCGCACGCAGCACACGCCCCAGACGCTTACATACTGGCTTCGATGAAACGGAAGGCAAGACCTTTCGGTAACGTTCCACGCGCCAATGGAGAACGCTTTCCAGCGGAGGAACGGAGAGGCGCAGATTACAAGCACTTCTCCGATCAGAACTTTTTGCCAATTCGGACGCATGCACGTCCGACCTAGGCCGCATTGGCTAACCGACGGCTTCTGGTTAGGCACCCAGGCGGCACGAAGGACCACAATGGCGCGCCGACCTGACCTGTTACGCCGCGATACGCTATTGTTGAAGGGACATGGAGCAGCCTTTAGCTAGCTATGCTCAATCCCGAGATGGAGGTTGGGACACTCACTTCGAAGGCGCTTGTATCTTCGTGATTTAGGTCAAAGCCACTGGCCATCATCGAGCGTGCTTCGCCGTTGACAGAAAAAAATACTTAGAGAACTATGACTATGCGGCCGAATCTTTTCTTGCGGGTCAACCCGCACTGAGTCCAGCCGGGTTCTTCTCGAGTTCGGTCTGTGGGAAAGCTCTTATTGGGCGGGGGGACAGGAGAATTGCACGCCGGCACGCAGTCCGCGTCAAGCGGATGTTTATTTGCGTCTTATTTTTACTTGGCCGACATCCCAATCGCGCGGGGGGCCCCACCGCTGTCTGCGCGACTGACGCAGCTCGTAAACCTCCAATCTCGTGTCACGTTGGGTCTGGCCCAGAAAACAATCTCAGATCGAGTGAGGCCGACCGGGAACAGCATTGCGCCGTCATGCTGGCCGACGCCCTAACCGCATGCCCTGGTCCTTTCAACCTCGCTCGCGCGGTCCGCGGCCTGGCCAAATGGCTTGGCGCACCGCCGAACATTTTGCGTTGCAAGGTTTTATTGCCTGCGACCTGGCCACGTGCGCCCGATTGCGTCGTATTACTCTTTAAGAATGAAAGCACCAAATGGCTGACAACAATTCCCCGACCGTACCCGGTGCGCCCAACGCCCTGCTCTCCAACAAAGCTCACCCCAAACATTTCTGGAAACGCGGGCTCGCTCGGGGCAAAGAAAAAAAAGACGTGCGCGCTCGTGCGGCCGATTGTGAAGCGGCGCCTTCGGGAGTGTTTGCTTCTCAAAATAGCCCAGTCGGAAGATTCACAAGCCGACGGAGGCAGGCCGCGTTGCTGACAGGCGTGGCTAGCATCAGTTTTGCTCCACTGGCCCATGCCGTGGATTTCTATGTCAGCACCGGTGCTGAGCTGGAGCAGGCGCTGACCGATGCCAGCACAGACCCGGATCTCACATACATTCATTTGCTGAACGATGTGCTTGTCGCCACTCCGACTGTCTTCACCCCCGCGATCGCCCCACAGGGCGTGGAGATCGACACCACCGGGGATTTCACTCTGACACTGAGTGGCGACGACACAGTCTGGGATTCTGGCAGATACACAACGATTGGCGTCAGCGGGGGGCTCGCCGGAGGCTTGACGCTTTCCAGCGGGGCGCAAGTTACGATCAACGACTTTGCTGGCAACACACAGCCCAATGGCCAGCTCGATCACAGATCGGGTGTGCTAACGATCACCGGTGAGGGTACGAGCCTTCGTTCCAGCTTCTTTACGGTTGGGCGGCTTGACGATAGCAAAGTCACGATTTCCGACGGTGCCCAGGTGGTGACAACGCGCGAGGCTGCGCTTGGTGAAGGGCCAGGATTTACAAACTCTGCCAATGTGACAGTTCTCGTCGACGGAATAGGAACCGTTTGGACAGCCAATTCATTCGTGGTTGGCGGAGCGACCAATACTGTCGATGTTACATTTTCGAGCGGCGCCGTTGTCAATGCAACGACGGCCAGCATCGGGCGCAACGGGCAGGCAGATCTTCTCGTAACAGGAAGCGATACAACGTTCACCACCACCGGTGTACTCCGCATTGGCGAACGGTCCCCCTGGTATGCTGACCCTGGCCTTGGTGACGGAACCTTGACCATCAGCGATGGCGGGCTGGTTTCCGCGCGCTCTGTGGTCCTGGGCGTCACAGGAAGCGCAACTCAAGATCCTTTGATCACGGGCGCTCTTGTCGTCGACAGTACCGGCACCCTGGAAACCGGCGAACTTGCACCGGGTTTGGGTCATGGCGTCGCGACATTCGACAACGGCACGCTGCGGGCGACCGCCAACAACAAGTCTTTGATCCACGGTTTCCAGGCAGGTGACTTTGTTCTTAGAAACGAGGGCATGTACCTCGATTCCAACGGGCTCGACGTTGTTGCCGAAAGTGGGATGTCGGGCGATGGTGCTTTGACGAAACAGGGTGCTGGCAAGCTCACTGTGACCGGTGCGAATGTCTACTCAGGCATCACCCATGTTGCGGCCGGTACGCTCGCCGCGGGCGTCACCGAGACGTTCAGTGCAAACTCCGCTCATATTGTCGACGCCGGCACCCTTCTTGACCTTCAGGGCTATGACCAGACGGTATTCTCATTGAACAATTCCGGCGTCGTCAATCTCGGTGGCGCGCCCGGAACCGTTCTGACTGTGCGCAACGAATATGCGGGTAATGGGGGAACGATCCTCTTCAATACATCGCTCGGCGACGACGCCTCCGTGACCGACCTTCTCCGGGTGCAGGGTGACACCTCGGGCAGCTCTTTGGTCAGGGTCACCAATATTGGCGGGACAGGGGCGCAGACCCACAACGGTATTAAAATCATCGATGTTGCTGGTATATCTGAGGGCCAGTTCGCCTTGCTGGGAGATTATGTGATCGAGGGGCAGCAAGCGGTGATCGCAGGCGCCTATGGCTACACCCTGTGGCACAATGGCGTTGACGATCCGCAGGACGGCAACTGGTATCTGCGTTCCAAACTGCTGAGCCCGGCGGTCCAGCCCGAGGGTCCGCTCTATCAGCCCGGCGTGCCGGTATACGAAGCATATCCGCAGGTTCTGCTCGGCATGAACAGTCTGCCGACCCTTCAGCAGCGTGTCGGCAATCACTACTGGAACGAGGCGCAGGAACCTGTTGAGACGGTGTTCTGCAAGGACGCCAGCCAGAACTTCCAGTGCACCGTCACTCCAGATCAGAACCGCTTTTATGCCGACGGCTTGTCCGGCGTGACCATCGACGACAACGGGGTCTGGGGCGTGGTGGAAGCCACCCATGGCATGTTTAGGCCACAGGCAACCACTAGTGGCACCGACTACGGGCTCACCGCCTGGGGCCTGAGGGCTGGCGTTGACGGTCTCATCTTCGACAATGAACATGGCAAGCTGGTTGCCGGGCTGAACGCGCGTTACGGTTTGGGTTCGGCCGATATCAGCTCATTCTATGGCGATGGTAGTGTCGGCACCCAGGCTTATGGCGTGGGCGCAACGGCGACCTGGTATGGCACCAACGGCTTCTATCTTGATGCACAGGGTCAGGCGACCTGGTTCAGCAGCGATCTGAACTCGAATCTGGTCGGCAACCTGGTGAGCGGCAATGACGGCTTCGGCTATGCCTTGTCGCTCGAAGGGGGCCAGCGCATCGATATTGATGAGAGCTGGACGATCACGCCGCAGGCGCAGCTGATTTACTCGAATACCCGCTTCAATAGCTTCACCGATCCGGCAGGCGCCAATGTATCGCTCGACTATGCCGACAGCCTGCGTGCGCGCATCGGTCTTGCCGTTGAACATCAGAGCAGTTGGAAAGACGAGCAGGGTGAAGTGCAGCGCGCCTCGGTCTATGGAATTGGCAACCTGCACTATGAGTTCCTTGACGGTACGCGCGTGAATGTCTCGGGCACGACGTTCTCGTCGCAGAACGCTCCGCTGTGGGGTGAGATTGGTCTAGGCGGCACTTATAAGTGGGCTGATGATAAGTATTCGCTCTATGGCGAAGTAAATGCCAGCACCAGCCTTGAAGGCTTCGGTGACAGCTATGTTTTGGGCGGCAAGGTTGGCCTGCGGGTTCAGTGGTGAACTTGACCACCGTCAAAACGCAGATTACGCATCGGCTCCCCCGACGGGGAGCCGAACTTATTGGTGGCCATCTCCTTAGCAGGCGGACGTTTCTGATTGGCGGTGCTTCGCTGCTCAGTGGCTGTTCGCCGACAGTCCGCAATGCACAGGTCATTGCGCCAGAGCCCTATGCGGATGAGCAGTTTCCAGTCCGTCTCGTCAATCGCGCAAGGTTTGCGGACCACCTCCAGCCAAGGCGTATTAGATTGCTTACGGGCGAGGCGCCAGGCACCATCATAGTCGACACCGGCAGCTTTCAGCTCTATCGCGTCGAGACTGCAGATATGGTCATGCGGTATGGCGTGGCGGTCGGTGCTTCCGGTCACGGCTGGAAGGGTGAGGCGATCGTCGGTCGGAAAGCGAAATGGCCCGCGTGGTATCCAACTGATGATATGCACAGCCAGACCCCCGGGCTCCCCCGGCGGATTGAGCCGGGCCCCGCCAATCCCCTCGGCGCCAGGGCGCTCTACCTCTTCTCTGGCGGCCGCGACACGCTCTATCGCATCCACGGCACCTCCGAGCCGTGGACAATCGGTACTGAGGCTTCGTCTGGCTGCATCAGAATGCTCAATGAGGATATCATCGAACTTTATGAGAAAGTGCGACCCGGCGATGCGATCATCGTCCGATAACCTTGCTGTGCCGCCTTTCGGGCGCAGAGCTCGCAGGCCGACTAGGCCCTTACTTCTGGCTGGTCCTAGAAGGCTACCGCAAGCTACATGATGATCTACGGGACCAGAGTGGGACAGGGCCGGATCAGCTATCGACGCCAATTCGGCTGTCATGACGGGAAAACCATCTGTTGCGGGAGTCGAGGACCCTATCGGCATCTGTGCCGACGAAGCCATGCAGGTCGTCCACCGACAGCCGTATGGACCTCTCGATCTGAACTGAAGATCCCAATGTCGGATCTAGGCCAGCAAACAGGACGAAAACCTCGCCTTTGATCGATCAGCTCACCGAAGGCAAGAATGCCGGCAGCGACAACATTGTCGATATGAAAGCCACCGGCCAACGCCCGCTCATCGGTCCTTGGCCGGCCCGCGCAGTATATCTGGACGCTACGGACGAAGCCGGGATTGCCTATAAGTTCGCCTTCCTGCCCGACGGCTCGGCCGGGATGGGGTCGACTGCTGACTGATGCCTTCCGGAGTGGGAAA
>UCAU01000018.1 GCA_900470445.1 Hyphomicrobiales bacterium | reverse complement strand
GGGAGGTTGGGAGGGGGTGCGAGAGCCCGGCTCTACTAGTACCGCTGCGGAGCCGCCGGCTTATTCCCCATAATCACCTCGATCTTCTCGATCACATCCGGGGTCAATTTATCCTTGGCGTCCAGCGCCGAAAGATTGTCCTCCAACTGGCTTTTGCGCGAAGCGCCCAGAATGACCGTCGAGACATAGGGATTGTCGAGGCACCAGAGCAGAGCCAGGTGATGGATCGGCAGGCCGATTTCCTTGCTCAACGCCGCAAGCTGCTTGACCTTAACCAGCTTTGCCTTGCCGTCGTCGCTTTCCCAGCTGTGCTTGAGCCATTCATAGCCGGGCAGGTTCATGCGGCTATCGGCGGGGATGCCGTCATTATATTTGCCGGTGAGCACGCCCGAGGCGAGCGGCGACCAGATCGTGGTGCCCAGGCCCATCAGGTCATAGAGGGGGAGATAGTCGCCCTCCACCTTCTGGCGCGTGAACAGATTATATTGCGGCTGCTCCATCACCGGCGGGGTGATCTTGAGGTCGCGGGCCACGGCCCAGGCTTCGGTGAGCTGCTGGGCGCTCCATTCCGAAGTGCCCCAATAGAGGATTTTGCCCTGGGTGATCAGGTTATGCATCGCCCACACGGTTTCCTCGATCGGGGTATCGATATCGGGGCGGTGGCAGAAATAGAGGTCGAGATAATCCACCCGCAACCGCTTGAGGGCGGCGTGGCAGGCTTCGGTCACATGCTTGCGCGAGAGACCTTTCTGGGTGGGCTTTTCCCCGCCCCAGAACACTTTAGAGGAGACGGCATAAGTATCCCGGCCCCAGCCCAGCTTTTCCAGCGCCGCGCCCATCAGGGCTTCGGATTCGCCGGCCTCATAGCCCTCGGCGTTGTCGAAGAAATTGATGCCCGCATCATAGGCCAGGCCCATCAGCGCCATGGCTTCCTTCTCATCGACCTGCTTGCCGAAGGTGACCCAGCTTCCCAGTGAGACTTCGCTGACCTTGAGGCCCGATTTTCCGAGACGGCGATATTCCATATTGCGGCTCCTCTGCACGCCACGACGGGGCGGGCGCGCACTTATCCTGTTGAATCACTGGCTGGTGCGCCGGGGAATGAACCCAAGTCTGGGCGGCGCGTTGGATCAGCATAGCCAATCAAGGAGAGTTCGTCATGCTCAAGGATTTCGACGCCGCCGCCATCCTGGCGGTGACCGATATGGCCCGGGCCCGGCATTTCTACGAGCATGTGCTGGGGCTGACCCTGATCCAGTCCGACGACATGGTCATGGAATTCAAGACCGGCAAGACGGGGCTGGTGGTCTACAAATCCGACTTCGCCGGCACCAACAAGGCCAATGCCGTGGTCTGGGGCGTGGGCGACGAAATCGAGGACATCGTCGCCAATCTACGCGCCCGCGGCGTCAGCTTCGAGCATTACGAAGGCATGGATCTGCGCGGCGATATCCACATTGCCGGCGATTTCAAAATGGTCTGGTTCAAGGACCCCGACGGCAATATTTTGCACCTGAACAACATGTAGGGCTTACGGCCGCTCGCGCAAAAACCGCGCCAGATCGTCGGTAACGTGATGCACATGGGCACTGTCGCCGCGGCCCAGTTCCCACGCGTCGACCTGCTCATGGGCGTAATCGGGCCCGGCAACCACCTGCACCGTCGCCATGCCCATTTCGTGCGGCACGACCAGGTTCTTTTCGAGGTCATCGAACATCACCGCACTGGTCGGGTCGACCCCGTGGGCGGCGAAGAACCCGGCATAAGCCTCGCGATGCGGCTTGGGCACATAGGTCATGGCGCGGATATCGTAGACATGCTCGAACAGGTCACTGCCCCCCAGCCGGGCGAGGACCGCGCGGGCATGGCCCACATCGCCATTGGTGAGGATGAACTTGCGGCCCGGCAATTCGCGGATTGCCGCGACCAGATCGGGATGCTCGGCCACCGGGGAATAGTCGATGGCATGGACGCTGGCGAGGAAATGGTCGGGATCAACCTCGTGTTGCAGCATCAGCCCGTTCAGCGTGGTGCCGAAATCGCGATAATAGGTCTTTTGCAGCGCCCGTGCCGCCTCGAAATCCAGCTTGGTCAGGTCCATCACATAATGGGTGATGCGCACATCGATCTGCGCAAACAGATTGCACTCGCGCGGATAAAGCGTGTTGTCGAGGTCAAAGACCCAATCGGTAATGTGGGAAAGACTGCGTGCGGCGGGGAGCGTCATGTCATTCATGGCGCCAATATAGTGCAAAACCGTGACGGTTTCACCTAACACTTGAATGGGCGGCCCGCGATACGGACCGCCCGAAGCGATTATTCGTTGGCGGTGATGGCAAGGCCCAGCGCGGCGATCAGCCCGGCAGGGTTGGCCGCAGCAGCGGTCAGCACCAGTAGGGTGGTCGGGTTCTCCGGCTGTACGGTGACTTCAAGGCTCTGCGGGTCATCGAGGAAGGCGGAAACCGGGGGCACCACCACATCCTTGAGCGTCGGGATGCCGCTCTGGTCGATCAGCGTGGGCAGCATGGACTTGATGCCGGCCACGAAGGTGGCGCGATCGCCGCCTGACTGGCTGGCGAAGAAATCCAGCAGCTTGCCGGCAAGCGAGGCATCGTCATAGCGCACCTTGGCCGAAACGATGGAAATGGCCTGCATCAACTGCATGCCGGCCATCATCTGGGCGGACTGCGCCTCTTCGCTGGTCGGATCGCTCACCGCGGCGGCAGCCTGCATCGCATAAAGCTGCTCAAGCGCCGCCGGGGTTAGGCCCGTGACGTCGAGATTGATGTCGAGTGCGCCCACATCGGCGAAATCGAGCAGGAACTGGTCCATCACCATGTGACCATCGGCCATCGACCAGGTCAGGTGCTGGTTGATATCGCCCGACAGGCTCTCAAGGCCCAGCGCTTCGATGACCGCACCGGCGGCAGGGTCTTCTTCCTTGACGGTGGAGAGATCGACATTGAGCCCGGTAATGGCCATCTGCGAGGTCAGGTCGGTGATTGGTTCGCCCTGGGCCGGGGTAAAGGTCGAGCCGGCGAGGAAGGACGCATAGGAGAACACCTCCTGGCCATCACGGGTCACCGAAAGCGGGCCGGTGCTGACCGAAGTCACCAATTGCAGCAGCGCCTCGGCCGGCACGGTTTCCCCGCCTGGCAGATAGAGGCCTTCCATCTTGATGTCGGACAGCGTCACATGACCGGCCGGCTTCTTGGCGAATTCGGCATCGACATCGGGGATGGAAACTTCATCCACCAGATAGCCGCCATCGTCGCGCTCGGTAATGCCGGAAAAGGTGATTTCGGTGGGGAGATCGAACGTGTCGAGCCCGGCAATGCCAGCCTTGACCCCGGTGGCGATCACGCTGTCGCCCTCGACCCGGCCTTCGCCGAAGCTGAGGTCATAGCCAATGGTCTTGTAGACCAGGGTGACGCGATCCAGGAAAGCCTGGGCCTCCAGCGCCGTGGAAGGCTGCACCACCCCGATACTGGCCACACCGGCCACCAGCATCAGGCTTACGCTCTTGGTTATCCTCATCGTCGTCTCCGGCTTGTTGTCGATATTGTTTATGGTGACCGGCTCCGGGAGGAACCGCTGACTTGTCGTGCAGATGGGTTCTAAATGCTTCCATTGCAATCGATTATGGGCGGAAATGCGCCCGCAAAGGCCATTACTGGTTTATCCCGGCATAATAGCCGCGACGATTGTGTGACAAACCCGCTTGTTATGCGCGTTCGTGATCGAGAAACTGCCGATAGGCAGGATTGTCGGTTTCATCCCAATAGGGAAAGCCGATGGCCTCGATATGGGCGATGAAATCGGCTCGTGTCTCTGGCGGCACCTGCACCCCGATCAGCACGCGGCCGTAATCGGCGCCGTGATTGCGATAGTGGAACAGCGAAATAT
Organism: Hyphomicrobiales bacterium; assembly: GCA_900470445.1. Lineage (GTDB taxonomy): Bacteria > Pseudomonadota > Alphaproteobacteria > Rhizobiales > Devosiaceae > Devosia. The sequence continues at coordinate 90,216 of UCAU01000018.1, read as the reverse complement.
TCCAGCCGTCATGCAGTCCTTCGAGGAATTTGAGCAGCGCGCCCGGCCGTTCGGGAAACTGGAAGCGATAGACCGTTTCGTGTTCGAGATCGGCCACGCGTCCACCCACCATGTAGCGGACATGCAGCTTTGCCACTTCATTGTCGGTCAGGTCGATCACCCCATGCCCGTGCTCTTCGAGCAGGCTGATGATTTCGTGCTTTTCCGCATCGCCACGGCTCAGCTTGATGCCGACGAAAATCTTGGCTGTGCTGTCATGGGCAAACCGATAGTTGAATTCGGTGATCGAGCGCTGGCCCAATAGGCGCATGAAGGCCCGATAGCTGCCCGGCCGTTCAGGAATTTCCACCGAGAACAGCGCCTCGGCCCGCTCGCCGATTTCGGCCCGTTCGGCCACATAGCGCAGCCGGTCGAAATTGACATTGGCGCCCGAATTGATGGCGACCAGCGCGCCAGCGGGTGCCGCACCCTGCTCGACCTGCTTGCGCAGGCCCGCCAAAGCCAGCGCACCGGCCGGCTCGGCAATCGCCCGCGTGTCGTCAAAGATGTCCTTGATGGCGGCGCAGATTTCATCGGCGGTGACAGTGACGATGTCGTCGAGCAGTTCGCGGCAGATTCGGAAAGTCTCGGTACCCACCTCGCGCACGGCCACCCCATCGGCAAACAGCCCCACCTGGTCGAGCGCGACCGGATGACCCGCGGCGATAGCCGCCTTCATGCTGGCGGCTTCTTCCGGCTCGACCCCGATCACCCTGATCTCGGGCCGCAGGAATTTGACGAAAGCGGCAATGCCGGCCGCCAGCCCGCCGCCACCCACTGGCACATATATGGCGCCCAGTTCGCCCGGATGCTGGCGCAGCAATTCCATGCCGATCGTGCCCTGGCCGGCAATCACATCGGGGTCGTCGAACGGGTGGACTACGACATAGCCATGCTGCTCGGCCAGCTCCGCCGCATGGGCGCGGGCCGCGTCGAAGCCATCGCCGAACAGCACGACTTCGCCACCGAGCCGGCGCACGGCGCCGATCTTGATGGCCGGGGTCGTGGTGGGCATGACCACGACGGCGCGGATGCCCAGCCGCGTGGCGGAAAGCGCCACGCCCTGCGCATGATTGCCCGCCGAGGCGCAGATCACGCCACGGGCGCGCTCGCTGGCATTCAACTGCGCGATGCGGTTATGCGCGCCCCGGATCTTGAAGGAGAAAACCGGCTGCATATCCTCGCGCTTGAGCAGCACTTCGGCGCCCAGCCGCGCCGACAATAGCTGCATTTTTTCAAGCGGCGTCTCCTCGGCAACCTCATAGACGGATGAGGTGAGGATGCGGCGGACATAGTCCTGCATAATGGGCACTCCGATGGTCTGGCGCAGAGGGGCTCGCAGATCGGCTGCTTGTCAAGGCCGGCACAGGCCGAAGCGTCCGCAGCCCACTTGCCGCCATGGAAATATTGGTGTGGGGGCTGAACAAAGCGCCACAATATGCCACTAACTTCGTCCCCAATATCAACGGCCCTGCGCCAACAAGGATAGCCCGATGCGCCTGCCTCTCACGCTGCTGCTCCTCGCCGTTCCCCAATTGGCTTTCGCCCAATCCTGCAATGTGGATATGCCCGCGGTGGAGAAGCGCATCGCCGAAATGGAGGAGTTCTATGACGACGTGCTGTCCGACATCAGTTGCGACGCGCCCACCATTCCGGCCCATATCCTGATGTGCGACTCGATCGGCGATGCCAATTCGGACCTCTGGCGCATGGGGCGGCTGGACGATATGGCCTCGGTCTACGCCTATGAAAACGCCACCGGCACCGAAACCAACCACGCCAATCCGCCGCGCTACGGAAGCTTCATCGAGGACCGCGATGCCTGCACTGACGCGGCATGCCTGTGCGACCTGCTGATCGAACACACCAATGACAGCCTGGGCGGCGGCTCGCCCTATGCCGAGCAGTAAGGCCAACCCAAGGCCTAGGGGCTCTCATCACCCCACCCTCGTTCCCTCCCCATCAAGGGGAGGGAGGCGCAAGCCCAGCCCTCTCGGCCCCATCGTCTCCCTCCCCCTTGTGGGGAGGGATCAAGGGTGGGGGTGCGGGAGCCCCGATATCCTTGCCTCCCATGATTCCCAATCCGCCACCACAAATCGACATTCGCCGGCCATGGCGCGCCGGCGAGACCATCTTCCTGCTCGGCCCGGGTGGGGTGGGGAAGTCCACTCTGGGGCGTGTGCTGGCGGACAGGCTAAACTGGCCCTTGATCGATCTCGATCTGCAGTTTTGCGAGCGGATTGCCGAAATCGGCCGCTTCATTCGCGAGACCAGCTACGCGGAATATCGCGCCGAAAATCTGCTGCTGGCGCAGCGGCTGGTGGCACGAACCGAGGGGCCCCTGGTGTTCGTGACAGCCTCGGGTTTTCTGGCGGCCGAAGTGGAGTCGAACGATTACGCCGAGGCGCGTGCATTGGTTGACACCGGTTATGGCATCACCCTGCTGCCGTCGCTCGATATCGATCAGGCCACAGAGCTGGTGGTGGAGCGCCAGCTCACGCGCGGCTTTGAGCTTGAGCGGGAAAGTGAGACGTACAAGTTCCGCCAGCGCTTTGGGCGCTATCGGGGCGAGGGCGACATGCTGGTCGTGTCCGCCGCGCCGGCCGAGGACGTGGCCAAGGCCGTGCAAGCCGCATTGACCGCCTGATCCGAAAGGACGCGCAGAGGTCCCGTCCGAGCGGCATCAGATATTCTCAATCAAATGATTGATTGGTAATCAAAACAGGTTTATAGCCGTCCGCGAAATCTCGGGATGAGCCTATGAGTGTGGAACAAATCAGCGCCAGGCGCGAAAGCGGCGGTGACCGGCGGCTGGCCATTGCGGCGGCGGCGCGGGCCATTATCGTCGAAAAAGGACTTGAGGGCCTGCGCACCCGCGATATCGCTGCCCGCGTCGGCATCAATGTCGCGACCCTGCATTATCATGTGCCCTCCAAGGAGGCGCTGATCGCGCTGGTCGCCGAGACGCTGCGCGACGATTTCAAGGCGCAGGCGTTGCGGCAAAACCGCCAGGGCAAGACGGCACTACAGGTGCTGCGACTGGAATTTGACGACTTCCGCGAAATCGTCAATGACATGCCCGACCTCAGTATCGTGTTGACCGAGATGGTGGAGCGCGCCCGGCGCGACCCGGTCATCGCTGAGATCATCACCCCGCTCTACGATTTCTGGCGGCTGCAGTTTGTCGAAATATTTCGCCGCGGTGTCGAAGACGGCTCGTTCCGAAACGACATTGATCCAGCGGCCGCAGCCCTGATCACCACCGGCGCCTTGTCCGACTATTGGCGTCAATGGACTTCATTCCGCGCCTCGCTCGACCAGGTTCTGGGCGAGTTGGAGCGCGCCTTCGTACTCAACCCCGTTTCTCCTCAAGGATGACTGTCATGTCTTCTCCCGCCCAACATCCAGTCCATGCCGCGCCCGATCCGCGCCGCTGGCTGGCCCTGTTCATTCTGCTCATCGCCAATTTCATGAACCTGATCGATGTGACGATCGTCAATGTCGCTCTGCCCTCGATGCGCGAGGGGCTGGGCGCCACCGATAGCCAGATCGAATGGGTCATCGCCGCCTATGTGCTGGCCTTCGCGCTGGGCCTGCTGCCCTTTGGCCGACTCGGCGATATTGTGGGCCGCACCCATATGTTCCTCTGGGGCGTTGCCGGCTTCACCGCCGCGTCGGCCCTCTGCGGGCTCTCGCCCAATATCGAATTTCTCATCATTGCCCGGGTGATCCAGGGCCTGGCCGGCGCCATGATGACGCCACAGGTGCTGGCCATCGCCACCGTCACCTTCCCCCCGCATGAACGCGGCCAGGCCTTCTCGCTGTTCGGTCTCTCGGCCGGGCTTGCCGCGGTGTGCGGTCCCATTCTGGGCGGCGTGCTGATTTCAGCGCAGCTCTTCGGCATGGATTGGCAGCCGATTTTCCTCGTCAATATCCCGGTCGGCATCGCCGCCGTCATTGCCGGCTATTTCCTGATCCCGCGCCTGCCCGGCCATTCCGCGCTCAAGAACGACTTCGTGGGCATCGTGCTGTTCGGCCTGGGCCTGGTCTGCGTCGTGTTCCCGATCATCGAAGGCCGCGCCTATGGCTGGCCGCTCTGGGCTTTCGCCATGATCGCTTCCGGCTTCGTGCTGCTGGTGGCCTTCGTGTTGTGGACCCGCGCCCGTGCCAAGGCCGGCCTGCCGCAATTGCTCAATTTCGACCTGATCGCCAATCGCGACTTCATGTTCGGCGCCTTCGTCATCACCGTCTTCGCCTCGGGCATTCCGGGCATGTTCATGGTGATCTCGATCTTCCTGCAATCGGGCTTCGGTTTCACCCCGCTCGAATCGGGTCTCACCAACACGCCCTTCTCGGTCGGCGTATTGGTTGCCTCCCTGATCGCCGGCCGCTTCGGCTCGCATTATCTGCGCGGCCGGCTGGCGGCTTCGGGGGCCTTGCTGGCCGGTGGCATCGGCGCACTGCATTTCATCATTGCCGGCTCCGGCGACAGCATCAACCATTGGAGCTTCCTGCCGCCGCTCTTGCTGGCCGGTATCGGGCTGGGCCTGGGTTTCTCCTCGCTGTTCCAGCTGGTGTTGCGCAATGTGCCCCATCGCGATGCGGGCGCCGGCTCGGGCGCGCTGCAGGCCTTCCAGCAGGTGGGCGGTGCGTTGGGCGTGGCTTTGGTGGGCGAAATGTTCTTCGGCTCACTCGCCACCGGCTTTGCCGCCGGCAACGCCCCGCATGCAGTCTTCACCGACGCGGCCAGTTTTGCCCTCTGGTATCAGGTGGCCAGTTTCCTGCTGGTCCTGTTGCTGGTGCCCTTCTTCAAAAGCGGCGGCGGGCAGGGCCATGGCCAGGGTGCACCCGCCCGGCATGTGCCCATTGAGGTGTAAAAGCAAAGGCCGCCCATTGGGCGGCCTTTTTCTTGTCCCGTGCGGAGCGGTTAGCGCACGATCAGCGTGCCGGCGCCGAATTCGGTGAACAGCTCGACCAGCACCACATGGGGCATCTTGCCGTTGAGGATCACGACACCCTCCACGCCATTGTCGAGCGCTTCGAGGCACGTTTCCACCTTGGGGATCATGCCGCCCGAAATCGTGCCATCGGCGATGAGCTCCTTGGCCTCGCGCACCGAGAGCTCGGGGATCAGCTTGCCATCCTTGTCGAGCACGCCGGGCACGTCGGTCAGGAACAACAGGCGCTTAGCGCCGAGCGAACCGGCAATGGCGCCGGCAAAGGTGTCGGCATTGATATTATAGGTATTGCCGTCGCGGCCCGGCGCCACCGGCGCAATCACCGGGATCATCTCGGAACGGGCCAAGAGGTCAAGCAGGGTGCGGTCGACTTCGACGGGCTCGCCCACAAAACCCAGATCGAGCGCACGCTCGATATTGGAGCCGGGGTCCTTGACCTTTTTCTCGGCCTTTTTGGCAAACACCATATTGCCGTCTTTACCGCAGAGGCCAATCGCCCATTCGCCTTCGGCATTGATCAGCGCCACGATCTCTTTGTTGATCGAGCCGGCCAGCACCATTTCGACGATTTCCATGGTCCGCGCATCGGTGACCCGCAAGCCGCCCTCGAATTTGGATTCGATGCCCAGGTTTTTCAGCATGGAGGCAATCTGCGGCCCCCCGCCATGCACCACGATGGGATTGACCTTGGACTGCTTGAGCAGGGCGATGTCGCGGGCAAAGGCCTGGCCGAGCTGGGCATCGCCCATGGCATGGCCGCCATATTTCACGACAACCGTCTTGCCCTCATAGCGCTGCATATAGGGCAGCGCCTGCGCAAGAATGCCAGCATCGTGGGAGAACCGGTCGGTGGAAGGCGTATCCTGTGTCATGGGCAGACCCAATCCCCTCGCAAAGCGGCTATAAAAAGACGTGCACGGGTCTAGAGCATGCTGATGCAAAGGAAAAGACGCTTGTGCTCGTAAACAGTCATTGATCCATTGTGCAATTTGTAGCGTTGTGGAGCGATCAGACAAGGGCGCGGCACAAGCGCCATCCCGTTCGCTGCGGAGGAGGCACGAAATTCATGGCCATGCAGGCCCCCAGCCAGGAGGTCGCCGACCTGATATCGCGCTGCGCCCTGCGGGATCGCGCCGCCTTCCGCTCCCTCTATGACCGCACCAGCGCGAAACTCTTCGGGGTCGTGCTGCGTATCTTGAAAGACCGATCGGAAGCCGAAGAGGCTGTTCAGGAGGTCTATGTCAAAATCTGGCAACGGGCCGACCGCTATGTGGCGGGCGATACCAGCCCGATCAGCTGGCTCGTGGCGGTGGCGCGCAATCATGCGCTCGACATTCTGCGCGCCCGTCGGCCCAGGGCCGACGATATCGACGTGGCGCTGGAAATCCCCGATGCCGGCCCGTCACCGGAACGGGCGACGGCCGATAGCCAGGAGCGCGGGCGGATCGAGCGGTGCCTCGCCACACTCGAGCCCGACCGGGCCGAGGCCGTGCGGGGGGCATATCTGGATGGCTACAGCTATGACGAACTGGCGCAGCGCTACGCCGTGCCTTTGAATACGATGCGAACCTGGCTCCGCCGGAGCCTTTTGAAGCTAAGAGAGTGTCTGACGGCATGAGCACGAGCGATGACATGGATGGGGGCGATGGCGGGCGCAATGCCTTGGTCGCCGAATACGTGCTCGGCCTGCTCTCGCCATCCGAGCATGATCGCGTGCATCGGCTGATCGAGAATGATCAGGCCCTGCGCGCCGAACGCGATTTCTGGGTATCTCGCTTTGCCGCCCTCAATGAGGGCTATGAGGACGTCCCCGCGCCCGACCGGCTCTGGGCCGGCATCGAGGCACGCGCCTTTGGTGATACCAAAGCTCCCGCCAAATCCGGCTTCTGGGAAAGCCTGCTCGTCTGGCGCGGCATTGCTGCCGGCGCCCTGGCCATCGCAGTGGCCGCTATCGGCTTCAACCTGCTGCAGCCCCGCCCGGATGTCTCGAGTCTGACCACCCAATTGGTCGCCGCGCTCGAGGAAGAGGGCAGCAATGTCAAATTCGTCGCATTGTATGACGGCACCGGCCAGGTCCGGCTGACCGCTCTGTCGGGTGATGCCGTGCCGGAAAAGGATTTCGAACTCTGGGCCATCCAGGGCGGCAATAACCCGGTCTCCATGGGCGTCATCCCGGCCAATCAGCGCAGCACCGTCTCGATTGCCCCCGAAGTCATGGCGGGCTGGGGTGCCGGCTCCGTGCTGGCCATCACGCTCGAACCCAAGGGCGGCTCGCCCAGCGGTGCGCCGACCGGCCCGATTGTCGCCAAGGGCGCCGTGCAGCAGATTTAGCTGAAACTTATTTTCGCGGGTTTCCGTACCTCCTCATATCCCAGCCGATCAAGGGAACGGAAAATGAGGAAGGAACAAACTAAATGAAACTCTCTCTGCGCGCTCTTTCGCTTGCCGCCATCATGTCCGTCAGCGCTATCGCCGGCTCCGCCGCTTTCGCCCAGGACAATCCGATGGTTGGCGGCGCACCCATGCTGGCGACCAAGAACATCATTGAAAATGCGGTGAATTCCAAGGATCACACCACCCTGGTTGCCGCCGTCAAGGCAGCGGGCCTGGTTGAGACCCTCTCCGGCCCCGGCCCCTTCACCGTGCTGGCACCGACCAATGAAGCCTTCGATGCCCTGCCTGCCGGCACCGTCGAGACGCTGTTGAAGCCGGAAAACAAGGATACGCTGACCAAGATCCTGACTTGTCACGTGATCCCGGCCAAGGCGCTCTCCACCGATATCATCTCGATGGTCGAGGCCGATGGCGGCAAGCATGTGGTTGATACGGTCGGCGGCTGCAAGCTGACGCTCGAAGCCAAGGATGGCAAGGTCACCGTGACCGACGAAAACGGCACCGTGGCTAATGTCACCATTGCCGACGTGATCCAGTCCAATGGCGTGATCCATGTCATCGACAAGGTTCTGACTCCCAAGTCGTAACCTTTGCCGACGCCAATACGAATAGCATTCCAGAACGGCGCGGCTCGCGCGCCTTTCACCAAACCTTGACGTGCCATCGCCCCCTCCCGGGTTCTACAATGGCCGTCAACAGCCCCGCGCCTGCCGCTCCGCCAGCGGTAGGGCGCGGGGCGCCCAATAAGGGACCAGAAAAATGGCTGTCGATCGTCGCAATCTCCTGCTCGGCGGCGGCGCTATCGCCGCCCTTTCCGCCATCGCGCTGTTTCGGCCCACGGGCAGTTCCGCAGCGAGCGAGGCCGATTTCCCCTTCAAGCTCAGCGATGAAGAATGGAAAGCCAGGCTCTCTCCCGACGCCTATGACGTGCTGCGCCACGAAGGCACTGAGCGCCCCTTTACTTCCCCCCTCAATGACGAGCACCGCGCCGGCACCTTCTCCTGCGCGGGATGCGACCAGGCCCTCTTCGCCTCGGAAACCAAATTCGACAGCGGCACCGGCTGGCCCAGCTTCTATACCTTCATTGATGGCGCCATCGGCTCGGTCACCGACACCAGTTTCGGCATGAGCCGCACGGCGGTGTTCTGCTCCAATTGCGGCGGCCACCAGGGCCACGTCTTCAACGACGGCCCGGCCCCCACCGGCCTGCGCTATTGCATCAACGGCGTGGCGCTGAAGTTTACACCCAAGGCGGCGTGAAGTCGCTGCGCAGGGCATCAACCACAATGTCATTCCCGCGAAAGCGGGAACCTCTGTTTGCTTCCTACTTCGGCCACTGAAACGGAGGTTCCCGCTTCCTCGGGAATGACCCGGAGATAAATTGACGCCACCTGCGGGCGGCTGGATTGCGCCGAACGCTGTTGCGGCACTCCGCTCTTTTCCGCTATGCGGGAGCAAACCTCTCCCGGTGGCGCATCCCATGAAACTCACCATCATCCAGACCGGCGACGTGCCTGCGCCGCTGCGCGGCCAGTTCGGGCCTTATGCCAAAATGTTCGAGCGCATGTTCGACCAGAGCGGGCAGGCGTTTTCCCAGGACGTGGTGGCGGTGTCCGATGGCGCGCCGTTCCCTGAACTGGGGCCGGTGGAAGGCATCGTCATCACCGGCTCGGCGGCCGGGGTTTATGACGATCTGCCCTGGCTCGATCCGCTGCGCGATTTCATTCGCCGGGCCTATGAAGCGCGCACGCCCATGCTGGGGATTTGTTTTGGCCACCAGATCATGGCCGATGCGCTGGGCGGGGATGTGCGCAAGTCCGACAAGGGCTGGGGCCTGGGCCGCCACACCTATGCGGTGACCAGCCGGCCCGGTTTCATGCGCGCGGCGCCCGCTGCTTTGTCGGTGGCCTGCTCGCATCAGGATCAGGTGATCGTGCCACCCAAGGACGCCGAGGTGATCCTGGCCTCCGATTTCACGCCCAATGCGGGTCTCGCCTATCGTAACGGCGCGGCGCTAAGCTTTCAGCCGCATCCTGAGTTTCTGGATGATTATACCGTGGCCCTGGCGGAGCTGCGGCGGGGCAAGGCGCCCGATGCCCTGGTGGACAAGGCCGTGGCTTCGGTGGCGACGCCGTCGGATAGTGCCGATGTGGCCGGGTATATTGGGCAGTTTTTTGTGGGGCGGTAATTTACCCACCGGGTCATTCTGGCGCAGGCCGGAATCCATGCTGAAGACTATTCCGGCGCTGGATATCAGCTGATCGCCACGGACCTGGATCCCGGCCTTCGCCGGGATGACATCGTGGTGGGGACCAGTCCTCAGCTCTCCAGCAGCATCGCAATTTCAGTCCGCAGCTCCCGCAACCCGTCGCCCTTGACGCTCGACGTCAAAATAACATGCGGATGGGCGGCCGGGCGCTTGGCGATGGCGGCCTTGGTCGCGGCGATGACCTTGTCCAGCTCCGGCTTGAGCGGCTTGTCGGCCTTGGTCAGCACCACCTGATAGCTGACGGCCGCGCCATCAAGCTCGTTCATCACCGTCAGGTCGTTGTCCTTGGGACCATGGCGGCCATCGACCAGCACATAGACCCGGCGCAGCGTGGCCCGGCCGGTGAGATATTGATGGATCAGCTTGGTCCAGGCCCGCACCTTGTCTTCGGGTGCCTTGGCATAGCCATAGCCCGGCATGTCGACGATGCGCAGGTTTTCGCTCTGGCTCTCGAAGATATTGAGCTCCTGCGTGCGACCGGGCGTGTTGGACGTGCGGGCAAGGCCCGACATGCCGACCAGCGCATTGATCAGGCTCGACTTGCCCACATTGGAGCGGCCGGCAAAGGCGATCTCGACCCGGTCCATCGGGGGCAGGTCGGCAATGCGCACGCAGCCCTTGGTGAACAGGAAGGGCCGCGCGAACATCAGCCGGCCGCGTTCGATCATATCGGGCGAATAGTCGATTTCGCTCATTTCGGTCTCACTCAAAAACACTGCCCGCCGGAGGCTTCCGGCGGGCAGTAGCATGGATTGGCTCTGCTGACGATCAGGACTTGGTCGTCTCGGCTGGCTTGGGCTTGCGCTTGAAGCTGTCGATGATGTTGCCGAACAGGTTCACCTCCGCGCCATGGCGCTTCATGATGAACCACTGCTGGGTGACCGACAGGGTATTGTTCCAGGCCCAGTAGATCACCAGACCCGCGGGGAACGTGCCCAGCATGAAGGTGAAGATCACCGGCATCCAGTTGAAGATCATCGCCTGGGTCGGATCGGGCGGCGGCGGGTTGAGCTTCATCTGCACCCACATGGTAATGCCCATGATCACGGGCCAGACGCCCAGATGCAGGAAGCTGCCAATGAACGGCGCCATGGTCGGATCCCACGGGATCAGGCCGAACAGGGTGAAGATATTGGTCGGATCGGGCGCCGCCAGATCCTGAATCCAGCCGAAGAACGGCGCATGGCGCATTTCAAGGCTGATGAAGATGACGGTGTAGAGCGAAAAGAACACCGGGATCTGGATCAGGATGGGCCAGCAGCCCGAGAGCGGATTGATCTTTTCCTTGCGGTAAAGCTCCATCATCGCCTGCTGCTGAGCCGGGCGGTCTTCCTTGAAGCGCTCCTGGATCGACTTCATCTCCGGCTGCACGCGGCGCATGGCGGCCATCGAGGCATAGGACCGGCTGGCGAGCGGGAAGAAGATCGCCTTGATGATGATGGTCACCGCCAGAATGGCGAGACCGAAATTGCCGATAATGCCGTTAAGGAACGTCAGCAACTTGAACATCGGCCAGGTCAGGAAGTGGAACCAGCCCCAGTCGATCATCAGATCGATACGGTCAAAGCCATATTGCTGCTGATAGGTGGAGAGAACAGCTTCTTCCTTGGCGCCGGCAAAGATGTAGCTCTCATTGGTCACGGTCGCGCCGGCGGCAACGACAATCGGCGTCGTCTCGACATAGCTCGACTGGTACACGTCGCGCGTGCCTGTCGGGTTGGACCAGGAGAAGCGCGCATTGAGCGGCGCACCGGGCTTGGCCAGAACGGCCGTGGCCCAGTATTTGTCGGTGAAGCCGAGCCAGCCCGACGTCGCCGGCAGATCGATCATCTGATCTTTCTGCATGTCGGAATATTTGCGGGTCACCAGATTGTTGGAGCCCAGCACGCCGGTGGGGCCTTCATGCTGGATGAAGAAATTCTGCACCTTAGGCGTGTCGTGGCGGACCACGCGAGCATAGGGGAATAGCGACACATCACCCGCGCCGGTATTTTCGACGCTCTGGGTGACGGTGAAGAGGTAATGGGCATCGACAGCAAAGGTGCGGCGGAAGATCAGACCCGCACCATTGTCGAATTTGAGGGTAACCGGGGTGGCTTCGGTCAGCGTGCTATTGGCGCCGTCCAGCGTCCACACCGAATTATTGTCCGGCACCGCAACATTGGCCGAATTGGCCGGAATCCAGCCCTCTTCGATATAATAGGCATGCGCCACGCCGGCTGGGGTCAAGAGCGTAATGATCGGGGATTCCGGATCAACCGTCTCGCGATAGAGCTTGAGCTCGAGATCGTCGAGCCGCGCGCCGGTCAGGTTGATCGAGCCTTCAAGGTCGGCCGTGTTGATCTGGATACGCTGGGTGGCGGCAATCGCCGTGGCGCGATCGGTATAGCTCGGTGCGCCCGTGGCGGCCGGCACCACGGCACCATCCGAAGTCGTAGTCGGGGTGGCGAGAGCGGCATCCTGCTGGGCTTGCTGGGCGGCCAGTTCCTGGGCCTGCTGGGCGCGGTCCAGTTGCGGCTTGGCAACGAAGAATTGCCAGCCGAACAGCACGACCATGCTGAGCACGATGGCCAGGATTATGTTGCGATTGTCAGTCATTGTCTCGGTTTCCGTGGGCCGCCGCGGCCGGGAGAATGGCGCTGTTCACTCGATCTGGGTTCGTGCACACGCACGATCAAGGCGCCCAGATCGGCAACCAGCTTGGCAAAGGGTTCACTCAGCGCTTCGGGGCGCCCGAGCAGCACATAGTCATGGCCGGGCACAAAGTCACGCGCGCATGCTGTCACAGCCGCGCGAAGTCGGCGCTTTATGCGATTTCGCTGGGGAGAATTGCCCGTCTTCTTGGTGACGGTAAAACCAATGCCCGCTTCGGGTGCATCGGTGGCGATAGCCTGCAACCCAAACGCAGAACGCCCGGCGCGATTGCCCCGGGCGGCCCGTTGAAACTGGCTTCGCTTGGTCAGCCGGCGCAAGGCGCCTTCTGGCTGCTTCATGGCCGTCATCCGGCCAGAGCGCCTTAGGCCGAAAGCTTCTTGCGGCCGTCACGGCGGCGGCGGTTCAGGATGATACGGCCGTCCTTGGTGGCCATACGCGCACGGAAACCGTGACGACGGGCACGCACGAGCTTGGAGGGCTGGTATGTACGCTTCATGACATCAGACCGCGCGGGGCACGGTTCCTCTTGTTTGGTCGTTGCTTTCGCAAGAATATCGGACACTCATCATGCGCCAGGCGCCGACGGTGCGGGTTGGTGGGGTCTATAGGGAAAAGCTGGGGCCAAGTCAACGCGCCTGCGCTGCTTTCCCGTCTCTTGCTTGGCGGTTGTCTTCCCTGCCGGATCGCCGCATAAGTCTGCAACGAATTTCTTTTGCCCGGCAGTCCATGGCAGACCTCCAAAATCCCGACATCTGCATCATCGGTGCAGGCGCGCTCGGCATTGCCCTTGCTTTGCGCGCCAGGCGGCTGGGCGCCAGCGTCCTGTTGATCGATCGCGGCGCCGAGGAAGCCGGCGATCCCGCCCAGGGGCGCCTGGTTGCCGCCACCTTCGCCGCCAGCGCCGCGCGCGCCCAGGACATGCGCACGGCCGGAGCGCTGGGCCTGGCCCATGCCGAACCCAAACCCAATTTCAAGGCCATTGGCGAACACGCCAAGACCTTGGCCGCCAGCACCGCCCCGCGCGACGCCAAGGAACGGCTTATCGCCCTGGGCATCGATTACCGCACCGGCCAGCCCGCCTTCACCGGCCGCCAGACGCTCAAGCTCGGCGACGCAACCCTCCGCCCCCGCCATGTCATTCTGGCCACCGGCGCCAAGCCCGTTGTGCCACCGATTCCCGGGCTCAGTGAGATCGCCTATTTCACCCCCGACACCATTGCCGGCAATTCCCGCAAGCTCAGCCACCTCGTGGTGATCGGCGGCGATGCCAGCGCCATCGAACTGGCGCAAGCCTATCACCGCCTCGGCGCCATGGTGACGCTCGTGCCCCAGGGCGAAATCCTGCCCGGCTTCGATCGCGAGCAGGTCGCCATCCTGTTGCGCCAGCTGGCCCAGGAAGGCGTCGAGATCGTCGAGGGCGCCACGGTCTCGGCGATTCTGCCGCGCCGCCAGGGTACCGGTGTCGAACTCACCCATGCCGATGGCAGTACGCACAGCCTTGATGCCTCCCATGTGCTGGTCGCCATGGGTCGCCTGCCGGATCTGGCCGGGTTGGGGCTCGATCGAGCCAAAGTGCGCTTCGACAAGGCCCGTCCCGCCTTTCTCCAGCTCAACCCGGACGGCCGCACCACCAATACCCGCATCAGCGCCGTTGGCGGCGCGGCCGGGCAGGACCAGCCCCATGCCGCCCTGCGCTATGGTGCCATCATCATCGATCGCCTGTTCGGCACCGGTGCGAGCCGGCTCGATAGCCAGGCCATCCCCAGCTTCATCCAGACCGCGCCCGGCCTCGCCAGCATCGGCCTTGTCGAAGGCGAGCGCTCATTGCCCGAGGGCACCTTGGTGCTGCGCGCCAGCTTTGCCGAGAACGAGGCGGCGCGGGCCCTGGGCCAGACCCATGGCGCGGCCAAGCTGCTCGCCAGCCGCAATGGCAAGATTTTGGGCGCCTCCATTATCGGCCCCGGCGCCGGCGAAGTCATCGCCATGCTGGCTCTGGCCATGGAACGCGCCATGCCGGTGAGTGCCCTGGCCGAACTGGTCCTGCCCCACCCCAGCCTTGCTGCGGTCCTGACCCAGCTGGGCGAGGCCTTCCTCGCCACGCGGCAGCCCACCACCTGGGGAAAGCGCAGCCAAGCGCTGCGCAAATTGCTGGGTTGAGCAGGCCCGGCCGGGGGTTACAGCCCTCTCGTCCTTGCCTATAATGGTTTGCAATGACAGCCGAACGCAGTCTCAAGCCCCGCCGGTTCTCCGGCCTCTCGATCAAGCTCATCGCCACCATCATCGTGGTGATCTTGGCGGTCGAGGTGGTTGTTTATCTGCCTTCGCTCGCCAATTTCCGCGCCAGCTGGCTCGATGATCGCCTGCGCGTCGGCGTGGTCGCCGCCCGCGTGCTCGATGCGGTGCCCGATGTCATGGCCCTGCCGCGCGGCCTCACCGATCGTCTCCTTACCTCGGCCGGCGCCAATGCCATCGTCTATCGCCGCGAGGGCCAGAGCCAGTTGATCGAGCTGGCCAATCCCGTCACCCCCGACGTGGTCACCACCGCCGATATGCGCCAGCGCGATATCATGACCCTGACCATGGGCGCCCTCGACACGCTCTTTGCCGGGCCGGGCCGCACGCTGCGCATTGTGGGGGAGGGGAACCTGGATGAAAGCCAGGTCGAACTGCTCATGCCCGAGCGCCCGCTGCGGCAGGATATGCTCGAATATTCGCGCAATATCGTGCTGATCTCGCTGGTGATCGCCGCGTTGACCGCCGTCACGCTCTATCTCCTGGTCAGCCGGCTCTTCATCGATCCGGTGCTGCGCCTCACTCAGAACATGCTGGCCTATCGGCAGGCGCCGGAGAATGCGAGCCTGATCATCGTGCCCTCCAATCGCCGCGACGAAATCGGGGTGGTCGAGCGCGAATTGGCAGCCATGGAAAGCGACATCTTCTCCATGCTGCGCCAGCGCCGCCATCTGGCCGATCTGGGCCTGGCCGTCGCCAAGATCAATCACGATCTGCGCAATACCCTGACCTCGGCGCAATTGCTGTCCGACCAGGTGGCAACGCTTGATGATCCCAAAGTGCAGCGGCTGGCCCCGCGCCTCGTCACCACGCTCGACAAAGCCATCGGCTTTGCCCAATCGGTGCTCGACTATGGCCGCGAAATGGCCTCGCCTCCGGTCATGGCACCCACCGGCATCAAGGCGCTGGTCGAGGACGCCGCCTTTGACGCCCGGCTGGTGGGCCACCCCCATATCGGCTTTAACAACGGCGTGCCCGACGATCTGGTGCTCAATGTCGATGCCGGCCAGCTCGCCCGCGTGCTGCTCAACCTGCTCAAGAATGCCCGCGAGGCGCTGGAAGCCGCCAATGCTGCGGCCATAGCCACGCCCGAAGTCACCATTGCGGTCGAAACCGGCGTCGGGGAAACCACCATTTCGGTCAGCGACAACGGCCCGGGCCTGCCGCCCCGGGCGCGCGACAATCTTTTCGTCGCCTTCGAAGGCTCGGCCCGCGCCGGCGGCACCGGGCTGGGCCTCGCCATTGCGCGTGAAATCACCGAGGCCCATGGCGGCAGGCTGGTCTTTGTCGATCAGCCCCAGGGCACGCGCTTTGATATCGTGCTGCCCGCGGCCTTGCGGGCCGACTGATTTCCACAGTCTGGGCAAATTCTGCCAACCGCCCGCTTGCCAACGCTAAAGCAGCCATGTATGGGTTCGCTCGCTTCAGCAGGAAGCCGCCTCCGGGCCGCTTCGCTGATAGTTGCCGTTACCAAAAAACGGCTTGCGCGCCCTTAGCTCAGCTGGATAGAGCACCAGACTACGAATCTGGGGGTCAGGAGTTCGAATCTCTTAGGGCGCGCCACTTTTCTCACTGACAATTTTCCGACTTTAGCGGCCTTAGGGCCCCTTCGGCTCGTTGCCGCCGAGTTCCGGATGCTGCGCGGTCAGCGTGGAGATGAAGCGTTTCGTTCGCTCGTCCCTGGGGCTGCCGAACACTGATTTGGCCGGGCCGGCCTCCACCACTTCACCGCTTTCGAGAAACACCACATTGCTGGCAATAGTGGCGGCGAGACGCAGGTCGTGGGTGGCCATCAGCATGGTTGTGCCTTCGCGGGCGAGCTGGGCGAGCACTTCCACGACTTCGCCGGCCAGTTGTGGGTCGAGCGCAGAAGTCGGCTCGTCGCAGAGCAGCACCTTGGGCGCAGGCGCCAGGGCCCGGGCGATGGCGACGCGCTGCTGCTGGCCGCCGGACAGGCTGGATGGCCAGGCATCGGCCTTGGCGGTCATGCCTACCTTCTCGAGCAGTTCGAGCGCCCGGCTGCGCGCCTCTTCGCGCGGCCATTTGAGCACTACCAGCATGCCCTCCATGACATTTTCCAATGCCGTCAGATGCGGAAACAGCTGGAAATTCTGGAACACCATGCCGGTCTTGCGGCGCAGCGCCAAGATGGCGTCGCGGCCGACCTTGCTGCCGGCGGCAAATTGGATTCTCGCATCATCGATGCGGACTTCGCCCGATTGCGGCATTTCGAGCAGGTTGACGCAGCGCAGCAGCGTGCTCTTGCCGCTGCCCGAGGCGCCGATCAGCGCCGTCACGCCGCCCTCGGGCACGGCCACGCTGACGCCCTTGAGCACGTGATTATCGCCAAAGCTCTTGTGGATGTCGCTCAGCGTGATCATGACGCCCCCTCGATGGAGCCGCCATAGCGCGAAAACCGCTGCTCGAGGCGCCCCTGCAGGCTCGACAGCGCCGAGCTCACCACCAGATAGATCAGCGCCACCTCGACATAAAGGATCAGCGGCTCATAGCTGGTGGCGACGATGCGCTGTCCCGCGCGGAACAGTTCGGGCACGGTGATCGCGGCGGCCAGCGAGGTGTCCTTGACCAGCGAAATGAACGTATTGGACAGCGGCGGCACGGCAATTCGCGTGGCCTGGGGCAAGATGGCGCGGCGCATCGCCTGCGGCCAGGTCATGCCGATGGAATAAGCCGCCTCCCATTGCCCCTTGGGCACGGCGAGCAGCACGGCACGGATGATTTCCGAGGTGTAGGCCCCCACATTGAGGGTGAAGCCGATCAGCGCCGCCGGAAAGGCATCGAGCACGATGCCGACACTGGGCAGGCCGTAAAAGATCAGGAACAATTGCACCAGCAGCGGCGTGCCCCGGATGATCCACACATAGAAGCGAACCAAAGCCGCCAGCGGCCAGGGCGCAAAGAGCCGCGTCACCGCCGCGAGGAAGCCCACGGCCAATCCCAGCGCGAAGGACAACAGCGTCAGCGGCACCGTGAACAGCAGGCATGCCCACAGCAGGGAGGGCAGCGCTTCGATCATCAGGGAAAGCCAGTGTGGCATCAGGCGATTTCCGTCATGCAAAAGGACCGGCCGATCATCGGCCGGTCCTTCGGGATACTACGCGTTCAGGCGTTTACTGCGAGACGTCTTCGCCAAAATACTTCTGGGAAATTTCGGCATAAGTGCCATCGGCCTTGATCGTGGCCAGCGCCTCGTTGATCGCGGCCAGCAATTCGGGCTTGCCCTTGGCCAGCAGCACGCCGGAGAAATCGGCATCGGGGGCGGTGGCGACCACTTTCACATTGGCATCGGGCTGCTGCTTCTTGAAGTCGAAGAAGGACAGGCTGTCATTGATGGTGGCATCGGCACGGCCCTGGATGACCAGCGCGATGGATTGGTCGAACCCTTCGGTTCCCACCAGGGTGGCGCCATATTGCTCGGCCAGCTTGCCGAAATTGCTGGTCAGCGACTGGGCTGCGTTCTTGCCCTTTAGGCTCTCGAAGCTGGTGATATCGGTATTGTCGGCGCGCACCACCAGGGCCGCCTTGGAGGCGATATAGGGCTCGGAGAAATCATACTTGGCCTGGCGCTCGGCATTGATGCCGACCTGGTTGATGACCACGTCGTAGCGGTTGGCGTCGATCCCGGCGATCAGCCCGTCCCATGGCCCTTCGACGAATTCAGGCTCGACGCCGATCTGCGCGGCAATGGCGCGGCCGATTTCAACGTCAAAGCCCACCAGCGCCCCGCTGGCATCGTGGAAGGTGAAAGGCGCATAGGTGCCTTCGGTGCCGATGCGCAACACGCCGGCCTGCTTGACAGCATCGAGCGCCGATTGGGCGAATACCGGCGTGGCGGTGACCAGCAAGCCGGCGGCGATCAGCACGTTCAAGAGTTTCATGAATCTTCTCCTTGTGGGGCCGGCTTATCTCCGGAACAGGCGCGGAAAACTGCACGTCCGGCGCCCAAGTTTCAACTGCTTGGATGGATGTTTCCTTCGGACCCGCCGGCTCGATGCCGCCATGCTCCGCTTGTCGCTTTGCGGAGCCGGTTGTTGCCCGATTCGCCGCGCCTGAAGATTGCCCATCAGCGCAAAGCAACGCTTCGCGCGCCCGCTAGCCAAAATGACGGGATCGCATTGGCGCCCTCGGCTAGCCTGCCCGCCCCGATACTTTGGAGCGGCAAATCCCAGCATGACCGGCACATCCGAATTCCTGTGGTACATCCCCAATGACGTCAAAGCCGGCCACCGTGGCGATGCCGAAACCGCCGATCACAATAGCCTGCAAACCCTGACCAGCCACGCCCTGGCGCTGGAAGACCATGGCTGGACCGGCGCCTTGCTGGGCACCGGCTGGGGCCGCCCGGATACGTTCACATTGGCCACGGCGCTGGCCGCCCGCACCACCACGTTCGAGCCGCTCATCGCCATCCGGCCCGGCTATTGGCGGCCCGCTAACTTCGCCTCCGCCGCAGCAACGCTCGATCACCTGACCGGCGGTCGCGTGCGCATCAACATCGTCTCGGGCCAGGATAATCTGGCCGCCTATGGCGATGCCGAGGGCGACCAGGCCCACCGCTATGCCCGAACCAGGGAATTCATGCGCCTGGTGCGTCGCCTCTGGCGCGAGGAGAATGTCAGCTTCGACGGCGAGCATTTCAGCCTTGCCGGCTCCACCGTCGTGCCGCGCATTGCCGCGCGTGGCGATCGCCTGCACCCCAAACTCTATTTCGGCGGCGCTTCCGAAGCGGCCGGGCGGGTTGCGGCGACCGAGGCCGATGTCCAATTGTTCTGGGGCGAACCGCTCGATGGTGTGCGCGAGCGCATCGAGCGCCTCAAGGGCCTGAGCAAGACACTCGACCGCGACCTGCCGCCGCTCGAATTCGGGCTGCGTATCACCACGCTCGTGCGCGACACGACGGCCCAGGCTTGGGCCGATGCCGAGGCCAAAGTCGCCGCCATGGCCGCCGGCAGCGGCGCCAATTGGAACGACCACAAGCGTGCCACCGCCGTCGGCCAGCAACGGCTGCTCGACCTCCATAGCCAGGGCGACGTGCTCGACGACAATCTCTATACCGCGCCCGGCAAATACGGCGGCGGGGGCGCCGGCACCACCTGGCTGGTCGGCTCGGCGGCAGATGTCGCCCGCTCGCTGCGCAAATACCGCGATCTGGGCATCACCCAGTTCGTGCTGTCCGACACGCCCTACCTGCCCGAAATCAAACGGCAGGGCGACCAACTCCTGCCCCTGCTGCGCGACTAGCCGGGGCAGGGCGGCTCGATCGCTAAAGCAGCTTGAAGCCGAGCCGGCGCAGCACCTCGGTCAGGCGCTCGCGCCCCTTGAGGGCCGCGCTCGTGCCGATGCGGCGGCTCACCTGTTCCGTCCAGTCGATGGGCGCCATTTTCTGCTCCGCCTGGAACTGGCGCAGCGCTCCATTATAGGCCGCCAGCTCATCCGGGCGCGTGCTGGCGCCATAGCGCTCGCGGTGCAGCACAATCGCTTGCGGCAGGCGCGGCTTGACGTCCGACGCGCGCGCCGGATCGGGTTTCCCCACGGTAAGCCCGAACACCGCAATCGCCTCCGGCGGCAGGCCGAGTTCGGCGGCTACCGCCTCGGGATGATTACGGATCGCCCCGATATAGCACGTACCCAGCCCCAGCGAATCGGCCGCAACCACGGCATTCTGCGCCGCCAGTGCCGCGTCCAGCGCCGCCAGGAGGAAGCTCTCGATATAATCGAGGCCATCGCCAGGTACCCCATATTGGCCGGCAATGGCGCGGGCCCGCGCCAGGTCGGCGATCCACACGAGGAATAAAGGCGCCTCGTTGATCTGCGCATTGGGGCCGGCCAGTTCCGCCAGCCGGGCCTTGCGATCCGGGTCGGAGACGGCGACGACACTCCAGGCCTGCAGGTTCGACGAGGTCGGCGCCGATTGGGCGGCGGCAATTAGCAGTTCCAGCGTGCCTTCGGGCAATGTGCCGGGCAGATAGGCGCGGGCCGAGCGGTGATCCAGAATGGCGTCGATAGCCGCATTCCAGGGCGCATCCACTGCCGGCGGATCGGCGCGGTAACGCTGGCGCAGCAGGCCGGCCAAACGCTCGGCCGCGGTGTCGTGGACTTTAGCGCTGAGTGGCATCGTCAATCTCCTGGGCAGTGAACAAGTGCAGGCTGGCAGCCAAGGCGCATCAATGCACCTTGGGAAAGCCGTGCCGCTCGGCCAGCAGCGCGAGAATGCGGCTAGTGTCATTGATGAAATACTGGCTCCCCGCGTTCTTAGCGTCGGCCGGAGGATTATCGCCAAGCACCAGCACCGGCAGGCCCTGATTATCCTCGCCGATCAGATCGATCACCGGTTGACGCGGCCGCGGAAACGGCAGGCGCGTGACCTCGAGCTTGGTGGCCAGGTCGGGAAAACTGGCGAGGATGCCTTCGATCTGGTTGCAATAGGGGCAGATGAACGGGCCATCGTCCCGCTTGGGGTCGGTGAAGCCGGGGGCAATGAGAAAAATTCTATCCTTGGCCATTCCAAATCCTGTTCGGCAGCTTCCGCACTGGCGAAAGCGGTTTGATCAAGCCAAGCTCGCCGCCCGCCGCGTCGCAGTCCAGAAAGGACTATTATGCGTTGCCGATAGAAATTGTTGCGGGCGACCCTGGCACCAAAGCGCGGCCCCAAGCCGGACCCGAACTACCGCAGTCGGCCGCATCTTCAATTCTACTAGATTGATAGACATTCTGAGTTTTTAGGATTGTGTTCTAGCGAACCCGTGCTGGCGGCGAGGAAATTTGTCTCGGTCGCGCTGCATTTGCAAAGCCCGCTCTCGTGCTTGGCCGCGCCTTTGTGGTGCTATGGGTGCATGAACATTGCAGCGCGCCCCCGTGTCCGATCCATGCCGCCAACCCTGGCGCGGCTGCCCCCATTGACCTCGTTGCGGGCCTTTGTCGCCACGGCGCGCCATCTGAGTTTCACCCGCGCCGCCGATGAACTGCATGTCACCTCCGCCGCCATCGGCCAGCAAATTCGCCTATTGGAAGATTATGTCGGCCAGGCCCTGTTCCTGCGTAATCGGGGCCAGCTCGAGCTGACCGATACGGGCAAGACACTGATGCCCGGCCTCACCGACGCATTCGATCGCGTGCTGGATACCATGGCGCGCCTGACCACGGCGGGCGAAGCCGCGCCGATCAGGATTTCGGTGGCGCCCTCTTTTGCCAGCAAATGGCTGGTGCCGCGCCTCGCGGCGCTGCGCCGGCGCGCGCCCGATCTCGAAGTGCTGCTCGACGCCTCGGTCAAGCTGGTCGATCCCTCCCGCGACGACACCGATTGCGTCATCCGCTACGGCCTTGGCGCCTATCCCGGCCTTGCGGTCGACAAGCTCTTCTCCGAGGCCGTGCTGCCCGTCTGCAGCCCCGCTTTGGCCGAACAGCATGGCCTCTCCCGCGGGGCCAATGCCCTGCTCGGCGTGCCGCTCCTGCACGAAGACGGCCCGGAGCGCGATGCGTCCTGCCCCGATTGGCCATCCTGGCTGCGCGCCCATGGCGTCGACCTGCGCCTCGGCGAACCAGGAACGCGGTTCAACCAATCCTCCCTGCTGCTTGACGCCGCTCTGGCCGGGCAGGGCGTGGGCCTGGGCAAACTGCGGCTGGTCGAGGCCGATCTGGCCGCCGGCCGGCTGGTCTCGCCCTTCGGCGCGCCCCAGCCGGTGGAGTTCTCCTATTTCTTTGCCGCCGCGCCGCGCAAGGCGCGGTTGCCCCATGTGGCGCTGTTCCGCGATTGGCTGCTGGCCGAGGCCGCCGCCACCCGCACTGCAAATCTTACCCTTCGTGCCCCGCATCTGGCGGCGGTTTCAATCCCGGCAATGGCCGCAGAATAGAGAGGACGTTTCGATGTCGATATTGGATTTCGCCAGCTTTGCGCCACCGCCGCAGCTCGCGGTAGACGTCGGCCAGTTCAAGGAATCCATGCGCCATCTTGCCGGCGCGGTCAGCGTCATCACGGTGGGGCGCGGCGAGGACCGGACCGGCTTCACCGCCACCTCGGTCTCTTCGCTCTCGATCGAGCCGCCCTCGGTGCTGGTCAGCCTCAATCGCAATTCGTCCTCATGGCCGGTGCTGCAGCGCTACGGCACCTTTGCCGTCAACGTGCTGGCGCACGATCAGCAACACATCGCCGACCGCTTCGCCGGCCGCGGCGGAGTGAAGGGAAATGAGCGCTATCACGGCGCCGATTGGCAGGAATTGGTCACCGGAACATCGGCCCTCTCCGATGCGCTGACCGTGCTCGATTGCGAGCTCGACGAAGCCATCGACCGCCATTCCCATTCAATCCTGATCGGCCGCGTCCGCGCCATCACCGTGCGCGGCGAAGCCCAGCCATTGCTCTATTGGCACGGCGCCTACCGCCATCTCACCGGCCCGGTCGGTCACTAGGCGCCGCGGCTCACTCCCTAATCCTATTGACCCGGCCCTTGGGACCGGGCCCAAACAGGTGCGGTCAGCCAATAGCGAGGTGAGTCGTGAGCTCTTCCGCCCAGTTTATCAATGCCGCCGCAGCCGCCCGCCGGCTCGGCGTATCAACCAAGGCCCTGCGCCTTTACGAACAACGCGGTCTGCTGGCGCCGGTCCGCACAGCAGCAAATTGGCGCACCTATGGGCCAGCCGAAATGGCCCAGGCCGCCGAAATCGCCGCCTTGCGCTCCCTCGGTCTCAGCCTCACTCAGGTGGCCCAGGTCTTCAGCGGCGAGCCCGATTGCCTCGAACCAGCTCTGGCTGCGCACCAGGCCGCGCTCGAAAGCCGCCTGCGTCAGCTTGCCGGCACGGTCGACAAGGTCCGCAATCTCCGCGCTGATCTGGCCCGCGGACAGGCACCGGCCGCCGGGGAATTGCCGGCTCTATTGAGCCCAGCCAGCCAAATCGAAATCGCCCTCGACCTGCCCTGGCCTTGGGGCGGTGAGCGGTTCGAACTGGCAGCCATCAAACCGCTCACCTACATCATCGGACCATTGGGCAGCGGCAAGACGCGGCTGGCTCAAGCCATTGCCGCAACCACGCCCGGCGCGGCTTTTCTCGGGCTGGATCGCCTCATCGCGGGTGAGACGGCCGAAAGCCATCTGGCCAAAGACACAGCTTTGAACGCCCGTGTTGAACAGGCCCTAGCCTGGCTAACGGAGGATGGGGCCACGCCATCAGCGGCGCTCACCGCGCTCATCGTGGGTCTTGAAATCGAAGGCCCGGCGGTTCTGGTCGTCGACATGGTGGAGCAGGGTCTGGATCAGGCCACGCAGGAAGCGGTGATCGCCCATTTGCGACGCCGTGGGCCCGAGGCGCGGCCGCTTTTCCTGATGACCCGCTCCTGCGCCATTCTCGATCTGACTGCAGTGGGCGCGGATGAGGCCATCGTGCTCTGCCCGGCCAATCATAGTCCGCCCACCCTGGTCGCGCCCTATCCCGGCGCTGCCGGCTACGAAGCCGTCGCCACGTGCCTGGCCTCGCCCGAAGTACGGGCCCGCACCGAAGGCGTCATCGCCTGGCGGCCGCACGTCGCCTGAAAGTCGAAGGCCCCGCCCGATAGGGCGGGGCCTCTGCAATTTCAGTCCAGCAGATCGGCCGGAACCGTGCCGCCATTGGCGGCCAGCTTCTGCAGCACCTGCTTGTGCAGCCAGATATTCATCTTGGCCGAGTCATCGGTATCGCCACTATAGGCCAGTTCCGCCGCCAGCTTCTTGCGGGCCGACAGGCTGCTGTCGAGCCCTAGCGCTTTCAGCAGGTCGACGATGGATTTGCGCCAGTCGAGCTTCTGCCCGCTCTTGGCCACTGCCGCATCGAGGATTGCCGCCACATCTACATCGCTGGCCGCGGCAGGCGCGACTTTGGGAGCGGCGGGAGCCGGGGCAGCGCTCGGCGCTGCCTGCGCAACCAGGGTTTCGGCTGCCGACGGGGCGGCAGCCGGCTTGGCTGGGGCGCCCGCGACCGAGGCGCCGACCCGATTGGCGGCGGCAAGGCCGATCGACTTGGCCATTTCCGCCGCGGCTGTCGTATTCACCGGCGCTGCGGGCTTGGGGGCGCCAAAGATCTTGGCCTTGATATCGTCGAACAGTCCCATCGTAGTTTCCTCTCCTGGTGTGCGATATGCGCCATGACTATGCCGCGACCGCACCCCAGAAGACAAGGAACTCTGCTTCGCCCGCCCGCTAGACCCCCAGCGCCTCCTGCAACCACGCTAACTGCCGCAATTGCTGATAGGGCCCGCCGCCTTCATGGTCGTTGAATTCGTAATCCACCATGGTCTTGGGCCCGCCATAGGCGGCGTGAGCGGCATAGACCGTCGAGGGCGGGCAGACATTGTCCATCAGCGCGGCGGAGAATAGCGCCGGCGCCCGGGCGCGTTCGGCAAAGCACACGCCGTCGAAATAGCGCAGCGTGTCGAACACGGCATCGCTCTTGTCGCGATGGGTCGCAAGGAACCGCGCGATTTCGCCATAGGGGTCACGCGCGGCAATGCGCACGGCGCGGGGGAAATCGCACAGGAACGGCACATCGGTCGAGAGCGCCTTGACCCGGGAATCCAGCCCCGCCACTGCCAGAGCCACGCCACCGCCCTGGCTGCCGCCGGTCACCCCGACGCGCTCTTGGTCGATAAACGACAGCGGCAGCAGCGCATCGAGCGCGCGAACCGCGTCGGTGAACAGCCGGCGATAGTAATAATCGGCCGGGTTCAAAATCCCCTTGGTCATCATGCCCGGAATTTGCGGCGTGCTACCCACCGGGTCGGGTGTCTCCCCCGGGCTCCAGCCACTGCCCTGGCCGCGCGTATCCATGCGGAAATAGGCAAAGCCGGCCGCCGCATAGTGCAGCAATTCATGGGCAAAGCCGCGTCCGCCGCCATAGCCCACATATTGCACCACCAGCGGCAGCGGATCGCGCCGCTTGGTCGGCAGCAGCAGCCAGCCGCGGATCGGATGCCCGCCAAAGCCGGGAAATGACACATCATAGGCCTCGATCAGCCGCAGCGGGGAATCAAGCCGCGCCAGCACCGCTTCGCCACCGAAACTGCGCGCTTCTTTCAGCGTCCCGGCCCAGAAGGCATCGAAATCGGCAGGCACTTGCACAGCGCTGCGATAGGCATCGAGCGCTGGATGGGTAAGGTCGTTAAATGGCATAGCTGATCCCTGTTTCGTCCCCTCGGACGATAAGGCTTATAGCCTAGTTCAAGCGTTTGCCGCTCGCCGCGTCAAAGAGATGCACAGCGTTCAATTGCGGCGCCACATGAATGGTCGCGCCCGGCTCGGCCCGCAGCCGCTCGCGGAACACCCCGATCACCTGATGTTCGCCAATCGTCATGGTGACCTGGGTTTCCGACCCCATGGGTTCGACCAGCAGCACAGTGGCGGGCAGGCCATCGCTGACCAGCTCGAAATGCTCGGGGCGGATGCCATAAATCGCCTCGCCCGCAATCGGGCCGGGCGGCAGGGGCAGCACGACGCCCCTGGCCGCAAAGCCATCAGGCGTGAGCTGGCCTTCGATAAAATTCATCGACGGCGAGCCGATAAAGCCCGCCACAAACGGATTGGCCGGCCGGTCATAGAGATCAAGCGGCGCACCGAATTGCTCGACCCGCCCGGCATTCATCACCACGATCTTGTCGGCCATGGTCATGGCCTCGACCTGGTCATGGGTGACGTAAACCGTGGTCACGCCCAGCCGCTGGTGCAGCCCCTTGATCTCGCCGCGCATCACGACGCGCAGCTTGGCGTCGAGATTGCTCAGCGGCTCGTCGAACAGGAAAACCTGCGGATTGCGCACAATGGCGCGGCCCATGGCGACACGCTGACGTTGCCCGCCCGATAGCTGGCGCGGGAAACGCTCCAGCAGCGGCTTGAGCCCCAGAATGTCGGCGGCCCAGCTTACTCGCTCGGCAATCTCGGCCTTGCTGCCGCCGCGATGCTCCAGCGAAAACGCCATGTTCTTGGCGACCGTCATATGCGGATAGAGCGCATAATTCTGGAACACCATGGCAATGTCGCGGTCCTTGGGCTCCAGCTCATTGACCACTCGACCGCCGATGGAGATTTCGCCACCGGTAATGGTCTCAAGCCCCGCGATCATCCGCAGCAGGGTGGATTTGCCACAGCCGGAAGGGCCGACCAGCACGACGAATTCGCCATCGGCAATGTCGATATCAACGCCATGAATGGTGGCGACTTCGCCATAGCTCTTCTTGACGGATGAAAGGGTAACGGGTGCCATTAAATTATCCTTTGAGCCCGGTATGAGCCAAGCCCTCGACGAACTGCTTCTGGGCGACGATGAAGACGATGAGGACCGGAATGGCCGTCATGGTCGCGGCGGCGAGCTGGATATTCCACATCGGCCCGCCATAGGCGTCGGTGAATTGCGTCAGCGCCTGGGGCAGGGTGAATTTGTCGGCGCTCGAGATGAAGACGATCGGCTCGAGATAAAGGTTCCAGCTGCCCAGGAACGTGAAAATGGCAACGGCGGCCAAAGCCGGGCGGGCAAGCGGCAGGGCGATGGTCCAGAAAATCTTGAACCGGCCCAGCCCATCGACGCGCGCAGCTTCCTCCAGTTCCACCGGCAGTGAAATGAAGAACTGGCGCATGATGAACGTGGCAAACACCGCCGGGGCGCCAAAGATCGGCACCAGGATCAGCGGCCAATGGGTATTGATCATGCCCCATTTCAAAAACAGCTGGAACAGCGGCACCAGCGTCACTTCTGAGGGGATCAACAGCCCCACCAGCACCACCATGAAGATGGCATTGGCGAAGGGAAACTTGATCCGCGCGAAGGCATAGCCCGCCATCGACGCCACAATCATCGTGCCCACGGTGACGATCGCAGCGATATAGGCCGAGTTCCAATATTGCAGCGCGAAGGGCTGGATTTTGAACACGTCCGAATAGGATGAAAAATCAAAGGCGCGCGGCCAGATATCGGGCGGAAAGGCAAAGATCTGGCTGACCGGCTTGACCGATGAAGTGACCATCCACCAGGTCGGAAAGACGAAGGGGATGAGCAGCACACACAACGTCAAATAGGCCAGCGCCTGGGCGCGGGGGCTGAGCTCAGTTTTCATAGAACACGAACTTTCTGCGCAACTGCCACTGGATGAAGGTGAGCGCGCCGACAATGACCAGCAGCACGATGGACAGCGTCGAGCCATAGCCGAACAGGTAAAATTGGAACGCCTGCTGATAGAGGTAATAGACCAGCACCGTGGTGGAGAAGCCGGGGCCGCCCTGGGTCAGGATCATGATCTGCGCAAACACCTGCAGCGCCCCCACGATAGTCACGATCGACGCCAACAGGATGGTCGGGCTGATCATCGGCAGGGTGATGCGGTAAAATTGCTTGAAGCGCGGCACGCCATCGACCCGCGCAGCCTCGAACAGCTCGCGCGGCACGCCCTGCAGCGCCGCCAGAAACAGGATCATGTTGAGCCCGACATTCTTGAGCGCCTGCACGACAATGACCGAGATCATCGCCGTGGTCGGATTGCGCAGCCAATTGGGGCCTTCGACGCCAATCATCTGCAACAGCCCGTTAATGCCGCCATTGCTTTGCAGCAGGAAGCTCCAGACAATCGTCCAGGCCACCAGCGACACCACGACCGGCGAAAAGAACAGTGTGCGGAACACGGTCATGAAGGCCAGCTTCTGATTGAGCAGCAGCGCCAGCCCCAGCGCCAGACTCATATTGAGCAGCGCCAGTCCCGCCGAGAACACGGCGGTGACACTCATCACTTCGCCAATGGCCGGGTCGCTCAGCAGCTTTTCGTAATTGGCCGCGCCGGTGAAGCGGAACGAACCCGCCAGCACGTTCCATTCATGCAGCGAATACCAGAACACTAGCACCAGCGGGATCAGCACAAAGATGACGATGCCGATCAGCTGCGGCGCGATGAACAGATATCCGGTGGCCGCATCGCGCCGCGCCATGGTCCAAAAACTGCGTTTGGGCCGCGCCTGCGATGTATCAAGGGCAATGCTCATAGCTAACTTCCTTCTCCCTCCCCCTTGTGGGGAGGGCTCAGCTTTTCGTTGGCGAAAAGCGGGGGATGGGGGTGAGTCACAAACGCAGTGCTGCGGAACTATACCCCCACCCTTGATCCCTCCCCACAAGGGGGAGGGAGTCGACTGCGTTTTTAGTTCGCCGCCAGCAGCGGATTGAGCCGATCGCACAGCGTATTCAGCACGCCGGTTATATCCGCCTCTGGCTGCCACAGCCCATCAAGACCGGCACGGACCGTCTGCTGCAATTGAGCAAAATTGGGCACCTGTTGCGTCGACTGACCGGTCGCCACTCCGCGGATCACCACGGCTTCGATCTGCTCCTTGGTCAGCAGCGGATTGGCGGCCGAGAGCACGTCGGCGGTCAGCAGGCTCTGCCGGGCCGGCGGGAAGAAACGGGCCAGCTTTGCCACATTGTCCTTGGACGAGAAGAAGGCGAGGAATTCAGCCGCCAGCTCGGGGTTTTTGCCATTGGCAAGCACGCCGATGCCGGCCCGGCCGACCCAGGCATATTCCCCCACCGGGCCAGAAGGCAGCGGCACCAGGTCCCAATCGAACGCCTTGTCGTCCTTGGGCAGCAAGGAAGCGCGGCTGATCTGTGTCGTGGTCATGGCCGCGTCGCCGGCAAAGAAATCAGCCGAAACGCCGGGGCCAGGCATGGCCTTTTTCACGAAGATCGCGTCATGGATGAAACTCATGGCATCGATCATTTCCTGGCTGTTGAACGCGCAGGTTTTGGTATCTTCCGACCAGGGATGGGCGCCCCAGCCGGCATAGATTTCGGCCAGGTTTTCCCAGGCCTTGTATTCGAAATCGCGGATCACCAGGCCCTGCTTGCCGGTGGCGGCAACCGTCGCCGCGGTGGCAATGGCATTGTCCCAGGTCCATTCGCCGGCCGCGATCAGCTCGGCCGGGGTCTTGGCGCCTGCCGCCTTGACCATGTCATTGTTGACGAACACGCCAAAGGGCGAGGTCGAGAACGGATAGAGATATTGCACGCCATCGCGCGACCAGGCGGTGAGCGTTGCCGGCGGGAAGTCGGCAATGTCATAGCCTTCGGTCTTGGCGAAAGTGTCGGTCAGCGGATAGAGCGCGCCGGCCGCCATGAAATCGGGCGCCGTCGTGTCGAACAGCCAGGCCAGATCGGGCGGATTGCCGCCGGCAATCTGGGTGGTCAGCGTCGTCACATAGCCTTCGAAAGCGAGGGAATCATAGGTGACGGTAACACCTGGATGGCTGGCCTCGAATTCTTCGGCAATCTCGTTGAACAAGGCCAGATGGGCCTCGTTGGCGCTCCAGATCGCCATCCGCAATTCCTGCGACAAGGCCGGGGCGACCAGCCCCGTCGTCACCGCCAGAGCGGCCAAAGTGGTTTTCAGCATAGTCCTGCGCATAAAAGATCCTCCCTGATTATGCGTATTAGCTAATAGCCGGAAATATCGGGCCAACGGCGTTCCACGCCCTGGTGCTCGATATGGCTTTGGAATTCGGCCAGCCGCTTGTCGTCTTCCTGCACGCCATGCGGGGTCTGGCCGGTGTCAAGGCAATGCGCCGCCAGCATTCCCGCCACTTCGCCAATGTTCCACTCCACCGGATGCAACCGGTAGCAACCATTGGTGATGTGGGTGGTGCCGATATTCTTGGACGCCGCCAGCAGATTGGTCATGCGGCGCGGAATGAGCGAGCCCAGCGGAATTTCGAACGGGCAGGCGCCCACATCGATGTAATTGTCGCCACCGGTCGAGGGATGCAGGTCGATGCGGTACATGCCCACCCCGATGCTGTCGCGATAATGCACCGCTCCACGATCGCCGCGCACATCCAGCGACAAATCCTGCTCCAGCACGGTGGTCACCGCCCGGATACGGCGGCTTTCGCGAATATAGGGCGCCATGGCCAGGCCATGTTCGGTGCCGGTAATGTCGCCACGCAGCCGCAGGCCGGGGAAACCCACCCCGCCGTCGGGGCGGGGGGCCTCGGTCTGCATCCAATAGAACATGGAATAGGAGAGGCTCGCCGCATCGGCCAGCCGCTGCGCATATTGCTCGGGCGTCACATCGATGATCGGGGCTTCGAAATAGTCGATCATCGGCCAGTTCACGAGGCATATATCGCTGGCATAGGCGCCGGGCTGGAAATTATGCCGCGCCGCAATGCGACGGAAAATCCATAGGCTCATGTCGCCTGCGCTGGCGCGCTGGTCAGCCACTTCGCGGGTGGCATTATCGATCGGATTGGGATCGAAAAACCGCCGGCTGCGCTCCAGCGTGCGCGGATTGGGCGAGTCCCAGCTGAGCAGCGGACCGCCCCAGAATGCGGGCGCCACCTGACGCCAGTGATCGTAACGCGCCGGCTTGTCGATGACATGGTTGCCATCCACATGGTCGACGGCAAAGCAGATCGAAACGGCCTGCTGATTATGCGGCTGCGCTTCGGCCGGCGCACTGGGTTCGCCGGTTTCGGACTGTGCTTCAAAGCCGGTGACATATTCCGTTGCTGTCAGCGGCAGCAGGTCGCCCAATTCGGTGGCGTCGATCACATAGCGTGCCGAGCAGGTCACCGTGCGACCGGTGTCGCGATGGCGCAGCGTAACCGCCCGCACTACGTCGCCGTCCACGTCGGCGGCAATGGGCACATAGGGCTTCAAAATCGTCAGCTTGCCGCCAGCCGCATAGGGCGCCAGCATGGCTTCCATCACGGCCAGCGACACCCGCGGTTCGTGGCACAGGCGAGACACATTGCCATCGCCCGGATTGAGCGTCAGGTCGGCCCGCGCGGCTTCGCTCAGCGGATAATGGTCGCGATAATATTGCCGCACACCGGTGCGCAACGCGCGGTAGCTGGCGGTGATGCCGAATTGCTCGACCCAGGTATGCTCGTCCGGCGGCACGGCCTGGCTGGTCAGCTGGCCACCGATCCAGTCGAATTCCTCGCTCAGGATGACGCTGCGTCCATTGCGCAAGGCGCCCAAAGCTGCCGCCACGCCACCAAGCCCGCCGCCGACCACCAGGATATCCGCGTTGTATTCTGTCACTTCAAACTGTCTTTCTTTGCATTGGGACGAGCGAGCGTTTCGCCCGCCACGATTTCGCAGGTCAGCAGCACTTGCGGCACCTGGCTGGGTTCGAGCAGCGTCTGCACCAGCATGGCCGCCGCCTGCCTGCCCATTTCCTCGCGGGGAATGGCGTAGCAGGTGAAGGCGCGGTGCAGCCGCAGCGTATGGGTGCGCGTGCCGCTGCCCAGCACCACGATGGAAAGATCACTCGGGATTTTGACGCCTTGCGCCCGCGCGTAATTATCGAAGGCCACGGCCTCCAGCACTTCGGCAAAAAACACCACGCTGGCGCCGCTGGCGCGAACTTCGGCCAATTGCCGCGCCGGATCGCCATTCTCGATGGCATCGACATGGACCAGCTCGGCTCTGCCCTTGATTGCGCTCTGGAAGCCATGCCAGCGGTCGGCGATGGATTCGGCCGGACCCGTTGTGCCGATAAAGGCAAACTGCCGGTGCCCCTTGGCCAGCGCCTGGTCGACCAGGGTCTTGGTGGCGGCAATATAGTCGGCGCCGACATAGCGCACCGGCCCGCCGGCATCATCGCGCCGGCCCACGGCGACATAAGGATAGTCCCCGGCAACCAACTGGGCCAGTTCATCGCGATCGAACTGGCTGCCCAGGATCAGGCAGCCATCGGCCAGCCGCAGCCGCCCGCTCTCGCCGAAAATGCGCTTGCGGCCGCTATTGTCGCGCGCCGAGGCGGTCATCAGCAGCAGGTCATAGCCCAGGCTTTCGGCGGCTTCCTCGATGCCCATCAGGAACGGGGTATAGAAGTCGGCCTGCGCAATCGGGAAGGCGGGTTCATAGGTGAAGACGCCCAGAATGCGATTGGCGCCCTTGACCATGCTGCGCGCGATCGGGTCGGCGACATAGCCGGTATCGCGAATGGCCTTGAGCACCCGTTCGCGGGTTTCGGGCGGAATGCGACCCTGCGCGGATTTGGCTTCATTGAGCACGAGCGACACCGTTGCCTGGCTGACGCCGGCCAATTGGGCAATGTCTCTCTGGGTCAACCGCCGCGATGCGGACAAGTCTGCCTCCTCGTGATCGCTAATTCGTATTAGCTGTTAGTGTTACGCATTAGCAGTTTTGATTTTGCAGTGTCAAGAGGCTCGCCAACGGCACCGGAATACGGTCCCACTCCCCATCATGGGGCAGTTTGGCAGCCATAAAGGTCAAAAAAGTATCGGTGAGACGCCTGCTCTGTGGTGGCGGCGGCGCTATTGCGGGCCTAAGCTCCCAATATGCAGAGAACCGGGCAAACCGGCCTGTAAGCGGCGCTGCCTCCACAGGCAAGCCAGGGGAGAGACGGATGGAACCTGATCTCGAAGTCGTCCAGATCCGGCGCGGGGAGTCCTTCAAGGCCTGGTCGCACGGCTATCCGTTTCACACCGTCCGCTGGCACTTTCATCCCGAATATGAGCTGCATCACGTCGTTGCCACCCGCGGCCGCTATTTCGTCGGCGACTTCATCGGCGAGTTCGAGCCGGGCAATCTGGTGCTGACCGGCCCCAATCTGCCGCATAACTGGGTCAGCGAATTACCCGATGGCGCCAGTGTTCCGCTGCGCTGCCGCATCGTGCAATTTTCCGAAGATTTCATCGGCAATACGATCAAGGTACTGCCCGAGCTCGGCGCCTTCGAGCGGGTGCTCGAGCGCAGCCGGCACGGGGCCCTGTTCTCCACCCAAACCGCCGCCGAAATCGCCCCGGCTCTCGAAGAGCTGATCGAGGCCCAGGGCGTGCGGCGCATCGAGTTGTTCATCGGCGTCATGGGCGCCCTGAGCCGGGCCAGCGACATCAGGACTTTGGCCAGCTCGCGCTACCTGCCCGACCCCTCCGGCTATATGTCGGCGGGCATCAACAAGGTTCTCGCCCATATCGGGGGCCATCTCACCGAGCCATTCAACGAGAGCGATTTGGCCGCCATTGCCGGGCAAAGCGCCAGCGCCTTCTCGCGCAGCTTCCGCCGCCATACCGGCATGGCGCTCGTGCAATATGTCAATCGGCTGCGCATTAACCTCGCCTGCCAGCTCCTGATGAGTGAGGAGACTATGCCCATCATCGAGATTTGCTACGCGGTGGGCTTCAACAATCTGTCCAATTTCAACCGCCAGTTCCTGACGCAAAAGGGCATGCCGCCCTCGCGCTTCCGGACCTTGCTGGCGGCCAATGCAAGAGCGGCCGAAGTCGCCTGATCATCGGAGGACCAAGGGAGGAAGAACCACATTGCCAAACGACCAGACGCGGGCGCGCTGTGAGCGCCCCGCGATAGCAGATGCTTGTCTCAAAAATCCGCAGCCCAAGGCTGCAATCGGAGGAAACCACATGACCAAATTCGCATGGAAACGCAGCGCAGCGGCATCCGCCCTGTTCCTGCTCGGCAGCACGGCGGCTTTCGCCCAGGCCGCCGATATCGCCAATGCCACCGTCGCCTTCCTGATGCCCGACCAGGCCTCGACCCGCTACGAGGAACACGACTCCCCCGGCTTCATCGCCGAGATGAAAAAGCTCTGCGAGACCTGCAAGGTCATCTACCAGAACGCCGATGCCGACGCGACCAAACAGCAGCAGCAATTCAATTCAGTGATCACCCAGGGCGCCAAGGTCATCGTGCTCGACCCCGTCGATTCCGCTGCCGCCGCCTCGCTCGTCTCGCTGGCGCAAAGCCAAGGCGTCAAGGTCATCGCCTATGATCGGCCCATCCCCGACGCCAAAGCCGACTTCTATGTCTCGTTCAACAACGAAGGCATTGGCAAAGCGATCGCGGAGTCACTGGTTGCGCATCTCAAAGCTAACAGTGTGTTACCCGAAAGCGGCGGAATCCTGCAGATTAACGGCTCCCCGACCGACGCCGCAGCGGGCCTGATCAAGGACGGCATTCATGCCGGTCTCGCCGAAAGCGGCTACAAAACCCTGGCCGAATTCGACACCCCGGACTGGGCTCCGCCCAAGGCCCAGCAATGGGCCAGCGGCCAGATCACCCGCTTCGGCAACCAGATCGTCGGCGTCGTCGCGGCCAATGACGGCACCGGCGGCGGCGCCATCGCCGCCTTCAAGGCCGCCGGCGTCGACCCCGTTCCCCCGGTCACCGGCAATGACGCTACCATCGCCGCCCTGCAGCTGATTATCGCGGGCGATCAATACAATACCATCTCCAAGCCCAGCGAAATCGTCGCCGCCGCTGCTGCCAATGTCGCCGTGCAATTGCTCAAGGGCGAGACGCCAAAGGCCGAAATGAGCCTTTACGACACGCCCTCCCAGCTCTTCACCCCGGCCGTGGTCACTGCCGAAAACCTCAAGGCCGAGATCATCGACAAGAATATCGTTGCGGCCGACGTTCTCTGCGTCGATCGCTATGTCGAGGGTTGCAAAGCCCTTGGGATCATTCAGTAATCACCCCGTCCGGCCCTCATCCGGGGGCCGGACGGATCGACTTTCGGCGACCCATCAAGGCCCTGCCATGACAGATATTTCCCAGACCCCGGTCCTCAGCCTGCGCGGCATCTCCAAGAATTTCGGGGCCGTGTCCGCCCTCACCGATATCGACCTCGATGTGAATGCCGGTGAGGTCGTGGCCCTGGTCGGCGACAATGGCGCGGGCAAGTCCACCCTGGTCAAAATCCTCTCCGGCGTACACGCGCCCAGCTCCGGCACCATCAGTTTCGGCGGCAAGGAGGTGAGCCTGCCCAATCCCGCCGCGGCCTTGTCATTGGGCATCGCCACCGTATTCCAGGATCTGGCGCTCTGCGAAAATCTCGACGTCGTCGCCAATATCTTTCTCGGCAAGGAGATCAACCCGCTCCATCTCGACGAAGTCGCCATGGAAATCCGCGCCTGGAAGCTGCTCAACGAACTATCCGCGCGCATTCCCAGCGTGCGGGAAGCCGTGGCGTCCCTCTCGGGCGGCCAGCGCCAGACCGTCGCCATCGCCCGCTCCCTGCTGCTCGACCCCAAGCTCATCCTGCTCGACGAACCCACCGCCGCCCTGGGCGTGGCGCAGACGGCCGAAGTGCTCAACCTCATCGAACGCGTGCGCGACCGAGGCCTGGGCGTCGTGATGATCAGCCATAATATGGAAGACGTGCGCGCCGTTGCCGACCGCATCGTCGTGCTGCGGCTGGGCCGCAATAGCGGCGTCTTCTATCCCGATGCCTCCAATGCGGACCTGGTGGGCGCCATCACCGGCGCCTCCGACAATTCCGTGTCCCGCCGCGCGGGCCGACGCACCAACGAGGAGGCACGGCCATGACCGGCACCGAAAGCCCGACCCCGCTCGATCGCGCCGACATGCGGGTCAGACATGATGAAGGCGCCAGCGGCGCCATCCGCGCCTTTTGGGATCGGGTGCGCAGCGGCGATCTCGGTGCGCTGCCGGTTGTGGTGGGCCTCATCGTCATCTGGACGGTCTTCACCGCGCTCAACCCGGTCTTCCTGTCGAGCGCGAACCTGGTCAATCTGCTGTTCGATTCCTCCACTGTCGGCGTCATCGCGCTGGGCGTGGTGCTGATGCTGATGGTGGGCGAAATCGACCTCTCCATCGGCTCGGTCAGCGGCTTTTCTTCGGCGTTGCTTGGCGTGTTGTGGGTCAATCAAGGTTGGCCCGTAGCCCTCGCCATTCTCGCCGCCATCGTTGTCGGCGGGCTGATTGGCCTGCTCTATGCCCAGCTCTATAACCGCTTCGGCATGCCCAGTTTCGTGGCCACTCTGGCGGGCCTGCTGGCCGTGCTGGGCCTCCAGCTTTACCTGCTCGGCGGCACCGGCTCGATCAATCTGCCCTATGGCTCTCCGCTGGTGAATTTCGGCCAATTGCTGACCATGCCGGCCTGGGCCTCCTATGCCCTGGCGGCATTGCCCGGCCTCGCCATGCTGATCACCGGCTATCGCACCGCGGCGCGGCGGCGGGCAGCGGGGCTCTCCGCCCACTCGCTCACCGGCGTCATCCTGCGCGCCGCCGTGGTCACCATCGGGCTCGAACTGGCCGTGGCCTATCTCAACCAGGCGCGTGGCGTGCCATGGATGTTCGGCCTCTTCGTCGTGCTGGTCGTGGGCATGAATTATGCGCTGACCCGCACTCAATGGGGCCGCTCCATGACCGCCGTTGGCGGCAATCGCGAAGCCGCCCGCCGCGCCGGTATCAATGTCAAAGCCATCTATACCAGCGCCTTCGTCTTCTGCGCCATGTTCGCCTCCCTGGGCGGCATTCTGGCCGCTTCCCGCCTTGCCTCGGCCAGCCAGCAGGCCGGCACTGGCGACGTCAATCTCAACGCCATCGCCGCGGCGGTGATCGGTGGCACCAGTCTGTTCGGTGGCCGGGGCAGCGCCTATTCGGCCCTGCTGGGTGTCATCGTCATCCAGTCCATCGCCAGCGGATTGACCCTGCTCGATCTCAGCTCCTCGCTGCGCTACATGATCACCGGCGGCGTCCTTGCCATCGCGGTTATCGTCGACTCCCTGGCCCGCCGTTCGCGCGCCTCCCATGGCCGCGCCTGAGCGGCCATCCCTCCCCAAAGCATTGAAAGACACGAAAATGGACCAGGATTTGTCAGGAAAAGTCGCCGCGATCACCGGCGCCGCCTCGGGGATCGGGCTGGAATGCGCCAAGGCCCTGGTGGGGGCGGGCGCTCAGGTCTTCTTTGTCGACCGCGCCGAAGAGCGGCTGCGTGACATCTGCGCCGAACTTGGCCCCAACGCCATCCCGCTCGTGGTCAACCTGACCGAGCCGACGAGCGTTGCCGGCATGCTGCCCGCTATCCTCGACAAAGCCGGCAAGCTCGACATTTTCCACGCCAATGCCGGCTCCTATATTGGCGGCGAGGTGGTCGATGGCGATCCCGACGCCTGGGACCGCATGCTCAACCTCAATATCAATGCCGTGTTCCGGACCGTCCATGCCGTGCTGCCGCATATGGTCGAACGAAAGACCGGCGATATCATCGTCACCAGCTCCATAGCGGGCATGGTGCCAGTCGTATGGGAGCCGATCTATACCGCCTCCAAACACGCAGTGCAGGCCTTCGTGCATACAGTGCGGCGCCAGGTGTTCAAGCATGGCATCCGCGTCGGCGCGGTGCAGCCGGGGCCGGTGGTGACGGCTTTGCTCAGTGATTGGCCCAAGGAAAAGCTCGATGAAACCCTCGCCGCCGGCGGGCTGATCGAGCCGACCGAGATCGCCGCCGCCGTCATGTTCATGCTTACGCGGCCCCGCAACGTGACCATTCGCGACCTCGTCATTCTGCCCCACAGCACGGATCTGTAAAAAATATGGCCGAACACTTTATCGGCGTCGATGTCGGCACCGGCAGCGCCCGGGCCGGGGTGTTCGACGCCAATGGCATCATGCTGGCTTCGGCCAAACGCAATATCGCGCTTTATCTGGAAGCCGGCGACATTGCCGAGCAGTCCAGCGAGGATATCTGGCAAGCCGTCTGCGCCAGCGTCAGCGAGGCGGTTGAACTGGCGGGCATCGATCCCGCCTCCATCCATGGCATCGGCTTCGACGCCACCTGCTCGCTCGTCGTCCTGGGCGAAGGCGGCAAGCCACTACCCGTCGGCGCCTCCGGCGATCCCAACCGCAATATCATCGTCTGGATGGATCACCGCGCCCTCGATCAGGCCGAACGCATCAATGCCACGCGCCACAAAGTGCTCGACTATGTCGGCGGCACCATCTCGCCCGAAATGGAAACCCCAAAGCTGCTCTGGCTGGCCGAACACATGCCGCAGACTTTTGCGTCCGCCTGGCAATTCTTCGATCTGGCCGACTATCTGACCTGGCGCGCCACGGGAAGCCTGACGCGCTCGATCTGCACCCTCACCTGCAAATGGACCTATCTCGGCCATGAAGGCCGCTGGGACGCTGGCTATTTCGAGACCATTGGCCTCGGCAGTCTCGCCCGCGAAGGCTTTGCCCGCATTGGCACCCAAGTCGTGCCAGGCGGCACGGCGCTAGGGCAGGGGCTGTCACCTATCGCAGCTGAGGCTATGGGTCTTCCGTCAGGCATTGCCGTCGGCGCTGGCCTGATCGACGCCCATGCCGGCGGCATCGGCACGGTGGGCGCGCGGGGCGGAGCCGGCGATGTGCAATCGCGCATGGCCTATGTGTTCGGCACCTCGGCCTGCACCATGGCCACCACTACCCAGCCCAGTTTCGTCCCCGGCGTCTGGGGCCCCTATTATTCGGCCATGATGCCGGGCCTGTGGCTCAATGAGGGCGGGCAATCGGCCGCCGGCGCCGCCATCGAACAATTGGTGCAATTCCATCCCGCCGCGCCCGAAGCCAGCCGGATCGCCGCATCTGCTGGTCTGTCGCTGGTCGCCTGGCTGGCAGAGGAAGCCCAGCGCCGGGGCGCCGCATCCGCGCCCGCACTGATTGGCGACATCCACGTCGTGCCCGAATTCCTGGGCAATCGCTCGCCCCTTGCCGATCCTGAAGCCAAGGCGCTGATCGCTGGGCTGGGCATGGACCGCAGCTTGGATAGCCTGATCGGCCTCTATCTCGCCGGTATAAGCGGTCTGGGTTACGGCGTCCGCCAGATCCTTGCCGCCATGGCCGAACAGGGCACGGCGATCGACACCATCGTCATCAGCGGCGGCGCCGGCCAAAGCGCCCTGGTCCGCCAGATATTAGCCGACGCCACCGGCATCACCGTGGCTGCAACGCAGTCCGAAGAACCGGTGCTGCTGGGCTCTGCCATCCTGGGTGCGGTGGCCGCCGGGCGCTATGCCAATATCGGCACCGCCATGCATGCCATGTCGGAAATCGGCGAAACCTACCAGCCCAGTCCTGATCTCGCCGCCTGGCACGAGCGGCGACTGACAGCCTTCGCCGCACTCCAGCAGGTCGGACGAACCATCCGCCAGAACTGACCGCTCCCTAAAACGCCATATCCGGCGGCACCGGCGGCGCGTCATACAGCACGGTGATCTTCACCCGCTGATTGGCCGCCATATAGGGATCGTTGGGAAAGAATGGGTCCGAGGTCGAGCGGCCGGTGACGGCTTCGATACGGTCATCGGCTAGCCCGAATTCGCTCAGGATCGAGCGCACCACATTGGCGCGGTCGCTGGAGAGATCCCATGGGCCATAGCGCGGATTGCTGAACACGCCGCCTGCCGCGGTGTGTCCGGAAATGCTGATCTGGTTGGGCAATTGCTGCAAGATCGGGGCAATCGCGGCGATGGCCTTGCGCGTCAGCTCGAAGGGGAATTTCGAGCCTTCGGGGAACATCGGGCGGCCTTCCTGATCTACGATCTGGATATTGAGCCCCTCCGGCGTTTCCTCGACCAGCAGATTGTCGGCAATCTCGGTAATGTCAGGCATGGCCTGCCAGGCCTGCCTTATGCTGGCGGCGGCGCTGTGAAAGGCCTGGCTCTGGCTGGCCTTGATATCGGCCTGCGCCTGGCTCTGGCTAGACGCGTTTGCTGCGCCGCTCTCCACACTGTCCTGCGGCTTGGGCGCATCGGCCTTGGCCTCGGTCGAGACACTGCCCGACATTTGCGCGCCGGCGCTGTCCATGGCCGTACCGCCCATCACCCCGCCCGAGCCGCTATTGCTGGCGCTGATATTGGGCGGCGCGAAATAATCGGCCAGGCCCTGCTTCTGCTCGGGCGTCGTCATGCTGATCAGCCAGAGCAGCAGGAAGAAGGCCATCATCGCGGTCACGAAATCCGCATAGGCAATCTTCCAGGCGCCGCCATGGTGGGCGTGCGCGACCTTCTTGACCTTCTTGATGATGATCGGGCGGTTGCTGTAATCGGCCATTTATGTCTCCGCCTAGATCGCCGCCGGCAGGGCGGCCGTTGCGGCATCCACCTCGGCAAAGGTCGGCCTATTTTCCGACATCAGCATCTTGCGGGCAAATTCGATCGCCATGACCGGCGGATTGCCGGCGACATGGGCCAACAGCCCCGTCTTGAGCGACAGGAAATACTTATCCTCGGATTCATAGATATTGCGCAGCGATTGGGCAAAGGGCGCGAAAAAGCCATAGGCCACGAAGACGCCGAAGAATGTGCCCACCAAAGCGCCGCCGATCATATGGCCCAGCACTTCAGGCGGCTCGCTGATCGCGCCCATGGTGTGGATCACGCCCAAAACGGCGGCCACAATGCCCAAGGCCGGGGTGCCGTCGGCCAGCGCCTGCACAGCGCCCACCACCCGATGGCGCTCCTGATGATGGGTCTCGAGTTCCTCATCCATCAGCGCTTCCATTTCATGCACATTATTGGTGCCCAGGGTCACCATGCGCATATAGTCGCAGACGAATTCCACCGCGTGGTGATTGCCGGCAAAGGTGGGGAAGCGGTTGAACAGCGTCGATTCACGCGGATTTTCGATATGCTGCTCGATGGCGAGCACGCCCTTGGCCTGGATCAGCTTGAACA
Organism: Hyphomicrobiales bacterium; assembly: GCA_900470445.1. Taxonomy (GTDB): domain Bacteria; phylum Pseudomonadota; class Alphaproteobacteria; order Rhizobiales; family Devosiaceae; genus Devosia. The sequence continues at coordinate 49,144 of UCAU01000018.1, read as the reverse complement.
ACGTGAATTGCATGCCCAGCAGTTCAACATAGGCTGCCTTGTTATAGCGGGCGCCCTTGAACAGGGTGCCGAGCGAGCCCAGCGTCTGCTTCAACACCGGCCCGGTATTGCCGATGATGAAGGCGCCGATGGCCGCGCCCAGAATGATCACGAATTCGAATGGTTGAAACAGCACGGCCATGTGGCCGCCAATGGCTGCAAATCCACCCAGCACGCTGCCGATGACGATAACGATGCCGATAATGAGGCGCATTCGATCAGTAACTCACTCTCAGAAATTCACCCGAGGGGTCGCGATGCGCATGTGTGAGCAGGATTTTGGCCGGTGCCCCGCAGCGCGCTTGTCAGCTAGCCCTCAAATGAATTGCATTTCCCCAAATCCCCGCGCGCAATTTTAGCAATCGCCAGCGGTGCAATCGTCGTGGCTGCCTGACATGTCGCAAAACGCGGCAAGGCCAAGCCCGCCCAGTTCAATATGGGCGCGCTTAAACCGGCCCGAGGGCCACTATCGGATGATTGGGCTTAATATCCCGTATATCTGCATTTTCTGCAGGCGGGAGGACCAGTCGATATTCGGTTCAGGCTGAGCCGAAAGTGGCGGTTTTTCGAGAACCGGAGCGGAGCGTACTTTCGTACGTGAGCACCGGAAGCGCAGAAAGCCGCCATTTGCAGGCCAGCATCAGCCGAATACCGATTGGTCCTGAGGCCTACTGGGTCGGCCGCAAATCGCTCTCGCTGACGATGCGCAGATGGGTCTCGGTCTTGGCCTGCACCTTGTATTGCACGACGTGGCCTTCAAAAGGCAGCAGGGCGACGATCTTGCATTCCCCGGCCCGGCGCGAGCTGCTGCCATGGCTGGGCAGAAGGTCGAGGACCTCACCGATCTTGAATTTGTGCATGTCGGCTTGGACTCCAATGGGTGCCGTGCGGCTACCCGCAGCGCTGTTGTGTGACGATCGGCCGGCCCGTGGCGCTTTGCCAGGGGCCGCGCCGGAATGCCCGGCAGGTTCCCCGCGGCAAGATGCACTGCGGGGTCGAGAACGTTCGCAAGTTTTAAGGATCGCCAAACAACCGGCATGCCGGCAGGATCAGGTCGCCAATGATGGCTGAAAACGTCCCAGATTATGCGCCGCCAGCCGGTGCATTGCAAGGTAAGCGCAATCTTGCCCCGATCTTATGGCGCCGCGCCGCACAAAAGAAAAACCGGCCGCGACAAATTTGGGAGTTGCGCGGCAGTAGATTCATAGGCGAAACAAGAACCTGCGGCCCGGAGCCGTCCCATCCACCTTTTTCATGAGTGTGCCACGCGACAATGGCGTCTTCGATATTCCTGATCGCAATTGTTGTTGTGCCCTTCATTGCCAGCCTTGTGGCGGCCCTGTTGCCGCAATCTGCGCGCAATGCCGAAGCCTGGCTCTCCGCCGCTGTCGCTATATTTGGTCTCGCCGTTACCATCTGGCTGTATCCGCAAGTCACCGATGGCGGCGTGCTGCGCCAGGAAATCTCCTGGATTCCCGAGCTTGGCCTCAATCTCATCTTCCGCATCGATGGCTTTGCCTGGCTGTTCTGCCTGCTGATCACCGGCGTGGGCCTGCTGGTCGTGCTCTATGCGCGCTATTACATGTCGCCCAAGGATCCGGTGCCGCGCTTCTTCGCGTTTTTCCTCGCCTTCATGGGCTCCATGCTGGGCGTGGTGCTGTCGGGCAATCTCGTGCAATTGGTGGTGTTCTGGGAGCTCACCAGCATCACGTCGTTCCTCTTGATCGGCTATTGGTTCCACCTGGCCCAGGCGCGCGATGGCGCCCGCATGGCGCTGACCGTCACCGGGCTGGGTGGGCTGGGCCTATTGCTGGGCATGCTGATCATCGGCCATATCGTGGGCAGCTACGATCTCGATGTCGTCCTAGCCTCGGGCGATCTCATCAAGTCGCACCCGCTCTATGTCCCGGCCCTGCTGCTGGTGCTGCTGGGTGCCCTGACCAAAAGCGCCCAGTTTCCCTTCCAGTTCTGGCTGCCCCACGCCATGGCGGCGCCGACCCCGGTTTCGGCCTATCTGCACTCGGCCACCATGGTGAAGGCCGGCGTGTTCCTGCTGGTCCGGTTCTGGCCGGTCATGGCGGGCACCGATGCCTGGTTCTGGATCGTCACCTTTGCCGGCCTGACCACGCTGATGCTGGGCGCCTATATCGCCATCTTCCAGACCGATCTCAAAGGCCTGCTGGCCTATTCCACCATCAGCCATCTGGGCCTGATAACCACGCTTCTGGGCATGAGCAGCCCGCTCGCCGCCGTCGCGGCGATCTTCCACATCGCCAATCACGCCACCTTCAAGGCCTCGCTGTTCATGGCGGCCGGCATTATCGACCATGAAACCGGCACACGAGACATCAGAAAGCTCAGCGGCCTGTTCCGGTTCATGCCGTTCACCGCAACCCTGGCCATGGTCGCCAGCGCCGCCATGGCCGGCGTACCGCTGCTGAACGGGTTCCTCTCCAAGGAAATGTTCTTCACCGAAACGGCCCTGCGCGACGCCAATCCCTTCGTCAATCTTGCCCTGCCGATCGGCGCCACTATCGCGGGCATGTTCAGTGTCGTCTATTCGCTGCGCTTCGTGCATGGCGTGTTCTTCGGCCCCCCGCCCACCGGGCTCGACCGCGTACCGCATGAGCCGCCCGCGCTGATGCGGCGACCCATCGAAATCCTGGTGCTGCTCTGCCTGCTGGTCGGCATCATTCCCGGCATCACCATCGCGCCATTCCTCGCTGCGGCCGTGGTGTCCGTGGTCGGTCCAGACACGCCCTACTACAGCCTCTCGATCTGGCACGGCTTCAACATCCCGCTTGCCATGAGCGCCATTGCGCTGGTCGGCGGCGTGCTGCTTTATCTCGCGCTCTACAAATATCTGGCGCGCGGCATCGAGGGCCCCCCGCTGATCCGCAATCTCAAGGGGCAGCGCATTTTCGAGCGCGTGCTGGTCACCATTTCCTGGAAATGGGCCAAGGCGCTGGAAAAGTTCCTGGGCACGCGCCGCCTGCAGCCGCAACTGGCTTTGCTGGTGACCCTGGCCGTCGTGGCCGCTGCCATTCCCCTGTCTGCTGGTGTGGGCCAATTGGCCCTGCCGCCCACCCCATTCGATCCGGCCTTTGCGCTGGTGTGGGGCGTGGGCATTGTCTGCGCCATTGCCGCGACCTACCAGGCCAAGTTCCACCGTCTGGTGGCGCTGGTGCTGCTGGGTGGGGCGGGGCTCGTCACCTGCATCACCTTTGTCTGGTTCTCCGCGCCCGATCTGGCGGTCACCCAATTGCTGGTCGAGATCGTGACCACCGTGCTGATCCTGCTCGGCCTGCGCTGGCTGCCCAAGCGCGTCGAGTTCGACAGCGACGACACGCTGTCCCGCAAGGCCCGCTTCCGCCGCATCCGCGATCTGGGCCTCGCCATCATTGCCGGTTGCGGCATGGCGCTGATGTCCTATGCCATCATGACGCGGCCGGCCGGGCAGGGGATTGGCGACTTCTTCCTCGAAAATTCTTATAAGCTGGGCGGCGGCACCAATGTGGTCAACGTCATGCTGGTGGATTTCCGCGGCTTCGACACCTTTGGCGAAATCGCCGTGCTCGGCATTGTCGCGCTCACCGTTTTTGCCTTGCTGCGCCGCTTCCGTCCGGCTTCCGATTCCATCGAAAAGCCCGAACAGCAGCGCATCCAGAACGCCTTTGACGATCAGCGTCCCGATCGCAATTCCGGCGACACGATCAACGAGTATCTGATGATCCCGGCCGTTATCATGCAATGGCTGTTCCCGGTCATCATCGTTCTGGCGCTGCACATCTTCATGCGCGGCCATGACCAGCCCGGCGGCGGCTTTGCCGCGGGTATCATCATGTCCATCGGCTTCATCCTGCAATATATGGCCGGCGGCACCCGCTGGGTGGAAGAACGCCTGCGCATCCTGCCCATCCGCTGGATCGGCATGGGCCTGCTGATCGCGCTGGCCACGGGCCTCGGCTCCTGGCTGTTCGGCTATCCCTTCATGACCACGGCCTTCCAATATGCCGAAATCCCCTTTATCGGCCGGGTGCCCATGGCTTCCGCGCTGATCTTTGATCTCGGCGTCTTCACCCTTGTCGTCGGCGCCACCGTCCTCATCCTGATCGCGCTCGCCCACCAATCGGTCCGCGCCCCCCGCGTCTCGCGGCGGCCGGCCGTGGTGCGCGAGGAAGCGCCGCCCAAGCCGGAGGAGGTCCGCTGATGGAACTGATCCTGGCCATCGCCGTTGGCGTGCTCACCACTTGCGGGGTGTGGCTGCTGCTGCGCCCGCGCACCTTCCAGGTCATTGTGGGCCTCTCGCTGATTTCCTATGCGGTTAATCTCTTCATCTTCGGCATGGGCCGGCTGCGCATCGACGCCGCGCCCGTGGTTGAGGGCGGATTGGTCGACCCCGCCAATTACACCGACCCGGTGCCCCAGGCGCTGGTGCTGACCGCCATCGTCATCGGCTTTGCCATGACGGCGCTCTTCCTCGTCGTGCTTTTGGCCGCGCGCGGCTTTACCGGCACCGACCATGTCGACGGGCGGGAACGCTGATGCACATGCTGTTCGACCATCTCGTCATCCTGCCCATCCTGTTGCCGCTGGCGACCGGGGCCATCCTGCTGTTCATCGATGACCGGCTGCGCCCGGTCAAAGCCGCGATCAATTTCGCCGCCACAATACTGCTGCTGATCCTGGCCATCCTGCTGGTGCGTCACGCCGCCGAAGCCGGGCAGGCGGGCGGGGTCGGCAACGCCACCTATCCGCTGGGCAATTGGCCGGTGCCCTTCGGCATCGTGCTCGTGGCCGATCGGCTCTCGGCCCTGCTGGTGCTGCTCACCGCCATTCTAGGCCTCTGCGCCCTGGCCTTCTCGCTGGCCCGCTGGCACGCCGTCGGCCCCAGCTTCCATAGCCTGTTCCAATTCCTCCTCATGGGCCTGTGCGGCGCCTTCCTCACCGGCGATCTGTTCAATCTCTTCGTCTTCTTCGAAGTGCTGCTGGCTGCCTCTTACGGTCTGGCCCTGCATGGCTCGGGCTCGGCCCGTGTTCGCGCTGGCCTGCACTACATCGCCATCAATCTGGCCGCCTCCTCGCTGTTCCTCATCGGCGCAGCCCTGATCTACGGCGTCACCGACACGCTCAACATGGCCGATATCGCCGCCCGCGTGGCCCAAGTGGCCGATGCCGATCGCGGCCTGCTCGAAGCCGGTGCCGGCATTCTGGGCATTGCCTTTCTGGTCAAGGCCGGCATGTGGCCGCTCGGCTTCTGGTTACCCAATACCTATGCCGCCGCCAGCGCTCCGGTCGCCGCGCTCTTTGCCATCATGACCAAGGTCGGCATCTATGCGGTGCTACGGCTGTCCCTCCTGGTCTTCGGCGATCAGGCCGGCGTTTCGGCCGGCTTCGGACACGCTTTCCTGCTCTATGGCGGCATGGCCACCATCGCCTATGGCGCCATCGGCGCCCTCGCCGCCCAGTCCACCGCGCGCCTCTCGGGCAATCTGGTGCTGATGTCTTCCGGCACCCTGCTCGCCGCCATCGGCTTCGGCAATGCCGGGGTGGTCAGCGGCGCGCTGTTCTATCTGGTCAGCTCGACCCTCGCCATCTCGGCGCTGTTCCTCCTCGTCGAACTGCTCGAACGCATCCGTGTCGAAGGCGCCGATATCCTGGCCGTCACCATGGAAGCCTATGGTGACGATGACGAGGAAGACGAAGAACAGGAAGTCGGCGTCGTCATTCCCGGCGCACTTGCCGTGCTCGGCATCAGCTTTGCCGTCTGCGCCCTGGTCCTCTCCGGCCTACCGCCGCTCTCGGGCTTCATTGCTAAATTCGCGATGATCTCGCCCATGTTCAATCCGCAGGGGCTGGCGACGGTCAACGAGATTTCCCCCTCGGCCTGGTGGCTAGCGGGCCTCCTGATCTTCTCAGGCTTTGCCGCACTGATTGCCCTCACCCGCACTGGCATCAACACCTTCTGGGCGACCGTCGCCGAAGGCCCCGCCAAAGTGCGCGTCATCGAGATTGCGCCGGTCGTCGTCCTGCTCGGCCTCTGCGTCGTCATGGTCGTGCTGGCCGGTCCGATCATGACCTATCTCGAAGCCGCCGCGAACGCCCTCCATGCCCCCGCCGGCTACATCGCCGATGTGTTGGGCGCTCCCGTCGTGGTCGACCTGGGGGCCAAGCCATGAAACGCGTTCTGCCCTATCCGCTGCTCTTTGTCGGACTGCTGCTGATGTGGCTGCTGCTGCAGCAATCGCTCGGCCTCGGCCACATCCTGCTCGGCGGCCTCATCGCCTTTGGTGCCACCCACGCCATGGCGGCATTGCAACCCGAGCACCCCAAAATCCGCCGCCCCGGCAAGATCATCAAGCTGATCGTTCTGGTGCTGGCCGATGTCGCCCGCTCCAATCTGGCCGTCGCCGGCATCATCCTGCGCGGCCGGCGCGGCGAGCATAAATCCGGTTTCCTGCTGTTGCCGCTCGAGCTCAAGGACAAAAGCGGCCTTGCCGTGCTGTCCTGCATCGTCACGGCAACCCCGGGCAGCGCCTGGCTGGAATATGATCCGGTGGGCAGCACCGTCCTGGTGCATGTGCTCGATCTGATTGACGAGCAGGAATGGATCGACACCATCAAGCACCGCTATGAAGCGCTGCTGCTGGAGATTTTCCAATGAGCGCTGCCATCCTGTTTTGGACATTGACGACGGCCCAGGTCATGCTGGCTCTGGCCATGGTCGCCACCATCTACCGCGTCATCAAGGGCCCCCGCGCCCAGGACCGCATTGTCAGCCTCGACGCGCTCTATGTGAACGCCATGCTGCTGCTGGTCGTCTTCGGCATTCACTATGGCACCTCGGTCTATTTCGAGGTCGCGCTGATCATTTCCCTGCTCGGCTTTGTCGGCACAGTGGCGCTGGCCAAATTCCTCATGCGTGGCGAGGTGATCGAATGATCCCGGACGATCTGCCGCTCTGGCTTGCCATTCTGGTCGGTATCTGCGTGCTGGCCGGCGCCTTCCTGACGCTGGTGGGCGCCATTGGCCTCGCACGCTTTTCCAGCTTTTACGAACGCGTGCACGCACCCACGCTCGGCACCAGCCTGGGCACGGGCTTCATCCTGCTCGGCTCGGTGCTCTATTTCACCATCACCGGCCAGCGCCTGTCGGTGCATGAAGTGCTGATCTTCATTTTCGTCTCGGTCACCACCCCGGTAACGCTGATGCTCCTGGCCCGCGCCGCCCTCTATCGCGACCGCGAAGAGGGTACGGGCGCGGTGCCGCCGTCACGTTTCGGGCGCGACGACGGCTAGCCACTACTCCGCAGGTGCGTGCTTGGCTTCCGCATCATCCGGCGCCTTGGGCAGGAACCGGCGGGTAAAGTGGCTGAAGCTGTCGATATAGGTCAGCATCACCGGCACCACGACCAGCGTCAGCGCCGTCGAGCTCAACAGCCCCCCGATCACTGCATGCGCCATGGGCGCATTCTGCCCGCTGCCTTCATGCAGGCTCAGCGCCAGCGGCAGCATGCCGAAAATCATCGCCAGCGTCGTCATGATGATCGGTCGGAAACGCGTTGCCCCCGCCTCGACCAGCGCCTCATAGAGGTTCCAGCCTTCGCGCACATGCTGGTTGGCATTGTCGACCAACAGGATGGCGTTCTTGACCACGAGGCCCATCAGCATGATGAAGCCGATGGCCGAGAACATGTTGAGCGTCGAGCCGCCCACCAACAGGCCCAGCATCACCCCGATCAACGCCAGCGGCAACGACACCATGATGGCAATGGGCTGCAGGAAACTGCCGAACTGGCTGGCCAGCACCAGATAAATGAAGATCACCGCCAGCAGCAGCGCCGATCCGGCGGCCCCCGCGGTTTCGTTCAGCTCCTCGACATCGCCGCCCATCGAGGTGCGATAGCCCACCGGCATTTCGACACTGTCCACCGCCGCCTGCAGCGCCGCCGTCACTGAGCCCAGCTCGACCCCGGACAGGTTCGCCGTGACGCTGACCTGCCGCGACAAGTCCCGCCGCAGGATTTCCCCCGGCCCTTCCGATTGCACGATCTGCGCCACCTGGTCGAGCCGCACCATGGCATTGGAGCCGGTGGCCCCGCTCTGGGTAATGGGGAGCGAGCCCAGCGTCTCGACATCGTCACGCGCCCATTCGGGCAGCCGCACGGTCACCGTATAATTATCGCCATTGGGCGCCGTCCAGTCCGTCACTTCCTCCCCGCCCAGCATCGGCCCCAGCGTCGCGCCGATCTGTTGCAGGTTGACGCCAAGATCGCTGGCCCGGTCCCGCTCGATCCGCACGCCCAGCACCGGCTGGGCATCATCGAGGCTGGATTTGACATCGATCAGCCCGTCGATCGCTTCGAGCTTGGCCATCAATTGCCGCGCCAATTGGTCGAGCACGGTGAAATTGTCGCCATACATGATGATGGAGATCGGCGCAGAAACCCCACCGCCCAGACCTCCTGCGGCACCGACGCTGGTCTCCACACCGGGGATTTGCTGCAGCGCCAGGCGAACCGGCTCGGTCATCTGCACCGGACTACGGCTGCGTTCGGCCTTTTCGACCATGGTCACCACAATGGTCGCCTTGTTGTCGCCCGTCGTCGTGCCCGCATTGATCGTGGCATAGGTGCCCGCAACTTCCGGGAAGCGTTTGAGCGTCGCGTCGATCTGGCGGACCTTGCTGGCGGTATAGTCGATGGACGAGCCCGTCGGCGTTTCGATATCGACCTGGAATTCGCCATTATCCGTCGCCGGCACGAATTCCACGCCCACCAGCGGGAACAGGAAGAACGTGCCGATAAACGAAGCGACCGCAATGGCCAGCGTCGTCTTGCGGAATTTGAGGCACCAGCGCAGCACGCCCCGATAGCCTTCCCCGATCCACTGGAAGAAGCGGTCGAACTGCGCCACCGCCCGCCCGATCGGGCCGCGCTTGGCATCGGGATGGGCCGCCGGGTCATACCAGACACTGCTCATCATCGGATCGAGCGTGAAGGCGACGAACAGCGAGATCAGCACCGCCACCGAAACGGTGACGCCGAATTGCAGGAAGAAGCGCCCCAAAATCCCTTCCATGAAGGCAACCGGCAGGAACACCGCCACGATCGACAACGTGGTCGCCAGCACGGCGAGGCCAATTTCGTTGGTGCCATCGAGCGCCGCCTGCCGGTGCGACTTGCCCATATGCAGGTGCCGCATGATGTTTTCTCGCACCACGATGGCGTCGTCGATCAGAATGCCGACCGCCAGCGACAGCGCCATCAGCGTCATCATGTTGAGGGTAAAGCCCAGGAAATACAGCACGATCATCGCCCCGATGATCGAGATCGGCAGGGTCAGTCCCGTGATGACGGTGGACCGCCACGAATTGAGGAACAGGAAGACGATGAACACGGCCAGCACCGCGCCTTCGATCAGCATGTTCTGCACCGCATGGAAGGAGTCCTCCACCGGCACGGCATTGTCGCGCACGATTTCAAGCCGCACATCGTCCGGCAATTCATCGGCCTGCATGCGGGCGATCGCCGCGCGCACATCCTCGGCCACGCCAACCGTATTGGCGCCCTGCGTCTTGACCACGTCGATCGCCAGAGCCGGCTGGCCATTGAGCAGCGCCATGCTGGTAATGTCGGCCTGGCCATCCTCGATGGTTGCCACGTCGCGCAGATAGACCGCCTGGCCGCCCTGGCGCGCCACGATGATGTCGAGGAAATCATTGGCCTGCTCGATCCGGCCCTCGACCTGGATCGACTGCACCTGATTGCCCTGGGTCAGCGAGCCCGCCGGCAGGTTCTGGTTTTCCTGATCCAGCGCCTGGATCACCTGGCTGACGCCCACATTGAACGCGTTGAGCTTGTCCGGATCGACCAGCACATTGAGCTGGCGCGGCACCCCGCCCACCACCGTGGCGCGGCCGACCCCGGAAATATTGGACAACCGGGCGACAATGACATCTTCGGTCAGCGCCGTCAGGTCACGCGGCGACAGCGTTTGCGAGCTGACCGCCACCGAAATCACCGGCAATTCGGCGGGATCGAAGCGCAACACCTGGGCGTCGCCCGCATTGTCGGGGAAGCCCGCCTCGACCGTCGCCAGCCGGTCGCGCACATCCTGCGCCGCGGCCTGCGAATTGACGCTCATATCAAAGAAGATGAGCACCATGGCCTGGCCCGACTGCGAGGTGGATTGGATATTATCCAACCCGCCAATCGTATTCACCGCCTCTTCGATCGGCTTGACGATGTCGTTTTCCACCGCCTCGGGCGAGGCGCCGGGATAGCTGACCACCACCGCGACCACGGGGAAGTCGATATTGGGCAATTGCTCGATCGGCAGCCGCTGATAGGAGTAGATGCCGAACACCAACATGGCCACCATGATCATGGTGGCAAAGACCGGGTGATTGACGCTGATACGGGTGAGGAACATGGATCAGTTCTCCACCATCTCGATGCGATCGCCCGGCTCCAGCTGGGTCAACACTGCCGTGACGATGACGTCGCCGGCGCTGATCCCGGACGTCATCTCGATCAGCCGCCCCGCGCTCCACTCGCTGCCCTTTTCCACGCCCTGGCGAACAACACTATCCCCCTCCACCTTGAGCACATAAAAGCCCTCGGCATCCTCGCGCACTGCCCCGCTGGGCAGTGCCAGCGCATCGGGCTGCTCGGCCACCGTGATCTGGCCAACTGCGAACATGCCGCCGCGCAGCACCCCGTCGGCATTGTCGAGCGTGATATAGACCGGGATTGTCCGCGTACCGGCGGCAGCCACCGGATTGACCCGCTCCACCTTGCCCTCGAAGGTACGATTGGCAATGCCCTCCACCGATACGGCGACGCTCTGCCCCGGCTTGACCAATGCCCCAGCGCTGACCGGCGCTGCTGCCGTCAGCTCGATCGTGGTGAGATCGACAATGGTGAAAACGGCCGTGCCCTGCGCCACCATCTGGCCCGGCTCGACACTGCGTTCCGAAACGATGCCGGTCATCGGTGCCTTGATGGTGGCGTTCTGCACGCCAATGCGCGCCGCTTCCACCTGACCCTCGAGCGCCGCAAGATTGGCGCGCAGGGCATCAACACTCGATTGCGCCTGTTCCAGCCCCGATGAAGCGGTCAAGCCGCGTTCGATCAGATCGGTTGTGCGCAAGAGTTGGCTTTCCGCCAGCACCAGTTGCGCCCGCGTCGCGGCCGCCGTGCTGGTCTGCTGGTCGAGCTGGATGCGCAGGCTTTCGGTATCGAGCTGCACCAGCACATCGCCCTCGTTAACCGCGTCGCCCGGCCGCGCCATCACGGCCACGGCGCGAGCGGAAACCTGTGAGGCCACCTGCGTCTGCCGCTGCGGCCCCAGCGAGCCGGTAACCTTGACCTGCTGCGCCAAGGTCTGCGGCGCCACACTGGTGACCTCGGATGTGGTCACTTGCATCACTGTCTCGGCGGCAGCGGTTTCCACCGGCGCTTCGGGCGGCGGCTGCAGCATGTTGAATGCGATGAAGGCGACTATCGCCAGCACCACGAGCGCCAGCAATATCCATGGCCAGCGGCGGCGGCGCGGCTTCTCACCGGCCGCGATCCGCGCTGCATTGGCTTTGTCGTGTTTGCTCTGTGCCCATTCGGGCTTGGCGGCGGGAGCGGTCATGGCTGGACACCGTCTGGTTTATGGGCCGGCTCGTCAGTGCAATGGCTGGCCTGTTGGCAAAAAATCGGCTGATCAGAAATAGCGGTCGGCAAGCTTGCGGCCCGACGCGTCGCCGGACCCTCCTCTCGGCAAACAACAATGTCAGCACCTGCCTTGATACAGGCGGCCTGATCGTTTCGATGAGGCAACTATAATGCGATTTGCCCGCTACGTAATAGTCGCAAGATTAGCGGGCGGAGACGCCGCTCACGGTCCAGCGCCCCACCGGCTTGAACGCCTCGGCTTCGATATCGCGGCAATTGCCCTGCACGTCGAACTGCGTCCGCGTCAGCGCCACGCTGAGCGCAATGCCCTGCACGGTAAACCGTACATCCATGTCATCGACCGAAATATCGGCCGTTTCATCCAGCCGCACCGCGGCCTGGGCATAGCCATGCCCCTCCGCCCACCGCATCGCCGCAATCTCGGCAGTTTGCCGCGCTTCATCCAGCCCATTGCGCCCTTTGAAGGCGGGGAGGAAATATTGCCCGCGTGACAGGGCATCGAGAAAGGCCGGCACATCGGCGGGCGTCAGCCGCCCATAGCGGTCGCGATTGGGCATGACGATGACTGAGGGCGCAAAATGGCAACCGCCGATATGGGTGCATTGCAGCACATCGAACGCATCGGTACTTGCCGCCAGCGCCTTATAGACCGGAAAGCCATAGCGCGCGCAGCAGGCATCGGTCTTGGCGTCCGTGCAGCACAAGATCACCTGCCGCTCGAACACGTCCCCCGGCAACGCCTGCCCCTCGCCCCATGCGATAACCAGCGCGGCCGCTTCCGCCTGATCGGCCGGCACGTAGCGCTGTCCATCGGGAAACGACAGCAGCTCCAGCTCCGGCCCGTTCCCGCTATCGACCAGCCCGACATAGCGGCCATGGCCCATGCTCGCTTTCATCGCGCCTTGCAGCGCCTCGCTCATGTCGGCGGCCATATAGCGCGGCCGCCGCCATTTGCCCTTGGGCCAGCGGATGAACAAATGCCGTTCGGCCAGCGCGCCCAGGCCCTCCTGGGGTTCGCCTTTGGCAATGGCCAGATCGGTGCAGAACAGTCGAACCATTATTGGCCAAGCGGCGGCAGGGTCACGCCATAGATATCGGCCAGATCGTCCAGCATCATATAGGCGCAGTAAATACCGCCCCCGGCATTCCACGCCAATTCGCCCACGCGCTGCGCCTTGCCCGCCTTCACCGCCTCGAGGTTGAGCCACAGCGGATCGGCCAACCACTCGTCCATATTGGCCTTGTCCTCACTATTGTCGTTGTCCGAGGAGAAGTAGAAAATGCGATCGCCCGCCATTTCGGGGATGCGTTCCTTCTGCACTTCGGTGAAGGTCTCGAGATGATCCTGCGCCGGCGGGCGCTTGAACCCCACCAGGTCCAGCACCACGCCGGGGAAACTACCGCGGAAATAAAGCCTGGTGCGCGACGGCGAGAAGCGCACCAGCGAAATCTCTTCATTCACGCCATCGCCAATGGCTGCAGCCAATTGCTTGGCTCGCGTTTCCAGCGCCGCGACATTTGCCGCCGCCTTGTCGCCCAGGCCCAGCACCTCGCCATAGAACTGATAATTCTTGAGCCAGCTTTCCCCGATCGTTTCCGACATCACTGTCGGCGCAATGGCCGAAAGCTGCTCATAGATCTTTTCCTGGCGCACCTTGGTGCCGATGATCAGATCGGGTTCGAGCGAGGCGACCAGCTCGAGATTGATCGCCGTTTCGGTGCCCAGCGAAACCGCGTCACCCAGCAGTGGCAGCAGATGCGCGTAAAACGGATCGGCATCCCAACTCTGCGCCGCCCCGACCGGCACTACGCCCAGATGCAGCAATGCCTCGGTGCCTTCATTGGTCAGGATCACCACCCGCTGCGGCTGGTCGGGCACGTCGGTCGTGCCCATGGCGTGGGTAATTTCCCGCGCCGATGCGCTCGACAGCATCAGGGCGGCGATCAGGCCGGCGGAGAACAGGTGCTTCAACATGGATCAGCTCAAAATAGAATAAAAATTGGCCACCCGCTTGCCGCGGATGGCCAGGGATTTCTAGCGGGTGGAGGCCAGCCCATAATGCTTTTCGACATCGTCGAGCAGCAGGTTGGCGGCGATGACGCCCCCGGCCGTATTCCAGATCGTGTCGGAAACGGCATAGGCCTTGCCGGCTTTCACTACGGGCAGGTTCTGCCACAGCGGGTCGGCGGTCCACTCCGCCGCCACCTTCTCGGCAACGCCGTCGCCCACTTCGTAGACGAAGTAGAACAGGCGATCGCCGTCGAAATCGGGAATGCGTTCCTTGCCAACATCGTCGGCAAATTCCGGCTTGTCCTGCGAAGCGGGGCGCTTGAAGCCGATTTCGCTCAGGATCAGGCCGGCGAAAGTGTCCTTGTAATAGATGCGGGTCATGCCCGACATGAAGCGCACCAGCGAGACTTTCTCCTCGAGCAGCGGGCCGGCTTCCGCCGCGATCTTGGCGATGCGCTCGTCATAGGCCGCCAGCGCCGCCTTGCCCTCTGCGCCCTTGCCGGCCGCCTCGGTGTAAAGCGCCATATTGACCTTCCAGTCGCCGCGCAGGCGCTCGGACATTACGGTCGGCGCGATCGCGGAGAGCTGATCGTAGATCTTCTCCTGGCGCATCTTGTTGCCGATGATCAGGTCCGGCTGCAGCGCCGCAATGGCTTCGAGGTTAATCGCCGATTCCTCGCCAACCACCGTGACATCGGTCATGTCGTCAGCGATATGGTCGTACCAGGGATTGCCCACCCAGGACTGCACCGCCCCAACGGGCTTGATGCCCACGGCCAGCAGCGCTTCGGTGCCTTCATTGGTCAGGATAACGATCCGCTGCGGACTGTCCGGCACCTCGGTTATGCCCATGGCGTGGGTGATTTCGCGGGCCAGGGCGCCCGGCGCCAGCGCCAGAATGGCGGCGCAGGCCATCGCCGCGAATGTGTTGCGAAGAGTGGACATGACAATCCTAAATCTTGACATGAGGGATCAGAAAATGGTCTGGGCAAACAGTCAGAATTTAGTATGACTGTCAATATCAGCTTATTGGACTTTTGCCCTGTCCGACCTCGCCCAGGCCTCTTCCCGTCCCGTGCTCGCCGCCCTGCCGTTTCCGGCAATCTGGGTGGGGCTCGTCATTGCCCTGCTCGCCGCCATGCTGATGAGCCTGACGCTGGGCTTCAAGCTCTATGGGCTCGATCAGGTCTGGCAGGCGCTGTTCGCCTTTGACGGTTCGGAAACCGCTGTCGTCATTTCCAATCTGCGGCTGCCCCGCGCGGTCCTGGCGCCCTTGGTCGGTGCCGCGCTCGCCATTGCCGGCGTGATCGTCCAGACCCTGTCGCGCAACCGCATCGCCTCGCCCGACACGCTGGGCCTCAATGCCGGCGCCTCGCTCGCCGTGGTGGTCGCCAGTACCGCGTTTGGCGTCGGCTCGCTGCTCGGGCTGTCGCTGTCGGCAGCGCTCGGCGCTCTGCTGACCAGCTTTCTGGTCTTTGCCATCGCGGCCGGGGCAGGGGGGCTTTCGCCCATCCGCATCGTGCTGATCGGCGTCACCATTGCCGGGCTTGGCCATTCCATCGTCGAAATGATCCTCACCACCAATGAAGCCCAGCTGCAGCAATTGCTGTTCTGGCTCTCGGGTTCCTTCGTCGACCGCCCCATGACCCTGGCACAGACCGGCGCACCCATCGTCCTCATCGGCGCCGCCCTGGCGCTGCTGTTGCACCGCGCGCTCGATGCGCTGCAGGCCGACGATTCCACCGCCACCAGCCTTGGCGTACCGCTGGCACTGGTGCGCGGCGGTAGTTTCGTCTCGGTCGCGCTGCTCACCGGCGCCGCCGTGTCGATGGCCGGCCCCGTCACCTTTGTCGGCCTCGTCGTGCCGCACGCTGCGCGCCGCCTTGTCGGCCTGCGCCATGCCCGCCAGATTCCCGCCGCCGCCCTGCTCGGCGCCATCTATGCGACTCTGGCCGATGTCGCCGCGCGCTTCATCATCTACCCGGTCGAAGCCCCCGTCGGCGCCATCACCGCCGTGGTGGGTGGCGTGGTCCTCCTCGTCCTGCTCAAGCGGAGGGCAGCATGAGCGGCCTCACCTCCAATCTCGCGCCGGCCCGCGCCCCCGCGGCGCTCGGCCTCATGGCGCTGGCCTTTGTGCTGCTCGCGCTGAGCGGCGTCGCCTTCGGCTCCACCTGGATTCCCCTCGATCAGGTGACCAGGGTCATCCTCGGCGCCGGCGAGAAAACCCAGAATCTCATCGTGCTGCAATTGCGCCTGCCGCGCGTCGTCATCGCGGCCCTTGCCGGTGGCGGTATGGCCGCGGCGGGCTTCCTGCTGCAAAAGATCACCCGCAATTCGCTGGCCTCTCCCGGCGTGCTGGGCGTCATCGATGGCGCCGCCCTGGGCGTCGTCATCTTCCTCGCTTTGCTCTCCGACGAATCCAATGCGCTGGTCACCTCCATCGCCTACCAGCCGGTCGCCGCGACCCTGGGCGCGCTGGCCGCCATATCGCTGGTCTTCATCCTCTCGGGCCGGCAAGCCTCCTCGGCCATTCGCCTCTTGCTCTTCGGCATTGCCATTGCCGCCGTCGCCAAGGCCATTACCATTGTCATGATGCTGATCGGCCCGATCTATCGCACGAGCCAGGCCGCGCGGTGGATTGCTGGGGCGGTCAACGAAATCAACTGGAGCGAAATCCAGGTCACTGCGCTCGCCATGCTGCCGCTGCTGGTGTTGGCCCTGATCGCCGCCCGCAAACTGCCCCCTGCCGATCTGGATGAAGTCTCCGCCCGCGGCGTCGGCCTCGATCTGCCGGTTTTCCGCGTATTGATCTTCGCGCTGGCCGCCGCGCTGACTGCCGTGTCCGTCGCCTTTGTCGGCGGCGTCGGTTTTATCGGCCTGATGGCGCCCCATCTGGCGCGGCTCCTCGTCGGTCGCAATGTTTATGCCGGCCTTGCGGGCAGCTTCCTGCTCGGCGCCATCATGCTGGTCGCGGCTGATCTGATCGTCCGGGTGGCCTTTGCCCCCATCGAAGTTCCCGCCGGCACGGTGACTGCGGTCATCGGCGCACCTTATTTCCTCTTCTTGCTGATGGGCAGGCAACGCCATGACGGATAGCGCTATGGACCCCCGCATTTCGGTCGACAATCTCAGCCTCGCCTATGGCCCGGTCAGCGTGCTCAACGCGCTCTCCCTGCCGATCCCCAAAGGCAAGATCACCGTTCTCGCCGGCCCCAATGGCTGCGGCAAGTCCACGCTGCTCCGCGCCATCCGCCGCCTGCATAAGCCCAGCGGCGGCCAAGTGCGGCTCGGCGATGTAGATATTTCCACCCTCAATGACCGCATGCTGGCCCGCCAGATTGGGCTGCTCGCCCAAAGCCCGTCAGCGCCCGACGACATGACGGTGGAAGAGCTGGTCCGCCTCGGCCGCTATCCGCATCAATCCATGATGCAGCCCTGGAGCGGTGACGATGCCGCGGCGCTCGATCGCGCCATGGCCGGCACCGGCGTCGATCATCTGCGCAAGCGCCGCCTCGGTTCGCTCTCGGGCGGTCAATTGCAGCGCGTCTGGATCGCCATGGTGCTGGCGCAGGAAACCGATGTGGTCTGCCTCGATGAGCCGGTCAATCACCTCGACATGGCGCACCAGCTCGATTGCCTCGATCTCGTGCGTCAGCTCAATGCCGATTTCGGCCGCACCGTCGTGCTCGTCCTGCACGATCTGAACCTGGCCGCCCGCTATGCCGACCGCTTGGTCTTCCTGCGCGACGGCGCCATCGCCGCCTCCGGCACGCCCGAGGAATTGATGACCGAAGCCACCATCGCCCGCGTTTTCGACGTGCAATCCATGGTCATCACCGACCCCGTCCACGGCCGCCCGCTCTGCATCCCCCTGCGGACGCAGAGCAGCACGGCTGCGGCTTAGGGGAGCCACGGTCCAGTCCCCTCCCCCTTGAGGGGAGGGCTAGGGTGGGGGTTCTGCGGCGCCAACATACTTGATGCCGGTGGAGAATACAGAACCCCCACCCTCAATCCCTCCCCTCAAGGGGGAGGGAGGCAGATCGGGGCTTTCAACCCGCCCGTGCCGACCAGATCGGCGTCGGCGCATAGGCAAATTCCCTATCGAACGGATATTGCGCCACGCTCTTATGCTTGCGCACCAGCCGCTCGACGAACTGATCCACCACGCCCGGCGACAGCGCCATCAGGCTCGGATTGGCGATCGGCCCAAGATCAGGCGACAGATAGCCCGATTTGACCACGACAATTTTCGCGGTCTTTGGATCAAGCCCCAGCCGGGTAAAGTCGGGAATATTGTGGAATGGCCGCCGCCGCACGGTCAGCACCAGATCGATGCCGCCAATCCGCACCACCGCCTCGCGCAGCCGTTCCTCAGAAGTTTCAAGCAGGAACACCACTTCGGCTTCAGCCTCAACCGGCGTGCTGCTGGGGTCCAAACTACCACCAATTTTGAGGGCAACCTTCGCCCCGACACCCGCCGCATAAGCCGCTTCGGTCGCCGCCCTGTCGGCAATGCCGGCAAACACCACGCCCTGCGCATTCCGGGCAATCAGCGCCGCCAGCACTTCGGCCCGGTCACCCACCCCGCCGCCGGTCGGATTATCCCCCGACTCCGCCAGCACCACCGGCCCACTCACCGACGTCACAGCCCAACCAACGCATTCCTCGATACTGCCCGTCTTGGTGCCGAAAACGAACTCGCCCCTGATATCCCAATAATTCTGCGCCAACGCCGCGGCTGCCTGTTCCATGGCCGCCCGGTCCGTGCCGGTAATCACCGCGCAAGCCGTCGCCCGTGGCTCATCCGCCCACACATAGCCCACCTGAAACGAAGCATCCCAGATGCCCGTCGGGTCCTCGGTCTCCTGCAATTGCGTATAAAAACTGCGCGCCGGCTCGTCCTGTGTACTGGTCCGCTCGCCCGGCAGCAGCACCGGCACCGGCGCCCAGACAATCGCCGGCCGTTGACCGCTCCGCAGCGCCCGCACCAGCATGGTCACCGCCCGGCGCATCGTGTCCGGCACATCGATATGCGGCGCCGTGCGATAGGTAGAAAAGATATCCAGATTATCCACGATGCGCTGGCTGACATTGCCATGCAGATCATAGCTCGCCGCGATCAACACATCTGGCCCAACCACTGTCCGCACCGCCGCAATGAAATCGCCCTCGGCGTCGAACAGCCCCTCGACAAACATGGCGCCATGCATGGCGAGGTAGACCCCATCGAGCGGCAAGGCCTGCTTCAGCCCGTCGAGGATTTCCCCCTTCCAGCGCTCATAAATGCCGCGCTCCACTGGCCCACCGGCAATAGCGCGGGCATGTAGAATGGTGATGAACTCGGCCGGAAAATGCGTCAGGAAATCGAAATATGCATCCTTGAGCATGCCGGGACCGCGGAGCACGCGAAAATCGGCCTCGCGCGCCAGCACAGGATTATAGGTGCTGCATTCAGTATGCAGCCCGGCAACGGCAATACGCATCTCAAAGAACTCCGGGAATATCCGCTTCAGGATTGTGATCCGCCGTCCGCTGCTTGACCGTGAGCCGGCCGGTCAGCAACAGACTCACCAGCAGCACCGGCACCAGCGCCAACAGGCCCAGCCGCATATTGGCATGCTCAGCAATAAAGCCGATCACCGGCGGACCGATCAGGAACCCGCATAGCGCCACAAAGGACAACACCGCCACATTGGACGACGATGCCCGATCGGTCAGGCTCGCCGCCGCCGTCACCGCCAGCGGGAAGCCCACCGAAACGCCCAGCCCGATAATGGCAAAGCCGAACAGGGCCGCAATCGTATTGGGCGCGATGAACAGGATCGCCGCCCCCGCCAATGCCAGCGTGCCGCAAATGCGCGCCGTATTGACCGCCCCGAACCGCGCCTTGAGCGTGTCCCCGCCAAACCGTCCGGTTGCCACCATGAAGGCGAACACCGAATAGCCCAGCCCCGCCAGGCCCCCATCCGCGCCCAGCGCCTCGCGCAGGAACACCGCCGACCAATCGGCCATTGCCCCCTCGGTCATGGTAATGCCGAACACGAAAAAGCAGATCCCCAGCAGCGCCCAGCTCGGCATCGCCCATGCCGAGCGCTGCCCCTCGGCCTTGCTTGCTGCTTCCGGCGCAACCAGTGGCAGAAGCAGCGCCACGATCACGCCCAGCGGCAGATTGATCGCGGCCACCAGCAAAATCGCCCAATGCGGCGCCAGCCCAATCGCCGCCAGCGCAGAGCCGATCAGGCTTCCCACCATGATCCCCACCGACCAGAAACCATGCGACTTGGTCATGATCAGCGAGCCCGTGGATTTCTCCACCGCATCGGCCTGCACATTAAGGCCCAGCTCTAGAAACGAGATCGACGAGCCGGCCAGCATCAGCGCCGCGAATAGCAGCGTCGGATTGGGCGCAAAAGCCGGCAGGCTCACCGCGATAGCGTAAAAGAAAAAGCCGTAGAGAATTGCCGCCCGTGGTCCGATCTTGCCGACCAATGGCCCGGCAAAGGGCAGCGTCAGCAGCGTGCCGCAGGGCAGGCCCAATAGCGTAAAGGCCAAAGCCGCCGGCCCCAGCCCCAGCGCCTGCTGCACATCGGGAATCCGCGGCAGCCAGGAGCCGAAGGCGATCGGCTGCAGGAAAAACACCAGCATGGTCAGCCGCTGAACGCTCCATCCCCCCATTGTCGTTCAGCCTTTTCGCGGTGTGCCCATGGGGAAGGGGAGGTAGCCGGCAAAACCTGTCAGCTTCCAGGCGCCGGCCACCTTGCGGCAGAAATACAGCGTCTGCCAGTTCATGATTTCCTTGCCGCCATCGGCCAGCGCGATCGTGCCGTCGAATTTCTTGTGCGCGATGGCGATGTCGCCATTGATCTCGATATGCTGCAGCGTCGTGTTGCGGAAAATGGCGAGGCGCTGATCCTCCGCGTATTTCACCTTCTGGCTTTCTGCCGCCTGGCGCAGCCATTCGTCGCGATAGGCCTCCAGCGTCGGGAAGCCGATTTTCCAGCTATCGGGATTGTCCGAGCCGCCGCCATTGATGCCCAGAAACCCCTCGCGCACGAAGTCGCCATCCACCATGCTCCAGTCGGCGCTGACAAAGGCGTCGATATCGCGCTCGACCAGCATGGTCCAGATCGCCCCGCGGTCGGCGTCATGGGGGAAGGGGTTGGTGGTGTGGCTCATCTGGCTCTCTCCCGGGCCTCAGGCAGGCCGCTGCGGCAAATGCCGGGGATTCTGCCTGACTCTGTTATAAATTTTCATTTCTGACATCCGTGCGAAGCCCGCTTTGAGGCACGTACATAGATACCAATCCGAGCATGCTGCCTTTTTCCGCTGCGCTTGTCCACAGCGAAAAGTACGGAAAAATCGGTGAAATCGCTCAGGTTTTCAGCAGAATGGCGTTGCTTTGGGCAAGCCCGCCTGCGGTCTAGATTGGTATTGTGGATGTGTCGGATTCGTGTTGACATCCTGTTCGGAACGATCCTAATCTTGAAAATAGTTTACAGAAAACCCGACCAGTCCAACAGAGAATGGCGGGAACAGGATGGGCGTATATCTATGCGGGTTGGCATTATCGGTCTGGGCTATCGTCTGGGTTATCTGGCACGGGTGTTCTCCGTGGCGCGCGACGATTTCAACATCGTCGGCTATGTCGATCCCGCCCCGGCCGGCCTGCCCTATGCCACCGAGCACGGCGTCAATGTCGGCAAGCAATATGATAGCCTGGAAGCCATGCTCGATAGCGAGCAACTCGACCTGTTGATGGTCGGCTCGCCCAATCATCTTCATCTCGGCCATATCCGCATCGGGCTCGAACGCGGCCTCAAGATTTTCACCGAAAAGCCGGTGGTCACCTCAGTCGAAGACACTATGGCGCTGGCCGAGCTGATCGCCCAATACGGCTCCGACAATCTGATGGTGGGCCTGGTGCTGCGCTATGCCCCACTCTATGTGGACCTGCGCAAGGCCCAGGCCGAGGGCCAATTGGGCGACATCACCTCCATCGAGGCCTCCGAGCACATCCCGCCCTATCACGGCGCCTTCTTCATGCGCGACTGGCGCCGCTACGAGAAATATTCGGGCAGCTTCATGCTCGAAAAATGCTGCCATGATCTCGATCTCTATAATGGCGTCATGGGCTGCCGGCCCAAATATGTCTCCAGCTTCGGCGGCCGCCGCACCTTTGTGCCCAAGAATGCGCCCCAGGTTACCGGCATCAACGACATGGAAGTCTACCATCGCAAGCCTTCCGGCTGGCAGGGTAGCGACAAGGTGTTCGACAGCGATGGCGACATCATCGATTTCCAGACCGCAATGGTGCAATATGAAAACGGCGCCGCGCTGACCTTTCATACCAATCTGAACGTGCCAGACGATTTCCGCCGCTTCGCAGTGATGGGAGCCAAGGGCATGGCCGAAGGCGATTTCATCCGCAATTTCCTGCGCGTCACGGACTCGCGTACGTCCGAGCGCCTCGTTGACACGACCTACAAGACCAGCGGCCTCAGCCAGCACTATGGCGCCGACGAGCAGATGGCCGAAGATATTCTCAAGCATATCGTGGACGGCGCGCCCCTGCCGGTCTCGGTCACCGACGCGCTGGAGGCGGGCCTCTTGGCGCTCTCAATGGACAAGGCGATGGCGACCCGATCGGTGGTGGACATGACGCCGATCTGGCAACAATTCGATGCGGCTTTAGGCCGAGCGAGCTGAGGAGCAGGTAGATGACCGGTACTCGCAGCGCTTCCCTCTTCGCTCTGGCCTTACTGGCTCCCGCCCTCATCTACATCCTGATCATCGTTGCCTATCCGCTGTTCGACACGGTGGTCCTCAGCTTCACCAATGCAGCCCTCCGCCCGACCTATGATTTTGTCGGCTGGGCCAATTACCAGCGCATTTTTGGCGCCGGCAATTTCACCGAAGTCATCCTGCGCACCTTCATCTGGACCTTCTTCTCGGTCGCCACCAAGATGATTATCGGCACTTTGGGCGCCACGCTGCTCAATGCCGCCATCCCCGGCCAGACCGTGTTCCGCATCCTCACCATGCCGCCCTGGATCGTGCCCATGGCCATCGGCATCTTCATGTGGGGCTGGATGTATAACGGTCAGTTCGGCATGATTTCCGGCCTGTTGCAGAATTTCGGCATCATCAGCAAGCCATGGCCGATCCTGGCGCAGGGAAGTTCCGCCTTCTGGGCCACCATCGTCACCGATGTGTGGATCGGGGTGCCCATGGTCACCATCTATCTGCTGGCCGCCATGCAATCCATTCCCAAGGATCTCTATGAAGCCGCCTGGACCGATGGCGCATCCCGCTCCTATCGCTTCCGCCGCATCACCCTGCCTTTGATGATGCCCGCCATGCTGACCATGAGCTTGCTCAGCCTGATCGCCACCTTCAATTCCTTCGATATCATCTGGATCCTGACCCAGGGCGGCCCGTCTGGCTCCACCACCACCATGATCATCGACACCTACAAGACCGCCATCGGCTCCCGCAAATATGGCGAAGGCGCCGCCCGCGCCGTGGTGATCTGCATCTTCGTGTCGATCTTCTGCCTCGTCTATTTCCGGGCGGTCCGCAAACTCTCGCAGGGAGAAGCCAAATGAGTGCCGATAACTCAAGCTCCGCTTTGCCCCCGGGCGCCAATCCCCTGGCCACCAGTGCCAGCGCCATGGCGCAGGTCACCACTCGCCCGCGCGCCCGCTCCACCAAGGCCATGATCGACCGCTACAAGTGGTACGAGGTCGTCGCCCTCTATGCCGGTATGGCCGTGTTCCTGTTCTTCGTGCTGGCCCCCTTCATCGAAGGCTTCCTGGTCTCGCTCAAGCCGCTGAGCCAGCTGTTCTCCACGCCCTATAACTTCATTCCGCAGAACGGCTCGTTCGACGCCTATTTCCAGATGTGGCGCTCGGTGCCCATGCTAGGCATGCACATCTTCAATTCCTTCTTCATCTCCTCGGTGGTGACGCTGATCGTCGTCATCATCGTGGTCCCGGCCGCCTATGCCTTTGCCCGCTTCCAGTTTGCCGGGTCGGGGCTGCTGCTGGGCATGTTCCTGGCCGTCAACATGTTCTCGGGCGCCGTGCTGCTGATCCCGCTGTTCCGCCTGATGCGACAGCTGATGCTGCTCAACACCTATTGGGCCATGATCGTGCCGGGCGCCGCCTTCCTCATTCCCTCGTCCATCTGGCTGCTGCGCACCTATATGATGCGCATTCCGCGCGAGCTGGACGAAGCCGCCTGGGTCGATGGCGCGTCCCGCCTTTATACCCTGCGCCGGGTCATCCTGCCGCTGGCCATGCCGGGCATTGTCGTGGTCGCCATCATGACCTTCATCGGCGCCTACGCCCAGCAATTCATCTTCGCGCTGACCTTCAATTCCCGGACTGAATTCATGCCGCTGCCGGTTGGGCTCTTCGCCTTCTTCGGCAAGCAGGAAGTGCAGTGGAACGAGTTGATGGCGGCCAGTTTCGTCGGAATCCTGCCGGTCATGATCGTCATCGTGTTCCTGCAGCGCTATCTCGTCGCCGGCCTCACTGCCGGTGCCGTGAAGCAATAGGGGAAGCCGGGCGGAAGAAGGGTCCGTCAGGCTGTCAAGTTTGGAGCGGGATTTCGGTCCTGCTCCGAGGGAAGGCGCTCTTCGGGGCGTGCAACAAGGGAGACTACAAAGTGCAAAAAACGACCGGCCTAATCGCGGTGTCGCTGCTGGCCCTGGCGGCCTCGGCGCCCGCTTCATTCGCCCAGGACGTCAAGGAAATCAGCTTCATCAACTGCGGTGACGAACTCACGGCAGGCTACGCCGACTATTTCAAGGAATGGGAAGCCGAAAATCCGGGCTTCAAGGTCGTGCCCGAAGTCGTCGGCTGGGGCCAGTGCCAGGACAAGGTGACCACGCTCGCTGCCGCCGGCACACCCGTCGCGCTGGCCTATGTCGGCTCGCGCACCCTCAAGCAGTTCGCCCTCAACGATCTCATCGTTCCCGTGCCGATGACCGACGAGGAAAAGGCCGGCTATTACAATTACGTGCCCGATACCGTCACCTTCGACGGCACCCAGTGGGGCGTCCCGGTCGCCTTCTCGACCAAGGCCTTCTACTGGAACAAGGATGTCTTCAAGGCTGCCGGTCTCGATCCGGAGGTTCCGCCCAAGACCTGGGAAGAAGAAATCGCCTTCGCCAAGCAGATCGAAGACAATACCGACTTTGACGGTTTCGGCGTCGTCGCCAAGACTTTCGACAACACCATGCACCAGTTCCTCCATTGGGTTTACACCAATGACGGCCAGGTCATCGATGCCGATGGCAATATCGTGCTCGACAGCCCGCAGAACCTGGAAGCTCTCACCGCGCTCAAGGACATCTCGGCCTATTCCGAAGAAGGCCCGACCGCCTACGAGCAGAACGAAGTGCGCGCCATCTGGCTCGACGGCACGCTGGGCATGATTCATGCCTCGCCCAACGCGGCCAATCTGGCTACCGAAGCCGGCATGAACTGGGGCGTTGCCGCACTGCCGCTTGGCCCATCCGCCAAGGGTCCCGGCACCCTGCTGATCACCGACTCGCTGGCCGTATTCAAGGGCTCGGGCGTCGAAGAGCAGGCCACCAGCCTTGCCAAATACCTGACTTCGGGCGAACGCCAATGGGCTGCCGAAATGGCCCAGGGCCTGACCCCGCTCCGCCCGCTTGAGCCCCAGACCGCCGAACTGCTCGCCGAGAAGCCCTATTGGGCGCCCTTCCTCGACGGCATCGAATTCGGTGGTCCCGAGCCGCTGCTGACCGACTATGTCGGCCTGCAGAACGTGATGATCGAAATGGTCCAGTCCGTCGTGACCGGCGCCGCCGAGCCTGCCGCTGCCCTCACCGCAGCTGCCGGCGAACTCGAGCAGTATAAGTAAGCCCCAGAGTTCGGCCGTCGCCTTCGGGCGGCGGCCATCCCAAATATCCATTCGACCGCCCGCGGGAACCGCCCCGCCGCCCGGAGACGTAACGCCATGTCCCAGCTCAGCCTCAAGCACCTTGAGAAAAGCTTCAACGAAGCCAAAATCATCAAGGGGATCGACCTCGAGGTATCCGAGGGCGAGTTCGTCGTCTTTGTCGGCCCCTCCGGCTGCGGCAAGTCGACCCTGCTGCGCATGATCGCCGGGCTCGAAGATGTCAGCGCCGGCGAAATTTCCATCGGCGGCAAGGTCGTCAACGATCTGCCCCCCGTGCAGCGCGGCATCGCCATGGTATTCCAGTCCTATGCGCTCTACCCGCATATGACCGTCTACGAAAACATCGCCTTCCCGCTGCGCGTCGAAAAGCTGCCCCAGGCGGAGGTCGACAGGCGCGTGCATGCCGCAGCCAAGGTGCTGCAGCTCGAGCCGCGCCTGCAGCATCGCCCCGGCATGCTGTCCGGCGGCCAGCGCCAGCGCGTTGCCATCGGCCGCGCCATTGTGCGCCAGCCCAAGATTTTCCTGTTCGACGAGCCGTTGTCCAATCTCGACGCCGCGCTCCGCTCGGAAATGCGCATCGAGCTGATGGAGCTGCACAAGCGCCTTGGCTCCACCATGATCTACGTCACCCACGATCAGGTCGAGGCCATGACCATGGCCGACAAGATCGTCGTGCTCGATGCCGGCGTGATCGCCCAGGTCGGCTCCCCGCTCCAGCTCTATCACAAGCCCGACAATATCTTCGTCGCCGGCTTCATCGGCAGCCCCAAGATGAATTTCATCAACGGCAATGTGACCTCGGCCGATGGCGAGACCGTCACGGTCGATCTGGGCGAATTGGGCACCATCGCCCTGCCGCGCCAGTCCAAGGCGATCCATGGCCAATCGGTCACGCTGGGCATCCGGCCCGAGCACCTGACGCTGGAGGGCGGTGATTTCGCCCTCACCATCACGCCCAAGATCGTTGAGCATCTGGGCATCCACACCGTTAGCTACGCCAACCTGCCCGCCGGAGAAAACTTCGTCGCCCTGTTCGAAGGCGACCCCAAAGTGGCAGAAGGCCAGCCCACCAAAATGGGCTTTGCGATTCATCAGGCGCATCTGTTCGACGAAAAGGGCCTGGCCGTTTACTGAGAGGCCTTCAAGAGTCGGGGGAGAGCAGCATGTTGGATATCGTCGGTCTGTTGCAGACCGAAAAGAACGCGTTCACGCGGTCGGAGCGCGCTCTGACCGAGATCGTGCTCGCCGATGTCGACAGCGTGCTCAAAATGTCCATCGTCGATCTGGCGGCGCAGGCCGATGTCTCCCCGCCCACCGTCACCCGTTTCTGCCGGCGGCTGGGCTGCGACAGCTATGCCGATTTCAAGGTGCGGCTGGCCCAGTCCCGCTTTGTCGGGCAGCGCTATTTCTCGCCCGCCGCCAGCCCCTCCAATGTGCGCGAGATCGCCCAGGGCGTCGTCAACGGCATCCAGTCCATCATCTACGAAACCTTCGAGCATCTCGATTTCGCCGCTGTGGAACGTGCCGGTGAAGCCATTGCGAAGTCCAATTTCGTGCTGGCCTTCGGCTCGGGCGGCGCCTCCTCGATGATGGCGGGCGAAATCGAAACCCGGCTGTTCCGCCTTGGCCTGCGCGTCGCCTCCACCGAAGATCATCAATTGCAGATGATGCGCGCGGCCTCCGCCCCGCCCGGCACGGTCATCGTCGCCTTTTCGCTCTCGGGCAATAATGCGCAGCTGGCCAAGACGCTCACGGTAGCCGGTGAATACGGCCTGACCCGCATCGTGGTCACCCGCTCATCCTCCATGGTCTCGGCCCAATCCGACATCCTGCTGCCGGTCAATTGGCACGAAAACATCGATATCCTGCGCCCCACGCCCGGCCGCTACGCCTTTTTGGCCACGGTCGACGTGCTGGCCCAGACGGTCGCCACCCGCCTCGGCCCCTCCGCCGTCGCCAGCATGCGGCGCATCAAGCATCAGCTCGTCGTCAATCGCGACGGCGACGACGCCCAGCCTCTCGGGGACTGAGCTTTCCTTCCACTCCTTGCCATCGGGATAATGCCATGACTGCCGGCCATTCTTTGTCGCTCGTAACCACCTGGACCCCTGCCAGCGAAGGCGAAAGCCTCGCTTACGGCATCGAGCTCACCAATAATGGCGACACCGCGCTCAAGGACTTTACCCTGGGCTTTTCCGGCCCCGCCCGCATCGATCCGCACGCCACCCTCGAAAACGGCAAGCTGCTCAAGCGCCTCTCCAATCACACCCTGATCGCCCCGCCCGATGGCTTCGTGCTTGAGCCCGGCCAAACCTGGAAAGCCATTGCCCGCGGCCTCTCCTATGGCCTGCGCCATTGGAGCGACGGCGCCAATTCCGGCTATGTGGCGCTGGCCGATGGCAGTATCATCACCCTGCCCACCGCCCCCACCCAGGGCAAGGGCCACAATTCTCCGCTGCTCAAGGGCGCCGTGAAGTTCAAGGTGCCCGCCAAGGCGCCGGTTCCGGTCTCGATCATCCCCTGGCCCAAATCCGTCGCCACCACCGGCGCCCGCATCGTCCCGCCCGGCTTCGACCTGCAGCCCCAGGGTGAGGACGCCAGCAAAGCCGCGGCAGCCTTCGCAACCCTGGTCGCCGATCTCTTCCCCGTCGAAGCCATCGTCCGTCCCGCCTCCGAAGCCGGCATGCCGGTCAACATCGCGCACAAGCCGGGCCTGGGCGCCGAAGCCTATGAAGTCAGCTTCGCCGACGATGCAGCTACCGTCTCGGCCACCACCCGCCAGGGCATGTTCTACGGCCTGGTCACGCTGGGCCACATCCTGCGCGGCGCCAAGCTCTACCCTCAGACCTTCCTCTTCCCCACCGGCGGCACCATCACCGACGAGCCCGGCTTCACCTATCGCGGCTGCCATCTCGACGTGGCGCGCCAATTCTATACCGGTGCCGAAGTCAGCCGCCTCATCAAGCTCATGGCCTGGAACAAGCTGAACAAGTTCCACTGGCACCTCAGCGAAGACGAAGCCTGGCGCTTGGAAATCGATGCCTATCCCGAACTGACCGAAATCGGCGCCTGGCGCGGCCACGGCAAGGCGCTGCCGCCGCTATTGGGCTCCGGCCCGCAGCCCACCGGCGGCTATTATTCCAAGGCCGTCGTGCGCGAAATCGTGGCTCTGGCCGATAGCCTTGCCATCACCGTGATCCCCGAAATCGACGTGCCCGGCCACTCCTACGCCGTGCTGCAATCCCTCCCGCAATTGCGCGATCCCAACGAGATCGGCGAATACCAATCGGTGCAGGGCTTCCCCAATAACAGCCTCAACCCTGCCTATGAGCCGGTCTACACCTTCATGGAAAAGGTAATCGACGAGGTGCTCGAACTGTTCCCCGCCGGCATCTTCCATCTGGGCGCCGACGAAGTCCCGCTCGCCGCCTGGTCCGGCTCGCCCCTGGCGCTGGACATGATCGAAAAGCTCGGCGGCCCGGCTTTGCGCAAGAAGCACGAAGCCCAGCTCAACGTGCTGGGCAATCACCACGGCGCCGACGAAATCGAGGGCTCGCCCACCGCGCTCCTGCAGTCCGAATTCATCCGCCGCGTGCACGAAATCATCGCCTCCAAGGGCGCCATTACCGGCGGCTGGGAAGAAGCCGGCCATGGCGACAAGGTCGATAAATCCAAGACCTTCCTGATCGGCTGGCGCAATGTCGAGATCAACGCGGCCCTGGCCGAACGCGGCTATGACATGGTCGTCTCCCCCGGCCAGCGCTATTATCTCGACATGGCCAATGGCCAGGCTTGGGCCGAACCCGGCGCCGGTTGGGCCGGCTGGTCCGGCCCCCAGGAAACCTATGAATTCGAGTCGCGCGAAGGCTGGACCGAACACCAGCTCAAGCATCTGCTGGGCGTGCAGGCCTGCATCTGGAGCGAGTCCATGACCGACCGCGCCATCTTCGACCGCCTGGTCTTCCCCCGCCTCTCCGCCGTCGCCGAAGCCGGCTGGACCCTGCCGGAGCGCAAAAGCTGGACCCGCTTCAGCGCCCTCGTCGGCCTGATGCCGATCATGTACGGCAATTGGGCCGAGGAGTGATCTTTCTTCCCCTCTCCCCTTGAGGGAGAGGGATAGGAAATCCGCGTTCAGCGGATTTTCGAGGGTGAGGGGTTCTGCGTTATCCCATGCCAGAAGCGTAGAAAGAGACCCCGCATCCCAACCGAATTCGCCTTCGCGAATTCGGTGTCCCTACGCGGCACCTTCTCCCTCAAGGGGAGAAGGGAAGGGTCTCACCCCCAAGGGTTCTCCACCATCGGCCAGATATCCCGCCGCGCCTTGCGATAAGGCGTCGTCGCCGGACTATTCGGGTAAGGCTTCCCCGCCGAGCAATAGACAATCTCCGACGCAATCCGCGAGAACGAGTCGTAAAAGTGGTTGGTCGATTTGATCAGCAATATCTTCCGCGATGTCGGCTCGATTCCCATGGCTGAAAACAGGCTCGGATCAAAACTCTGCGCCCGCGTCGAATTGAGGATCACATCGATCCCGTCAAAGCTGATCCAGGCCGCATCGCCAAAGGGCGCAAAGCTCTCGCCAAACCGCATCTCCGCATTGGGCACTAGCTTCCGCACGGTGACGATCTTGTCGATCGGCATTCCGGTATCCGGCGCCGATTTGGCCCCGAAGCGCAGCGCGATTTCCGCCCCTTCGCCCGCCGCCATGCAGATCTGCACGGCAATCGGGTCCCAGATCGTGCCCACCGCCACGTCGGTCACCCCCCGCGCAATCAGCTCGCCCAGGATCACCGTGGCGTCTCCCGCCGGCCCACCGCCCGGATTGTCCCACACATCGGCAATCACCACCGGCCCCTTGGTCGCGGCCACAGCCACATCCACCGCCACATGCTCATCCACCTGGGCGACCATGAAAGTGCCGCGCATGGCAAACAGCTCGCGCCCCAGTCTCTCCGCCAAAGCCGCGCCAGTCTCCGGCCGGTTATCGGTCACCGCGATAACCTTGGTGCCCATTTCCGGCACATCGCCCGCCATGAAACCATGCACCACCGACAGCGACAGCACGCCGGCCTCGCTTTTTTCCAGCCCATAGAGCCGGTCGACAAAGCTGCGCATCGGCTCCTTGGAGGTGGGGAACACATCGATCATCCGGCAATCGAACACGCTCATCACCGGCTTGATCTCGCCCTTGAGCGTCCGCACCGCGATCGACCACAGATCGCGTGCCCGATCGACAAAGTCGATATGTGGAAATTCCTTGAACACCACAAAAAAGTTCGCCGCCGCCACCCGCTTGGCGGTGAGATGGCTATGCGGATCAAGCTCGGCGCAGACCAGCACATCCGGCCCCACAATCTCGCGCACCCGCGCCAGCAAATCCCCTTCGACATCGTCATAGCCCTGCGCCACCATGGCGCCATGCAGGCCCAGCACCACGCCATCCACTGGCATGGCCGCTCGCAATTGCCCCAGGATTTCGTCGCGCAAATCCTCATAGGTCGTACGCGCCACCAGCCCCGCCGGATCCGCCCAGCTGGCGCTCCCCTCGATCAGCGTCCAGCCCAGCTGCGTACACACTTCGCGCCCGACCGTAATCGGGGCGCTGCACAGCGTCGGCGTCGCCGGATGCTCGCCCGGCTTGGCATAAAGCGAGGCCTCGAAAGCGCGCTTGTCGATCGCTATGGGCGAAAACGTATTGGTCTCGGTGGCCAGGGCGGCGGTGAAGACGCGCACTTGGAACTCGCAAAATGACAATAAAAAGAGCATCCCCACCGGGGCGCTGCCATGCCAAGCTAGCACAAGGCATAACCAGCAATCACGTAAGAAATTTACATTCGTCCTGTCATTTTACACGAGAAATGTCGGTTTCGGGTCGATAAAGTCGCCAGCAGTGAAATTGCCTTTCAGAAAATCCAGCAAGGGAGCCTCCTCATGCCGATCAAACGTTATGGTGCGGAAAAGTCCGGGGCGGGCGGCCAGAACCTGCCCTTCGCCCGTGCCGTGGAGGCGGGCGGCTGGCTCTATGTCTCCGGCCAGGTCGCCATGAAGGATGGCGAGATCATCAATGGCGGCATTGTCGAGCAGACCCATCTGACCATCAAGAACATCATCGCCATTCTGGACGAAGCCGGGTTCGGTCTCGAACATGTCGTCCGCTGCGGCGTCTGGCTCGATGATCCGCGCGATTTCTGGAGCTTTAACGCCATCTACAAGAGCTATTTCGGCGAGCATCCGCCCGCCCGCGCCTGCGTGCAGAGCCATATGATGGTGGACTGCAAGGTCGAAATCGACTGCGTCGCCTATAAGGGACCCTGACGCCATGAGCGCTTCCCCCTTTCGTCTCGACGGCAAGAGTGTGCTGATATCAGGCGCCGGTGGCGGCATTGGCCGCTCCATGGTCGCCGGCTTCCGCGCCGCCGGAGCCAATGTCATCGGCGCCGATCGCGATGCGGACCTGCTTGCCGGGCTCGATCTCTCCAGGCAGGTGCTGTTTGAACTCTCCGACCCCAAGGCCACCCGAGCCGCCATCGAGCGCTACATTGCCGAACACGGCGCGCCCGACGCGGTCGTCTCCAATGCCGGCTTCACCCGCGCCGAATCCCTCGAGCATCTCGATGACGATGTCTGGGCCTCCGAGATCGCCATTAATCTCAATGGCGCCTATGCCATGACCGACCCCATCGTCACCGCCATGGCGCGGCGCGGGGCAGGGAGCCTGGTGTTTATCTCGTCGGTCAATGGGCTCGCCCATTTCGGCAATCCGGCCTATTCCGCCGCCAAGGCCGGGCTGATCGCCTATGCCCGCGCCATCGCCGTCGAACGCGGCGCCCAGGGCATCCGCGCCAATGCCATCTGCCCCGGCTCGGTCCGCACCCCCGCCTGGGATCATCGCCTGGCGGCCGATCCGACCGTGCTCGACAATGTGCTGCCGCATTATCCGCTGGGCCGCATGGTCCTGCCGCAGGAGGTTGCCAATGCGGCCATCTTCTTGTGCTCGGATGCGGCGTCCGGCATCACCGGCACCACATTGACCGTCGATGCCGGCCTCACCGCCGGCAATCTGCGTTTCGTCGACGAAGTTCTGAGGGGCAAATGAGCGCTATAGCCGAACTTGATACACCCGCCGTCTTGATTGATCTGGACCGCGTCGAGGCCAATCTCAAGCGCGTGCAGGACTATGCCGACGCCCATGGCCTCAAGCTCCGCCCCCATATCAAGACCCACAAATTGCCCCGCTTCGCCAAGCGGGCCATCGAATTGGGCGCCGTCGGCATTACCGTGCAAAAGCTGGGCGAAGCCGAGGTGATGGCCGATGCCGGCACCACCGAAATTTTCCTGCCCTACAATATTATCGGCCCGGCCAAACTGGCCCGCCTCAAGGCCCTCGCAGGTCGCATCAACATCGCCGTCACCGCCGACAGCGCCCAGACCGTCGCCGGCCTCTCCGCAACCTTTGCCGGCTCAACCAAGCCGCTGACCGTGCTGGTCGAATGCGATACCGGCATGGGCCGCTGCGGCGTGCAGTCCCCCGCCGAAGCGGTCGAGCTTGCCCAAGAGATCGCCGCAGCGCCGGGCCTCCATTTCGGCGGCCTCATGACCTATCCCGCCGCCGGACAGGTCGAAGCCAATGCCCAATGGCTGGCCGACGCCAAGGCGGCCCTCATCGCCGCCAATCTGCCACCGGAAGTCATCTCCAATGGCGGCACCCCCGATATCTGGCGCGCCCACGAAGTCACAACCGCCACCGAACACCGCCCCGGCACCTATATCTATATGGATCGTTTCCAGGTCGCCAAAAACGTCGGCAGCTTCGCCGACTGCGCCCTGACCGTCCTCGCCACCGTGGTCAGCCGCCCCACCGAAAACCGCGCCATCATCGACGCCGGCTCCAAGGCCCTCACCAGCGACACGCTGGGCATGACCGGGTTCGGCCTCATCCTCGCCTATCCCGACGCCGTCATCACCGGCCTCAGCGAAGAGCACGGCACCATCGACCTCACCAATTGCCCCACCAAACCCGCCATCGGCGAAAAGCTCCGCATCATCCCCAACCACGCCTGCGTGGTATCGAACCTCTTCGACAGCGTGACGCTAATCTCCGGCAATCAGGTGGTCGAAACCGTCCATGTCGACGCCCGCGGCCGGGTCGACTAAAAGAGGCCAGCGACCAGAACACCCCCACCCTTGATCCCTCCCCACAAGGGGGAGGGAGACGATGGAACCGTGAGCTATCAGCTTGCGCCTCCCTCCCCTTGATGGGGAGGGATGGAGGGTGGGGTGATGGGAGCCACAAAGGCTCGAATGAGGGAAAGGGCTGAACCATGAGTATAACTGCCACCTTCTTCCACCGCCCTGTCCTCGACGTCGCCCGCGACCTCATCGGCACAACCCTGCTTGTCGATGGCGTCGGCGGTCCCCTGGTCGAGGTCGAAGCCTATGACCAGACCGACCCGGCCTCCCACACGTTCAACGGCCCGACCCCGCGCAATGCGGCCATGTTCGGCCCGCCCGGCCATGCCTATGTCTATAAAATCTACGGCATCCATTGGTGCCTGAACTTCGTCTGCCAGCCCGGCAGCGCTGTGCTGATCCGCGCGCTCGAGCCCACGCACGGCGTCCACCTCATGTCCGAACGCCGCGGCGGCCTGCCCACCCGCCAGCTCTGCTCCGGCCCCGGCAAGCTCTGCCAGGCACTGGGCGTCACCATCGCCCACAATGGAATGCCCCTCGATACGCCACCCTTCCAACTCCTCCCCGGCGAACCCGCCGAAATCCACACCGGCCCCCGCATCGGCCTCACCAAAGGCGTCGAAACCCCCTGGCGCTTCGTGCTGCGCAATTCCCCCTTCCTCAGCAAACCGCCGCCGCGCTAGACCCCCGCGCCAAATCACCAAATCTATGCTCAGATGGCCTTCAGATTCGGGGGACGTAGAAACATGCTGGGGCGTTTACTGGGGCTGCTGATCCTGGCGATCGGGCTGGGCGTTTTGTATTATTTCCTGCTCCAGCCGCTAGCGCAGGCACAGGCCGGAGTGGCCGAAATCCGCTACTCCCTGCGCGCCTTTTTCCTTGTCCCGCTCTGCGTGGTCTTTGGCCTGGCTTTCATGATTGGCGGCTCCAATCTCAATTATCGCAATGTCGAAGCCAAAAGCCTCAATCCGCTGGGCTGGACGCTGTTTGGTCTGGTGGTCGTGCTCACTGGCCTGGGCTGGTGGTGGTTTGATCAGCAATTCACCGCTTTAGGCTATGTTTGACGCCCGTGTGTTGCGCCTGCTTCGGGGCTGTGATTCAAGACTTGGGTGAGCATTTCCGAGTCGCATATCGATCTGTTTGAGGCCTCGCTGGCGCCGGCGCAGCGTAGCAGCCGCGACCCGCTCGATGTGCTGCGCGATATTTTTGGCCACAAAAGCTTCCGCGGCCAGCAGGAAGATGTGGTCCGCCACGTCGTGGGCGGAGGCGACGCCGTCGTACTCTTCCCCACTGGCGCGGGTAAATCCGCCTGCTACCAGATCCCCGCCATCTGCCGCCCCGGCGTCGGCATTGTCATCTCCCCGCTCATCGCCCTGATGCGCGACCAGGTCGAGGCTTTGCGCCAGGCCGGCGTCGCCGCCGCAGCCCTCAATTCGGCGATGACCCAGGAGGAATCCGCCGAAGTCCGCGGCCAATTGCGGCGCGGCGAACTCGACCTGCTCTATGTGGCGCCCGAGCGCGTCGCGACCCAGGGTTTCCGCAATATGGTCGAAGGGCTCGATATCGCGCTCTTTGCCATCGACGAGGCCCATTGCGTGAGCCAATGGGGCCATGATTTCCGCCCCGAATATCGAGATCTGGCGCAACTCACCGAGCTTTTCCCCGGCGTGCCGCGCATCGCGCTGACCGCCACGGCCGATCCGACCACGCGCGAAGACATTATCGAGCGGCTGGGGCTCGAAGGCGCCCAGGTCTTCTCGACCAGTTTTGATCGCCCCAATATCTCCTATTCCATCATCGAGCGGGACAAGGCGCGCGAGCAATTGCTGGCCTTCCTTGCCGGCCACAAGGGTAATTCGGGCATCGTCTATTGCCTCTCCCGCGCCAAGGTCGAAGACATTGCCGATTGGCTTTCGGGCAAGGGCATTCCGGCTCTGCCCTATCATGCCGGGCTCTCGGCCGAGCGGCGCAGCGCCAATCAGGATGCTTTTCTCAAGGAAGAAAACATCTGCATGGTGGCCACCGTTGCCTTCGGCATGGGCATCGACAAGCCCGACGTGCGCTATGTCGCCCATATGGACCTGCCGGCTTCAATCGAAGCCTATTACCAGGAAACCGGCCGCGCCGGTCGCGATGGCCAGCCCGCCGAAGCCTGGATGAGCTATGGCATGGCCGATGTCGTGCAGCGCCGCCGCATGATCGACGAGGGCAATGCCCCCGACGAGGTCAAGCGCGTCGAACATAGTAAGCTCAATGCCCTGCTCGGCGTCTGCGAAACCGCCGAATGCCGCCGCAAGGCGATCCTTGCCCATTTCGGCGAAGGCCATGCCGGCAATTGCGGCAATTGCGACACCTGCCGCTCCCCCGTCGAAAGCTGGGACGGCACCGAAGCCGCCATCAAGGCCATGGCCGCCATCTACCGCACCGGCCAGCGCTTCGGCGCCGCCCATGTCATCGATGTGCTGATCGGCAAAGCTACCGAAAAGGTCGAACGCTTCGGCCATGACAAACAGGCCGTGTTCGGCCAGGGCCAGGATCTCGACAACAAAACCTGGCAATCGGTCTTGCGCCAGCTCACCGCCAGCGGTCTCGTCGTCGTCGATCACGCCGCCCATGGCGCACTGACCCTGGGCGAGGGCGCCCGCGCCGTGTTCAAGCGCGAACGCATGGTGACCCTGCGCAAGGATCGCCCCAAAAAGGCCGCCGAAGTGCGCCAGCGCCTCAGCAATGCCGTGCAATTGGCCGAACCCGCCATGACCATCTTCAACGCCCTGCGCGACGAGCGCCTGCGCATCGCCAAGCAACAGGGCGTGCCGCCCTATGTCATCTTCCACGACACCACCTTGCGCGCCATGGCCCTGGCCCGTCCGCGCCACCTGCACGACATCCTCAACCTGCCCGGCGTCGG
Source organism: Hyphomicrobiales bacterium (assembly GCA_900470445.1). Lineage (GTDB taxonomy): Bacteria > Pseudomonadota > Alphaproteobacteria > Rhizobiales > Devosiaceae > Devosia. The sequence continues at coordinate 12,379 of UCAU01000018.1, read as the reverse complement.
CCAGGCCAAGCTCGACCGCTACGGCGAAGCCTTCCTGTCGGTGCTGTCCGATCTGGACGTTTAAGCCGGGGTCAAACGACGGCCACGCGCTGGGGCTGCCGGCAACGGCGCCAGATTTCCCCAAACACCGCCACGCATCCTAATCCCGCCACCACCAGAACCCATATCGAGGGTTTCGGCCCAACGGCACCCAGCGCGACCGACAGGGTGACTGGCGCGATGGCCGATAGCGCCAGCCGGCCCAGGCTGATCCAGCCCAGCCGCCGCCCGAAGCCGGCCTTGCCAAACAGCGCCAGCGGCAATGTGCCCGATACAATGCTGAACAGCCCGGTGCCCATGCCAAAGATCACCGCAAAACCGATGCCGCCGGCGATCGATGGCGCCGTCAGCGCCAGGATGGTCAGCGCCAGCGGCATCATGCTCGCCGAAATGATCGAAAGCACTGTCGCCGGCAATTCCTTGCCCAATGTCATGTTGATCAGCCGGCTTGCCACCTGCGCCGGCCCCAGCAGCGAAGCCACCAGCACCCCCGCATTGCCCAGCCCGAGCGAGCCCAGCATCGGCACGATATGGAACAGGATGGCCGCCGAAATGAACCCCGCCAGCGAAAAGCCGAGCACCACCAGGACAAAGACCAGGCCCTGGTCAACCGGGTTCTCCACCGCCGCAATACCGACCGGCTGCGGCATCCGCGCGGCGGCCAGCCGCGAAAACCGCGACAGCCACAGATGCAGCGGCAGGCAGACAAGCAGGTTCAAGCCCGCGAACACCAAATAGACCTGGTGCCAGTCCATGGCCCCCAGCATGGCGCTGGTCAGCGGCCAGAAGATCGTGGACGCAAACCCGGCGATCAGCGTCAAATAGGTAATGCTGCGCTGGGCCTTGGGCCCTGTGCTCTGGGCAAGAAAGGCGAAGGCCGTCGAATAGAGCACAAAGGCCGAGGCCAGCTCGACCAGGATCATCCCGGAGAGGAAGGCGAAGGCGTTCCCCGCCAGCGCGCACACGATCAGTGCCGCTGCGGCCCCGACCGAACCGGCCGCCATGACCCGCCCGGCGCCATGCCGGTCCGCCAGTCCGCCGGCATAGGGCGAGATCAGCCCACCCGCCAGCAGCGCCAGTGAAATACAGCCGTAGATCCACTCGATGGCCACGCCGAACTCGGCAGCGATGCCGGGCGCCAGGATGCTGAAACTATAGTAGAGCGTGCCATAGCCGATGATCTGGGTGACCCCGAGCGCCCAGATGGCCGCGGCATTGGACGGCGAAGATGCGGCCTCGGCCATAATGTTCTAGATCGACTTCAAGCCGACCCGCTCCTCGAGTTTGCTGGCCGCTTCCTTGCGCTCGCTGTAGCGGGAGGTCAGATAGCCGGATACGCCGCGGTTGATCAGCGTGAATTTCACCAGCTCTTCCATGACGTCCACCACCCTATCGTAATAGGATGACGGTTTCATGCGGCCGTCCGCCTCAAATTCCTGAAATGCCTTGGCGACCGAGGACTGGTTGGGGATAGTGACCATCCGCATCCAGCGCCCCAGAATCCGCATCTGGTTGACGGCGTTGAAGCTCTGGGAGCCGCCCGAAACCTGCATCAGCGCCAGCGTGCGGCCCTGGGTCGGGCGGATCGCGCCGCCGGGCAGGGGGATCCAGTCGATCTGCGCCTTGAGCACCGAACTCATGGCGCCGTGACGCTCGGGGCTGGTCCACACTTGGCCTTCCGACCACAGCATGGCTTCGCGCAATTCCTGCACCTTGGGATGATCATCAGGGGCATCCCCCGGCAATGGCAGGCCATTGGCATGGAAGATGCGTACCTCGGCGCCGAACGCCTCCAGCAGGCGCTGCGCCTCCAAGGTCAGCAAACGGCTATAGGAGCGTTCGCGCAGCGAGCCATAGAGCATCAGGATGCGCGGCTTGTGCTGGCCCAATGGTGCAGTCAGTTGCGCGACATCGGGCACCTCGAAAGCCGCGCCAACGATATTGACCAGATCAGACAAGGCGCTTGCCTTCAGCGTCGATGATTACCTCGCCATCTTCCTTGGTGAACGGCCCGATATCGGGATTCTCCAGAATATCCAGCACCAGTTCGGAGGGCCGGCACAGAAGTGTCCCCAACGGCGTCTCGACAAAGGGGCGGTTGAGCAGGATCGGATGCGCCGCGATGGCGTCGAGCAATTGCTCATCCGACAAGGACGGGTCGGCCAGGCCAAGCTCGGCATAGGGGGTGTCCTTCTGCCGGATCGCCTGGCGCAAGGTCATGCCGGCGGCGGCAACCAGTTCGAGGATCCTCGTGCGCGATGGCGGCGTCTTGCGATAGTCGATCACCACGGGTTTGGCCCCGGACTGGCGGATCATCGCCAGCGTATTGCGCGACGTGCCGCATTCAGGATTGTGGTAGATGGTGACGGTCATGATTGTTCTTCCACATGGATGGGGAGGGCGTCTCCGACCGGACCGCGCAGCAGCCAGCTCATCAGCGCCAGCGCGGCAAGGGCGCCAGCGAGTTGCGCCAGAATGAAGCCCGGCAAGTCATAGGGACGAATACCCGAAAAGGTGTCGGTAAACGCGCGGGCAATGGCCACGGCAGGATTGGCGAATGAGGTCGAGGCCGTAAACCAATAGGCCGCGGTGATGTAAAGCCCGACCAGCATCGGAACGGCGCTTCGCTGCAACCGGATGCCGGCCAGGATAGTTGCAACGAGCCCGAACGCCGCAACGCCTTCGGAAAGCCATTGCGCCACCCCGCTGCGTACCGTGCTGGAAGCCTGCAGCAGCGGCAGCGCGAACATGGCATGCGCCAGTATTGCCCCAACAATGCCGCCCGCGATCTGCACGATTGCATAGAGCAGGGCATCACGGCGCGGCAGGTCTCCCCGCAAAGCAAAGACCAGCGACACCGCCGGATTGAAGTGGGCGCCCGAAATCGGCCCGAGAATAGTGATCAACACCACCAATATGGTACCGGTGGCAATGGTATTGGCCAGCAGCGCCAGGGCGATATCGGTGGTCAGTGTCTCGGCCATGATGCCCGAGCCCACGACCGTTGCCACCAGCAGTGCCGTGCCGAGCGCTTCGGCAACCAGACGGCGCGGCAAATCCACCATTTATCCCGCCTTGGTGCGGCGATCGGCCGGCGCGCAGCACGGGGTGAATTCGGCGATGAGGGGGGCGCACAATTCGGCGCGGCCGCCGCAGCAATCCTGCACCAGGAAGCTCGCGATCTCCCGCACCCGGTCAACCACCGCCCGATAAACGATGGATCGGCTGTGGCGCTCGGATTCGATGAGCCCGGCCCGGGTCAGAATGGCCAGGTGCGTGGACATGGTGTTTTGCGGCACATCGAGCCGCCGGGCGATTTCGCCGGCCGGCAGGCCCTGGGGTTCGTGTTCCATCAGCAGGCGGAACGTGTCGAGACGCGTGCCCTGGGACAGGGCGGCAAAAACGTCGAGGGCGTGCGATGATTCCATGTATCGAGAATGATTGATATAATGAATGCAGTCAAGCCGGCGGTGGGCGCCTTGGCGCCGCCATGCGCACGCTTTGCGCGGCTCTTGCGCTCCCACGGGTCAGAACATTCCCGATGCATACGTAAGTACATTCACACAACACGATTAACCGCCGGACCAGCTTGTGTTTTTCACTGCTCTGCTGCGGTGCAACAATGCCTCCAGTTTAATCATGCATTAACCATGACATACTGGTGGCATCCATGTTTCGCTCCGACATCGTTACCGAAACGGCCACCCTTGTCCGCCCGGTTCCTCCAGTGCCGCCCGCCTTGGGCGACTATCTCGGCCAGCTCTGGCGTGCCCGCTATTGGGCCGGGGCAGGGGCCCTGTGCTGCGCTGCCCTCGCGCTCGCTACCCCGCAAGTCCTGACGCCCAGCTATCGCGCCAGCGCGCAGATTTTCATCGATCCGCAAAACCTGCAGGTGCCCCTTGCCGGCGCCTCGCGGCGGCTGGCCCGCGCCGTGCCGTTCCGGCCATTCCGGCTGGCGCTGGAGCGGCCCGTGGTCTCGTTCAGCTTCGACGATTCCCCCCTCTCGGCCGCCGACAATGCCGCGCCGCTGCTCGAAGTCCATAATGCCCGCGGCACCTTTCTATTTTGCCGATCGGCTGGCTGGCGATTTCGAAATGGCCAGCTGATCGCCGGCCCAGATGTGGCCGCAAATTTGGCGAGAAATCGCCATGAAATTGGGGGACACACCAGCAACCACATCAATGTCCAGCGCGTTGCGCCGGACCAACTCATTGCCGATGTTGCTGCCAATACATCGGCAATCGCGGCGCTGAGCGGGCAGGCGCCGACCTCCTTCGCCTACCCGTTCGGCGTCGTGTCGCTCAATGCCAAGCGCCTGCTGGCCCCTCGATTCGCCGGCCTGCGCGGCATTCAGCCCGGCATTAATCGCGGCTGGATCGATCTGGCCCATTTGCATGCCCAGGAGCTGTACGATGTGTCGGGCGATCTCGACAGCATCGGCCTGCTGCTCGATCAATTGCAGCGCCATGGCGGCTGGCTGATCTTTTACACCCATGATGTTCGCCCCGACCCCAGCCCCATCGGCTGCTCGCCCGCCCGCTTCGCCGCGGTGCTCGACATGGTGCGCCGCCGCGATCTGGCCATCGAGACCGTCGCCGACACCCTGCATCAGATCGGGGCCCGGCCGGCATCATGACGCGCCTCAAAGCCATCACGCCGATGCAGCGTGCCGACGTGCCCGAAGTGGCGGCCCTGTTCCAGCGCGTCTTCCGCAAGGGCGCCGCGCCCAGCTCCGAATTTCTCCTCTATTTCGAGCAAAGCTTTTTCGGCTCCCCCCTCTATAGCGAGACCGAAGGCAGCCTCGTCCATCGCGACCCCGACGGCGCCATCGACAGCGCCCTGCTGGTCATCCCCATGCAGGTCCGCGTTAACGGCCAAGCCATTACCGGCCGCCTGATGAGCAATTACATGACCGACCCGGCCAAGCGCACGCGCGGCGGCGCCGATATGGTGCTCACCATCCGCGCCCGCAATCAGGCCTTCTGCTTTTCCGACAGCGCCAATCCGCTCAGTGCCGATCACTGGAAGGCCGTGGGTGGCCACGTCCTGCCCATCCAGAGTCTGGATTGGCGCCATGTCCTGCGCCCCGCCGGCTGGTTGGCCAACCGCGCCGCTACCAGGCTCCCGCCATCGCTGGCGCGCCTCGCCAGCCTTCTCGCCAAGCCCATAGACGCCGCGCTCCGCCGCCTCATGCCCAGCCTCGTGCCACCACCAGACGGGCAGGGGGCCGCCATCTCCCGCGCCGACTTCATCGCCGCCGCACCAAGTCTGGTCGAACGCTTCGCCGTCCACCCCGTCTGGAGCGCCCCCGAATTGGGCTGGACGCTGGACATGGCCGGCCTCAACACCATTACCGGCCCGCTGACCCTGCGGCAGGTGCGCGACGAAAACGGCACCCTCGCCGGCTGCAGCGTCTTCTATGCCCGCCCCGGCGGCGTGGCGCGCCTGCTCAATATTCTGGCGCGTCCGGGGCAGGAGGGCGCCGTCATCGCTGATCTGCTCGCCCATGCCGATTCCCTCGGCTGCGTGAGCGTGCAGGGCATGACGCAACCCTTCCTCATGGAAGCTCTATGCCGCCGCAAGGGCGTAAGCTTTGTCCCACGCGGCTTCTACTGCATCTCCACCCGCGATCCCGCCATTGTCGACGCCGCCCAGCGTGGCGATGTCTATCTGGGCGGCCTCCTGGGCGAAGACTGGAGCCGCCTGGTCACCGACTTTCACGATTGAACCGGCGCAGCACAAAGGTCATTGTGCGCCCCGACCAAACACTGCCCGAGGGCAAGCATGACCATTCCCGCCCCGGCAGCGCGCCCGCGCTTTGCCATTATCGACATCGCCCGCGGCGTCGCGATCATCGCCATGATCGCCTATCACCTGTGCTGGGACCTCAGCTATTTCCGCTTCATCGCTGCCGATGTCGGCTACGATCCGCAATGGGTGGTGATCGCCCGCACCATTCTCTCGGTCTTCCTGTTCCTCGTCGGCGTCGGTCTCGTGCTCGGCCATGGCCGGGCCATCCGCTGGCGCGCCTTCTGGAAGCGTTGGGTCTTCGTTGCCGCCGGCGCTGTCATCATCACCGTGGCTACCTATGTCGCCTTCCCCGATAGCTTCGTCTATTTCGGCGTGCTGCATGCCATCGCGCTGTTCAGCCTCATGGCGCTGCCCTTCCTGCGCGCCCCGCTCTGGCTGGTGGCCCTGGTCGCTATCGCCGTCATCGGCGCCCATTTCGCCTATGCCGATCCCCTGTTCAACGCCAAGACCTGGTCAATCCTCGGCTTCTGGACCGTCCCGCCCCCCGCCAATGATCTGGTCCCCATCTTCCCCTGGTTCGGCCTCGTCCTGCTCGGCGTCATCGCCACCCGCCTGCTGCTGGCCTCCCCGCTGGCCGACAAGCTGGCCGCGATCCAGCCCAAAAACCGCCTCGCCACCACGCTGGCCGGCGCCGGCCGCTGGAGCCTGCTCATCTATTTGCTGCATCAGCCGCTGCTGCTCGCCGTGCTGTTCCCACTGGCCTCGCTGACCCATCCCGAAATCGCCATGCGCAGTGCCGATTTCCTTAAATCCTGCCAGCAGACCTGCACCACGGGCGGCACCTCTGCGCCGCTCTGCGTCACCTATTGCCAATGCGGGCTCGAAGGGGTGGAAAAAGACGATTTGTGGAACGCCATCTATACCGGCCAGGTCACCGCCGCCGAGCAGGCGCAACTCGATGCCAATAACCGGCAATGCTCCGCTTTGATCTATCCGGAGCTCAATCTGCCGCAATGAAGGCGCCATTGCGCGTCATCGGGGTCGGACTTTGCATTTTTTGCTTAGATTCGATCTTGAATGGCAGCGCGAATGAGCGTTTTCTATTGGTGCGAGTTGATTTGTCCTAGTCCCGAATGTGCGTTTCTCCCGCATTCGCCTGGACCCACACATTTATATATTGAAGTCTGGATACTTCCTTGACCACCAATAAGGCTGGCCGCGTCCGATCACGCGGCGATGCACGGGCCCATGTGGCCGCCGCTCACGCTGGAAAGGGTGAGGGAACCCTGCTGCGGATTGCCAAATTCTCCTTCCGCCATCCCTGGCAGGCGGCCGCCGCTGTTGGCGCCACCATCGTCGCCTCGGTCTTGCAGCTGATGATCCCGCGCCTATTGGGTCACGCGGTCGATCAGGCGCAGGGCATCCTGGCGGTCGGCGCCGGTGATGCCCAGCAGGCGCTGATGTGGAGCGCCATCCTGCTGCTCACCGTCTCGGTGGCGCGCGGCGTCTTCACCCTGCTGCAGAACTATTATTCGGAATCGGTGGGCCATTATATCGGCTACGAGCTACGCCTGGCCTTCTACGAAAAGATCCAGCGCCTGAGCTATTCCTATCACGACAAGGTCCATACCGGCGATCTCATCACCATCGGCCTGCTCGATCTGGATGGTGTGCGCATGTTCTTCGCCACCGGCATGGTGCGCGTCGTGCTGCTCTCGGTGCTGATCGGGGTCGGCGCCTATATGCTGCTCACCACCGATGTGCTGCTGGGTCTGCTCAGCCTGAGCTTTGTGCCCTTCGTCGCCTGGCGCTCCTCGGTTGCCCAGCTCACCCTGCGCAAGACCTGGCTGGTTTTGCAGGAAAAGCTCTCGGGCCTCACCCGCGTCATGGAAGAAAATCTCGCCGGCATTCGCGTCGTCCGCGCCTTTTCCGGCCAGAAATTCGAGATGACCAAGTTCAACGTCGCCTCCGCCGAAGCGCTCGAGCTGGCCCATGAGCGCGTCGGCGTGCGCGTCCGCAACACCTCGGCCATGACGGCATCCTTCTTCACCGCCATGGGCCTCGTGCTCTGGTTCGGCGGCAACAAGGTCATCTCGGGCGATATGAGCGTGGGCACGCTCGCCAGCTTCCTCACCTTCATGACCATATTGCAAATGCCGGTGCGCCAGCTCGGCCTCATGGTCAATTCCTTCGCTCGCGCCTCCACCTGCGGCGATCGCTTCTTCGCCTTTCTCGATGAGCCGCTGGAAATCGACGACAAGCCGGGCGCCACCGAGCTCAAGGTGACCAAGGGCACGCTCAAATTCGACGATGTGCATTTCACCTATCCCGGTGCCAATCACCCGACGCTCGATGGCGTCAGCTTCGAGGCCAAGGCCGGCCAGACCATCGGCATTGTCGGCGCCCCCGGCAGCGGCAAGTCGACCCTCGCCCATCTCATCCCGCGCTTTTATGATCTGAGCGGCGGCAAGATCACCATCGATGGCCAGGATGTCAGCGAAGTGACGCTGCAATCTTTGCGCCGCGCCGTGGCCGTGGTGCAGCAGGACAGCTTCCTCTTCACCACTACGATCGAAAACAACATTGCCTATGGCGATCCCTGGGCCAAGGAAACCAAGATCGAGCGCGCCGCCGAAAGCGCCCAATTGCACAATTATATCATGGGCCTGCCCACCGATTACGATACGGTCGTGGGTGAGCGCGGCGTCTCCCTCTCGGGCGGCCAGCGCCAGCGCCTCGCCATTGCGCGTAGCCTCGTGCTCAAGCCCGCCGTCATGGTGTTCGACGATTCCACCGCCGCCATCGATGCCGGCACCGAACACCGCATTCGCAGCGCCATTCGCCGTTACGCGAGCAACCGGGTCACCCTGATTATCTCGCATCGCCTCTCTTCGCTGCTCCACGCCGATACCATCCTCTTCCTCGAGAACGGCAAGATCGTCGAACGCGGCAGCCACGAGGAATTGCTGGCCAAGGGCGGCCGCTATCGCGCGCTCTATGACTTGCAGACCCGCCCCACAGATGACGTCGAAATCGGGAGCGCCGCACAATGAGCGTGATGGATGAAGAACGCGAAGTTGCAGCCTTTCCCGGCCAGCGCCCCCCGCGCGCCAGTGTCGGCTCCCACCGCATCGAAGAAGAAGTCTTCGGCGCCGCCTATGACCCCAAGACGGTCCGGCGCATCTGGGCTTTCGTGCACCCCTATCGCAAGCGCATCTATCTCTCGGTGGCGGCGGTGCTCATCTTCACCATCACCCAATTGGCCATTCCGCTGATCATCGGCTGGGCCATCGATAGCGGCATGACCAAGGGCGGCAGCACCGCCAATCTGGCCTGGGCCGTGCTCGCCTTCGCCGTCGCCGTGCTGTTCAATTTCGGCGCCTCCTATATCCAGGAAACCGAAGTCGGTCAGGTCGCCGAAAACGTGCTGTTCGACATGCGCCGCGCCATGTTCGCCCAGCTGCAGCGCGTCTCGCTCAGCTTCATGGACAAGACCGAAGTCGGCCGCCTGATGAGCCGGCTGCAGGGTGACGTCAATTCCATGCAGGAATTCCTCGAAACCTCGGTGATTTCGGTCGGCGATATGGTGCTGCTGGTCGGCATTGTCGTCGTGCTGCTGACGCTCGATTTCCGGCTCGGCCTGCTCACCCTCTCCACCATGCCGATCCTGTTCATCGTGCGCATCTTCTGGCTGCCCCCGGCCAAGCGCGCCTTCATGGCCGCCCACGAGACCAATTCGGTCACTGCCGGCGCCATGGCCGAAGGCATTCATGGCGTGCGCACCGTGCAGAATCTGGATCGCCAGAAGGTCAATTTCGACCTCTATGACGACAAGGCCCACACCAACCTTTTGACCCAGCTGACCGGCTCGCGCTTCGCCCAGGTCATGGTCCCGATCGTCGATAGTCTCACCGGTATCGCCATGGCGGTGGTCGTGGTCGTCGGCGGCTCGCTCGTGCTCAATGGCGGGCTCGAAATCGGCGTCGTTGTGGCATTCCTGTTCTATATCCAGCGCTTTTTCGATCCGATCCGCTCGCTCACCATGCAATATTCCATCATGCAGCGCGCCATGACTTCGGGCCGCCGCATCACCGAAGTGCTCGACGTGCCGGTCTCCATCAAGGACAAGCCCGACGCCAAGGTGCTCACCGGCGACATGGACGGCTCGGTCGAATTCAAGGACGTGACCTTCGGCTATCGCGAAGATCGCCCCGTGCTCAAGAATGTCAGCTTCAAGGTCAATCCAGGCGAAACCGTCGCTCTGGTCGGCCCCACCGGCTCGGGCAAAACCTCCGCCATGTCCCTGGTCCACCGCTTCTACGAAGTGCAGTCCGGCGAGATTCTCGTCGGCGGCCATGACGTGCGCGATGTCACCCAGGAATCGCTGGGCGAACAGGTCGCCATGGTGCTGCAGGAGCCGTTCCTCTTCACCGGCACGGTGTTCGAAAACATCCGCTACAACAAGGCATCAGCCACCCGTGACGATGTCATCGCTGCGGCCAAGGCCGTGGGCGCGCATGATTTCATCACCCAGATGCCCGGCGGCTATGATGCCGTGCTCGAACAGCGCGGCTCCAACCTCTCGCTGGGCCAGCGCCAATTGCTCAGCTTCGCCCGCGCCCTCGTCGCCGATGCCAAAATCCTGGTGCTCGACGAAGCCACCGCCAATATCGACAGCTACACCGAACGGCAGATCCAGAAGGCCCTGCTGACCCTGCTCGAAGGCCGCACCGGCATGGTGATCGCCCATCGCCTGGCTACCATCCGCGGCGCCGATCGCATCATCGTGCTGCAAAATGGCGAACTGATCGAAACCGGCAATCACGACCAGCTCATGGAAAAGCACGGCCTCTACGCCAAGCTCTACAACATGAACTATGCCAGCTTCGACGACATCCCCGACGAGCTGGTCTCCCAGGCCAACGCCAAGGCCGCCAGCACCTGATAGCGGAATAGCCCCGGGAGCTCGCAGCCTTCGCCTCCCTCCCCTTGATGGGGAGGGACCGAGGGTGGGGTGGCGGGAGCCACCAAGTTCCGAATGCAAAAATACTGCAGACCACCCCAAGGAGCAGGGGCTGACGAACGTCTCACCCCTGCTAAACTCGCCAAACCAGTTCCGAGGGTTCCTCCATGCGTCTTGCCATTCTCGCCGCCGTGCTGTTCGCCACCACGCCCGTCTTTGCCCTTGAGGCCGTCACCTATAAGGGCACGCTGGGCGGCCACGACATCGTGGCCGAGCTGGTCGCGCCTGCAGCCGGGCAGTTGACCGGCCGCTACAGCTACCTGGCCAAGGGCGGCGATATCCCGCTCGATGCCAATGGCAGCGTCGGCACAGCGATCAGTATGCTGGAAGAAGCCCCCTGTACCCAAACCACCTGCACCGAGAACCAATATGGCGATGTCGTGCCGCCCATCGGCGGCACCTGGTCGGTGACGCTTTCCGGCGATGGCAGCCTCACCGGCGACTGGACGCCCATTGACAAGTCCAAGAGCCTGCCCATCACCCTCACCGAAATCGGCCGCCGCACGCTGCCCGACGCTGCCGAAATCACCCCCTATGGCCTGCGTGACAGCACCTTCGAGCTGTTCTACGGCGATGGCGCAATCTTCGCCCCCCACACCGCGCCCTACGAATTCGCCAAGATGGAAGTGGTGATGGCGGAGGGCGCCAGTGAAACGCTGGAAGGCTCCACCTTCCGCTACGTCACCGATCCGCGCACCAAATTCCCCTTTCCGCGCATCCTGTCCCTGTCCGACGGCTCCTCGACCCGGCTTGCCAACGAGGCGCTGGAACGCCGCCACACCGCGCTCAGTTTCTTCGCTTTCGACTGCATGGCGCAAGTCTATGCCGGCTTCGGCGCCAATGAATATTCCCTGGGCCTGAACGAGGGCACGCTGGGCCAATATGACGAGGAAAGCATCGTGCTCTCCTATCTGTCGCCCACTGTGCTCAATTGGGTGGAATCCGGCAGCACCTATTGCACCGGCGCCCACCCCAACAATCACAGCGACACCCATATCGTCGATACCAGGACCGGCGAGCCCTTTGCCCTGGCCAATATATTCAAGGGCTGGGTGGCGACCATGAAGGTCGGCGGCGCCGATGGCGAGATCGACCAGGCGGCCGCGCGCCAGGCACCGCAGGATTATTACTGGGGTGCCGATCAGGAGCTGATCGACTATGTCATTGCCCATCGCGTCTCGAGCGGCGACGAACAATTCGAGGACGAGTGCGGCATCAACGACCTCATCGCCTCAAACCTGGCCCTGCGCTTCGTCCCCGGCGATGCTGTGCTCTTCACCCTCGAAGGCCTCCCCCACGTCAACTTCGCCTGCAGCGAAGACCTGCTGACCGCCAAGCTGAGCGACATCCCCGAACTCCTCGCCCCCACCGCCAAGGACTATTTCCCCTCGCTGCAATAGGGGTGTTGGCTCCAAGGCCCCGATATAGGGTGGGTGTTCATGCCCGGGGTGTTCACTCGGGACTCGTACCACACACGGTGTCATCCCGGCGGAGGCCGGGATCCATGCTGTGGACCATCCATCAACGCCAATGGTCGTGGAGAGATGCGGACATGGATTCCGGCCT
>UCAU01000019.1 GCA_900470445.1 Hyphomicrobiales bacterium | reverse complement strand
CCCCAATCCAACCCCACCCAAAATTTTTGACCATCTGGACTAAACTGTCACAAAGGGGCACTGTCACAATTGCGGCTGGGAGGGCAGCGAGGGACAAGGGCAGAAACGGCTAAGGGAGCGTATTGACGGGCTTTTTCGGCGGCGATGCCGATCGTCACATGGGCTTCCCGACACTGTCATTGCACTGTCACACCGCCTCACTACTCCCTCGCCAGTCCGCCGCGACGCTCATCAATGGGTGCCGACGAATGACCAATTCAGGGAGACTGAACATGACCTTCAAGAATGTGCTCGCCGGCTCCGTCTCGATGCTGGCCGTGCTTTCCGTTTCGGCCCAGGCCTTTGCCCAGACCGATCTCGACGCCCTCTACACCGCCGCCAAGGCCGAAGGCCAGCTCACCACCATCGCCCTGCCCCATGATTGGTGCGGCTATGGCGCCGTGATCGACGGCTTCAAGGCCAAATATCCGGGCATTACCGTCAACGAACTCAATCCCGATGCCGGCTCGGCCGACGAAATCGAAGCCATCAAGGCCAATAAGGGTAATACCGGCCCGCAGGCCCCCGACGTGATCGACGTTGGCCTGGCGTTCGGCCCGCAGGCCAAGGCCGATGGCCTGATCCAGCCCTATAAGGTCTCCACCTGGGACTCCATCCCGGCCGATGCCAAGGATGCCGATGGCTATTGGTATGGCGATTATTATGGCGTCATGGCCATGCTGGTGAATACCGATCTGGTCTCCGCCGTTCCCACCGACTGGGCCGACCTGACCAAGCCGGAATATGCCAATGCCGTCGCCCTGGCTGGTGATCCGCGCGCCTCCGCCCAGGCCATCCAGTCCGTCTATGCCGCTGGCCTTGCCACCGGTGCCGATGCCGCTGGCGCCGCCGATGCGGGCCTCAAATTCTTCGGCGAAGTCAATGCCGCCGGCAATTTCGTCCCGGTCATCGGCAAGTCGGCCTCGCTGGCGCAGGGCACCACCCCGATCGTTATCGCCTGGGATTACAATCTGCTCGCCTGGAAGGCCGGCTTTGAAGGCAACCCGGCCGCCGAGATCGTCGTGCCCACCACCGGCGTCGTCGCCGGCGTTTACATCCAGGCCATCTCGGCCTTTGCGCCCCATCCGAACGCGGCAAAGCTGTGGATGGAATATCTCTATTCCGACGAAGGTCAGCTCGGCTGGCTCGCTGGCTATTGCCACCCGATCCGCTTCAACGACCTGGCTGCCAAGGGCCTGATCCCGCAGGATCTGCTCGACGCCCTGCCCCCCGCCGCCGCCTATGAAAAGGCCGTCTTCCCGACCATCGACGAACAAAACGCCGCCAAAGCCGTCATTACCAGCCAGTGGGACGCCGTCGTCGGCGCTAATGTTCAGTAACGTCTAGACGCGACTAGCCAGCCACGACCGCTTCAACAGACCTCATCCTGAGCCTATCGAAGGACGAGGTCGTGGCTGGATCTTCGGGCCGATGTGCCACGACCTCGTGGTTCGACAGGCTCACCATGAGGTCTACTGGGGCTCCTTGATGACTGACGCCACCACATCATCCCGGCCCAGACGCCGCCTCTCCTTGGAGTGGCTGGGCGTCGCGCCCTTCATCATCTTTGCGGTGATGTTCCTCATCCTGCCCACGGTCTACCTCATCGGCGCCGCCTTTGTCGGCCGCGACGGGCAATTCACCTTCGACAATATCGCGGGCCTCTTCACCGACCAGATCATCGCCGCCTACTGGATTTCGATCCGCATTTCCGGCGCCTCGGCCATCATCGGCGCCCTGATCGGCCTTGCCGTCGCCCTGGCGCTGATCCGTGGCCGCCTGCCCTCGGGCCTGCGCTCGGCCGTCATGACCTTTTCCGGCGTGGCCAGTAATTTCGCCGGCGTGCCGCTCGCCTTTGCCTTCATCTCCACCGTGGGCCGCCTGGGCCTTGTCACCATCATTCTCAAGTTCCTGGGCGTCGACATCTACAAGGCCGGCTTCAACCTGCTCAGCTTCTGGGGCCTCACCCTCACCTACCTCTATTTCCAGATTCCGCTGATGATCCTCATCATCGCCCCGGCCATCGACGGGCTGAAAAAGGAATGGAACGAGGCCGCGCAAATCCTGGGCGCCAGCCAGTGGCAATTCTGGCGCTATGTCGGCCTGCCCATCCTGTGGCCCAGTTTCCTCGGCACGCTATCGCTGCTCTTTGCCAATGCCTTCGGTGCCATAGCCACCGCCTATGCGCTGACCGGCTCCTCGCTCAATATCGTGCCCATTCTGCTCTATGCGCAGATCCGTGGTGACGCCCTGCAAAATCCCGGCCTCGGCGCCGCTTTGGCGCTCGGCATGATCCTCATCACCGCCATTGCCAACATCATCTATCTGGTCATTTCCGCCCGCGCCGAGAGGTGGATGAAATGAAAGCCAACAAGTTCTGGGCCTGGCTGGTTTTTGCGCTTGGCGCCGCCTACTTCATCATCCCCCTGGTCGCCACCTTCGAATTTTCGACCCGGATGCGGCGCGACTATCGCAGCCTCGATGCCTATGCCTCGGTCTTTTCCGATCCGAACTTCCAGGCCACCTTCACCTATTCGGTGGTCATTGGCCTGCTCGCCATCATCGTAGGCATTCTGGTCGTCGTCCCGGCGGTCTATTTCGTCCGCCTGCGCCTGCCCTGGCTGCGCCCCTTCGTCGAATTCCTCACCCTGATGCCGCTGATCATCCCGGCCATCATTCTGGTCTATGGCTATATCCGGCTCTACAATTCCAGCTCGGTCATTCCCTTTACCGGTTCGGCCCTTGGCACCGATATCCTGCTCACCTGCGCCTATGTGACCCTGGCCCTGCCCTATATGTATCGCGCCGTCGATACCGGCATGCGCACCATCGATGTGCAGACCCTGACCGAGGCGGCCCAGATCGCCGGGGCCTCCACGCCCCAGATAATCGGCCGCATCATCCTGCCCAATATTCTGGTCGCGGTGCTGTCCGGCGCCTTCCTCACCTTCGCCATCGTCATCGGCGAATTCACCATTGCGAGCCTGCTCAACCGCCCCGCCTTCGGGCCATATCTGCAAAATATCGGCGCCAACCGCGCCTATGAGCCGGCCGCCCTCGCCATCATTTCCTTCATCATCACCTGGGGCGCCATGGGCATGATCAACGTGCTCGGCCGCTTTGCCCCCCGCACCTCCGCACGGACCGATTGATATGAGCCAAGATTTCCTGTCCGTCGAAAACCTCACCAAGTCCTTCGGCAACAACACCGTGGTCAAAGGCGTCAGCTTCGCCTTCGGCAAGGGCGAGTTCATCTCCCTGCTCGGCCCCTCCGGCTGCGGCAAGACCACCATCCTGCGCATGATTGCGGGCTTCGAAAACCCCACCACCGGCACCATCCGCATCGATGGCGAGGACATTACCCACCTCAAGCCCAACCAGCGCCAGCTCGGCATGGTGTTTCAGGCCTACGCCCTCTTCCCCAATCTCAATGTGGGCGACAATATCGGCTTCGGTCTCAAGATCGCCGGCATGGGCAAGGAAGAACGCCGCGCCCGCGTCGATGAAATGCTCAGGCTGATCGGCCTGCCCGGTTTCGAAAAGCGCTACCCCTACGAAATGTCTGGCGGCCAGCAGCAGCGCGTCGCCCTCGCCCGCGCCATCGCCCCCCGCCCCCGCATGCTGCTGCTCGATGAACCCCTCTCCGCCCTCGACGCCAAAATCCGCGTCTCCCTGCGTGAAGAAATCCGCGCCATCCAGCTCGACCTCGGCATCACCACCGTTTTCGTCACCCACGATCAGGAAGAAGCCCTCTCCATCTCCGATCGTATCGTGGTTATGAATGCCGGCCATATCGAACAGCTCGGCGCGCCGCACGAGATTTACAACAAACCCGCCACCCGTTTCGTCGCCACTTTCGTCGGCCAGCTCAACACGATCGAGGCAACCGTCGTCGATATCGCCGCCAGAACCGTCTCCATCGACGGCCAGACCGTCCAGGTTGCCCAATTGCCCGCCGATGCGAGCGTCGGCGCTAACAGTCTGCTAACATTACGGCCCGAAGTGCTGTCCATCGGTGCCCGTGACGGTAATGACATTACCCTCACCGGCACCATTGCCGACGTCACCTTCCTGGGCTCGGTGATCCGCCTGCGCGTGGCGCTCGGCAAGAATATCCTGAGCCTCGACACCTTCAACGACCAGCGCACCGCCCCACCCAGCCGGGGCGAGCCGGTCACCATTAGCCTGGCCAGTAAGGACCTGCTGGCGCTACAAATATGACAGTAAAAACCCTGTTATATCAGCCACCTATGCGTTTGACGGAACGCGCCGGAAGGCCCATCCTAGGCTCACAACCTGCATAGGACACCCAGCATGGATACCCCCTTCGTCACCACCGAATGGCTCGCCGCCCATCTGAGCGATCCCGATCTCGTGGTGATCGACGCCAGCTGGCACATGCCCAATTCATCGCGCAACGCCCAGGCCGAATACCTCGCCGGCCACATCCCCGGCGCCGTCTTCTTCGACATCGACGGCATCGCCGACACCAGCTCAAATCTGCCGCATATGCTGCCCTCTCCGGCCGATTTCGCCCACATGGTGGGCGCCTTGGGCATTTCCGACCAATCCAATATCGTCATTTATGACGAGCTCGGCCTCTTCTCCGCCCCCCGCGTCTGGTGGACCTTCCGCACCATGGGCGCCGCCAAAGTCCACATCCTGGCCGGTGGCGGCCCCAAATGGCGCGCCGAAAAACGCGCCGTCCAAACCGGCACCGTGACCCGCCATCCGGCGATCTTCCAAGCCCGTTTCAACCGCAACCGCGTTGCCGATTTCGAAATCGTGCGCGACCGCAGCCACGACCACGCCGCCCAGATCGCCGACGCCCGCCCCGCCCCGCGCTTCCATGCCGAAGTGCCCGAGCCCCGCGCCGGCCTGCGCGGCGGCCACATCCCCGGCAGCGCCAATGTACCGGTGGGCCTGCTCACCGACAACGGCCAGATGCGGCCCGTCGCCGAACTCCAGCAGATCTTCGCCGATCGCGGCATCGACCCCGCCAAGCCCGTCATCACCTCCTGCGGCTCCGGCATCACCGCGGCCACGCTGGCCCTGGCGCTCGAACTCATCGGCGCCAGCAATGTCGCCGTTTACGATGGCTCCTGGACCGAATGGGGCGGCCGCCCCGACGCCGAGATCGAATAACAAGCCCGCGATCCTTACGGCTTTGTAATGTCGTAGCGGGAAAGCCGCTGCTACAGTCCCGCTGATTTCCGGCCCTTGGCGGCCGGATACCGATATTTTCAGCACTTTTCCAAGGTCCAAGGCTTGATACGGCAGCTTCTGGCTTCACTCTTCGTTCTGGCCGCCGCCCTGGCGGCCTGGGTCTTTTTCGTCCCCGGCGCCAGCCAGACCCTGGCCAATTACGGCATCGTCCTGCCCTTCGCCGCCCCCGGCGACAGCGCCGCCTCCCCCGGCCAACGCCCCGGCGGCGGCCGGCCGGGCGGCGCCCGCCAGACCAATGTGGTGACCACGGGCGTCACCCTTGCCACCATCAATTCCACCCTCTCCGCCATCGGCGAGGGCACGGCCACCCATTCGGTCACCGTCGCCTCCCCCGTCGGCGGCACCCTGGCCGATGTGCTGGTACACCCCGGCCAGATCGTAGCGGCCGGCGACATCATCGCCCGGCTCGATTCCGATGCCGAACAGATCGCCTTCGACCGCGCCAAGCTCGCGCTCGATGATGCCCAGGCCACGCTGGCGCGCACGCAGGGGCTGGCCAGCTCCAATGTCGTCGCCCCCTCCGTCGTGACCGCCGCCCAGCTCGCCGCCGCCAATGCCGAGCTCGAATTGCGCAACGCCCAGGTCGCCCTCAGCCGCCGCACCATTGCCAGCCCCATTGCCGGCACGGTGGGCCTGATCCAGGTCACCCCGGGCAATTACGTCCCCGCCCAAACCACCGTCACCACCATCGACGATACCTCGGCAATCCTTGTCGATTTCTGGGTGCCCGAGCGCTATGCCGTCTCCATCGCCCCGCAAATGCCGGTCACCGTGACCGCCGTGGCCCTGCCCGGCCGCATCTTTGATGGCGAGATCAATGCTGTCGACAACCGCATCGATCCGGCCAGCCGCACCTTGCAGGTCCAGGCCGAAATCCCCAATGAGGACAAGGCGCTGCGCGCTGGCATGTCCTTCACCGTGGCGCTGCGCTTTCCCGGAGAGCAATTCCCGGCGGTCAATCCGCTGGCCATTCTGTGGTCGGCCCAGGGCTCCTATGTCTGGAAATATGTGGATGGCAAAGCCACCAAGGTCATGGCTGAAATCATCCAGCGCAATAGCGATGGCGTACTGGTGCGCGCCGATCTGGCGCCCGGCGACGCCATCATCACCGAAGGCATTCTGCAGCTCAGCGAAGGCGCCGACGTGACCCTGCTCAGCGGCCCCGATGGCACCTTGCCGCCGCAAGAGGCCGCCGCCACCCCAAACTGATCGCGAGGAGGACCGCATGTCGATTGCTGAAAAGAACGAACGCGGCGGAACCCTGGCCGCGCTTTTCGTGCGGCGGCCGGTCTTAGCAGTCGTCGTTAACGCCATGATCGTGGTGGCCGGCCTTGCCGCCCTGCTCGGCGCCGAAGTGCGCGAACTGCCCAGCGTCGAGCAACCCGTCCTCTCCATTTCCACCACCTTCACCGGCGCGGCCGCCGAAACCGTGGACCGCGAAATCACCGCCGTGGTGGAAGGCGCCGTGGCTCGCGTGCAGGGCGTCACCGGCATTTCCTCCAGCTCCTCGACCGGCCAAAGCCGCGTCACCCTCGAATTTTCCGACAGCACGAACCTCGATGTCGCAACCTCCGACGTGCGCGACGCGCTCAGCCGCATCGGCCGCTCCCTGCCCGATGACGTCGATGACCCGGTGATCTTCAAGGCCGATTCCGACGCCCAGCCGGTGATGCAGCTGGCCGTCACGTCCGACGCCATGAGCATGGGCGATCTCAGCAAATTGGTGGAAGACACGATCTCCGAGCGGCTCGGCGCCGTCGCCGGCGTCGCCGAAGTACAGGTCTATGGCACGCGCGACACCGCCTTCGATGTCGATGTCGATCCCATCAAGCTGGCCAGCCACGGCCTGACCGTCGCCGACGTCCGCACCGCCCTCGCCACTATCGCGCTCGACACCCCCACCGGCTCGATCAACGGCCCCAACCAGAACATCACCGTTCGCGCCATTTCCGAAGTCACCACCCCGCAGGATTTCGAGGACATCGTCATCAAGGGCCGCACCCTATTGGGCGATGTGGCCAGCGTGGTGTTCGACGCCTCGGCCAGCACCTCTTCGCTCCGCTCCAACGGCAAGCCGGGCATTGGCCTGGGCATCGTGCGGCAGGCGCAGTCCAACACGATCGAGATTTCCAAGGGCATTCACAATGCCGTCGAAGTATTGAACCAGACGCTGCCCGCCGGTGTCCAGGTGACCATTTCGAGCGACGATGCCGTCTTCATCGAAGGCGCACTGCACGAGGTCGAAGTCGCGCTGGTCGTGGCGCTGGTCGTTGTCGTCGCCATCATTTTCCTCTTCCTGCTCGATTGGCGCGCCACCATCGTTCCCGCCATCTCCATGCCCATCGCCCTGCTTGGCGCCGTGGCCGGCATCTACGTCATGGGCTTTTCGCTCAACATCATCACGCTGCTCGCGCTGGTATTAGCGACGGGCCTCGTGGTCGACGACGCCATTGTCGTGCTCGAAAATATCGTGCGCCGCAAAGGCATGGGCGCCGGTCCGCGCGCCGCTGCCGTGCTGGGCACGCAGGAAGTGTTCTTCGCCGTCATCGCCACGACGCTGACCCTCGCCGCGGTGTTCATCCCGCTGTCCTTCCTCTCGGGACAAACCGGCCGCCTATTCCGCGAATTCGGTTTCACCCTTGCCATCGCCGTGCTGCTCTCTTCCATCGTTGCCCTCTCCATGGGCCCGATGATCGCCTCGCGCTTCCTCAAACAGGGCGAGCACAAAAGCCATGGCGGCATTCTGGGCGCCTTCGGCCGCGCCTGCGCCCGCTTCTATCGCAGCTCGCTTCGCGTGGCGCTGGCCAATCCCTTTGTCGTCGTGCTGATTGCCCTGCTGTTCGCCGCCTCGTCCTATTTCGTCTATGGCAATCTGCGCCAGGAAATCACCCCGCCCGAGGATCGCTCGCAAATCCAGCTCCGCATTCAGGCCCCCACCACGGCCAGCCTCGATTATATCCGCACCCAGCTCACCACGGTCGAAACCATGCTGCAGCCCTTCGTCGCTAGCGGCGAAGTGCGCTCCATTTTCGTGCTCTCCGGCTGGGGCAGCGGCGGTTCGTTGACCCTCACGCTCGCCCCTTGGTCCGAACGCACCCGCAGCCAGCAGCAGATTGCCGCCGACATCACCGCGCTGATGGCGCAGGTGCCGGGCGTGCGCGCCTCAGTGGGCCAGGGCAATAGTCTGGGCATTCGCGGCGGCGGCTCCGGCCTGCAATTTGCCGTGGTCGGCTCCAACTATACCGTGCTGGCCGACACCGCCGAATCCATCGCCGACTTGCTGGAAGAAGACGGCCGCTTTGGCCGCGTCACCGTCAATTTCGACACCACCCAGCCGCAGCTGACCCTGGTGGTCAATCGCGAACGCGCCGACGCGCTGGGCATCGATATCAATGGCCTGGCCTCCACCATGCAGGCCATGATCGATGGCAGTGATATCGGCAATGTCTTCATCGATGACACCAGCTACACCGTGCGCATGGTCTCGACCAGCAACCCCATCAACGACCCCCGCGACCTCGAAAGCCTCTTCGTGCGCACCGGCGACGGGCGCTATGTGCCCATGTCCACCATCGCCACCATCACCGAATCCGCCGTGCCCCCCACCCTGCGCCGCGAGGCCCAGCGCCGTGCAGTCAATGTCACGGCAAGCCTCGAAGACGGCATGGCGCTGGGCGACGCCTATAACCAGATGCTCGAAATGGCCCGCCCCATCCTGCCCGAGGGCACTACCATCCTGCCGCTGGCTGAAGCCAAGACGCTGGGCGAATCCACCAACGGCCTCTTTGTCACCTTCGGCTTTGCGCTGGTCATCATCCTGCTCGTCCTCGCCGCCCAGTTCGAGAGCGTCTGGAGCGCCGTCATCGTCATGACCACCGTGCCGTTCGGCGTGGCGGCAGCGCTCTATGCGCTATTGGTGACGGGCGGGAGTCTCAACATCTTCAGCCAGATCGGGCTGGTGCTCGTGGTCGGCATCATGGCCAAGAACGGTATCCTGATCGTCGAATTCGCCAACCAGCTACGCGACCGCGGCATGTCGGTGCGCGAAGCGATCGAGGAAGCCTCCAATATCCGCCTCCGCCCGGTGATGATGACCATGATCGCCACCATCCTGGGCGGCCTCCCCCTGGTCCTCGCCAGTGGCGCCGGCGCCGAAGCCCGCGCGGCCCTGGGCTGGGTCATGGTCGGCGGCCTGAGCTTTGCCGCCGTCTCCACCCTCTACCTGACCCCGGTCGCCTACCTCCTGATGGCCCGCTTCAGCAAACCCAAAGTCGAGGAAGAAGCCCGCCTCGAACGGGAGCTGGACGCGGCCAACGGGATCGGGGAGCCGGCGGAATAACCCCTACCGCACCTTGATCAGCAAAATCACCAGCAGCCAGATGCTGGCCACATGAATGAGCAAAAACCGCAGCAACACCTGCGCATTGGACCAGTGCAGGTTCTTGCGCACATGGTCATGGAACGGAAACCGGATCGACCCCAATATCCGCCACCCAAACAGCCGCATCAGCGCGACCTTGGCCAGCCCCGTCGCCCCATTGAACAACAGCAGCGCCCCGACGAAAAACACTGTCGCCGGATTGCCGGTGACCACCACGCACATGCCGACAAAGAGCCCGATCGGCCGCGATCCCGCATCGCCCATCAGGGCCGCGCTGGGCGGTGCATTGTGCCAGAGATAGCCCAGAATGGCCCCGCAAAACACCGCCGCCGCCAGCGCCCAACTGACCGCATCGGGATTGTACGGGATCAGCAGGTATTTCGCATTGGTGACATCGCCAACCACGAAATACAGCAGGAAACCCAGCACGCAGATGGTGAATGACGACAGCGTGCCGGACACCCCATCCACCCCGTCATTGCAGTTCACCGCATTGATGCACAGCCACACCACGGGGGTATAAAGCAGCACCCCGCCCCACCACGGCAGCGTGAAATGCGCCGAGGTAAACGGCAGCCAGATTTCGGTATTGGCGCCATTCATCAGCACCACGCAGACAAACAGCGCGATCGCCAGATCCGTCAGCCCCAGCGTCAATTCGCTCAACCCGCCCGGCTTGCTGTCATCCAGATACCCGACGCCCGAAGCGATCAGCAGCGCCCCGAGGCAAAAATACAGTTTGGGATCAAACGGCAGGCAGATCAGCAGCACGCCCACCGTGATCAGCACGATGAAAATGCCCACCCCCACCGGCTTGCCGACGCTCTCCTCGGCATTGACCGCATGCGCCCGCCCCTTGTCCTTGGTCAGCACATGCCAGACCCGCGGCAGCATCAGCAACGACAGCGTCGCCGATAGCAGCGCGCCCAATGCCGCCAGCACCGGATAGGAGGCCAGCAATCGCGCCGGGCCCCAGAACGGGGCGATGAACTCGGAAAGATAAGTAAGCATGGTGAGCCGATCAGTTTGCGCTGCCCGCCTTGAGTCGGGTCCCGCGTCATGATTGCCGCTGCGTCCCGCCAGATCAACGCCGCCAACGAAAAGGCCGCCGGGTCACCCCGACGGCCTCGTCATTTCAGCCTGAAAAATCAGGCCTTGTTCTTGTTGTAGAGATCGAAGAACACCGCGGCGAGCAGCACAATGCCCTTGATCATCTGCTGCCAATCGATGTTGACGCCCATGATCGACATGCCGTTGTTCATCACACCCATGATGAAAGCACCGATCACCGCGCCCGCCACCGCGCCCACACCGCCCAGCGCCGAGGCGCCGCCGATGAAGACCGAGGCGATCACGTCCAGCTCCAGCCCCTGCCCGGCTTTGGGCGTGGCGGAGTTGAGGCGGGCCGCATAGATCATGCCGGCCAAGGCGGCCAGCGCACCCATGATGGCGAACACATAGAAGGTCAGCCGTTCGGTCTTGATGCCCGACAGCGCCGCGGCCTTGAGGTTACCGCCCAGCGCATAGATGCGACGACCAAAGGTCATGCGCTTGGTGATGAACACGAACAGCGCAATCAGCAGCGCCATCACCACCAGCACGTTCGGCAGGCCACGATAGGAAGCCAGCATATAGCCAAAGAACAGCACGATGGCGGCCACCACCAGGTTCTTGGCGACGAACAGGCCGAACGGCTCGCTTTCATAGCCGCGCGCCTTGCGGCGGGAACGGCCGTGAATAGCAAAGGCGATCATGGCGACCACGCCGACAATGGCGATGACAAGGCTCGTCGTATGCAGCACCAGCGGCTGCACGCCTTCGCTGGCCGGGACCAGCGTGGTCGGCCCGATCAGATCAGGGATGAACCCAGCCGACAGCAGCTGGAATTCGGCCGGGAACGGACCCACCGACTTGCCGGCCAGAATGGCCAGCGACAGGCCCTTGAAGATCAGCATGCCGGCCAGCGTCACGATGAAGCTGGGGATCTTGTGATAGGCGATCAGATACCCCTGCGCCGCCCCGATCACCGCGCCCACGACGATACAAATCGCCCCGGCAACGAAGGGATTGGCGAGGAATGCCAATTCGGGCGGGAAGCGCCAGCCCACCATCAGCATGGCGGCCAGGGCGCCGACAAAGCCCGAAACCGAGCCCACGGACAGATCGATATGGCCGGCCACGATGACCAGCAACATGCCCAGCGCCATCACGATGATATAGCTGTTCTGCAGGATGATATTGGTCAGGTTGACCGGCTTGAACAGCACGCCGCCAGTAAAATACTGGAAGAACAGCATGATCAGGATGAGCGCCAGCATAAGGCCGTAATCGCGCATATTGGCCTGCAGGGCGCCCCACACGCTGAGCTCCTGAACCGTGACCTTTTCGCCGGTTGCGGTGACGCCCGACGGGGCAGTTTCTGTGGTCATGATGCCTTCCCTTCCGCGCGAACGATCGCGCGCATGATCTTTTCCTGGCTCGCCTCGGCAGTGGGCATCTCGCCCACCATGCGGCCTTCGTTCATTACGTAAAGCCGGTCGGTGATGCCGAGCAGTTCGGGCATTTCCGAGGAGATGACCAGGATTGCCTTACCCTGCGCCGCCAGCTGGTTGATGATGGTGTAGATTTCGTACTTCGCGCCGACATCGATGCCGCGCGTCGGCTCGTCCAGGATCAGCACTTCGGGATTGGCGAACAGCCACTTGCTGAGCACCACCTTCTGCTGATTGCCACCCGACAGGTTACCCGTCACCTGATAGACGCTCGAGGAGCGGATATTGGTCTTCTTGCGGTAGTCATTGGCCGCGTCGAGTTCGGCTAGGTCGTCGATCACCCCAAAGCGCGACACGCCCCCGAGATTAGCCAGGGTCGTATTGTTCTTGATGTGGTCGATCAGGTTGAGGCCATAGGTCTTGCGGTCCTCGGTCGCGTAAGCGATGCCGTGAGAGACCGCCTTGCCGACGCTGGACGTATCGATCTTCTTGCCATGCAGGAAGACTTCGCCGGAGATCTTCTGGCCATAGGATTTGCCGAACAGGCTCATGGCGAATTCGGTGCGGCCCGAGCCCATCAGCCCGGCAATGCCAACCACTTCGCCCTTGCGCACGTTCAGGTCGATATTCTTGATCACCTGCCGGTCGCGATGCTGGGGGTGATAGACGCTCCAGTTCTTGACCTCGAACACCACTTCGCCAATCTGCGGCGTGCGGCTGGGATAGCGATCATCGAGCGAGCGGCCCACCATTGAGGTGATGATCCGGTCTTCCGAGATCTGCTCCTTGTTCATGGTCTCGATGGTGCGACCGTCGCGGATCACGGTGATCCGGTCGGCGACCTTGCTGATTTCGTTGAGCTTGTGCGAGATCAGGATCGAGGTAATGCCCTGGCGCCGGAACTCGACCAGCAGGTCGAGCAAAGCCGCGCTGTCCTTTTCGGAGAGGCTGGCGGTGGGTTCGTCCAGGATCAGCAGCTTGACCTCTTTAGACAAAGCCTTGGCGATCTCCACCAATTGCTGCTTGCCCACACCGATATTGGTCACCAGCGTATCGGGGTCTTCCTTGAGCCCGACCATGGACAATAGCTTCCGCGCGCCGTCGCGCGTCTCGTCCCAGTCGATCACGCCGCCCTTGGCCTGTTCATTGCCCAGGAAGATGTTTTCCGCGATCGACAGCAGCGGCACCAGTGCCAGCTCCTGGTGGATGATGACAATGCCAACATGCTCGCTGTCGCGGATGGATTTGAAGTTCTGTTCCTGGCCCTTGTAGATGATCTGCCCGTCATAGCTGCCGGCCGGATAGACCCCGCTGAGCACCTTCATCAGGGTCGACTTGCCCGCGCCGTTCTCGCCCACGATGGCGTGAATCTCGGCTTCGCGGACATCGAGATTGACGTCCTGCAGCGCCTTGACGCCCGGGAACGTCTTGGTGATGCCGCGCATCTCTAGAATAGTATCGGTCATACTGCACTCACCGGCGGTAGGGTCGCTCGAAAGAGGCCCGCTTTATCTGCGGGCCCCCGGTTTGGTCAATCGTCTTTATTTCAGGTCTTCTTCCTTGATGTAGCCCGAGTCAACCACGAGTTCCTTGTAGTTGACCGCGTCCACTTCATAGGGCGTGAGAAGGATCGAGGGTACGACCTTGACACCATTGTTATACGTGGTCGTGTCGAGCCCTTCGGGCGTAGCGCCGCTCAACACGGTATCGACCAGATCGCCGGTGACCCGGGCCAGTTCGCGCGTATCCTTATAAACGGTGGAATACTGCTCGCCGGCAATGATCGCCTTGATCGAGGGGATTTCAGCGTCCTGGCCCGAGATGATCGGATAGGCCAGATCGGCCGAGCCATAGCCAATGCCCTTGAGCGAGGAGATGATGCCACGTGCCACGCCGTCATTGGGCGACAGCACGGCATCGACATGGCTGCCGTCCGAATAATAGGCCGAGAGCAGGTTATCCATGCGGGCCTGGGCAGTCGCCCCGTCCCAACGCAGCGTACCCACCTTGTCCATGCCCTGCTGGCCGGACTTGACCACCAGCACGCCGGAATCGATCAGCGGCTGCAGCACGCTCATGGCGCCGTCATAGAAGAAGAAGGCGTTGTTGTCGTCGGGCGAACCGCCGAACAGCTCGATATTGAACGGGCCCTGCTTTTCCGGATAACCCAGGCCCTTGAGGATCGAATTGGCCTGCAGCACGCCAACCTTGAAGTTGTCGAACGTGGTGTAATAATCGACATTGGCGGTGTCGCGGATCAGGCGGTCATAAGCGATGACCTTGACGCCGGCAGCCGCAGCCTGCTCGAGCACGGCGCTCAGCGTGGTGCCGTCCAGCGCCGCAATCACCAGCGCCTTGGAGCCCTTGGTGACCATGTTTTCGATCTGGGCGAGCTGGTTCGGGATATCGTCGCCGGCATATTGCAGGTCGACGGTATAGCCCTTGGCTTCCAGTGCCGACTTGAGCTCGGCACCATCCGAATTCCAGCGCAGCGTGGTCTGCTCCGGCATGGAAATGCCGATCGTGCCCTTGTCCTGGGCGGCAACCAGGCCCGCCGAGCCCAGCACAAACGCGCCCGTCAAAGCGACGGCGGCGAACGATTTCAAAATGTTCATTCTTTTCTCCCTAACGATGTTGTGCAGTCTTGTTCAGGAACGCGCAAAAATAGGCTCGTCATTGCATTGTGACAGCGCAATGATCGAACCGATTACACGACACCAGATCCGGGTCTGCTTGACCTATCCAGTTGGCGGCTTTGCGCCTTGCCCCTCCCAAGCCAACAACTCGAGAATATGGCACGCAATGAACCTTCGCAAGAATTTTGAGGTACGTGCATCGATTTGCTCATTATTTCGATGTGCCTCAATTTGTTAGATAAAACGAGGCCCCGCGTTGCCGCGGGGCCCTTTGTTCAGGCAGCAAGCTGCTTACTGCACGTCTTCCGGCTTCAGGTAACCCGAGTCGATCACCAGTTCCTGGTAGTTCGACTTGTCGACCTCATAGGGAGTCAGCAGGATCGAAGGAACGACCTTGACGCCATTGTTGTAGGTCGTGGTGTCCAGGCCCTCAGGCGTGCCACCGCTCAGCACGGTGTCAACCAGATCGCCAGTGACACGGGCCAGTTCGCGGGTGTCCTTGTAGACGGTCGAGTACTGCTCGCCGGCAATGATTGCCTTGACGGACGGAGCTTCGGCATCCTGGCCCGAAATGACCGGCCAAGGCTGGTCGGCAGAGCCGTAGCCAATGCCGCGCAGCGACGAGATGATACCGCGGCTCAGACCGTCATAGGGGGACAGGACCGCGTCAACGCGCGAGCCGTCCGAGTAGTTGGCGGACAGGATATTGTCCATGCGGGCCTGGGCGACAGCACCGTCCCAACGCAGGGTACCCACAGTGTCCATGCCCTGCTGGCCGGACTTGACCACCAGCACGCCGGAATCGATCAGCGGCTGGAACACGCTCATCGCGCCGTCATAGAAGAAGAAGGCGTTGTTATCGTCGGGCGAACCGCCGAACAGCTCGATATTGAACGGGCCCTGCTTTTCCGGGTAACCCAGACCCTTGAGGATCGAGTTGGCCTGCAGCACGCCGACCTGGAAATTGTCGAACGTGGTGTAATAGTCCACATTGGCGGTGTCGCGGATCAGGCGGTCATAAGCGATGACCTTGATGCCGGCGTCAGCGGCCTGCTGCAGCACGGCGCTCAGCGTAGTGCCATCGATCGAGGCAACCACCAGGGCCTTGACGCCCTTGGTGACCATATTTTCGATCTGGGCGAGCTGGTTGGGGATATCGTCTTCCGCATATTGCAGGTCGACGGTGTAGCCCTTGCCTTCCAGCGCGGCCTTGAGTTCGTTGCCGTCCGAGATCCAGCGCAGCGACGACTGGGTCGGCATGGCAATGCCGATCTGGCCCTTGTCCTGGGCGAAGACCGCCGTCGAAGCAGTCAGCGCCATTGCGCCGACAGCCAGCACGGTGGCAAGCGTTTTGAAAACCTTCACGTCTCGACTCCCTTTTTGTATTTCGAGTTCATAAAGCTTTGGAATGGTCGTCAGGGGAGAGCCGGCTCGACATGCAGGGCGCAACCAGCGGAAATCGAGACCGATCCCGCGACGGGTAACAGCGGGCGAATACCCGCAGGCACGCCGTCATTCGTTGCTGCATGAAAATCCTCCACAAGGAACGGCGATTGCCGTTTGGGCCCTCCCAAGCCCACGCCCGGAAGCTAGAATAGTCAGATACCTTTTGTAAAGCGGCTTCCGTCGGAAGTGGCTAACAAGCCCGTGTCTTGCCCGACAATAGTCGCAGTTGCGGTGCATCGCTGCGCCCTATATCGTCTGTCTGCCTTCGGAGGACATCCGCATGAGGCGCCGTTCAAACGGCCCCGGCGAATGCAAAGGTATCAGATATCAGGAGGAAAAGTGGTCAATCACGAGGGGGATGCTCGCCCCGATCAATCGGCGGCAAGCGTGGTTGCGGACGACCTGGCCCAGATGATTCTGGGTGAATTGGTGCCGGGCACCAGCCTGCCCAGCGAAGCCGAATTGGCCAGCCGCTACGAGGTCAGCCGCCTGACGATTCGCGAGGCGGTGAAACTACTCGAGGGCCGCGGCCTGCTCGAACTCGCCCGTGGCCGCCGTGCCGTGGTGCGCGAACCCGACGGCGCCGCCTTTGCCGATTTCCTCACCTCGATCATCCGCTACGATCCCAAAGGCCTCTACGACCTGATCGAAGTGCGGCTTTCCCTCGAGGTCCAATCGGCGACCCTTGCCGCCAAGCGCTCCACCCGTGCCGGCCAGACCGCCATCGAAAGCGCCCTCGAAGGCATGCGCGAAACCCTCGCCACCGGCCTCGACACCCCAGAGCAGGAATTGGCCTTCCACACTTTCGATGTCGGCTTCCACGAAGCGGTGGCCCTGGCCAGCGGCAATCGCGTATTGGGCTATCTCTTCGAAGCCATGGCCCAGCCGTTGCGCGAAGGTTTTTTCATCAGCCGCCGCGGCCACGAACAGCGCGGCCATACCCTTGCCCACACCGTCGAAGCCCACCAGCGCATCCTCGATAATATCAGACAAGGCAATAGCCGCGCCGCCGCCGAAGCCATGCGCCTCCACCTCAAGGACACCGAACGCGACATCCGCACCGCCCTCAGCCAATTACGGCAGGGCTTGCCCAAGACGTAGCTGTGGCCGAATACTCCGCCCCATGATTTCGAGGAATCGGCATGGCCAACAAACCAGATAGCCCCAGCACGCGGCTCGACGACGCCGCGCGGGCCGGCTGGCTCTATTATGTTGCGGGCAATACCCAGGAAGAAATCGCCAGCAAGCTCGGCATTTCCCGCCAATCCGCCCAGCGCCTCGTCTCCCTCTCGGTCAGCGAAGGCCTGATCAAGGTCCGGCTCGATCACCCGATCGGCCGCTGCATGGACCTCGCCGCCCGCCTCAAATCCCGCTTCGCGCTCGATCTGGTGGAAGTCGTCCCCTCCGACCCCGCCAGCACCTCCACCACAATCGGCCTCGCCGAAGCCGCTGCCGCCGAGATCGAACGCTGGCTCAAGCGCCCCGACCCCATCATTATGGCCATCGGCACCGGCCGCACCCTCAAGGCCGCTATCGAACAACTCATGCCCATGGAATGCCCACATCACAAAGTGGTGGCGCTGACCGGCAGTATCGCCCCCGACGGCTCGGCGGCCTTCTACAACGTCATTTTCAACGTCGCCGACACGGTCAAGGCGCGCAGCTTCCCCATGCCCCTGCCCGTCATCGCCTCCTCGGCCCGCGAACGCGAGATGCTGCATTCCCAGCCCATGATCCGCGAAACCCTGGCCCTCGCCGCCCAGGCCGACGTGACCTTTGTCGGCGTCGGCGAAATCGGCCCCGACGCCCCGCTCTATCTCGATGGCTTCATCTCCGACGACGAACTCAAGGCCCTGCAAAAGGCCGGCGCCGTCGGCGAGATCTGCGGCTGGAGCTTTGACGCCGATGGCAAGCTGATCGAGGGCCTCACCAATGAGCGCGTCGCCTCCGCCTCCATTCCCTCCCGCGAAAACTCCCTGGTCATAGCAATTGCCATGGGCCGCAAAAAATTGCCCGGCATCCGCGCCACGCTGAACCGCCGCCTGGTCAATGGCATCATCACCGACGAAGCCACCGCCGAAGGCCTGCTGGCCTAGCGCCAATCCCCTGATCCAAAACATCAATCCGGCCAAATGAGCCATTTCCTGCCGTACGTACGTCACGCGTCCAGCGCATAACACGCTTGACTCTGCTGCATGATATGCGAGTATTTGCCCATGACTGGAACAAATGCCCGTTCCGGTACGGGAGGAATTTGATGAAACTTACACCCCTTTTCGTGGGCGCCTTGACGCTCGCGCTGGCCACATCTGCATCCGCGCAAACCCTCACCATCGCCACTGTGAACAATGGCGACATGGTGCGCATGCAGGGCCTGTCGTCCGCTTTCACCACCGATACCGGCATCGAACTCAATTGGGTCGTGCTGGAAGAAAACACCCTGCGCCAGAACGTCACCACCGACATCGCCACCAATGGCGGCCAATATGACGTGATGACCATCGGCACCTATGAAGCCCCGATCTGGGCCAAGCAGGGCTGGCTCGTGCCGCTCGATGGCCTGAGCGCCGACGCCGCCTATGACGTCGATGATCTGCTGCCGCCCATCCGCGATGGTCTCTCCTATGAAGGCAAGCTCTATGCGGCCCCCTTCTATGGCGAAAGCTCCATGGTCATGTATCGCAAGGACCTGATGGAAAAAGCGGGCCTGACCATGCCCGACGCCCCCACCTGGGAATTCATCGGCCAGGCCGCCCGCGCCATGACCGACCGCGCCAATGACATCAACGGCATCTGCCTGCGCGGCAAGGCCGGCTGGGGCGAAAACATGGCCTTCCTCACCGCCATGTCCAATTCCTTCGGCGCCCGCTGGTTCGATGAAAACTGGAAGCCCCAGTTCGATCAGCCCGAGTGGAAGTCCACCCTCGACACCTATCTGGGCCTGATGGCCGATGCCGGCCCCTCTGGTGCCTCCTCCAACGGCTTCAACGAAAACCTCACCCTGTTCCAGCAGGGCAAATGCGGCATGTGGATCGACGCCACCGTCGCCGCCTCCTTCGTGATCAATCCCGAGGATTCCACCGTCGCCGACCAGGTCGGCTTTGCCCTGGCGCCCGATAATGGCCTGGGCAAGCGCGGTAACTGGCTCTGGGCCTGGTCGCTGGCCATTCCCAAGAGCAGCCAGAATGCCGAGGCCGCCGAGAAGTTCATCGATTGGGCCACCAACAAGGCCTATCTCGATACGGTCGCCGCACAGGACGGCTGGGCCAACGTGCCTCCGGGCACCCGCGCCTCGCTCTATGCCAATGCCGATTACCAGGCCGCGGCACCCTTCGCCAAGATGACCCTGGATTCCATCAATTCGGCCAATCCGAGCGAGCCGACTGTCAAGCCCGTGCCCTATACCGGCGTGCAATTCGTGGCCATTCCGGAATTTGCCGGCATCGCCACCAATGTCGGCCAGCTCTTCTCCGCCGCCCTCGCCGGCCAGATGTCGGCCGACGACGCCCTGGCCCAAGCCCAGGACGCCGCCACCCGCGACATGACCCGCGCCGGCTATATCAAGTAGGCTCTCCAAAACTAAACCGCCCGGTCAAAGGTCCCCTCTGGCGACCGGGCGGTTCAAAAACCCATGAGACCTCATGGTGAGCCTGTCGAACCACGAGGTCGGGCCCACAAAACGTGCCACGACCTCGCCCTTCGACAAGCTCAGGATGAGGTCTACTGAAGCAGTCGCGCCAACTCGTTTCCGAGGACACCATGGCCACCGCCCAAACCCGTACGCTCTCCCGCATCATGATGGCGCCCGCCGTCATCGTGCTGCTGATCTGGATGATCGTTCCGCTGGTGATGACCCTGTGGTTCAGCTTCCAGAATTATAGCCTGATCAACCCGATGATGACCGGCTTTGCCGGTTGGGCCAATTATATCTACGTCATCGGCGATCCCAGTTTCACCCAGTCGCTGGTCAATACGCTGATCCTGGTCGGTGGCGTGCTCGCCATTACCGTCATCGGCGGCACCCTGCTGGCGCTGCTGCTCGATCAGCCCATTTGGGGCCAGGGCATTCTGCGCATCCTGGTCATCTCGCCCTTCTTCGTCATGCCGCCGGTCGCCGCGCTGATCTGGAAGAACGGCTTCATGCATCCCGGCTATGGCATGCTCGGCCATTTGTGGAAGGCGTTCGGCCTGCAGCCGGTCGATTGGTTCAATCAATATCCGCTGTTTTCGGTGATCGTCATCGTGGCCTGGCAATGGCTGCCCTTTGCCACGCTGATCCTGCTCACCGCGCTCCAATCCCTCTCCGAGGAACAGCGCGAAGCCGCCGAAATGGACGGCGCCAATGCGCTCAACCGCTTCTACTATATCATCCTGCCGCACATGGCCCGGGCGATCACCATCGTCATCCTGATCCAGACCATTTTCCTGCTGGGCATTTTCGCCGAAATCCGCGTCACCACCGGCGGCGGCCCAGGCTATGCCTCCACCAACATCACCTTCCTGGTCTTCCGCACCGGTATCCTCAGCAACGACATCGGCGCCGGTTCAGCCGGAGGCGTGGTCGCCGTCATCATCGCCAACATCGTCGCCTTCTTCCTGATGCGGGCAGTAGGGAAGAACTTGGATGCGTAGCGCCATGACCCTCACTTTCAGTAGACCTCATGGTGAGCCTGTCGAACCACGAGGTCGTGGCACCTCAATAGCCACAACCACGATGTCATCCCGGCGCAGGCCGGGATCCATGTCCGTGGTGATCCGCCGACGTCCAGCGCCGGGATGGCCTTCAGCATGGAATCCGGCCTGCGCCGGAATGACCCGGTGGTTTGTTTTGATATCGATGACGTCCATCCCCCTTGGGAGGAGCTAAATCATGGCCCGCAACGTCTCCACCCAGACCCGCATCGGCTTCACCGCCCTCGCCTGGATTGTCGCCCTCCTGCTGTTCTCGCCCATCCTGTGGACCATCCTCACCGCCTTCAAGACCGAGGCCGAAGCCATCGCGGCCCGGCCCACCTTCTTCCCCGAGACCTTCACGCTGGAAAATTTCTCGGCGGTGCAGGACCGCTCCGATTACGTCAAGCACGCCATCAATTCGATCCTGGTCTCGGTGGGCTCCACCCTCTTAGGCCTGATCATCGGCATCCCCGCCGCCTGGGCCATGGCCTTTGCGCCCACCAAACGCACCAAGGACGTCTTGATGTGGATGCTCTCTACCAAGATGATGCCCGCCGTGGGCGTCTTGATCCCGATCTACCTGATCTTCCGCGACCTGCGCCTGCTCGATACCGTGCACGGCCTGACGCTGATCATGACGCTGATCAACCTGCCGATCATCATCTGGATGCTCTACACTTACTTCAAGGAAATCCCGGTCGATATCCTGGAAGCCGCCCGCATGGACGGCGCTGAACTCTGGAACGAAATCGTCCACGTCCTCGTCCCCATGGCCGTGCCCGGCATCGCCTCGACGCTCCTCCTCAACGTCATCCTCGCCTGGAACGAAGCCTTCTGGACCATCACCCTGACCTCGGGCCGCGCCGGCACGCTCACCGCCTTCATCTCTTCCTTCTCCAGCCCGCAAGGCCTCTTCCTCGCCAAGCTCTCCGCCGCCTCACTCCTCGCCATCGCACCCATCCTGCTCATGGGCTGGTTCAGCCAGAAACAACTGGTGCGTGGGCTCACGTTTGGAGCGGTGAAATGATGTTCAGTTTGAGCTCAGAACGATCGGCTCCTTTGCATCCCTCCCCCTTGAGGGGAGGGACCGAGGGTGGGGGTGTCGGAGCCTCCGCAGGCACCTTCTACAAGAAACCGAAAACCAATATTTCAGTCGTCACCCTCCCCCTCGCGGGGAGGGTCAGGGAGGGGGGCGGTTGGCCCCAATATCGTGGCTCATGCACCCCCTCCCAACCTCCCCCGTCGAGGGGGAGGTGCAGCCCGGTGCTTCCTGTCGGATCAATCTACGAACAGCCAAAGGACCACTGAAAATGGGTTCCATCTCCCTCTCCCACGTCAACAAGTCCTTCGGCGACGTCCAGGTCATTCCGGACATTTCCCTCGACATCAATGATGGGGAATTCGTCGTCTTCGTCGGCCCATCCGGTTGCGGCAAGTCCACCCTGCTTCGTCTCATCGCCGGGCTCGAGGACACCACATCCGGCACCATCCTGCTCGACGGGCAGGACATGACCAAGGCGCCTCCCGCCCGCCGGGGTCTGGCCATGGTGTTCCAGTCCTATGCGCTCTATCCACATATGACCGTGCGCGACAACATCGCCTTCCCGCTCAAAATGGCCAAGGCGCCCAAGGAAGTCATCGACCAGAAGGTCGAATACGCCGCGCGCACGCTGAACCTTTCCTCCTATCTCGACCGCCGCCCCCGCGCCCTCTCCGGCGGCCAGCGCCAGCGCGTCGCCATCGGCCGCGCCATCGTGCGCGAGCCCAAGGCCTTCCTGTTCGATGAACCCCTGTCCAATCTCGACGCCGCCCTGCGCGTCAACATGCGGCTGGAAATCACCGAACTGCACCAGCAGCTCAAGACCACCATGATCTACGTCACCCACGACCAGGTTGAAGCCATGACCATGGCCGACCGCATCGTCGTGCTCAACGCGGGGAACGTCGAGCAATTCGGCTCCCCACTCGATCTCTACAAAAAGCCCGCCAACCGCTTCGTCGCCGGCTTCATCGGCAGCCCCAAAATGAACTTCGTCGATGGCCCCGAAGCCAGTAAGCACAACGCTCACTCCATCGGCGTCCGCCCCGAACACTTCAAGCTCAGCCGCGACAATGTTCCGGGCACCTGGAAGGGCAAGGTCGGCGTCGCCGAACAGCTGGGGTCAGACACGTTCCTCCACGTCCATGTCGAAGCCCTGGGCCTCATGACCATCCGCACCGACGGCGACCAGACCTTCAACCACGGCGACGACGTGTACCTGACGCCAGATCAGACCCGCATCTACAGGTTCGATGCTGCCGGTCGGGCGATCTGATGCACGTCACGGCACTCCCGGCTCCTGCGCCTCCCTCCCCCTTGAGGGGAGGGACCGAGGGTGGGGGTGTCGGCCCCTCCTCGCGCATCGAGTTCCTTGCCGCCACGACAACCCCACCCCTAACCCCTCCCCTCAAGGGGGAGGGGAACAGTTCGCCCTCTGACCTCTCCCTATCCGGGGCCTTCCAATGACCACCAAACTCTCCGCCAACACCCTCGCCAACATCACCACGGCATCGGTCCCCGCCTATAACCGCGAGAACCTCACCCCCGGCATCGTGCATTTCGGCGTCGGCAATTTCCATCGCGCCCATCAAGCCGTCTATCTCGACGATCTCTTCGCCGCCGGCAGTGATCACGATTGGGCCCTCATCGGCGCCGGCGTCCGCGAAGCCGACGAGGCCATGCGCCAAAAGCTCAAGTCCCAGGATTGGCTCACCACCGTGGTCGAGCAGGAAGCCGACGCCAGCTCCGCCCGCGTCACCGGCGCCATGATCGACTATCTCCGCCCCGGCGACAGCGCCGCCGTCATCGCCCGCCTCTCCGATCCCGCCATCCGCATCGTCTCGCTGACCATCACCGAAGGCGGCTATTACATCGACCCGGCCAGCCAGAAATTCGATCCCACACACCCCGACATCGCCTATGACGCCGCCAACATCACCGCCCCCAAAACCGCCTTCGGCCTGATCCTCGCCGGTCTCCTCCGCCGCCGCGAGTTGGGCCTCCCCCCCTTCACCGTCATGAGCTGCGACAACATCCCCGGCAATGGCCACGTCACTGAAAACGCCGTCGCCGGCCTCGCCGCGCTGATCGACCCGGCCCTCGCCCAATGGGTCAAAGCCAACGTCGCCTTCCCCAATGGCATGGTCGACCGCATCACCCCCGCCACCTCCGATCGCGAAAAGACCCTCCTCGCCGACAATTTCGGCATCGAAGACAATTGGCCGGTCTTCTGCGAGAGCTTCAAGCAATGGGTGCTCGAAGACAATTTCCCCGCCGGCCGCCCGGCGTTGGAAAAAGTCGGCGTGCAATTCGTCACCGATGTCGCGCCCTACGAGCACATGAAAATCCGCATCCTCAATGGCGGCCACGCCACCATCGCCTATCCCGCTGGCCTGCTCGATATCCACTTCGTCCACGAAGCCATGGAACACCCCCTCGTCGCCGCCTTCCTCGCCAAGGTCGAGCGCGACGAAATCATCCCAATCGTACCCCCCGTCCCCGACACCGATCTCGACGACTACTTCGCCCTCTGCCAACGCCGCTTCGCCAATCCCAAGATCGGCGACACGATCCGGCGCCTCGCACTCGATGGGTCCAATCGGCAACCCAAATTCATCGTCCCATCGGCTCTGGAGCGTTCTCAACGGCAACAGTCCGTTAACGGATTGGCACTCGTGAGTGCCCTCTGGTGCCGCTATTGCTATGGCACAACCGACAGCGGCGCCGTCATCGAACCCAACGATCCCAATTGGGACCGCCTGACCGCCCAAGCCAAAAAAGCCAGAGACAATCCCCAAGCCTGGCTCGAAATGGCCGACATTTACGGCGAACTCGCCACCCAACGAAATTTCATCGCCACCTTCACCAAGGCCTTGGAAACGCTGTGGAATATCGGCACCAAGGCCACTTTGGAACGCTATCTGGCGGATGAATTCTAGTTGACCATCGAGCTCATCATCTTCGACTGCGACGGCGTATTGGTCGATAGCGAACCCCTCGCCATGCAGGTCCTGATCGCCGCCATTGGCGCCCAAGGCCCCGCGATCACCCCCGCCATGGCCTACCGCGATTACCTCGGCCGCTCCCTCGCCTCGATCTCCGCCAGCCTACTCGATAGCCACGGCATGCCGCTCGGTCCGGCGGCGCTCGCCTCCATGCGCAGCGACCTTTACGCGCTCTACCGCCGCGAGTTGCGGGCCAGCCCAGGCCTGCCCAACATATTGGAAAAGCTCGACATTCCCTTCTGCGTCGCCTCCTCCAGCCAGCCTGAACGCATTCGCATCAGCCTCGAACTGACCGGCATGCTGGCCGCGTTCGAGCCCAATATCTTCTCCGCCACCATGGTCAAAAACGGCAAACCCGCCCCCGATCTCTTCCTCCACGCCGCCCGCGCCATGGGCATCCCGCCCGCCAAATGCCTCGTCATCGAAGACAGTCCCGCCGGCATTACCGCCGCCCGTGCCGCCGGCATGGCGGTGTTCGGCTATCTCGGCGGCAGCCACATCGCCCCTGCCGGGCTGGCCGACACCATCGCCGCCCTCCGCCCCGACCGCATTTTCAACGATATGCACGCCCTGCCCGATCTTGTACGGTCGCTCCAAACCGAAAAGAGGGCGCCCTAGTTTGTCGCAAAGCCTCCTGGTTGCAGTGGATGTGGGCACGGGGAGCGCCCGGGCGGGCGTGCTGACGCCCGAGGGCTTGTTGCTGGGCCGCGCCGAGCATCCCATCGCCATGAACCGCACCGATGCCAACCATGCAGAGCATGACAGCGAGGACATCTGGCGCGCCGTCTGCACGGCTGTCCGCAGCGCTATGACCATCGCCGGGGCTAGCCCCGACGCGGTTATGGGCCTCGCCTTCGACGCCACCTGTTCCCTGGTCGTCCGCACGGCCGATGGCGCCCCGCTCACCGTCTCCACCAATGGCGAAGCGCGCTGGGACACCATTGTCTGGCTCGATCACCGCGCACTGGCCGAGGCCGAGGAATGCACCGCCACGGGCCATCTCGTGCTCAATTTTGCCGGCGGTGTCATGTCGCCGGAAATGGAAGTGCCCAAGCTGATGTGGCTCAAGCGGCACATGCCCGCCACCTGGGGCCGTGCCGGCATGATGTTCGACCTGGCCGATTTCCTGTCCTGGAAAGCCACCGGCTCGCTCGCCCGCAGCCAATCCACCCTCACCTGCAAATGGACTTATCTGGGCCACACCGCCCCCGCCTGGCGGCAGGATTTTTTGGAGCTGGTGGGCCTCGAGGACATGATCGACCGCGCCGCCCTGCCGGAGGCCACCAGCCCCATCGGCACCGATCTGGGCACGCTGACCGCAGCGGCCGCCGCCGATCTGGGCCTCACCACAAATTGCCATGTCGGCGCCGGCCTGATCGACGCCCATGCCGGCGCGCTGGGCCTGCTCGGCGCTTTCACCAGCGATATCGGCACCATCGACCGCCACCTGGCCCTGATCGCCGGAACCTCCAGCTGCGTCATGGCCCTATCCGCCGAAGACCGCCCGACCTCGGGCGTCTGGGGCCCCTATTATGGTGCCGTACTGCCCGGCGTCTGGCTCAATGAAGGCGGCCAATCGGCCACCGGCGCTTTGCTCGATCACCTCATCCGCTGGCACGGCGCGGGCGGCGAGCCCACGCCAGAACGCCACCGCGCCATTGCCGACCGCATCATGGTGCTGCGGGCCAGCGAGGGCCTTGGCCTCGCCAAACGCCTGCATGTCCTGCCCGATTTCCACGGCAACCGCTCCCCCCTGGGCGATCCCTTTGCTCTGGGCGTCATCTCGGGCCTCACGCTCGACAGCGATTTCGACAGCCTCTGCCGCCTCTATTGGCGCAGTTGCGTCGCCATTGCCCTGGGCGTCCGCCACATCCTCGAAACCCTCAACACCCGCGGCTATGCCATCGATACCCTGCACATCACCGGCGGCCACACCAAGAACCCGCTGCTGATGGAACTCTATGCCGATGCCACCGGCTGCACCGTGGTGCAGTCCTCGGCGCAGGACGCGACATTGCTGGGTATGGCCATGGTCGCCGCCACCGCTGCGGGGCTCTATCCCGGCCTTGATGCGGCGTGTGTGGCCATGCACCAGCCGGGTTCAGCGCGCGCGCCCGACCCGGCTGCCCGCATCCAGTTTGACAAGGATTACCGGATTTTCCTCGAAATGCTGCGGCAGCGGCAGTTGATCGATGCGATGAGGTAAGGGGGTACTCCGTTCCCAGAGCAACCCACCTACCCAAACACCGCCTATCCCTTCACACCAAACCCCGCTAAGCTCCTTATTGGGAAGTCAAAATTCGTGGCCTGAAGTGAGCGACTGGAACGCATGTCGATCAAAGCCGCCGTCTACCATCTGACTCACTACAAATATGACCGTCCGGTCTTCCTCCAGCCCCAGATCATCAGGCTGCAACCGGCGCCGCATTCCAGAACCAAGGTGTTGAGCCACTCCCTGCGGGTGTCTCCGTCGCTGCATTTCGTCAATGTGCAGCAGGATGCCTATGGCAATTTCCTGACCCGCTTCGTCTTTCCCGAGCCGGTCACCGAGCTCAAGATCGAAGTCGATCTCGTGGCCGATATGACGGTCTATAATCCCTTCGATTTCTTCGTCGAGGAGACGGCGGAAACCTTCCCCTTCCAATACCCCGAGGATGTTCGCGAGGACCTCTCCATCTATATGCGGCCCGAGCCGGTCGGCCCACTGCTGCAGCGCTTCATCGACGGCATCGACAAGACGCCGATGAATACGGTCAATTTCGTCACTGGTATCAATGCCTCCATCCAGCAACACATCGCCTATATTGTGCGCATGGAAACCGGCGTGTGGACGCCCGAGGAAACCCTGGGCAATGCCAAAGGCTCATGCCGGGATTCCAGCTGGCTGCTGGTGCAGACCCTGCGCAATCTCGGCTTTGCCGCCCGCTTCGTTTCGGGCTATTTGATCCAGCTCAAGCCCGATCTGGTCTCGCTCGATGGCCCCGCCGGCACCGACCATGATTTCACGGATCTGCATGCCTGGTGCGAAGTCTATCTGCCTGGCGCCGGCTGGGTCGGCCTCGACCCCACTTCGGGTCTGCTGACCGGCGAAAGCCATGTGCCGCTGGCCGCCACCCCGCACTATCGCAATGCCGCGCCCATCTCGGGCTTTGCCAGCTATGCCGAAGTCGATTTTGCCTTCGACATGCGCGTCACCCGCGTTGCCGAACATCCGCGCATCACCAAACCCTTTTCCGACGCCTCCTGGGACCAGCTCAATGCGCTGGGCAAGCAGGTCGATAAAGTCCTTGCCGAAAACGACGTGCGCCTCACCATGGGCGGCGAACCCACCTTTGTTTCCATCGACGACTTTGAAGCCGACGAATGGAATACCGGCGCCGTCGGCCCCACCAAACGCGCCCTCGCCGATGACCTGATCCGCCGGCTCCGCAAGCGCTTCGCCCCCACCGGCCTGCTGCATTACGGCCAGGGCAAGTGGTATCCCGGCGAAACCCTGCCGCGCTGGACCTTCTCGCTCTATTGGCGCGTCGATGGCAAACCCGTCTGGCAGGATGAAGCGCTGGTGGCGCGCGAAGGCGTCAAAACCGCCGCGACCCATGCTGATGCCCGCAAATTCCTCGCCGCTTTCGCGAACAATCTGGGCCTCACCGGAGAAACCATCGACGAGGCCTATGAAGACCCCGGCGAATGGCTGCTCAAGGAAGCCAATCTGCCGGCCAATGTCGATCCGGCCAATTCCGAATTGGCCGATCCCGAAGCGCGCTCGCGCATTGCCAAAGTGTTCGAGCGCGGCCTGACCAATCCCACCGGCTATGTGCTGCCGGTACAGCGCTGGAACGCGGCCGCATCGAGCCCCTGGCTCACCGAAAAATGGAAGACACGGCGCGGCAAACTCTTCCTCGCGCCCGGCGATAGCCCGGCCGGGTACCGGCTGCCGCTCAGCTCGCTCAAGCACATCAAGCCCACCGAATATCCCCATGTCGTGGCGCAGGACCCCGGCGCGCCGCGTGGTCCCCTGCCCGATCCGCAGGAAATCCTGTCGCGCAAAACCTCCGGCATCGAAGCCGATCCACGCGCCCAGACCACCTCGTCCTTCACGGCCGCAACTGAACAGCAGGACCGGGTCGAGCAGGAAATCAGCGAGATCGAGGGCGAGGTGCGCACCGCCGTCACCGCCGAAATCCGCGATCATCGCCTCTGCGTCTTCCTGCCGCCGGTTGAAAAGCTCGAAGACTATCTCGAACTGATCGCTGCGGTCGAAGCATCAGCCAAAGCCATCGGCTTCCCCGTGCATGTCGAGGGCTATTCCCCCCCGCATGATCCGCGTCTCAATGTCATCCGCGTGGCGCCCGATCCGGGCGTCATCGAGGTCAATATCCACCCCGCTTCCAATTGGGACGATTGCGTCGCCACCACCACCGCCATCTATGAAGAAGCCCGCCTGTCGCGGCTGGGCGCCGATAAATTCATGATCGATGGCCGCCATACCGGCACCGGCGGCGGCAATCATGTGGTCGTGGGCGGGGCCGTGCCCGATGACAGCCCCTTCCTGCGGCGGCCCGACCTGCTCAAGTCGCTGGTGCTGCATTGGCAGCGCCATCCGGCGATGAGCTATCTGTTCTCGGGCCTGTTCATCGGCCCCACCAGCCAGGCCCCGCGCTTCGACGAGGCCCGCCACGACAGCCTCTACGAACTCGAAATCGCCATGGCGCAGGTGCCCCACCCCGCCTCGGGCGCCTTGCCGCCTTTGCCCTGGCTGGTCGATCGACTGTTCCGCAACCTTCTGGTTGATGTCACCGGCAATACCCACCGTTCGGAAATCTGCATCGACAAACTCTATTCACCCGATGGCCCCACCGGCCGGCTGGGTCTGGTCGAATTCCGGGGCTTCGAAATGCCGCCCAATGCGCGCATGAGCCTTGCCCAGCAAGTGCTGATCCGTGCCCTCATCGCCCGGTTCTGGACCGATCCGCTGGAGGGTAGTTTCACCCGCTGGGGCACAACCCTGCATGATCGCTTCATGCTGCCCCATTATGTCTGGCAGGACTTCCTCGACATCCTTGCCGATCTCGACACCCACGGCTTCAAGCTCGACCCGGCCTGGTTTTCTGCCCAGCTCGAATTCCGCTTCCCGTTCTGCGGCGAAGTCGAATATGACGGCGTCCGCTTGGAACTGCGCCAGGCGCTCGAGCCCTGGCATGTCATGGGCGAAC
Organism: Hyphomicrobiales bacterium; assembly: GCA_900470445.1. Taxonomy (GTDB): domain Bacteria; phylum Pseudomonadota; class Alphaproteobacteria; order Rhizobiales; family Devosiaceae; genus Devosia. The sequence goes on along the minus strand of UCAU01000019.1, from coordinate 32,668 downwards.
AGGGTGCCATTGGCGGCACGGTGCGCTTTGTTGATAGCTCGGTCGAGCGGCTACAGGTCAAGCTCGATGGGCTAAATCCCGAGCGTTACGCCGTCACCTGCAATCAGCGGCCCATTCCCCTGCGCAAGACCGATACGGCTGGCTCAGCCATTGCCGGCGTGCGCTACAAGGCCTGGCAACCCGCCTCGGGCATGCATCCGGCCATGCCGGTCAATACGCCACTGGTGTTCGACATCTACGATACCTGGACCGGACGCCCCGTTGGCGGCTGCACCTATCACGTCGCCCATCCCGGTGGCCGCAATTACGAAACCTTCCCGGTCAATGGCAATGAGGCCGAGGCAAGACGCCTCGCCCGCTTCGTGCCGCATAATTACACGCCGGGCGGCTATGATCTGCGCGCAGAAAAGCCTGCGGACGAATTCCCGCTAACGCTTGACCTGCGCCGGCCACCGCGCTTCTGGTAAACCCCATGAATACGCGGAATCAAAAGCCCCGAGGCAAGCCCCCCGCCGGTCCCAGCATTGTTGCTGATTACCGGCTGCAACCGGGCGTGCCCGACGAAATGGTGGACCCGGATGGCAACATCCGTCCGGGTTGGGCTGAATTGATGGCCGCATTCGACAAGCTCGGCCCCACCGAGCTTGCCGCCCGTTTCGAGCGCGCCGATCAATATCTGCGCGATGCCGGCGTGTTCTATCGCAAATATGACGGCGCCGAAGGCAAGCAGCGCGATTGGCCGCTGGCCAAAATTCCGCTGCTGATCGACGAGGCCGAATGGGCCACGATCAGCGCTGGCCTGGTCCAGCGCGCCGAACTGCTCGAGACCGTCATCGCCGATGTCTATGGCGACAATACCCTGGTGCAACAGGGCCTGCTGCCGCCAGAACTCGTGGCGCGCAATGGCGAATTCCTGCGCCCTCTCGTCGGCGTCAAACCCGCCAGTGGTCATTATCTGCATTTCTGCGCCTTCGAACTGGGTCGTGGCCCCAATGGCGCCTGGTGGGTGCTGGGTGACCGCACGCAGGCCCCCTCCGGCGCCGGCTTTGCGCTGGAAAACCGCGTCGCCACCACCCGCGCGCTGTCGGATATCTATGCCGATATGAACATCCAACGGCTGGCCGGCTTCTTCCGCGCCTTCCGCGATACGCTGTTCGCGCAGGCCAAACGTGATGGCGGCCGCGTCGGTATATTGACGCCGGGCCAGCTCAACGAAACCTATTTCGAACACGCCTATATCGCCCGCTATCTCGGCCTCATGCTGCTCGAGGGCGAGGATCTGGTGGTCGAGGACGAGCGCGTCATGGTGCGCACCGTGGCCGGGCTCAAGCCGGTCACCGTGCTATGGCGGCGCATGGATGCCTCCTTCGTTGACCCGCTGGAGCTGCGCTACGATAGCCGCATCGGCACGCCCGGCATGGTCGAAGCGCTGCGCCATGGCTCGATCTCCATGATCAATGCGCTGGGCACCGGCCTGCTCGAAACCCGCGCCCTGGCTGCCTTCATGCCGCGCCTGGCGCAAAAGCTGCTCGGCACCGGTCTGCTGCTGCCCGAAATCGCTACCTGGTGGTGCGGCCAGCCGGGCGAGCAAAAGCACGTGCTCGACAATTTCGACAAGCTGCTGATCGGCCCCGCCTTCGCCACCACGCTCCCCTTCGACGACCAGCGCGGCACCATGCTCGGCGCCGCCGTGCCCGCCGATCAACGCGAGGCCCTGCTCGAACGCATTCGCAGCAATGGCGCCGATTATGTCGGCCAGGAACAGGTGCAGCTTTCCACCGCCCCGGTCTATGTTGATGGCAAGCTCGAACCCCGCCCCATCACTCTGCGCGTCTATGCGGCCCGCACCGAAAATGGCTGGACCATCATGCCCGGCGGCTTTGCCCGGGTCGGCTCCACCAGCGACGCCTCGGCCATCGCCATGCAGCATGGCGGCCAGGCAGCCGACGTCTGGGTCGTCTCATCCAAGCCGGTGGAACAGGTTTCGCTGCTGCCGCGCGATGGCCAGAAGCTGGTTCGGAACTCGCCCGGCAGCCTGCCTAGCCGCGCGGCCGATAACCTGATCTGGCTGGGCCGCTATACCGAGCGCTGCGAAGCCACTGTCCGCATCCTGCGCGCCTATAATGCCCGCCAGGCCGAGCTGTCCAAGACCGACCTGCCGATCCTCACCCATTGCGCGGCGTTCCTTGAAACTATCGATGTCGACGCCGCCGATGCTATGCCGCTGGGCCTGCTCACCTCCATCGATAGTGCCGTGCACAGCGCCGGCCAGATCCGCGACCGCTTCTCGCCCGATGGCTGGCTCGCTCTGGTCGATCTGCAAAAAACCGCCCAGCGCTTTGCCACCCGCGTAGAGCTCGGCGACGACGCCACCCGCGCCATGACCGTATTGCTGCGCAAGCTGGCAGGCTTTTCCGGCCTCGTGCATGAAAACATGTACCGCTTTGCCGGCTGGCGCTTCCTCGAACTCGGCCGCCGCCTTGAACGGGCCATGCAGATCGCCCGCGCCACTGCCTGGTTCACCGACAAGGACGCGCCCGACGGCTCGCTCGAAATGCTGCTCGAAATCGGCGACAGCGTCATGTCGCATCGCCGCCGCTATTCGGTGAGCGCCGGCACGCAGAGCGCGGTTGATCTGCTCACCTTGGACCCACTCAATCCGCGCTCCGTGCTGTTCCAATTGGCCGAGCTACAAAAGCAGATCGAAATGCTGCCCGGCGGTATCAATGACGGCCAACTCTCACCCGCCGCCAGGGCCGCTTTGCAATTGCATACCGAATTGCGCATTGCTGACCCCGTCGACATGACTCCTGACCGCCTCGACAAGCTGGCCGCCGATATCGGCGTGCTCTCCAGCCTCGTGGCCGCAGCCTATTTCGTGTAGCGCCATGCTTTATGATGTCCGCCTCGATCTGCATTACGATTACGACGCCCCGGTGCATGGCGGCCGCCATCTCATCCGGGTCGCGCCGATCAGTGTGCCCGGCACCCAGCGCGTTATCGCCGCAAGCCTGTCCTTCGAGCCACGCCCGCAGCGCGAAAGCGCCTTCACCGATTTCTTCGGCAATGCGGTGACGACCATCACCTATCTGACCCCACATGATCATCTCGATATCCGCCTGACCGCCCGCGTGCAGGTCGAGGACATCCATCCCCCCGCCGATCTATCGCCCACTGTCGAGCGCTTGCGACAGGAAGTGACCCGGTTCTGGTCGGTTGAACCCGATAGCCCACACCATTTCCTCGCCGAATCCGGCAGCGTGCAGCTCGTGCCCGCCATCACCGCCTATGCCAGGAATGTCATGGCCGACGCCCCTTCCGTGCTGGCCGCCGCCAATGAGTTCTGCATGGCGATCCATCGCGACTTCATCTACGACCCCAAGGCGACGGACGTGCAGACCACGCCCGCTGAGGCCTTCGCGCTACGCAAAGGCGTCTGCCAGGATTTCGCCCATGTGATGATCGCCGGCCTGCGCGGTGCCGGCATTCCCGCCGGCTATGTTTCGGGGTTCCTGCGCACCAATCCCCCGCCCGGCAAGGCGCGGCTCGAAGGCAGCGACGCCATGCATGCCTGGGTGCGGGTCTGGTGCGGCCAGCATCTGGGCTGGGTCGAATTCGACCCCACCAATGCCATGATCGCGGGCAGCGACCACATCTCGATCGGCCACGGCCGCGACTATGCCGACATCTCCCCGATCGTGGGTGTGCTCAAGACCCATGGTTCGCACGAAACCACCCAATCGGTGGATGTGATCCGCGTCGAATAGAGCCGGCCAAACCTGTTTCGACAGGCATGCGGAACTAAAATCCCTTCCTCGCCGTTCTTAGAGCAAGCGTAATAAAGCGCGGCTTTTTGAAGGTATTGGTCGACATGACACATGCTGAAATCAGGGCACTTGAAGACGCCCGCGCCAATATGGCCTGGTCGACCGAAAGCTATGATGGCCGGACCCATTATGCCGACGTGCTCAAGGCACTGACGCCGGCATTTCTTATTCTGCTCGTCGCCACCGGCTTGCTTCTCGCATTGCTTTGACTCGGCGACCTTAGCGTCACAATAACAAAAGAAGGATACGTCCTATGACCTTAGGCACAATTCTCATCATCATTCTTATTCTGCTGCTGATCGGCGCATTGCCCAATTGGGGCTATTCGCGCGGCTTCGGCTATGGGCCATCCGGTATTCTGGGCGTCGTCCTCGTCGTCATCCTCATTCTGGTATTGATGGGACGAATTTGACGCACAGCCGATAAAGGGCGCGACCAGTATTGGAGTCCACGTTAGTGGAATGCGCCCCGCGGGTTGAAGGTCGCCCCCCTTTCACCCGCCCCTGGTCACCCCGATACGCTCAACGCGTACCGGGGTGTCTTTCTGTCCTGGCTCCAGGCCCGGAACCTACCGCCCGTTATGGCGTTGAGTGACATCAACTTATGGAGCGTTTAATGGCTGATACCCCTGAAATGGCACCCACCCGCGGCAAGACATCCAACGGGGCCCCGCGTGCCGCGTCCAGCCGAGCCAAGGAAAAGCACCTGGAAGACCAGATCGCCCAGTTGCAGGACGACCTCAAGGGGATCGCCGCAACCCTGGCCCGCCTCAGCAGCGACAAGGTCAACGAAGTCAAGGATGTCGCCAAGAGCGAAGCCCGCCATCTGCAACGTCAGGGACAGAACGTCATCGAGGACGTGCAGGACCAGGCCGGGGAACTTGAGCGGCAGTTGAAGGACACCATTCGCGAAAAGCCGCTGACCGCGGTGGCGAGCGCGGTGGGCATCGGCTTCATTCTCGCTCTGCTCTCGCGGCGCTAGGCATCATGAATTTACTGGTCCCCCTCGCGGCCCTGCTCGGCATCGAGGTCGAGGCGATTACCGACCGGGCCAAGAAGCTCGTGATCGTCTATGCGGTAATCAGCCTCTTCCTGCTGCTGGGCTGCTTCTTCCTCGTGGCGGCAGGCTTTTTTGCTCTCGCCACCCAGATCGGACCGATCTATGCGGCGCTGGTCCTGGGCGGCGTTTTTCTCGTACTGGCGCTGGCGGTCTTTGCCGGCGCACAGATCGGGGAGAGCAATCGCAAACGCCGCACCGTCGAACGCCGCCGTTCCAGCGAAACCGGCGCCTTCGTCACGACCGCTGCATTGACCGCATTGCCGGTGCTCTTGCGCTCGCCTGTCATCCGCAAGCTGGGCCTTCCCGCCGCGGCGCTGGCAGCATTCCTGCTGGTCCGCAACGCCGACGACAACGACGATTGATCCGCCTTAAACCTGCTCGACCGGCAGCGGCATCCATATCTCGGCGGCGACCCCGCCGGGATCGAAGCGCAACTTGACATCGCTATCGAGTACCTTGGCCAGGCTGCGCTCGATCAACTTGGTGCCCAGGCCATAATCGCGCGGCGGCGCCACGGCCGGGCCCTCGCTTTCACGCCAGCGCAGCATCAGCCCCGGTACCGGCGCTTCCCGCTTTTCCCAATCGATATTGACCACGCCCCGATTGGTGGACCAGGCGCCATGGCGATGCGCATTGGTGGTCAATTCATGCAGGATCAATCCCAATCCAACCGCATGGTCGGCCGGCAGCATCATGTCCGGACCATTCACAGTGGCGCGGTCAGGACGTTCCAGGAAATCTGGGCCCAACTGGGAGGCAATCACCTCATAAAGATGCACCCCGCTCCAGTCCCGGTCGGCCAGCAGCACATGCGCATCCGAAATCGTGCGCAGACGGCCGGAAAATGCTTCGATGAACGCCTTGGGATCGGGATTCTGCCGGATCGTCTGGCGGGCCACCGATTGGATCATGGCCAGCGTGTTCTTGACCCGGTGATTGAGCTCACGCAGCAGGAGCCGCGTATGCTCGGCGCTCTGCTTGGCCTCGGTAATATCGGTGGAGGCCCCCATCATGACCAGCGCCCGGCCCTCGGCATCGCGTTGATAGACCCGCCCGCGCATGGTCAGCCACCGGATCGTGGGCTCCACCCGCACTTCGGCGGCAAAATCGACGCCATCATTGAGGCTGGCCTGGATGCTGTCTTCAATGGCGGCACGGTCGCCGGCATGAACCGTATCGAGCACCTGCTCGAACTGGATCGTGCCGCTTTCGGGCAGGTGATACATCCGCCGGAACATGTCGTTGCAGACCACTTCCCCGGTCCGGATATCCCAAATCCAGCTGCCCACATTGCCCGCTTCCAGCGTAAGCGCATGGCGCCATTCTTCGCGGAGCAGTGCGGCCGCCGTGCGCGCCCGCACTCGAGCCTCGTCCTTGAGGGAAAAAAGCGTCGAGGCCAGACCCGCCAGATCGACAAGCTGATCGAGCAATGCCGGCTCGACCGCGTTTCGTGCCGTCTTGCCAAGTACGCAAAGCGAGCCCAGGCGCTGCCCGGCCACGACGATCGGCGCCCCGGCGTAAAACCGTATTCCGGTTTCACCCGTCACCAATGGATTGTGCATGAAACGCGGATCGGTCGTGGCGTCGAGCACCACCATGGCCTCAGGTCCGGCCAACGTATGCGCACAAAACGAATCGCTGGCCGATGTGCCCGTAAGGTCAGTGCCATGGCAGGCGCGGAACCATTGCCGCTCCTTGTCGATCAGCGTCACCAGCGCGATTTCGGCGCCAAAGATATGGGCCGCAACCCGGGTGAGGCGGTCGAAATCGGCATCGGGATCTGTACCGAGAACCTCCAGCGCCGCCAGCGCCTGCAGGCGGGCTGGATCATCCAGAACCTTGCGGACATCGTCCGGAAGGGAGGAATTCACTTCTGTCACTTTTCGTCCTGACGCTTCCGCGACAAATGCGCATTCAAACCAGAGCAAGACGCAAACGGAGAACCGGAAGCCTTGCGGACTCGAGCCTGACTGCGACCTGACTTCTGTCAAACCAGGGGCAAAGCTAGGCCCGATGCCGTTAAACTCGGGTCAAGCAATATGGTTCCCAAGCCGGAAAAAAATCAGCCGGCGCCCGCTTGCGTGGGCCTGGGCAGCAATACCTTGAGCGCGCCCGGATGCACCTTGAGCGTGACCGAAGGCGCCAACTTGATCAATTCGCCATCAATTACCGCATGGGCATTGTGCTTGCGCCGGGGAAAACTCAGCGTCACCTGTTCGACCTCCTGCTCGGTGACCGCGTCGCTGGTCCGCCACTTGCCCAGCAGCACATCCACAGCTAGCCGGATCAGCGCCCAGGTGGAGATCGGCGCGGCCATATAGACGCCCAGCAAGCCCGCATCCAGCCGGTCGGCATGGGGGATATGCCCATCGCCCAACGGATTGTTGGAAACCGCGATGCCCGAGACTCGCAGGCGCTCGCGGCCATTCCTCGTATGGATTTCCGCCTCGAATTGGGGCGGCCGCACCGCGGCCTCGGCGATGGCGCGCAGGCTCGCCAGCATCTTGCCGATGCGGCTACGATAGGTCATCCGCTCGCGAATGCGCACCAGCCTGGCATGCACGCCGACGCCGAACTGATGCACGAAAGCCCGCCCATTGGCCGTGGCGATATCCACCGCGCCAATCTCGCCGGCAGCAACGGCTTCCATAGCCGCAGTCAAATCCAGCGGCAATTGCAGTGCCCGGGCGAAAAGGTTCATCGTACCGGCCGGCAATACCGCCAGTGGCATTCCGCTTTCAAAGGCGATCCCTGCCGCCGTCGAAATCGTGCCGTCGCCGCCGGCTGCGAGCACGACATCGATGCCCCTGGTGTCCGCGACACGGCGCAGCTCGGTTTCGACATTGCGCCCAGCCACAATCCGGCATTCGAGCGCATGACCGTTCCGGCTGAAAATCTCCACCGCCTGTTTGCCAAAAGCCTCCAGATCCATCGTCCGCAGCGTACCGCCATCGCGGTTGAGGATTGCTACGATACGCATGGCGATCTCCGGGGCGGGACTGGCATTAGCTGGCGGCCGCCCTCTCGACGCCGGGCAGCGGCACCGTCACCACAATGCCGCCATTAGGGCCCCGTTCATAGTGCGGTTTGCCGTCGAACTGATTGGCCAATTGCTTGACGATCACCGAGCCGAGACCGCCCTCTCCAGGCGTTCGCTCGGGCGCCATGCCCACCCCGTCATCGGCCACCCGCAGCGTCGGCACATTGGCCGCGTCGCGCTTGAAGCTCACCGCGATATGGCCCTGCCTGCCATCTGGAAACGCGTGCTTGAGCGCATTGGTCACCAGTTCGCCCACCAGGATGCCGATCGTTGTGGCGTCACGTGCGCCAATCTCCACCGGGGCAAAGTCGCCCTTGAGCGTCACCGCCTTGGCCGTGGTGGCGGTGTCGTGCAGATCGTCCAGCACCGCGCTCAGGAATTCCGCCGCGCTGACAGTTTCCAGATCGTCCCCCAGCCGTAGCCGCCGATGAGCCGAGGCCACCGCATGCACCCTCGCCCGCGCGGCTTCCAGCGCCTCGCGCACCTCATCCGAGTCGGTGCGCATGAGCTGCAGTCCGAGCAAGGACGAAACGGTCGCCAGCGAATTGCCCACCCGGTGATTGGTATCGCGCAACAGGGCCTCGACGCGCTGGCGCTCATGTTCGGCGTGCTCGCGCGCTTCCTCGATGGCCTGGGTGCGCTCCCGCACCTGAGCTTCCAACGCCTCGTTCTGCGTCAGCAATTGCGTCCGGCTTTCGGCCAGCGCGCTGACTTGGCGCTGGGTGCGCGACAACAGTGAATAGGAAAGGATCGCGGCCCCCGCCAGCGCCACGATGATCGCCACGACCAAAGCACGGCGCGACAGATCGATGCCCTTGTTGCGCTCCAGCAGCTTGGCATTTTCCTCGCCGATGAATTGTTCGAGCCCGCTGCGCAATTCGTCCATCAGCCGCGCGCCCATTCCGCTTTCGATCAGCGTCTGCGCCTCACCCGGACGGCCCGATTGGATCAGATCAACCGTCCGCGCCATCTCGGCCAGTTTGATGGAGATCGAATCCGAGATCGCTGCCACCCGGTCGGCCTGCCTTGGGTCCGCGGCCGTAATGGCAACCAGCGTCTTGATCCGCGTGTCGATGCCGGCCACCGCGCGCCGATAAGGCTCGAGATATTTCTGGTCCTGCGTCAGCATAAAACCGCGCTGACCGCTTTCCGCCTCGGTCACCGCAATCGTCAGCTCGCGCGCCTGGTTGCGCACCTCATAGGTCTGGGTGACATCGACCAATTGCCGATCAATGCCCGCCGTCATGATAAGCGCCGCAGCCGCTGCAAGCACGACCAGTGCCAATGATGCCAGCACGGCAAGCCTGGGCCTCGCCCGGCGCGGCGGCTTGGTGTCGCGTTCCTGATTGCGTGCGTCGGCCATCATCATCCCGGCAGTCCAGCGGAAAGCTCAGGACGGCCGCGCCCCTCTGGAAGAATCGTGAGCTGAGCCATGCACCATGGCGATGGCGGTTTTGCGGCCATGGCCATCAGATCAATGGCCGGCGGCGTTCGGAGGGTCCCTCCCACCCGGCAAGCTCCATCAGCCCTGCCACATCGAGCACTCGACAAGTCCGGTCCAGCCAGCGGATCAGCCCGCGATCGGCCAGTTTGCGCAAGGTCTTGTTGGTGTGCACGATCGACAGGCCCAGCGTGTCGGCCACATGCAATTGCGAGATCGGCAGCACGATGGGCTCACCCTTGCTGGCTTGCACCGCTTCGGCCCGCTTATGCAGGAATGCCAGGAGGTACGCTGCGCGCTCCAATGCGCTGCGCCGGCCAATGCTCAGCAAGTGCTCGTCCAGCATGCGCTCCTCGCGCGAGGCGAGCCAGGCAATATCGAAGCCTAGTCCCGGATGATTGCGGAACAGTTCGTCCAGCTTGTCCCGCCGGAACACGCAGAGCACCACTGGCGATAGCGCCTCGACCGAATGCTCCATGTCCCCGATCACCGAGCCCTGCAGGCCCAGCAAATCTCCCGGCAGCATATAATTCAGGATCTGGCGCCTGCCATCTTCCAGGGTCTTGTAGCGAAAGGCCCAACCCGACAGCAGTGTATAAAGATGGGCATTGTGGGCACCCTCCTGCAGCACCACCGTGCCGGTTTCCGCATTCAGTTCGCCGATTTTGAACGATGCGATGAATTTGAGTTCCTCAGGCGTGAACGCGCGGAACTGCGGCATCGCATGCAGCGGGCAGTGCTCACACGACACGCTGCGGGCGGACCCGGTAAGAACAAGACTCAATTGGCACCATTAAGGGGAAGGTAGCGACGCTGCCACAAACAACGATACCAGCAAGTGGCCGTTCCGCGACATGTCAAATTTAAATGACAGTGAAAACGCCTGGCCGCATGTGGTGGCTTTAGCGTTACGGACAGGCCAATGCTCACCGGACAGACGGTCCTCATCGTCGAGGAAGAATTTCTCATCGCACTCGATATTCAGCGCGTGCTGGAAGACCGCAATGCCGGCCAATGCGTCTGTGCCCGTAGCGTGGCTGAGGCCTTGTCGCTGCGCGAGCGCTGGCCGGACTATCATCTGGCTATTGTCGAATTCCGTGCCGATCAACCCGACAGTATCGAATTGCTGCGTGGTCTCACCGCCGCCGGCATCCGCCTGATCATCACCACTGCAGATCACGCACTGCATGCCGGCCTGGCGGATGCGCCCGGAGCGCCCATCCTGGTCAAGCCATTTCCCGAGGCTGACCTGGTGAGCGCCATCACGCTGGCGCTCACCCAATCGGCTTAGAACGAGTGGTTGTGCGTGGTCACCTGTGCCGAGACGGCATCGGGACCGTAATCGGCTTCGCCGGATATCTTGAGGATATCCTGCAGACGCGTGCGGGCACGGCTGACGCGGCTCTTCATCGTGCCGATGGCGCAATCGCAGATCTCGGCGGCTTCCTCATAGGAAAATCCGGAGGCCCCGATCAGGATCACCGCTTCGCGCTGATCGTCGGGCAATTGGGCCAGGGCCTTTTTGAAGTCCTGCATGTCCATCGAGCCATATTGCGATGGATGCACGGAAAGCCGTTCGGTGAAGGCGCCATCGCTATCCTGCACTTCGCGGCCACGCTTGCGCATCTGGCTATAGAATTCGTTGCGCAGGATGGTGAAAAGCCAGGCCTTGATATTGGTGCCCATCTCGAAGCTGGACTGCTTGGCCCAGGCCTTCATGACGGTGTCCTGCACCAGATCGTCCGCCTTGTCGTGCTTGCCGGTCAGGGAGACCGCAAAGGCGCGCAGGCTGGGCAATGTGGCAAGCATCTCGCGCTTGAACGAGGTCGGTTCGGCGGTCATGCCGTTACTCCCCGTCACGAGAGGCGGTCTTGGCCTTTTGCGCTTGTTCGGCGCTATCGAGCTTTTCCAACAAATCGAGAAGTTGGTCGGGAACGCCTTCGTCCTGCACGGCCCCATAGAGTGCACGCAAACGCGCGCCGATGTCCGAATTTGGACCCAGCCCATCATCTGCCCGCCCCGTCTGCGTTCGCATACGTTGCTGGGTCACCAGTTTGTCCTTTATCATGCCTATGTCTTTGCCGTCCAAGTTGGCCCTTTGGCGAGCTAAATGTGCAACCGCTCAAAAAGTTCCACACCGGCGGAACTTTTGCATTCTCCACCCGTTTAAGGGTTTCGTGGGTCCACGATCTAAGCGTCATTGGGAGTTCTTATATGACTTTGTCCACGCGGATTGCTCCGCATTTGCCGTATCTGCGGCGGTTTTCCCGCGCCGTAACCGGATCGCAGACATCCGGAGACGCCTATGTAGCGGCAACTCTCGAAGCTCTCATCGCCGACATTTCTCTGTTTCCCGAAGCGTCCAGCGATCGTATCGCACTCTATAAGTTGTTCTCTGCCCTCTTCTCGTCCTCAGCTATTCCCGTGCCCGAGCCGGCGTCCAGCTTTGCCTGGGAAAAACGCGCGGCGCGCAACCTCGCCAATCTCGGCCCCAAGCCGCGCCAGGCCTTCCTGCTGGTGGCCGTCGAGGGCTTTACCCATGCCCAGGCCGCCGAAATTCTGGGTGTCAGCGACAGCAAGTTCGCCGATCTGCTCGACGAGGCCTCGGTCGATATTTCTCGCCAGGTCGCGACCGAGATCATGATCATCGAGGACGAGCCGCTCATTGCCATGGATATCGAGCAATTGGTGGAGAGCTTGGGCCACAAGGTGGTCAGCGTCGCCCGCACCCATAAGGAAGCGGTCAACCTGTTCAACCAGACCCATCCCCGCATGATCCTGGCCGATATCCAATTGGCCGATGGCAGTTCGGGGATCGATGCGGTCAACGACATTCTCAATACCCATTCGGTGCCGGTGATTTTCATCACCGCCTTCCCCGAACGGCTGCTGACCGGGGAACGCCCGGAGCCGACATTCCTCGTCACCAAGCCCTTCAATCCGGACATGGTCAAGGCCCTGATCAGCCAGGCGCTGTTCTTTGATGAGGGCTCCCGCGCCGCGGCGTGAGACACGGCGTTTCGTCATGGCGATATCTGCTAAAGGCCGGGTTTTCCCGGCCTTTTTATTTGCGCCATCGGAACCGCTTCACCGGCCTGCACGTTGTTTTGACAAGCTAATCAGAGGAGAGTTCTCATGCTCTACTATGCCCTTGTCTTCTTCGTCATCGCCCTGATTGCCGGCGTTCTCGGCTTTGGCGGCATTGCCGGCGCCTCGGCCGGCATCGCCCAGATTCTGTTCTTCCTGTTCCTGGCCTTCCTCGTTATCTCGCTCGTTATTGGCCTGATCCGCCGGGTCTAGCCATGACGACCGATACGCTGAACCCAAAGGCGGCTCCGCTCCGGCGCAGCCGCCTTTTGCATCCCGCTGACCATGCAAGGACCATCCCTATGTCTTCGGCATCAACCGAGCGTCAGCTGCAAATGTGGGTGCGCGCGCTTTCGGCCGGGTTGAACGGTCGCGGCATCAGTGTGCTGCACCAGCGCCGCGATCATACCTATGACCTCGCCGAGAACCTACCCGAAGAGTGGACCGGCCGCGATGTAGTCGGATACCGGGAGGCCGATTTTCTGGCCCTCCCGCTTGCCCGCCAGATCATCACCGCCTTTGATGCCTGCCTCAGCTCCGGCCAATCCCAGCGTGTCGGGTTCGAACTGTCCGATCCGATCCGCCGCAAGCAGTTTCAAGCGCAATTATTGCCCGACGCCGATGGCGTCACCACCATCGTGACCGACGTCACCGAAGAACGCGGCCGGGAAGCTGCGGTCAACGAACTGCTGCGCGAAGTCAGCCACCGCTCCAAGAACCTGCTGGCCATCGTGCAATCGGTCGCCATGCAGACCGCCCGGCACAGCACCAGCATCCAGCAATTTCTCGACCGTTTCCGCGGGCGCTTGCATGCCCTGTCCAGCACGCAGGATCTGGTCACCGAAAGCAATTGGCGCGGCACTCATCTGCAATCGCTGGTCACGTCCCAACTCGCCCGTATCGGCCCCCTGGCCTTGGGCAAGACCCGCATGACCGGTGAAAATCCCGTGCTCGGGCCCAATGCCGCGCTGCACATTGGCCTGGCCATTCACGAGCTTGCCGCCAATGCTGCCCTGCACGGCGCCCTCGCCCATATCGGCGCCGGCCACATCTGGATCGATGCCAAGCTGTCACCCGACGACCGCCAATTGGTCATCGAATGGCAGGAAACCGGCATCGAGCATGCCAAGGGCCGCGAGCCGGCCCGCTTCGGCACCATGGTGCTCGAACATGTCGTGCCGCTCTCAGTGGGCGGGGAAGCGCTCTTCACCGTCGATGCCGACCACGTTTCCTACCGTCTCAGCGTTCCCACCGATCAATTCGCCGTCTGATCCCAGCACAATTGTGCGTCCTTGCGCATTTCGCTTGCCATCTGCCGCACTTCTGCTTTTGTTGCAGGCGGTCAAGACTGCCCGCCTCATAATAAGGCAGTCACCAGTCAGGAAACCCGCCCAAGCGGGCAACAGGTGAGCATGGCACAATCGAAGCCCGCAGGGGCTGAGAAGTGGCCGGTCGTGGCCATTCACGACCTGCACAAGTCTTTCGGCGACCTTGAAGTTCTCAAGGGCATATCCTTCACCGCCCGCGAAGGCGAAGTCGTTTCGCTGATCGGCTCGTCCGGCTCCGGTAAATCCACGCTCCTGCGCTGCATCAACATGCTCGAAGTGCCCGACCAGGGCAGTGTCGCCATCGATGGCGAGGAAATCGAGCTGCGCGGCAGCGGCAAGCGCCGCCATATCGGCAATGAAGACCAGATCCGCCGCGTCCGCTCCGAACTGGGCATGGTGTTCCAGTCGTTCAATCTCTGGGCCCATATGACGATCCTCGAAAACGTCATGGAGGCGCCGCTGATCGTGCAGCGCCGCGCCCGCGCCGAGGTCGAAGCCGAAGCGCTGGCCATGCTGGACAAGGTGGGGATCGGCGCCAAGGCATCGAACTATCCCAGCCAGCTTTCGGGTGGCCAGCAGCAGCGCGCCGCCATTGCCCGCGCGCTGTGCATCAATCCCCGCGTCATGCTGTTTGACGAACCCACGTCCGCGCTCGATCCCGAGCTGGAGGTGGAAGTGCTGCGCGTCATCAAGCTTCTGGCCGATGAGGGCCGCACCATGGTGCTGGTGACCCATGACATGGAATTTGCCCGCTCGGTGTCCGACCGGGTGATCTTTCTGCATCAGGGGCTGATCGAAGAAGAGGGCACGCCCGACCAGGTATTCGGCGCCACCAAATCGGCCCGCCTCAGACAATTCCTCAATGCCGCCAGCCACGCCTGAGCCATTGCGGCGCCATAACAATATTCAACGGAGAGACGTGAAGATGAAGAAGATTATCCTTGCCGCCGCGGCAATCCTGTCGCTGACCTCGGTGAGCCAGGCCCAGGAAATGGTCCGCATCGCCACCGAGGGCGCCTATGCCCCGTGGAACTTCCTCGACGATGCCGGCAAGCCAGCTGGCTTTGAAATCGAACTGGGTAATGCCATTTGCGAGAAGGCCGCCCTCACCTGCGAATTCATTATCAATGACTGGGATTCCATCATCCCCAACCTGCTCGCGGGCAACTACGATGTGATCATGGCCGGCATGTCGATCACCGACGAGCGGCTGGAAACCATCGATTTCACCCAGAACTATTTCCCGCCCGATCCGTCCAAATTCGTCGCCACAACTGGCGAAGCCATCGATCCGTCCGCCCTTGAGGGCAAGCGCGTCGGCGTGCAGGGCGGCACCATCCAGGCCGCCTATGCCCAGGAAAACCTGGCTGGTAATAATACCGTCGTGTCCTTCGGCACGGCCGACCAGGCCATGGCCGACCTTGCCGCCGGCAATCTCGACACCATCCTGGCTGACGCCGCCTATCTCGAACCCGTCGTCACCGCCTCGGGCGGCACGCTCGAATTCGTTGGCGAGGACATCCTGATTGGTGACGGCGTGGGCGCCGGTGTGCGCAAGGACGAAGCCGAACTTAAGGGCAAGTTCGACACCGCCATCACCGCCCTCAAGGCCGATGGCACGCTCGACACCCTGATCGCCAAATGGTTCGAAGGCCGCGGACCCTATTTCGCCGAATAAGCCGGGCTACCCTTCCATCTTTCCCTCCCCGTCACGGGGAGGGAAAACCAATTTCGAGATCGTGATCAACCGCATGCCAAATTCAATTCCTGATCCGATCCAAGCGGCCACTCCATGACCGACGACATCGCCTACTGGTTCTCCTACCTGACCAATGGCAAGCATCTCACCTGGTATGCGAGCTTCCAGTTCACCATTTTTGCCGCTCTCGCCGGCGGCACGCTCGCCGTGGTGTTCGGCCTGATCGGCGCCACGCTCAAGAATTCGCGCTTCTTTCCGCTGCGGCTGATCGGCACCATCTATTCATCCATCGTGCGCGGCGTGCCCGACGTGCTGTTCTTCCTGTTCTTCCCGCTCGCCTTCGAGCAGGCCGTCGAATGGGTCGTCGCCACCCAGGTCTGCTCACCCGAGGCTATTGCCGCCCAGACCGCCGCCTGGCCACCCTGTAAGGAAGCCAATTGGTTCCTCGGCACGCCCGAATATCTCATCCTGGCCTCCGTCTCGCTGGGCCTGGTCTATGGCGCCTTCGCCACCAATGTCATTCACGGCGCGCTGCGCTCGGTGCCGCATGGCCAGCTCGAGGCCGCCCGCGCCTATGGCATGTCGGCCGCCCAAGTGTTGTGGCGGGTCCATATCAGGCAGATGTGGGTCTATGCCCTGCCGGGCCTGTCCAATGTGTGGATGCTGATCGTCAAGGCGACGTCCCTGCTTTCGCTGCTGCAGATCGCCGATATCGTGCTGTGGGCCGACCGGCTCGGCGCGCCCAACTTTCTGCCCACAGTGGGGCTGGTGCATGAGGATTGGCGCTGGCGCTATTATCTCGTGCTCTTCGTCTTCTATATCCTGGTGACCCTGATCTCCGAAAAAGCCTTCAATGCCATCATGCGCCGCGCCGGGCGCGGTATCTTGAGCGAGGCGCAGTGATGGAACGCTTTTTCCAGGAACTGGCCCTGTTCGCCCCCGCCGTGTTGTTCAACATCTACTTTGCCGCCGCCTCGATCCCCATCGGCTTCGTGCTGGCCATCGGACTGGCGCTGGGCAAGGCATCATCCAATCCATGGCTGTCGCGCCCCAGCCGCGCCTTTGTCTATGCCTTTCGCGGCTCCCCGCTCTTCATCCAGTTCTTCATGTTTTATTCGCTGGCGCTCTCGTTCAATGTCAGCCTGTGGAAGCCCTGGGGCGTGTCCTGGTTCGTGCTGCATCCGTTGTTTATCGGCCCGCTGGTGCTGACGTTGAACACCGCCGCCTATACTGCCGAAATCTTCCATGGCGCCTTGCGTGCCGTGCCCCGCGGCGAGGTTGAGGCCGCCCGTGCCTATGGCATGTCCCGCGCCCAGCAATTCCGCCAGGTAATCTGGCCCAATCTCATCCGGCTGGCCTGGCCCGCCTATACCAATGAGGTGGTTTTCCTGTTCCACGCCACGGCCATCGTCTATTTTGCCTTGCCGGTCATCGGCCTACAAAAAGACCTGATGATCACCGCCAAGGAATTGTTCGAGCGCGACTATAATGCGTTCCTGCATTTTTCGGTTGCCGCCCTCTATTTCCTTGCCGTCTCGCTAGTGGTTTTCTTCCTGTTCGGGCTGGTCTACCAGAGGTTGATGCGACACATGCCGGCACCGCCGCGCATGCGCTTCCAGCCAAAATGGATCCGCTGAGCTCATGACTTTGCAACTGCACGAGACGGCCTTTGCCGGCGACACCCCTGGCACCTCCACCAAGCTTTATTGGTACACGGCTGGCCCGCAAACTGCTGAAACCAAGGTGCATCTTCAAGCCGCGCTCCATGCCGACGAGCAACCCGGCACCATGGCGCTGCATCATCTGCTGCCCATGCTGGCCGAGGCCGACGCGGCGGACCAGCTCAAGGCGCGCTTCGTCATCTTCCCCTCGGTCAATCCGCTGGGCCTCGCCAATCGTTCGCTGCGCCACCATATCGGCCGCTACGACATCGAAACCGGCGTCAATTACAACCGCCGCTGGCCCGACCTCTATCCACTGATTGCCGACGCCATCGCGGGTAAGCTCGGCACTGATCCCAAGGCCAATATCGCCACCATCCGCGCCGCCGTCGGCGCCTGGATCGCATCGCAGACGCCGGGCTCGGCCGCCCAGCAATTGCGCCTCTTCGTGCTCAAATCCGCCCATGACGCCGATATCGTGCTCGATCTGCATTGCGACGACGATAGCCTGATGCACATCTTCACCTCGCCCGAGCTGATGCCCGGCCTGCAGGACCTCGCTGATTGGATGGGCGTCGCCACCACCCTAACGGCCGAAGACAGCGGCGGTGGCTCGTTCGACGAAGTGCTACCCTCGCTCTATCGCAAGGCGCGCCTCGCCAATCCCGGTTTTCCCATTCCCGATGGCGCTGAAACCGCAACGCTCGAATATCGCGGCCGCGCCGACAGTTTCGATGCGCTGGGCAAGGTCGATGCCGAGGGCTTGTTCGGCTTCTTCGCCAGCCGTGGCCTCATCGCGGCCGATGTCGAGACGCCCCCCTCAGCGCCTCTGCCCACGCCGTTCGAAGCCACCGAAGTGCTGCGCACCGACGCACCGGGCCTGCTCGCCTATCACGTCGCACTGGGCGACCGCGTCACGAAGGGCCAGCCTATCGCCGATTTGATCGCCATGGAGGGCCCGCAGGCCTTCCTCGCCCGCCGCCCCATCCTGGCCGGCACCGATGGCTTCGTGCTGTCGCGTGCCAGCGCCAAATATGTCGCCCGTGGCGCTGCAATCGCCAAGATCGTCGGCAGCGAAATACTGCCCACCCGGGCCGGCGGCTATCTCCTCGAAGACTAGCACCCGCCAAACAGACGGTTTCGGCCCGTTCACGAAATAGCGAAGAACCGACCCCGCCATTTGCAGAACGCAAGTGAGCGGGCGCTTTGGCGCGCGTTAACCTTACTAAAAATCTCTCTGACAGGCTCTATGCAAAGTTAACAAAACATTGCATTTTAAACAAAGGTTAAAGAATTGTTAAAAAGCTGCGCTGCACTCGACCAGAGGTGGTGGCGGAGGTTTTTCAAGCGCCCTCCGTAGTTTCGCCAGAGTAAGGCCTGTAAGTCAGATTAGGAGAGCGTCATGGAGAGTAAGTATAAATCCGCGCCAGAGGCCGCTTTGAAGGGCAGCCTGCGAGATTTTCGTGCCCCCGCCGGACCCGGCCTTATCAGCCGCGTAGCCGGTTTTTACGAGTGGCAGAACCTGCGCCGCCAGCATGAATTGTGGCCCTATGCCCGCTCGACCTCCACTGCCCCCAAGGCTCGCTGCGAAGCCCGCAGCGATATCGGGCAGAAATTCTCGGGCATCAATTTCGCCAGCCAGGATTATCTCAGCCTCTCCTCTCACCCGGCCGTAAAGCAGGCGGCCATCGAGGCCATCGGCGAATATGGCGTCCATAGCGCCGGTTCCGCGGCGCTGTTGGGGAACACCACCAATTCGCTCCGCCTGGAGCGCGCTCTGTCCGATTTCATCGGCGGCCGCGAAATCGTGCTCTATCCCACCGGCTGGGCCGCCGGTTACGGCTCGGTGCAGGGTTTTGTGCGCGCCAATGACCATGTGGTCATGGATATCCTGGCCCATTCGTGCCTGCAGGAAGGCGCCAAGGCCGCGACGCAGAACGTGCACCATCACGGCCACCTCAATCTGCAGGCGCTGGAGCGCAAGCTCTCCCGCATCCGCGCCACCGACACCAAAAACGGCATCATGGTGGTGACGGAGAGCCTGTTCTCCATGCACTCCGACACGCCGGATCTAGGCGCCATGCGCGCGCTCTGCGACAAATACGATGCCACCCTGTTGGTCGATTGCGCCCATGACATGGGTTCGATGGGCGAAGACGGGCTGGGCCATCTGGGCCTGCAGAACATGCTCGACGCCGCCGACATCATCATCGGCAGCTTCTCCAAGACCTTCGGCTCCAATGGTGGCTTCATTGCCGTTCGCGACAAGGCGACCGCCGAATATCTCAAATATTACAGCGCCACCCACACCTTCTCCAACGCTCTCTCGCCGGTACAGGCGGCCACCATCCTGGCCGCGCTCAATATCGTGACCTCCGGCGAAGGCCGCGCCCTGCGCCGCAAGCTGATGGATAACATCCTCTATCTGCGCCAGGAAATGACGGCGGCCGGTCTCGAAGTGCTGGGCAATCCTTCGCCTATCGTGCCGGTTAGCCTGGGTCTGGAGAGCGTGGGCCGCTTTGCCTCGCGCCATCTTATGGCCATGGGCGGCATTGCCAACCTCGTCGAATATCCGGCCGTGCCGCAGGGCGGTGCCCGCTTCCGCTTCCAGGTCATGGCTGCCCATACCCATGACGACATCGACCAGGTCGTGGAAATCCTGGCCCAGGCCATGCATGACGCGGATCTGGAATACCGTCTGGCCCACGAAGCCCCGCACCGCGTCAGCGAGCGGATGGAAGAAGCCAGCAGCATTCCCGCAGAATAGCCGGTTCCAACGCGAGCCCCGATCGATGTCCCTCCCCTTTGTGGGGAGGGATTAAGGGGAGAGCCACGAGGCTCAGACCGGCCTGCCTATCCCTCGACAAACGCCGCTGCTGGGGTTTTCGGTCCCAGCACGGCCTGCATCTTGCTCAATAGACGCGGCAGGTCCACCGGCTTGGTATCGAAATCGATGCAGCCGGCGGCGAGCGCCTTGACACGATCGGTTTCGAACGCACTTGCCGTCAGTGCAATGATCGGCACTGCCGCCGTTTCAGGATTGGCGCGGATGCGCCGGGTGGCTTCGCAGCCATCCATCTCTCCCAAGCCCATATCCATCAGGATTATATCGGGCAGCAATTCGAGCGCGGCGGCTATGCCGCTGGGGCCGTCTTCGGCAAAGCGGATAGCATAGCCCCGCCGCTCCAGCCGCCGCCCCAGCACGTCGCGATTGATGGGATTGTCCTCAACGATCAGCACCAGTGCCATCAGCGCTCTCCCGCTTATTCGTTGACCGCCCGCGGCGGACGCGCCCCACGCGCCGCCTTGAGACTGGCAATGGCCGTCCGGACTTTGTCGCCATCCAGCGGCTTGAGCAGAATGCCATCGGCCCCCGCCGCCAGCGCCTTGCTGCGCTCGGACAGGATCGAGATCATCAGCACCGGAATATCGCGCGTAATGGGATCGGCCTTGAGCGCCGCCAGCACGTCCCAACCGTCAAAGCCTGGCATCAGGATATCGAGGAAGATCGCCGCAGGCTTGACCGTGCGGGCAATCTGCAGTGCCGATTGCGGCGCATCGGTGCAGATGGGTGTTACACCCTCCTTGGCGAACAGGCGCTCGGCGACTTCGAGGAAATTGCGATCGTCATCGATGATCAGCAGGCGCTGCCGCTCGCTGCTTCCAGCGCCCGAAATACGATCGTTGAAATCCTGCACGTGCTCGCCATGCAGCGGCACGATGGCGCCGCGGACATTGGCCAGCGGATCATGCGCCGCTTCCTCGCTTTGCGCCGGCAGGCGGATGGTAAAGCACGAGCCCTTGCCCAACTCGCTTTCGACATCGATCTGCCCGCCCATCAGCCGGCACAGATTCTGGCTCAGCGACAGCCCCAACCCCGTACCGCCATAGACCGCGGCAATCTTGGGATTGGCCTGGGCAAAGTTGTTGAACAGCGCCTTCTGCTGCTGCGCCGAGATACCGATCCCCGTGTCGGCCACCGCGATCTCGATCCATTCCTGCCCAGCCTCGGGGCGGCGCAGGATGGAGAGCGTGATGCTGCCATTATGGGTGAACTTGGCGGCATTGGAGAGCAGGTTGAAAATCGCCTGCCGCAGCTTGGTCGCGTCGCACCGTATCGTGCCCAATTCGCCGTGGCGCTCGACCACGAAACTATTGGCATTCTTGATCGCCAGCGGCCTTGCGGTGGATTCCACCTCGTTGATCAGCAGATCCAGATCGACCGTCTCGACATGCAGGGACATCTTGCCGGCCTCGATCTTGGAAATATCGAGGATGTCATTGACCATGGCCAGCAGGTGCTTGCCTGCCGCGCTGATCTTCTGCAGGTCGGCAATCTGCTCGCCCCGTCCGTCAAGCTCGGCATCCTCGAGCAGGATTTCCGAATAGCCGAGCACCGCATTGAGCGGGGTGCGCAGCTCGTGGCTCATCTTGGCGAGGAATTCCGATTTGGCGCCATTGGCCCGCTCGGCCTCGTCCTTGGCCAGGGTCAGTGCCTTGAGCGTTTCCTGGTGGCGCTCGACTTCGCGGATCAATTCGGACTGGCTATCCACCACGCTCGAATAATACGCCGCCATCATGAACACGTAGATATTGCAGCCCAGCGCCGACAGCACGCCGGCCACCACCATGTTCTCGACCGGGATATGGCTGGGAAAATCCCCCAGCAGATAGAAGATATAAAGCGCGCCAAGCCCCAGCGTGAACTGCGCAAACACGAAGATGCGCGCCGTCCAGCTCGCGCCCAGATACATGAAGGCGAGCAGTGGCGTCAGCACCAGCCAGACGAGGAAGGGCGAGCTGGTGCCGCCATAATTATAGGTGCCCCACAGGATACAGAAGGTCAGGTTCAGCACCGACAGCATGGCCAATTGCGTATAGGCGCGCGGAAACAGCTTCAGCAGCGCCAGGAATGGCCAGAAGGCATAGATCGACGCCGCCAAGATCAGCACATGCGGCATGGGCGTCGGATCGGCGAACCACAGGAATAGCGGGATCGGCGTGGCGATAATCGGCCCGAACATGTGGCTCATGACGAACATCTGCACGCGTTTGCGCGTATGCAGGTCGCGCTGCAATTCCTGCGGCGTGAACCATGCCATCGTTCGCTGGAACAGAGCCAATGGATCCATGGTAGTGCCTCGAGCCGGCCGATGCCGAAGGCCGACAGTGATCTTAACACTTTGACAAGTGGTAAATCATGCCGCGGTCAGATGCAGTATTTAGGACAAAATCGGCAATAATCGTCGAAAATAGTCCTGTCAGCCGTTCGCCAGCGCGATTAGCGTATCAGCGTGGCAGGGCGTTCCCGCCTTGCACCAGCAGGCCAGGTTCCGCCCCGCCAGTGCGCCACGGATCTCGGCAAGAGCTGGCGGCGTCTGCTCTGTCACCAGTTCTCCGCGTATCCAGCGTCCATAGCGTGCTATCGCTTCAGCCTGTGCCTTGACCCGATCAACGCCCAGCTCCGTGGCAACATCGTCAATAGTGAACGGATTGCCCCACCGGCCCGGCCGCGCCACGGACTGGGCCGGCAGTCCATTCAATGCGTGTGAGATCGCCTGCAGGTCGAACCCAGCCCGCCGCGACAGGACGATGCGTTGCGGCATCATCGCAAATCCTTGTCATAGACGAATTTGGGCATTTCCCATTTCCGGATCAGCGCCACGACGCGCAAGGCAAATCCGACGGCAATCGCCACCAGCATCACTAGGTCCTGCTGCAAATTGGCCTTGAGCCCAAAATAATAGATCACGCCGGTGACGATGGACACGGTCGCATAGAGCTCGCTCGAAAACACCAACGGCACGTCATTGCACAGCACATCGCGCAAAATGCCGCCGACAATCCCGGTGACCATGCCCGCGACGATGACGATCAGCGGGTGCTGGCCCATCTCGATGGCCACGTTGCACCCTACAATGGTGAACACCACCAGCCCCAGCGCATCGAGCAGCAGGAAGGGCCACCGCAAGCGGTCCACGACCCGCGCCATGGCAATGGTCAGCAAAGCCGCCCCGCACACCAGCAGCAGCACATAGGGATTGTGCACCCAATAGAGCGGATAATGCCCCAGCAGGATATCGCGCGCCGTGCCGCCACCCAATGCGGTGACGCAGGCCAACAGGCACACGCCGAACCAGTCCATCTTGCGCCGCCCAGCGGCAAGCGCTGCGGTCATCGCCTCGGCGGTGATGGCGATAAAGAACATCGCTTCAAGCATTGGATCGTCCTAGTGGCGTCGAAACCGGGTTGTCGCCCCAACGTTACCTCAAGACAATGCCGCATGCATCAACCGGAGGCAGAGCCATGCGCCAGCCCAAATCCGTCAGGGGTCTCGAAGATTTCGGCCGCGTCCGCCTGTCGGAGAGTTTTTTCATGCGCGACTTCCTTTATTCGGAAATCGCCGCCATCAATGGCTTCGCCAATATTCCGTCGGACCCGGATTTGGCCATCGCTGCCGGCAAGGTGTTGTGCGAAACCCTGCTCGAACCGTTGCAGGCCCGCTTCGGCCGCATCTCGGTGCGTTCGTCCTATCGCTCGCCCGAGGTCAATGGCTTCGGCAATGCCAACAAGCTCAATTGCGGCAGCAATGACAGCAACTTCGCCGGCCATATCTGGGACCGCCGCGACGCAAAGGGCCGCATGGGCGCCACGGCCTGCGTCGTGGTCAACCGCTTCATCCCCTATTACCAGCGCACCGGCGATTGGGAAGCCATGGCCTGGTGGGTGCATGACCACCTGCCCTATTCCGACATGGAATTCTTCCCCAAATATGCCGCCTTCAACCTGCAATGGCGCGAGGAACCGATCCGGGGGATCTATAGCTTCATCCCACCCCGGCGCGGGCGGTTGACCGAGCCGGGTAAGGCGAACTGGGCGGGGAAACATGAGCAGGCTTATGCAGCGATGCTGGTGGAGATTGGGTAGAAACTACAGAAAATCCTGCCGCATCGGGGTGAATACGTCGATCAGGCGTCCCTCGGTCAGGGCCACCACACCGTGCTCGACGCCGCTGGGGACGATGAAGCTGCCGCCCTGCTCGACCACTTCGGTCTTGCCACCGATCGTCACCTCGAACCGTCCCTCGGCGACATAGCTTACCTGGATGTGCGGGTGCGAATGCAGCGCGCCCACTGCGCCCTGCTCGAAGCCGAATTCCACCTGCATCAGCTCGGGCGTGTGGATCAACACGCGGCGCCGATTGCCCGGCGCCAGTTCGGTCCAGTCCGTCGCCCCCGGCTGCGCAAAAACTGCCTGTCTGCTCATCGCTCTCTCCTCATCGTGCGAGCCACCCGCCATCCACCGGGATGACGGCGCCATGCATATATTTGGACGCCCGCGACAGCAGGAACACTGCCGCATCGCCAATGTCGGATGGCTCGCCCCAGCGCCCCGCCGGAATGCGGCCCAGGATCGAGGCAGAGCGGTCGGGATCCGCCCGCAGCGCCTCGGTATTGTTGGTTTCGATATAGCCCGGCGCGATGGCGTTGACGTTGATGCCCTTGGCCGCCCACTCATTGGCGAGGAGCCTGGTAATGCCCAGCACGCCGCTCTTGGAGGCGGTGTAGCTCGCCACCCGTATGCCGCCCTGAAAGCTCAGCATCGAGGCGATATTGACCACGCTGCCATGGCCCCGCTCCAGCGCCTTGCGCCCGAAGGATTGGCTGAGGAAGAACATCGTCTTGAGGTTGATGTCCATCACGCTGTCCCAGTCGTCCTCGGTGAAGTCCACCGCATCGACCCGTTTGATGATGCCGGCATTGTTGACCAGCCCGTCGATCGGCCCGTGCTCGACCCAGGCCGCCTCGAACATAGCCTGCGCCGCCTTGGCCGAGCCCAGATCGGCGGCGACGCCGACAAAGCCGTCACCCACCAGCCGCGCCGTTTCCGCCATGGAGGAGCGGCCTACGCCGATCACCCGGCCGCCGGCCCCTCCAATCGACACCGCAATGCCTTGCCCGATGCCGGTATTGGCGCCGGTCACCATGATCGTCTTGCCTGCAAGGCTGAACGCCGACAGATCGCTCATCGCAGCGCCCCGGCCTTCGCCTGACTATCGTAATCGGTGCTCACGCGATCCTCCAAACGCAACGGAACCTCCGCCCTTCTACCTTGCATCAATCTGGTATGGAAGAACGCAGCAGGCAAAAAAGAACCCCGGAACGTGCCGGGGTTCTGAAACGACCAGCTTTGCCGATCAGATGTGAATAGCCCCGTCACCCAGCGACAGGGCCGCTTCGCGCACGGCCTCCGACAGGGTCGGGTGCGCATGCGTGCTCCGGGCCAGATCTTCGGACGAACCCGAGAATTCCATCAGCACCACCAGTTCGTGGATCATCTCGCCGGCATTCTTGCCCACGATATGGGCGCCCAGCACCCGGTCGGTATTGACGTCGGCCAGGATCTTCACAAAGCCCTGCGTGGCCAGCATCGCCTTGGCGCGACCATTGGCCGTGAAGGGGAATTTACCGATCTTGTATTCGACGCCATCCGCCTTGAGCTCGTCTTCGGTTTTGCCGACCGAGGCGATCTCGGGATTGGTATAAACCACTGCGGGGATGGCCGCATAGTTCACATGACCGGCCTGACCGTTGAGGATTTCGGCCACCGCAATGCCCTCGTCCTCGGCCTTGTGCGCCAGCATCGGGCCGGCGATGACGTCGCCAATGGCATAAACGCCGTCGACCGAGCTCTTGTAGTGCCCATCGACGCGAACCCGGCCGCGCTCATCCAGCGCCACGCCCACAATGTCCAGCCCCAGCCCTTCGGTGTAGGGCTTGCGGCCAATGGCAACCAGCGCCACATCGGCGTCGATAATTTCCATGTCGCCGCCCTTGGCCGGCTCGACCCGCACCTTGAGCGAGCCGTCATCCTGCTTGTCGATGCCGGCAACCTTGCTCGAGAGCTTGAAATCCATGCCCTGCTTTTGCAGCATGCGCTGGAACTGGCGGGCCACTTCGCTATCCATGCCGGGCAGAATACGGTCGAGATATTCGACGACGGTCACCTTGGCACCCAGCCGCGCCCAGACCGAGCCCAGCTCGAGCCCGATCACGCCCGCGCCGATCACCAGCAGCCTGTTCGGCACCTTGTCCAGGGTCAGTGCGCCTGTGGAGCTGACGATCTGCTTCTCGTCGACTTCGATACCCGGCAGGTTAGCCGATACCGAACCGGTGGCGATAACTATATTCTTGGTCTCGACAGTCTGGGCAGAACCCGACTGCGGCGTGACCAGAACCTTGCCCGGCGCGGCAATGGTGCCGGTGCCGCGGAACACGGTTATCTTGTTCTTTTTAAAGAGATAATCCACCCCGCCGACATTGGCGGCGACGGTTTCGATGCGATGATTCATCATCTGCGGCAGGTTCAGCACCGGGGCGGGGATATCTATGCCCAGCGCCTTGAAACTGTGGCCGGCTTCCTCGAACAATTCGGAGGCATGCAGCAGCGCCTTGGACGGGATACACCCGATATTGAGACAGGTGCCGCCCAGGGTCGGCCATTTTTCCACCACGGCAACCTTCATCCCCAGCTGCGCTGCGCGGATAGCGGCGACATAGCCGCCCGGGCCCGAGCCGATGATGGTGAGGTCGAAGATGTCTGCCATTCTGATGCCCCGATTACAAAGAGGTGCCTAGTGTTGCTGTGCGATCGCCACGCGAACCGCCAGCAGGATGAATGTAATGCCGGTTACTCGATTAAACCACCGGCCGAACCGGAAAAAGCCTTGCCGTACAGAAGGTGTCGTAAAGAAAACCGAGACCAATGCGAACCAGGCAAAAAGCATAACGCTCATTGCCAGCACGTAGATAACTTTGACGTCCATATGGGTATGGGCGGAAACGAGACTGGTGAACAGCGCCAGGAAGAACAGCACGGCCTTGGGATTGAGCAGGTTGGTCAGAAAGCCCAGGGCGAAAGCCGCCAGATCGCCGCGCTTGGCCCCGGTCAGATCGCCAGGTTCGGGCGCTTTGGGCGGTGGGCTGCATAGGGCCGAAATCGCCAGATAGACGAGGTATGCCGCGCCCAACCATTTGAGAATGTTGAACAAAAGCAGCGACTGACCGACGATGACGCCGACCCCGAGCAGGGTATAGCTGCCATGGACCAGGATCGAGGTGGCAATGCCAGCTGAAGTGAAGAGCGCTGCGCGGCGGTCATGGGCGATGGATTGGCGCAGCACCATGGCGAAATCGGCGCCGGGGATGACCGCATTGATGCCGAAGGCCAGCATCAGGCCGGCAAATTCAAGCCAGGGAAAGTCCATCACGGGCACCGCCGAGTCATTGTGCCACAGCAGTTACACCAGCCTGCTCCGCCGGGCAACGCGTGTGCTCGGCATTGCCCCTTGCCGGAATGGGCTATTGGGCCGCAATGTCTTGAGCGCGCTTGAGAATTCCGGACAATTGCTTGTCGATATCGAGCGCCCCGCTATCCACCCGCTCGAGGAAGGAGCGGCAGAAGGCGTCCTTGTCTTCGGCCTGGTTGAAGGCGCTCATGATCTGGGTGCCGCCATAGGTTTCGGCGGCTTCGATCTGGCCGGGGCTGGCGCCGCCCAGCTTGTTGATCACCCGATCGGCCAGATCGAGGAAGCCGATATTGCGTAAGTACCAGTTATCATTGGCAGTTTTATAGGCGCTGTTGAGCCCGGTGGTCTCGTAGCAGTGGGTGGTCATGGCCGAAACAATGGCCTTGGAGCCCTGGAACGCCATCAGTTCGCCGACCAGTGCCGCGTCGGCATTCTCCTGCGCCCGGGCAGCGGGGATAAGTGCGGCAAGGCAAAAAAGGGCCGGGAAAAACAGGGGACGCACCAGGCGGTCTACTCCGAAAAAATCTGAACAGCACAGTGTGTCATCTGAGGCCTTGGCGTTAACAGACTGTTAGCACCGAGAACAACCTCGATCACGATAATGCCAACAAAAAGGGCCCGCCGAAGCGGACCCTTACTATCTGCATTTCAATAAGGCGATTAGAGGTCGAGCACCAGACGCTCGGGGGCCTCAAGGCTTTCCTTGACGCGCACGAGGAAGGTCACGGCTTCCTTGCCATCGACCACACGGTGATCATAGGACAGCGCCAGATACATCATCGGGCGGATGACGACCTGGCCGCCAACCACGACCGGGCGCTCCTGGATCTTGTGCATGCCCAGAATACCCGACTGGGGGGCATTGAGGATAGGCGTCGACATCAGCGAGCCGTAGACGCCACCATTGGAGATGGTGAAGGTGCCGCCCTGCATGTCGGCCATCGAGAGCTGACCGTCGCGAGCCTTCTTGCCCAGATTGCCGATTTCCTTTTCGATCTCGGCAATGCTCATCTGGTCGGCATTGCGCACCACCGGCACGACCAGACCCTTGTCGGTGCCGACGGCGACGCCGATATGGGCGTAGTTCTTGTAGATCAGGTCATCGCCATCGATCTCGGCATTCACCGCCGGGATTTCCTTGAGCGCGTGGACCACCGCCTTGGTGAAGAAGCCCATGAAGCCCAGCTTAACGCCGTGCTTCTTCTCGAACAGCTCCTTGTAGGAGTTGCGCAGGTCCATCACCGGCTTCATGTCCACCTCGTTGAAGGTGGTCAGCATGGCGGCCGTGTTCTGCGCATCCTTGAGGCGGCGGGCAATGGTCTGGCGCAGGCGGGTCATCTTGATCCGCTCTTCCTTGGCAGCGTCGTCCGCCGCAACCGGAGCGCGGGGCGCAGCCGGGGCCTTGGCTTGGACAGCCTTGGCCGCAGGCGCGGCGGCGGGCTTGGCGATGGCGGCCAGCACGTCTTCCTTGAGCACCTGGCCGCGCTTGCCCGAACCATCGATCTCGGACCCGTTGAGGCCCTTCTCGTTGATCAGCTTCTGCGCGGAGGGGGCGGGCGGCATGCTGGTACCAGCAGCGGCAGCAGGCTCGGGCTTGACCGGCTCGGGACCGGCCGCATTGGCGGCTGGCACTTCGGCCTTGGCTTCAGCGGGCTTGGCAGCCTCGGCCGGCTTGGGCGTAACAACCGCCCCGGCCCCACCGATGGCGCCGAGCAATGCGCCCACATCCACCGTCTCGCCCGGCTGGGCGGAAATGGCTTCGAGCACGCCGGCAGCGGGCGCCGGCACTTCGATGGTGACCTTGTCGGTTTCCAGCTCGACCAATGGTTCGTCGGCGGCAACGCTGTCGCCAACCTGCTTGAACCACTGGCCAATCGTGGCCTCGGTCACGCTTTCGCCCAGGGTCGGTACGCGGATTTCTGTCGACATTATTGTGTCCTTTTAGCTGCCAAGGGCTTCGTCGAGGAAGGCCTGCAATTGGGCAAGATGGGTCCGCATCAGACCCGTAGCAGTGGAGGCGGAAGCCGGGCGGCCGGTATAGCGCACGCGCTGGCCGGTACGGCCCATCTGGTCGAACACCCATTCCACATAGGGCTGGATGAAGGCCCAGGCACCCATATTCTTGGGCTCTTCCTGGCACCAGATGATCTCGGCATTCTGGAAGCGGCTCAATTCGTCCAGCAGCGCCTTGGCCGGGAACGGATAGAGCTGTTCGATGCGCAGCAGATAGACATCGTCGATGCCCTTCTTCTCGCGATCTTCCAAGAGGTCATAATAGACCTTGCCGGTGCACAGCACGACGCGGCGGATCTGCTCGTCGCTCTTGAGCTTGATCGAGGTCTTGGGGGCGCCGGGGGCTTCCGCATCGTCCCAGAGCAGGCGATGGAAGCAGGAATCCGGGCCCATTTCGACCAAGCCCGAGGTGGCACGCTTGTGGCGCAGCAGGCTCTTGGGCGTCATCAGGATCAGCGGCTTGCGGAAGTCGCGGGTCACCTGGCGGCGCAGGGCGTGGAAATAGTTCGCCGGCGTCGTGCAGTTGGCAACCTGCATATTGTCTTCCGCGCAGAGCTGCAGGAAGCGCTCGGGACGGGCGGAGGAATGCTCCGGGCCCTGCCCTTCATAGCCATGCGGCAACAGCATCACGAGGCCCGACATGCGGAACCACTTGCGCTCACCCGAGGAGATGAACTGGTCGATCACCACCTGGGCGCCGTTGACGAAGTCACCGAACTGGGCTTCCCAGATGGTCAGCGCCTTGGGCTCGGCCAGCGAGTAACCGTATTCAAAGCCCAGCACCGCTTCTTCCGAGAGCATCGAATTGATGACCTCGTAACGGCTCTGGTCTTCGGCGAGGTTATTGAGCGGGGTATAGGTCTTGTTGTCGACCTGCTGGTCGTTCAGCACCGAATGACGCTGGCTGAACGTGCCGCGCTCGACATCCTGCCCCGACAGGCGCACCGGGTGCCCTTCGGTGACCAGCGTGCCGAGCGCCAGCGCTTCCGCCGTTGCCCAATCGATGCCTTCGCCCGATTCAATGGCGGCGAGCCGGTTGTCCATGAACTTCTTGACCGTGCGGTGCACGTTGAAGCCCTCGGGCACGCGGGTCAGCGCGGTGCCGATCTTGACCAGCCGGTCGATCTCGACGCCGGTATCGCCACGGCGCGGGCCTTCCTGATCGGCGGGGCGGAAATCCTTCCACACGCCATCGAGCCAGTCGGCCTTGTTCGGGCGATAATCCTGGCCGGCTTCATATTCGGCGTCCAGCTTGGCGCGCCAATCGGCCTTGAGCTTGTCGACGTCAGCCTGGGTCAGCAGGCCTTCGCCCACCAGCTTGGCCGCATAGATATCCAGCGTCGACTTATGCGCGCGGATCTTGGAATACATCAGCGGCTGGGTGAAGCTGGGCTCGTCGCCTTCGTTATGGCCGAAGCGGCGATAGCAGAACATGTCGATGACGACCGGCTTGGCGAACTTCTGCCGGTATTCGACGGCGATCTTGGCCGCAAAGACCACAGCTTCCGGGTCATCCCCGTTCACATGCAGCACCGGCGCCTCGATCATCTTGGCGACATCGGTCGGATAGGGCGAAGAGCGCGAATACATCGGCGCCGTCGTGAACCCGATCTGGTTGTTGATGACGAAATGGATCGAGCCGCCCGTGCGGTGCCCCTTGAGGCCCGAGAGCCCCAGGCATTCGGCAACCACGCCCTGGCCAGCAAAAGCCGCATCGCCATGGATCAGCAGCGGCAACACCATCGAGCGGTCGGGCTTGCCGTCCGTCGCGATATTGATCAGCTTGCCGTCGGGCGCGATATGCTGGTCCTGCTTGGCGCGCGCCTTGCCCAACACCACCGGATCGACGATCTCGAGGTGGGAGGGATTGGCGGTCAGCGACAGGTGAACCTTGTTGCCGTCGAAGTCGCGGTCGGATGAAGCACCCAGATGGTACTTCACGTCCCCCGAACCCTCGACGTCGTCAGGGTAGAATGCACCACCCTTGAATTCGTGGAACAGGGCGCGATGGGGCTTCTGCAGCACCTGCGTCAGCACGTTGAGGCGACCGCGGTGGGCCATGCCCAGCACGATGTCCTTGATGCCCAGCGCGCCGCCGCGCTTGATGATCTGTTCGAGCGCCGGGATGGTGGCTTCCGAACCATCAAGGCCGAAGCGCTTGGTGCCAGTATACTTGACGTCGATGAACTTTTCGAAGCCTTCGGCCTCGACCAGCTTGTTGAGGATCGCCTTCTTGCCCTCGGGCGTGAAGGTGATTTCCTTGTCCGGACCCTCGATGCGTTCCTGAATCCACTGCTTGGCTTCGGGATCGGAGATATGCATGAATTCGATGCCGAGCGTGCCGCAATAGGTGCGCTCCAGGATCGTCAGCATTTCGGGAATGGTGGCGTATTCCAGCCCCAGATAATTGTCGATGAAGATCTTGCGGCCATAATCGGCTTCGGTGAAGCCGTAGCTCTTGGGATCGAGCTCGGGCGCCGGCTCGTCTTCCTTCATCTTGAGCGGGTCGAGATCGGCATGCAGATGCCCGCGCATGCGGTAGGCGCGGATCATCATGATGGCGCGGATGGAATCGCGGGTGGCCTGCAGCACATCGGCAACGCTGGCTTTGGCCACGCCCATGGCTTCGGCCTTCTTGGCAATGGCCTTTTCGGTCTTGATGGCGACTTCGCCCCAATTGCCGTCCAGCGCGCTGACCAGTTCGCCATTGGCGCTCTGCGGCCAGTCCTTACGGCCCCAGCTCGGGCCGTCGGCGCTCTTATGCGCGTCGCTGTCATTATCATCGAGCCGCCCGAAAAAGCTCTTCCAGGTCTCATCGACGCTGTCGGGATCGCTCTTGAAGCGGGAATAGAGTTGTTCGATGTAGTCGGCGTTCCCACCATAGAGGAACGAGGTCAGCAAGAACGTGTCGTTCTTTTCCTGTCGTGTCATCGCTTTTTGTCGCGAGGCCCACGCCCCGCCATCCTTCTCAACGAACCGGCAAGCCGGTCTCAACGCGGTCCTCAATTTCGTGTCGGATACTGACCGCTTATCCTTAGTATCCTGTTAAGTGTAACGACCCCTGAGCAGGGCCGCGGCTCAATATTTCGTCATCCGAACCCAGCAACGGCTAGCACCATTCTGTGTCCGAAGCGCGACCGACATTGGTCGCATTCGTGAGGAGCACAAGGCTCCGATCTGCTCCTCCCCTCCCCCTTGAGGGGA
>UCAU01000085.1 GCA_900470445.1 Hyphomicrobiales bacterium | reverse complement strand
CGCCACCGGCTTGCACTGGAGTATCTGTCCCGGCATGACCAATTTGTTGCCCACCGGTCAATACCGGACGGCAATGGCCATACATCAGGCGGCGGGGCCAGCCACGACACAATGAGCGAGCTCAAGCTGGCGGGTCTTGTGGAATACGGCCGGAACCCAAATCAAAGCCATTACGGCTACCGCATCACCCCCGCCGGCCGTTCCGCCCTCGCAGCGGAGGGACGGGAAGATGAGTAACCCTGGCAACTTCCCCGAAACCCGAGCCGCATGGGCGCGCCTTTGCGCCAGTCTTCGGAGCTTGTGGCGTGAAATTCAATTGTCTCGCGCTCAGCACCATGCATCCAAAGCGATGTTCATCTATCTCCGAAACGGTTGCCCTCGCACGTCCATGGGCATCGCCGCTGCGCTCCGCACATCTTTGGAGGATACCCCATGATGTACACCCGCAACTGGAAGGCCATGTCTATACTGCTTGTATTGGGCTTGGGGGTTATTGGGCTGGCGGATTGGATGGGGTGGTTACAGTGACCATTGAAACCTTGCCCCAGCTCTACACCATGGAGGACGCCGCTGATCACCTTCATATCAGCCGGCGGACCCTGCAAGATCTTATCCAGAAGCACCCATTTTACCGGATGGCCGGGAGGCGTAAGCTCTTCACCTCATCGGACTTGTCCCGGCTCATTCAGGCTTTGCCATGCCCCTCAAGCTCATCGACCCCCGTCCGGGTAAAACGCCCAATTACGCGATACGTGGAACACACTACGGAATCTACGTTGACCGAACTGCGGGAACTCCTGACCGCAAGAAAGCGACAACGTACCTCAACAAAATCAAGACAGATATCGAACGTGGTGCCTATACCCCAAAGGGCGCGATAACCTTTGCGAAGGCCGCACTATCGTATGTTCGTAATGGTGGGGAGGAATTGTTCATCGAGCCGTTGGCGGACCATTTTGGCCACACGCCACTTGTCGAGATCGATCAAGAGGCAATCGATGAGGCCGCCGTGCTGCTCTATCCGAGCGTATCGGCCGCGACCAGAAACCGACAGGTCTACACGCCCATATCGGCCATTCTAAAGCACGCCAAGGTGGTATTCCCCGTCAAGCGACCCAAAGGGGCGCAGGGGAGGGTCAAGGTGGAATGGATGACGCCAGAGCAGGCCGAGCGCTTGTTGGATGCCGCGGAGGGCGTTGATGCCGAGTTCCGCACATTCCTGGCGCTGCTTTGCTACACTGGCATGCGGTTGAGCGAGGCACTAAATTTGGCCTGCGCCGGCATTGACCTGGAGGCAGCCACCATCTTCATCCCAAAAACAAAGAACGACGACCCTCGCGCGGTGCATGTCCCGCCGCAATTGGCGGTCGAACTCGCCAACCATCCACGCGGCCTGAATAGGCCCAGCGAAACGGTATGCAGGTTCCACAAAAACGGGCACCTCTACACGCTAATGCGGAGGGCGAAGAAGGAGGCGGGCTTGCCCAATGTGACCTTCCACACCTTCCGCCACACATGGGCGACATGGATGCGCCGATATGCCAAACTCGATACCAAGGGCCTTGTCGCCACGGGCACATGGAAGGACGAAAAATCCGCGTCCCGCTATCAGCATGTTGTGGTGACCGAGGAAGCGCAGCGGGCAGACATGTTGCCCACTTTAAAGCGGGGTAATCGCGGAAAATCCGTGGAATAGCCGAAATAGTGTAGTTCATTCAATGAATATCCCTGCCCTTGGTAAGGGAGAGGCCGACAGTTCAATCCTGTCCGGCAGCACCATTCAGATTTTCCCGATATCGACTGCCGCTGCAGTGACGCAGAAAACCGGCGCCCGTGGGGACGCCGGCTGTGCATGGTTCGTTCTGGTTTTGGTTAGATCCAGTACGGGGCGACGCCGTAATAGTCGTAGACGCGGCGGCCGTTTTCGGCGGTCCAGTAGTCTTCGTCGTCGGTGTCGTATTTGGGGGCGCCTTCGAGCTGGTCCTTGGTGACGTCGACCCGGTAGCCGCCCAGGCTTTCGTCATAGTTCAGCTTGCTCCAGGGGAGTGGGTAATGGTCGTGGCCCATGCCGAGGAAGCCGCCGAAGCTGAGAACGGCGTAGGATACCTTGCCGCTGCGCTTTTCCACCAGGATGCGTTCGATGGAGCCAATATGCTCGCCGCGGGGATCGTAGACTTTGGTACCCTCGACCTTGTCGGAGGCGATCAGATCGTGGGTTTCCTTGACGTCGGGGTCGCGGTTGCGAATGTCGTCGTAAGCCATTTCGAACTCCTCTTCGTTTGGATGCTAGGGCAACGCGAATTTTTCCCCTTGGGTTCCGCGATAGAAAAAGCGTGATCGAAAATGCCCGGTGTGCGCGCGGCCTTGGAACCGCTGCCTTCAACGGGCATTGAATCGGCAGAAACGAGGGAGACAAACATGGCCGATGCACCCAAGACTCCGACGCCGACTGTCGCCAATGTGGACAATCTGATCGACGAGAATGGCGCCCGCATCGACTTGCCGGATGGCACGCCGATCAAGGTGGCGGGCGAGCATGACGAGACCGTGGGCGCGACGGGGCCGACCAATTGGTGGCTTTACGGCGTGGTGGGGCTGGCGATCGTGATTGCAGTGCTGCTGGTGCTGCAAATGTTCAACGGCGCACCGGGAACGGATGTGCAGCCGGCGACGCCAACATCGGCTCCGGTTGTGGAACCGGTGGCGCCGGCGCAATAAAAAAGCGCGGCCTTTGTGCCGCGCTTTTCATTCGGATCGTGGTCCGATTAGCCGTTGATGGGCGAAATCTGGATTTCGACACGGCGGTTCTGGGCGCGGCCCTGCTCGGTGGCGTTGGACGCGATCGGGCTCGATTCGCCCTTGCCTTCGATGAAGAAGCGGCGCTGGTCGATGCCCTGATTGGCCAGGATCGTGGCGACCGAAACGGCGCGGCGCTGGGACAACGACAGATTGTAATTGTCATCGCCCTGGCTATCGGTGTGGCCATAGACATCGACAATGGTCTTGTCGAACTTCTTGAGCACCAGGGCCACCGAGACCAGAGTCTGGTTGAACTGGGGCTGCACATTGGACTGGTCGGTGGCGAAGGTGATGTTGGACGGCATGTTGAGGATGATCTGCTGGCCAACGCGGGTCACCGAAACGCCGGTCCCCTGCAGCTGGGCGCGCAATTCGGCTTCCTGCTGATCCATATAGCTGCCGATGGCGGCACCGGTGAGGCCACCCACGCCAGCGCCGATCAGGGCGCCAACGCGCGGATCGCCGCCCACGGCTGCGCCAACCAGGGCACCAGCAATAGCGCCGCCACCCGTGCCGATCAGCGCGCCGCCGGCCGTGTTGGAGAGCTGGGATTCACCGGTATAGGGATTGGTGGTGCAGGCGGTCAGCGCCAGCGTCGCGGCAAGAGCCACGAGAATCTTGGATTTCATCGATTGTCCCCCTGAAGGATTAAGTGCCCGTTTTGCGGATGGAATGCGGCAGGAAGGTGATGAATCAAATATGCTGAACAAGTGATGAACGAGAATGAGGTTCAAGCATTAGCCCAGCCGCCATCGACGACGAATTGCTGGGCCGAAATCATGGCGCTGTCATCGGCGGCAAGGAACAGGGCCATGCGGGCGATGTCGTCGGGATAGACCCGGCCGGCCAGTACCTGGTTCTGGTCGATCAGCTTCTCGCCCTCGGCATCGAGCCAATGGGTCAATTGCCGCTCGGTCATGACCCAGCCGGGGACGAGGGAATTGACTCGAATGCCCGAGCCGCCCAATTCGCGCGCCATGGCGCGGGTCAGCCCATGGGCAGCGGCCTTGGCGGTTTCGTAGATCGGGATGCGAGAGGACATAATCATCCAGCTGATCGAGCCGGTATTGATGATCGAGCCACGCCCGGCGCGGACCATGCCCGGCGCCACGGCCTGGATGGCAAAAAAGGCATGCTTGAGATTGACCCCCATGCGATCGTCCCAATAGGCGGGGGTGACATCGGCCCAATCGTGACGCTGATCATGGGCGGCATTGTTGACCAGCGCCAGTGCATCGCCATGGGCGGCGGCAAAGCCGGCAATGGCGGCCTGATAGATTTCGGTTTCGGTGACATCGCAGGGGGTGAACAGCACTTCCTGGCCCTGCCCGACCAGCTCGGCGGCAAGCTTTTCGCCGGCATCGAGCGCGATATCGACGAAGCCGACCCTGGCGCCCTGGGCGGCAAAATTGCGCACCAGGCTTTCCCCGATGCCCGAGGCACCGCCGGAGATGACGACCGGCATGCCGGTCAGGCTGGGATAGTGGGCAAATCGGGTCATGACGGCTCCTCCGCCGGAGTGGTAGCGTGAGGCGGAGGGGCGTGCAAGACGGCTTGCCAAAAGTCTATGCAAAGCATTGGCAGCAGAGCCTTTGCACTTTAGAATGAGTCTGATGTTGCTCGCGACCGCCCCCACGGACGGACCCCGCAAAGCCGCGCGGCGAATTGACCTATGTCAATGGCTGGCCGCGAGGATTAGGTACTCTTCTATTCTGCCAGACCGGCAAAGGATCGGCCGCGGCAGGGCACAAAGGGACGTTCGAATGGACTATCGCGGTATCTTCGAAGACGCAGTGGATACGCTGCGGGCGGAAAAACGCTATCGCGTTTTCGCCGATCTCGAACGGGTGGCCGGGCATTTCCCCAAGGCGATCTATCGCGACGACGCCGACAATGCGCGCGAGATCACCATCTGGTGCTCCAATGACTATCTGGGCATGGGCCAGCACCAAAAGGTGGTCGCGGCCATGCAGGAGACGGCCGGCAAGCTGGGCGTTGGCGCCGGCGGCACGCGCAATATTTCGGGCACCAATCGCCCGCTGGTCGAGCTGGAGCGCTCGCTGGCCGATCTGCACCGCAAGGAAGCGGCGCTGGTGTTTACCTCGGGCTTTGTGTCCAACGAGGCAGCGATCTCGACCATTGCGCGGCTCCTGCCCGATTGCGTGATCTTTTCCGACCAGCTCAACCATGCCTCGATGATCCAGGGCGTGCGCCAATCGGGCATGCAGAAGGTCATCTTCCGGCATAATGACGTGGCGCATCTGCGCGAATTGCTGATGCAGGTGGATCGCAAGCGGCCCAAGCTGATCTGCTTTGAATCGATCTATTCGATGGATGGCGATATCGCCCCGATCAAGGACATCTGCGACCTGGCCGAGGAATTCGGCGCGCTGACCTATATCGATGAAGTCCATGCCGTGGGCATGTATGGCCCACGCGGCGGCGGCATAGCCGAGCGCGACGGACTGATGGAGCGCATCGACATCATTGAAGGCACGCTGGCCAAGGGCTTTGGCACGATGGGCGGCTATATCGCGGCCAATCGTGCCATCGTTGATGCCGTGCGGTCCTATGCGCCTGAATTCATTTTCACCACGGCCCTGCCCCCGGCTTTGTGCGCGGCCGCGCGGGCTTCGATCGAGCACCTCAAGGGCAATGGGCAGGAGCGCATGCTGCACCAGCGCCAAGCCCGGCTGACCAAGGCGATCCTGGCCGATGCGGGCCTGCCGGTGATGGAAACCGAAACCCATATCGTGCCGCTGATCGTGGGCGATGCGCGCCAGTGCAAGGCGGCCAGCGACATGCTGCTCGACAAGCACAATATCTATATCCAGCCGATCAATTACCCCACCGTGCCCAAGGGCACCGAGCGGCTGCGCATTACCCCCACCCCGCTGCATACCGACGAGATGATCTTCGAGCTGCGCCATGCTTTGGTGAGTGTGTGGACCAGCCTCGAGCTGCCGCGCGAACGGGCCGATGCAGCGATCACGGCGCGGAAATTGACCTCGGGCGATCTGACGCTGCCGACGACGGGCGGGTAGGTTCACGCAGCAAGTGGCAATGAATTGATCCCCGGGCATGTCCCGGGGATTTTATCTGGTGGGGTGTCCGCGGCCGGTGCTACGACCTCGTGGTTCGACAAGCTCACCATGAGGTCTACGGGGGGCTGCGATGTCGCGCCCAATTTCACAACAAACACAATGTCATCCCCGCGAAAGCGGGGACCTCCGTTTGCTGCGCCGAGAAAGACAACGGAGGTTCCCTGAGTTC
>UCAU01000021.1 GCA_900470445.1 Hyphomicrobiales bacterium | reverse complement strand
TGATTGAGGGTGGGGTGGGGGACAGTCACGGAAATTCGAATCGAACACTCCCCTCGATAGGGAAAGCCCCCGCTTATCCATCTTATCCCCACAGCGAATTTCACGCCCATACTCCCCCCATCATCCGGAACACGGGCNNCCGGGGGAGTGGGGGTCGCGTCTCGCTCCGGGATGAGCGGACGGATCAGCGGGCAGGAGGACTACGGTCACCTGTTGGGGTCGCGATGCCGCCTTCCGATCAAGGCCCGGCGCCCCGAGGCGGTTTTTGTCTCACTTTTTACTACTACGAGGCGAAAGCCGTCTCGGGGTCCGTCCGTCTATCCGGCAACCGCTGCGCAGGCGGCGCACCCGCTCGCCCATAACCCGTGCAAAACCGCCTGTCTGCGCCCGTTCCCGGCCATCATCGGCTATAGTCATTTCCTGATTCGTTCCCCTGGAAGCTGTGCCGATGTCCGACGCTGATACCCTCCCTCCCGCCGACGATCAGCGCATCGTCGATCTGCGGCAGGCGCTCGAAGAGCGGTATCTGTCCTATGCGCTCTCCACCATCACCCAGCGTGCGCTGCCCGATGCCCGCGACGGCCTCAAGCCCGTCCACCGCCGCATCATCCATGCCATGCGCCTGCTCAAGCTCGATCCCAATCAGGGCTACAAGAAATCCGCCCGTATCGTCGGTGACGTGATCGGTAAATTCCACCCGCATGGCGATCAGTCGATCTATGACGCCCTGGTACGCCTGGCGCAGGATTTCGCCATGCGCTACCCACTGGTCGATGGCCAGGGCAATTTCGGCAATATCGACGGCGATAGCGCCGCCGCCATGCGATACACCGAATCCCGCATGACCGACGTGGCCACGCGCCTGCTCGAAGGCATCGGCGAGAATGCCATCGATTTCAAGCCGACCTATGACGGGGAAGACGAAGAGCCGGTCGTCCTGCCGTCCAATTTCCCAAATCTTTTGGCCAATGGCTCCATGGGCATTGCCGTGGGCATGGCAACCTCGGTGCCGCCGCACAATGTGCTCGAGCTGTGCAACGCCGCCCTCAAGATCATCTATAATCCCGCCGCCACCACCGACGAATTGATCCATCAGGATCTGAGCGCTCCCCCCTCCAGCGACGATCTCGTGCGCGGCCCCGATTTCCCCACTGGCGGGCATCTGGTCGAAAGTCGCGCCGCCATCGTCAATGCCTATGAGACCGGCCGCGGCTCCTTCCGCGTGCGCGCCGTCTGGGAAAAAGAGGAAAAGGGCAGGGGCGTCTATCAGATCGTCGTCACCCAGATTCCCTATGGCGTGCAGAAATCCCGGCTGGTCGAAAAGATCGCCGAATTGCTGCTGGCCAAGCGCCTGCCTTTGCTCAAGGACGTGCGCGACGAAAGCGCCGACGACATCCGCCTCGTCCTCGAACCGCGCGCCGGCACGGTCGATCCGGTCATCCTGATGGAGCAACTGTTCAAGCTCTCCGATCTCGAACTGCGCTTCCCGCTTAATCTGAACGTGCTCGACAAGGGCACGTTGCCGCGCGTCATGAGCCTGGCCGATGCGCTCAAGGCGTGGCTCGATCACCGCAAGATCGTGCTGGTCCGCCGCAGCCAGCACCGGCTGGAGCAGATCGCCAGCCGCCTCGAAGTGCTCGAAGGCTACATCATTGCCTACCTCAATCTTGATGAGGTCATCCGTATCATTCGCGAGGAAGACGATGCCAAGGCGTCGCTGATCGCCGCCTTCTCGCTCACCGACAACCAGGCCGAAGCCATCCTCAATATGCGCCTGCGGTCTTTGCGCAAGCTCGAGGAAATGGAGCTGCGCGAGGAGCATACCAAGCTCACCGAGGAAAAGGGGCGTCTGGAAACCCTGCTCGGCTCCGACAAACGCCAATGGGGTGAAATCGCCAAGCAGGTCGAAGCCCTCAAAAAGGCCTATCCGCTATACGAGGCCGATGGCACGACGCTGCACCATCTCGGCGCCCGCCGCTCGCTGTTCAGCCTGGCACCCGATGCCGACCACGCCGAAATCACCACCGCCTTTATTGAGCGCGAACCCATCACCGTCATCCTGTCGGAAAAAGGCTGGATCCGCGCTCTCAAGGGTCACACGGACGAGATCGACGAAAAGGGTTTCAAGACCGGCGACCGGCTCAAGCTGGCGATCAAGGCTGAAACCACCGATAAGCTGCTCATGCTCACCACCGGCGGCAAGGTCTATACGCTGGGCGGCGACAAGCTCCCCGGCGGCCGTGGCCAGGGCGAGCCCGTGCGCATCATGGTCGATATGGAAGAGGGGCAGGACATTGTCAGCCTCTTCGTCTATCGCCCCGGTCAAAAGCGCATCATCGCGTCATCTGCCGGTTACGGGTTCATCGTGGCCGAAGACGACATGATCGCCAATACCCGCAAGGGCAAGCAGATCCTCAACGTCACCACGCCCGACGAGGCCCGCTTGCTCGTGCCCATGCTGGGCGACCGCGTCGCCGTCATCGGACAAAACCGTAAGCTCCTGGTCTTCCCCGCGTCGCAATTGGCCGAAATGGGCCGCGGCAAGGGCGTGCGCCTGCAGCGCTACAAGGATGGCGGCATTTCCGACCTCAAGGCCTTCTACGCCGCCGATGGCCTCACCTGGACCGACAGTTCCGGCCGTACCTTCACCAAGCCCACCGAAGAACTCACCGACTGGCTGGGCGATCGCGCCTCCGCCGGCCGTCAGCCCCCCAACGGCTTCCCGCGCAACAACAGGTTTGTCGGATGATCCGCCACTGCGTTTTCGTCAAGTTCCGCTCGGGCGTCTCGGGCGATGAGCGCGCCGAAATCTATGCCGGCCTTGCCGCGCTGGTCGGGCAAATCGACGGACTGATCTCCGCCGATTTCGGTCCCAATATTTCCCCCGAAGGCCTGGCGCAGGGCTTCAAGGATGGTTTCATCATGGACCTTGTCGATGAGGCCGCGCGCGATCGCTATCTCGTCGATCCCGCCCACCAGGCTGCCGGCGCCCGCCTTGTCGCCGCACTCGAAGGCGGCCGTGACGGGCTCATTGTCTTCGACCTGCAGGTCGAAGTCCCCAACCTCACTCCACCGAAAAACTGAACACCACCGGCAAATGGTCGCTCGCTGTCGGCCGCCCGGCATGCAGCTCGTGCACCACGATCCCGCCCCGTGTCATCACATGATCCAGCGGCAGGAAGGGTATCGTGTCCCGCCACGCCCCCAGGTAAAACCAGCGCTTTGGATAGGTCAGCAGGTTCACCGTCTGCCGCACCAGCCCGTTCCGACTGACAAAGTCGCGCAGAGCATAGGACCACGGCGTCGAATTGAAATCCCCCGCCAGGATCATCGGCCCGTCGATCCCGCCTAACACACCCGATAGCGCATTGAGCTGATCCTGCTGCCGCTGCACCGGCAGTGGCCAGTCCATATGCGTGGTGACCACCGAAAAGGCCTTGCCATCCGATGTATGGAATTTCACCAGGATATGCGCGGTTCGCTCGGTCACATAGGCATTGTCCGGGCAGGCCCCATCCTCCACCTGCTCGAACGGAATGCGCGAATAGAGCCCCAGATTGGCCCGCTTCCCGCCACGGCAACGCACATAATAGGGATAACGCTCGATCAGCAGCGGATGCAACTCACGTGCCTGCTCGCCGAAATATTCCTGCAGCACGATAATGTCCGGGTCCTCGGCGAAAATCGCCGCAGTCACCTTGTCCATCGCGTAATTCATGCCGAACAGATTGTGCGTCATCATCCGCACCACGCCCGTCGCCGGCGCCGCTGGCCGTGCCTGGGTCGAGGCGACAAATTCGGGCACCATGACATTGGCCGAAGCCGCCACGCCCAAAAACGCATAGATCATCGCCGCTTTGCGCCAGTTTCCGCGCAGCAAAACGGTCACGAGAAACAGCCCGATCAACGTTACCGGCAATAATAGGATTTGCGCATGATTGAGCAGATCGAGCACCGGGACGGCAAAACCGAACACCGCCAATATCGACCATGTGGCGGCGCCCAGGGCACCCAGCACCAAGCCCAGCCGGACCAGCAAAAACAGCAATGACATGAACGATCCGGTAGCAAGCAACGGCAATCCCGCCGTCTCGCCCAGCCTTATGGCCCAAACAAGGCGCCGGTCAAACTACTCGAGCGGGCACCAGCCCAGTGTCCCGCGCTGCACTTCGAGCGGCCGATACTGTGCTTTATAGGCCATTTTGGGAGAATCCTTCACCCAATAGCCCAGATAGACATAGCTCAGTCCCGCCGAACGGACCTGCGCAATGTGGTCGAGAATGAGGAAAGTCCCAAGGCTGCGATGCGCCAGATCGGGATCGTAGAAACTATAGACCATGGATAGCCCGTCCGGCATCACATCGGTCAGCGCCACGGCAATCAGCGGCTGGTCAGGGTGGTCGCGCAGCCGATATTCGACCAACACGGACTGCACCGGCGTATCCTCGACCATATATTCATAGTCGACAAAACTCATCTGGTTCATGCCGCCGCCGGCATGCCGCGACTCAAGATAGCGTTTGAACAGATCATATTGTTCGCTGGTCGCCGTGGTCGGCCGCACATCTATGGCAATGTCGTTATTATTGCGCAGCACCCGGCGGAAGCGCGACGATGCTTCAAATTCCCCTGCCACGATCCGCACCGATTGGCAGGCATTGCAGCCTTCGCAAGCCGGCCGGTAGATCAGGTTCTGGCTGCGTCGGAAGCCGTTTTCGCTCAGTAGGTGATGCAGCGCCGAAGCCCGTCGCCCGGTCAGGTGCGTGAACAGCTTGCGCTCCTGCTTGCCCGGCAAATACGGGCACGGCATCGCGGCTGTCAAAAACAACTGGGTGGTTTCAGGCGTGTGGTCGGTCATCCATGACCCTTGAGTGCAATCAGCAGAGTGTAAACCTCTGCTCTACCCCAAGCAACGCTCAATACGCCTGTTGGCTCCGCCCATTGTAAGCGCGCCAATGCCGGGTCATCGGCGAGCGGCGGACCATCAGCGTGCCCACGATCAAATCATGGATCATCTGCCGACGTGGCGTGAACAGCGCGAAGAGCAGCGAAACGGGCCAGGAAATCCAGAACGTGACCCAGAACAGGCCCGCGTGAATAATCGCCATCCACCCATCGAGCGGCTGCCC
Source organism: Hyphomicrobiales bacterium (assembly GCA_900470445.1). Classification (GTDB taxonomy): domain Bacteria; phylum Pseudomonadota; class Alphaproteobacteria; order Rhizobiales; family Devosiaceae; genus Devosia. Next base: position 18,835 of record UCAU01000021.1, on the reverse strand, counting down.
ACGGGTCGGGGTCAGCACCAGATCCATCATCCGCATGCCCAGCGTCGCCCGGCTGGGCGAACCCAGCGTAACGCCATAGTAAAACAGTACCGTGGCCGGGACGAGAAACACCAGAGCCAGCCAGGCCAGCCCGAAGGTCAGGAAACCGGCAATCAGACCGACGAGGCCAAACATCAGCATCAACATGCCCATGATCGCCAGATCGATGACGAACGCCAGGGCACGGCGCGTCAGCACACCGTCAAACAGCTCGGGCGCAGTTTCCGGATCGGGCAACAGGGGGCGGGCAGTCGGGGTCTGGTTCATGACCGAAACATTGTTATGACCTTGCCCCTCTGCAAGAGGCCAAGCCACTAAAATGTGCCTGGGAGGTCAACGTCCCAATTCCCGCGCCACTTCCAACGCATAATAGGTCAGCACCCCATTCGCCCCAGCCCGCTTGAACGCATGCAGGCTCTCATGAATAGCCCGCGTCCGGTCCAGCGCACCCGCCGCCGCCGCGAACTCGATCATCGCGTATTCCCCGCTCACCTGGTACGCATAGATCGGCACATTGAAGTTGTCCTTAGCCCGCCGCACGATATCCAGATAGGGCAGGCCAGGCTTGACCATGATGCTGTCAGCGCCTTCCTCGACGTCCGCGGCGATCTCGCGCAGCGCCTCGTCGGAATTGGCGAAATCCATCTGATAGGTCCGCTTGTCGCCCCGCAACCGGCTGCCCGAGCCCACCGCCTCGCGGAATGGCCCGTAAAAGCACGAGGCATATTTGGCCGCATAAGACATGATCTGGACCTGGTCGAACCCTTCGCCATCCAGCACCGCGCGGATCGCCCCCACGCGCCCATCCATCATGTCCGATGGCGCAATGATGTCCGCTCCCGCCTTGGCCTGCACGATGGCGGAGCGCGCCATCACGGTGATGGTTTCGTCGTTGAGGATTTCTCCGTCGCGCACCAGCCCGTCCTGGCCGTCGCTCGAATATTCGTCCAGCGCCACATCGGCGATCAGCCCGATATCGGGCACCGCACTCTTGATGGCGCTCAGCACCCGGCACATCAGATTGTCCGGATTATAGGCTTCCGCCGCATTCTCGCTGCGCAAATGGTCCGGCGTATTGGGAAATAGCGCCAGCGCCGGAATCCCCGCGTCACGTGCCGCCCGCGCCGCCTCAACACAGAGATCGACGCTCAGCCGTTCCACGCCCGGCATGGACTTGATCTGTGTTTTCTCATTCTGCCCTTCAATGACAAACAGCGGCCAGATCAGATCGGCCGGAGTCAACACGGTCTCGCGCACCATGGCCCGGCTCCATTCGGTCCGGCGGCTGCGTCGCAACCGGCGGCCGCCCAGGAAGTCCATGTCGTGCTTGTTCCAGTGCTCGGCCATCGTCTGCTCCTTGGTTGGGCTCCATGTATCAAAGGCAGGGGGCCGCTCCAAGCTCCGGCTTGTCGCATCTGGCGGTAGGGGGTAGAAACCCGCCATGGATTTCAACGCCCCCGCCATCGGCATCTACATCCGCATCGTCGCCATTATCAGCCTGCTGCTCGGGCTCAATGATGCGGCGCGCCTGCTCGGCGTCAATACCGGCGCCACCAGTCCCCTGACCACCTTGGGCACGGCGGGCTTCATCTATCTCGCCATTTTCTGCCTGGCGCGCCTCTTCGCAGCGGTCGGGCTGTGGATCAGGGCCAGCTGGGGCGCCGTCCTGCTCGTTGGCGCTACCGGGGTCGAACTCGCCCTCTATCTGGCCGGCAATGCCGATGTGCAGATGACCGCCTTCGGCTTTGCCATCCGGCTGGTCTTGGTCGCCTCTATCCTCATCATCTTCTTTCTGCGGCTGCGTATGCGCCGCGCCCGCGCCACGGACTAGCCCTCGATCAACCGCTTGGAGATTGGACACATGGCACTCAAACGGATGGACAATGTCGGCATCGTTGTCGAAGACCTCGAAACAACCGTTGAGTTCTTCCGCGAACTCGGCCTCGAGCTTGAAGGGCGCGGCACGATCGAAGGCGAATGGGCCGGACGTGTCACCGGATTGGGCGACCAGCACGTCGAAGTCGCCATGATGCGCACGCCAGATGGCCATAGCCGGCTAGAGCTGTCCCGCTTCATCAGGCCCGCTGTCATCGCCGATCACCGCACCGCCCCGGTCAATGCCTTGGGCTATCTCCGCGCCATGTTCACCGTGACCGACATCGACGAGACGCTGGAACGGCTTCGCAATCGCGGCGCACAACTCGTCGGCGACGTCGTCCAGTATGAGAACGTGTATCGCCTCTGCTACATCCGCGGGCCCGAAGGGCTCCTCATCGGCCTCGCCGAGGAACTCACCTGAGCGCTGGGGCTAAGCCTCAGGCCGGGTGAAACTGCTCGATGGTGATTTCCTCGGCCAGTGCGTCCTGCGGCGCGCCAAAGGTGGTAACGGTCGTAAACCAGCGTGTCGTGCTCCCACCGGCGTTGATCACCACCGGCAGCAACACCGTCCCCATCCCGCCATGCACTTGCACCAGCCCATCCACGCCCGGCTGCTGCCGCGCCCGCCGCAACACCTTGGCCATGCCCGAATGCGGCCCGCGCAAGCGCACGCCCTCTCGCATCCGGTGCAGCAGATAACCCGCCACTTCCTGCCAGTTGACGATGCTCTCGCGCAGCGGCCCGGGGGTAAACACCAGATCGACCAGATTGACCCGGCCCAGAGTGTCTCGCTCGCCACCCGTCAGCGCCAACCCCGCCGCATTGGCATCCAGAATCGTAAAGGCGGCATCCAGCACCAGCGCCGGATTGGGCGCATGCGCCGCAAGGATCATCGCCGCCGCCTGCCGCACTTCGGCCATCTGCTCGCCCTTCCAGTCGCTCTCGCCATATTGCGGGGCAAAGCCGGCGGCAACCAATAGCGCATTGCGCTCCCGCAGCGGCATGGCCAGCGCCTCCGCCAGCCGCAACACCATTTCGGCGCTTGGCTTGGCGCGTTCCGATTCCAGAAACGAGATGTGCCGCGACGATACTTCAGCGTTCAGCGCCAGCTCCATCTGGCTCATGCCGCGCAAGCCCCGCCATTCCCGCAACATCTGGCCAATCATGCTGTGCTCTCCTGTCCTCTTCCTTATGGCCCAGGATAGCGCCGCAATTCCATTACCTAGGAGGTAATTGAGAGCATTACGTCTGTCCTCCAGTCTCATGTCTATCGAACACACCGACAAGGAGACATCCAATGCCTGCTCTTAACCTTCATCCCCGCTTGGTCTATCTCGCTGACACCGCCGCCTGCCTCGTCCTCGGCGCTGTCCTCATCGCTGCCGCGGCACCCCTCCCGGCGCTTATCGGCTGGACCTTGCCCCCGGCTCTTCTCATCGCCCTCGGCGTCATCCTGCTCCCTTGGGCCGCGTTCAATTTAATGACAGCCCGGGTCCAGCGGCTAACCCCTGCCATCCTCGCCACCCATGTCGCAGGGGATGCCCTGTGGGTGGCCGGCAGCGTCGCGCTCGCCGCGCTCCATGCCAGCCAGATGGGACAGTTGGGTTTATTTCTAGTGCTGGGACAGGCTGTTGCCGTAGCCGGCATGCTACTGCTCAAGCTCGCTTTCGCCCGGCCATTCTTCAATCCGGCCTAGCTGGTGCGGGCGTGGGGGGCCAAGCTCTCCCGCGCCCGTCACACCTCGGTAAGGTTACAATTTTATCACCAGGTGATACGAAGAATTAAGCCAAATTCTCATTGTATTCCAGTAAGATAGTTTTAAGCGTGTGGCTTAGGGCGATCTTAGTCGGGGCGCCGTAGTTTGGCCTCATGAGATGCGAAAAATCGCACGAACTGATGAACAGTGAGGCACAAATGGCGATCAAATCCAACGCAGCCGAGGCTATGTCCCCGGACCGTCCCCAGAGCCTGAAGCCGCTTTATCTCGAAGCTGTTTCGCGCGTCGAACGTCTGCACCGCCGCCTGCTCGATCTCATCAAGGATGAGTTCGACCGCATGGGCTGGGATGACATCAACCCCGTCCAGGCACTGCTGATGTTCAATATCGGCGATGCCGAGTTGACAGCTGGCGAACTGCGGTCGCGGGGCTATTATCTGGGCTCCAACGTCTCGTACAACCTCAAGAAACTGGTCGAGACCGGTTATATCTTCCAAGAACGCTCCCGTTCCGACCGCCGTTCGGTCCGCATCAAGCTGACCCCCAAGGGCGAGGAAGTGGCCGAGGTCATCGACGAGCTTTATGACCGTCACCTCAAGTCGATCGACAAGGTCGGTGGCCTGGGCGATGACGAATTCGACGGCCTCAACAAGGCGCTGGCCCGTCTCGAGCGCTTCTGGGTCGATCAGATCCTGTACAAGCTCTGATCGCCAACGCCGCGAGGGCAGGGAGTGTTGTTGCCCTCCTGCCACATCATCAAGCAAACGCCAGCCTCAGCGCTGGCGTTTCTTATTTCAGCCGCAAATGACCATCATCTGCCGTTGTTACGTGGTTTGAAACCATTTCCCGCCTATTCTTGGTATACGAAGTCCAAAGGTTCACGCTCGCTTGACTGCGTTGTGACGGGCGGGACGCGATGGTAAAAGCCGCTTTGATGCGGCGGGCTGAATATTTCGGGTGACTTGATGCGATTGAATCGTCGTTCTCTTCTTCAATCCATGGCTGTGAGCGGTGCTGCCCTGGCCATGCCTTCAGTGGTGCGGGCCCAGGATTCCTTCTGGGATATGTTCGACCGCAACCGTGTCCTGCGCAATGTTGATCAGAACGGCAATACGGCCGCCGCCCAGGCGCTGATTGCCACCAATGAGCCGATCCTGTCCTACGACACGGCTTACAATCTGCAACTGGCGATTTCCCAATACGAGCCCTTCGTCGCTGCCGGCGGCTGGGAAGAAACCCCGCAGGAAGCCTATGGCCTCAAGCTGGGTGAATCGCGCAAGGCCGCCATCGCGCTCAAGCGCCGCCTGATTTCCTCAGGCGATATGGCAATGGTCGAAAGCGTCAGCGATATGATCGACGCTCCCGCCGATGCTGGCATTCGTGCTTTCCAGGCCCGCCATGGCCTGGTCGTCAATGGCGAGGTCGATGAAGCCACCTGGTATGCACTGTCGGTGCCGGCGCAAACCCGCCTCAACCAGCTCTATCTGAACGCCCAGCGCGTCCAGACCATGGCGGCGAACCTCAGCGAACGCTATGTCGTGGTCAACATTCCGGCCGCCACCATCGAGGCTGTCGCGGGCGGCATGGTCGAGCAGCGCCACACCGCCGTTGTCGGCCGGGTCGATCGCGCCACCCCGATCATGGCCAGCAAGGTCAGCCAGATCAATTTCAATCCCTATTGGCATGTGCCCAAGTCGCTGGTCGAGCGCGACCTGACCAAATACATGCAGGAAAATCCGAACTACCTGGCCGAACAGAACATCCATATCTACGACGGCAGCGGCAACGAAATCTCGCCCTCAACCATCGATTGGACCAATATCGGCAATGCGGTCAATTACATGTACCGCCAGGAGCCGGGCGCGGCCAATTCCATGGGCCATTGCAAGATCAACTTCTACAATCCCTACGATTGCTATCTGCACGACACGCCCTCCAAGGCGCTGTTCGGCGAAAACGCCCGCTTCCATTCTTCAGGCTGTGTGCGCGTCGAGGGTGTCAACCAGCTGGTCAACTGGCTGCTGCGCGACAATGGCGATTGGGATCAGAACAAGGTCGACATGACTTTTGAATCGCTGCAGCGCCTCGATGTCGAGTGCAAGGCCCGCGTGCCGCTGCACACCACCTACATCACCGCTTGGGCCAACAAGCAGGGCACCGTCAGCTTCCGCGACGACGTTTACGAATTCGACGCCCAGGGCAAAGTCACCTTTGACGCCTAAGTCCGGGTCTCACCCAACGCAAAACGCCCTCCATCTGGAGGGCGTTTTCGTTTCTACAGGAATCGGGCAAGCTTCACGGGCAAACTAGGGACCGCGCCCATGCCTCAAGGTGAAGTTCTGTTTGAATTCGTCCAGCTCGGCCAGCAAATGCGCGTCGCGGCCATCGATAGCACGAGTGGCATTGAGGTGGTGGTAATCACCCCGGTCTCGGCAACCCGCCATCAGATGCAGCAACTCGCCCTCGCCAAACTGCGCCGGAAACTCCAAACCGAGGCCCCGGCGCCCGAAAAGCGGTTGTTCTAGGCTTAACTACAGCTGGCAGCGACGGCGGACGCCGTCATAGCCCATGAACGTGTCGGTCTCTTCGTCATAGGAGCGGTAGCGCGAATAGCAGGCGTTCACATGCGCTTGGTACGAACTACCGCCATAAACCGGCTGCCCGCCGTAATTATTGTTGTTCTGGTTGGCGAGAGCGCCGCCCAGCAATGCGCCAAAGCCGAAACCGAACAGGCCGGCTGCGATGCCATCGAGCGAGTCGCGGCGATTGCGGTAGAAATTGTTGTAGTCGCGATCGCTCCATCCACCGCCATAATAGCGGCGGCAGTCGCGGTCATTGCGGTAGCGGTCACAATAGCTGGTGATCACCCGGTCGCGTTGTGAAAAGCTGTTGCCCGGTTTCGGGTTCATCATCACGCCGCCCTGGGCAAATGCTGGCATCGCACCGGCGAGCATCACGGCTCCGGCCATCACCGTCGCGGCAAGTTTTCCAAATTTCGTCGTCATTTCGAATTCTCCAAAACCACCCCGCCGGCTGGGAACTCCAGCCCACTGCAACACAAATGCGCAAGCGCATCCTCCGGTTGCCTGCCAATTGAGAATTTACTGTGGCAATGCATGGATTGAACCGGCGGTTCGTGCTAGAGGCTGCGCCCGTATCATCCTTCCGACACCACATGTTGGGATCGCCCTGGAGTTAAGCCCATGAGCGCTGCGACCTCTCTTCCGCTCTTTCCGAAGTTCTTTTCCGCCAATCTTGCCGAGATCGATCCCGAGATCGCGGGCGCCATCAATGACGAACTGGGTCGCCAGCAGCACGAAATCGAGCTGATCGCGTCCGAGAACATCGTCTCCCGCGCCGTGCTCGAAGCCCAGGGCTCGATCATGACCAACAAGTATGCGGAAGGCTATCCCGGCAAGCGCTACTACGGTGGTTGCCAGTTCGTCGACGTGGCCGAAACTCTGGCCATTGAGCGCGCCAAGCAGCTGTTCGGTGCCAATTTCGCCAATGTGCAGCCCAATTCGGGTTCGCAGATGAACCAGGCCGTGTTCCTCGCGCTGCTGCAGCCGGGCGACACCTTTATGGGCCTCGATCTGAATTCAGGCGGTCACCTCACCCATGGCTCGCCAGTCAACATGTCTGGCAAGTGGTTCAACGTGGTCTCCTATGGCGTGCGCCGCGACGATCACCTGCTCGATATGGATGAAGTCGAACGCCTCGCCCATGAGCATAAGCCCAAGCTGATTCTGGCCGGCGGCACCGCCTATTCTCGCGTCTGGGATTGGGCCCGTTTCCGCCAGATCGCCGATTCTGTTGGCGCCTATCTCATGGTCGACATGGCCCACATTGCGGGTCTGGTTGCCGGTGGCGTGCACCCTTCGCCAGTGCCCCATGCCCATGTCACCACCACCACCACGCACAAATCCCTGCGTGGCCCGCGCGGTGGCATGATCCTCTCCAATGACGAGGATATCGCCAAAAAGATCAATTCGGCGGTGTTCCCGGGCCTGCAGGGCGGCCCCCTGATGCATGTGATCGCCGCCAAGGCCGTCGCCTTCAAGGAAGCACTGCAGCCCGAATTCAAAGCTTACGCCCGTCAGGTCGTCGATAATGCCCGCGCTTTGGCCGAAACGCTCAAGTCGCATGGCCTCGATGTCGTCTCCGGCGGCACCGACAACCATCTGATGCTGGTCGACCTGCGCAAGAAGAACGCCACCGGCAAGCGTGCGGAGCAGGGCCTTGGCCGTGCCTTCATCACCTGCAATAAAAACGGCATTCCCTTCGATCCGGAAAAGCCCTTCGTCACCTCGGGTATCCGCCTGGGCACCCCAGCCGGTACTACCCGCGGTTTTGGCGTCGCCGAATTCCAGGAAATCGGCAGTCTGATCGTTGAAGTGCTCGATGGTCTGCGCGAGGCCAATTCCGATGAGGGCAACGCCCAGGTCGAAGCCGCCGTGCGCGACAAGGTCAAGGCGCTCACCGCGCGCTTTCCGATCTACGCAAACTAAAAGGGCTGAGGATGCGCTGTCCGTATTGCGGCAACGACGACACGCAGGTCAAGGACAGCCGTCCCACCGAGGATTCCGGTGCCATCCGGCGCCGCCGCGTCTGCAATGGCTGCGGCGGCCGCTTCACCACGTTCGAACGGGTGCAACTGCGTGATCTGACCGTGGTCAAGAAATCGGGCCGCAAGGTCCCCTTCGATCGCGAAAAGCTCTCGCGCTCGGTCTATACCGCCCTGCGCAAGCGCTCGGTCGATCCAGACCGCACCGAACGCATGATCTCCGGCATTGTCCGCCAGCTCGAAAGCCTGGGCGAAGTCGAAGTCACCTCCGACCAGATCGGGGAATATGTCATGGAAGGCCTCAAGGGCCTCGATGACGTGGCCTTTGTCCGCTTCGCCTCGGTTTATAAAAACTTCTCCGCCGCCGACGATTTCCGTTCCTTCCTCACTGAACTCGCCTCCGGCAAGGGCATTGTGCAGGACCAGGACGATTGAGCGGGCCCAGCCCCGAGGATATCCGCTGGCTTGATGCCGCCGTCCGCTATGCCTTGCCCTATCTCGGCACCACCGCTGACAATCCAACCGTCGCAGCCCTGGTCGTCGATCCGGCCAACCAGACGCTGATTTCCCGCGCCGTCACCGCCAAGGGCGGCCGCCCTCACGCCGAGTCGCAGGCGCTGGAGGCCGCTGGCTTTGAAGCCTCGGGCCGCACCCTCTATGTCACGCTTGAGCCCTGCCACCATTGGGGCCGCACCCCGCCTTGCGTCGATGCGGTGATCCGCTCCGGCGTACTGCGCGTCGTCATCGGCACTGGCGATCCCGATCCGCGCACGGCCGGCGAGAGCATCCGCCGCCTCGAATCGGCCGGCATCGAAGTCATCCTGGCCGATCACGCACCTTCCCGCGCCTTGCATGCCGGCCATGCCATGCGCCACGGGGCAGGGCGCCCCTTCGTCACCGTCAAGCTCGCCGTCTCTGCCGATGGCATGATTGGCCGCAAGGGCCAGGGCAATGTCGCCATCACCGGCGAGGCCGCCCGCGACTGGACACATCTGCAGCGCGCCCGCTCTGAAGCCATCCTGATCGGCTCCTCCACCGCGCGTCTCGACGATCCCCAACTCACCGTCCGTCTGCCGGGCCTCGAGAATCGCAGCCCGCTTCGCGTCATCCTGGCTGGTGCCAAGGGCATCGGCCGCAAGGTGAATCTGGTTGATCGCTTCTCCGCGCATCGCCTTGCAATCATTGCAGAAACCGACTCGCCGGTGGACGCGCCACCGTCCGTCGAGGTCATCCGCGTCGAAGGCAAAAAGGGCCGCCCGGACCTCGCCTTGGCGCTCACTGCTCTCGCCGGCAAAGGCATCCAAAACCTGCTGGTCGAACCTGGCGCCCGCCTCACCGCGGCCCTGCTCGACGCCGGGCTGATCGACCGTTTTGCGCTTTTGACCAGCCCCGTGACCATCGGCAAGGGCGGTTTGCCCGCCAGTTCCGGCGACCCGCTGGCCGATCGGCTCGAAGCGGCGGGCCTCGTCGAAACCGACCGTCAACAGGTGGGCGACGATCTGCTCACCATCTTCGAACGGCGTTCAACCATTTCTCAGTAGTCGCAGGCGCCTTTGCCTCGCTATATGGTGCTGCCAACTCACATATAGGATTGCCCATGTTCACCGGTATCGTCACCGACGTCGGCAAATTGCTCAAGGTCGAAGATCGCAATGACGGCCGCGTGCTGCGCATCGGCACGGAATATGATGCTGCCTCCATCGACATGGGCGCCTCCATCACCAATGACGGCATCTGCCTCACAATTACCGATAAGGGCAATGAGAACGGCCAGAACTGGTTCGAAGTCTTCGCCGCGCTCGAAACCCTCGCTGTCACCCAGGTCGGCAAATGGCAGGCCGGCCGCCGGGTAAACCTCGAACGTTCCCTCAAGATCGGCGACGAGCTGGGCGGCCACATCGTCTCTGGCCATATCGATGGCATGGCCGAAATCGTCGACAAGAAGGAGACCGGCGAGCAGATCACCTATACATTCGCCGTTGCCGATGCCGTTGCTCCCTTCATCGCCAAAAAGGGCAGCGTGGCTCTCAATGGCACTTCGCTCACCGTCAATGATGTCGAAGGCAACCGCTTCTCGGTCCATTTGATCCCCTATACGGTTGAAGTTACCTCCTGGGGCGATTATGGGGTTGGCGACAGCGTCAATATCGAGGTCGACCCCATGGCGCGCTATGCCGCGCGCCTGTTTGAAACGCTTGGCGACTTCCGCAAATAAGGACTGCCCCATGGCCTCTCACGGCGCCAACTTCCCCATCGAGCCCGGCTCCGCCGATGGCCAGCACTTCCTCATCGTCGAGGCCCGCTATTATGTCGAGCTGGCTGACGAACTCCTGGCTGGTGCTTCCGCCGCTCTCGAAGCTGCCGGCGCCACCTTCGACGTGGTGACCGTTCCGGGCGCCCTCGAAATCCCCGCTGCCATTTCCATGGCCATGGAAGCTGGCGACTATGACGGCTTTGTCGCCCTGGGCACCGTCATCCGCGGCGAAACCACCCACTACGAAATCGTCTCCAACGAAAGCGCCCGCGCGCTGATGGAGATTTCGGTGGTTGATGCCCTGCCGCTCGGCAATGGTATCCTCACCGTTGAAAACGAGGCTCAGGCTTGGGCCCGCGCCCGCGTCTCCGAGCAGGACAAGGGCGGCGGCGCTGCCCGCGCGGCTCTGGCCATGGCTGCCCTCAAAATTCGGCTGAACGCTTAAATGGCCGACGCTCCCAAACGCGACCCGCAATCCGAACGCCCCGCCAACCAGCGTGGCGCCGCCCGCCTTGCCGCCGTTCAGGCGCTTTACCAGATGGATGTCGGCCGCGCGACGCTCGAAGACACGCTGGCCCAGTTCGGCAGCTTCCACCTCGGCCGCGAGATCGAAGGCGAGCAATATCTGCCCGCCGATGCTGACTTCTTCCGCCAGATCGTCTCTGGCGTCACCAAGCACCAGCTGGCCATCGACCCCGCCGTCGATCGCGCCCTGGCCGATGGCTGGCCCGTCGAGCGTGTCGACGCCACCCTGCGGGCCATCCTGCGCGCTGCTGCCTTCGAACTGCTACGCCGCAAGGACATTCCGCCCCGCGTCGTCATCACCGAATATATCGACGTTGCCAAGGCCTTCTACGAAGACGACGCCACCGGCATGGTCAACGCCGCCCTGGACGCCATCGCCCGCGAAGCCGGGGCGGACCTGAACGAAACCAAGTAAGCGGTAGTGGCGCAGACCACCACCTCGGTGAATTCCGCAGCTGTTGCCCCACCCATAATGTCATCCCCGCGAAAGCGGGACCTCCGTTCCGGGATGCCGGCAATAAAACAGAGGTTCCCGCTTTCGCGGGAATGACACCGCGTTTTGAACGCACTTCACAAAAAACAAAAAAAGCCCCGGCAAGACCGGGGCTTTTTCAATGCATCGTCGTTTGGACTTACCCGCCGAACGACTGCAAAATCTGCTGGATAAACGTGCGGTCCTCGCCGAACGAAGGGGTGCGGCGGCTTTCCACCGTCACGGTCTTGCCGTCGGCAGCCGTGTACACCGCCTTGTCGATGACCTTCTTGTTCTTGTCGAAATAGATCGCCAGCACCGTGCGCGACTTGATCGAGGTCATCCCGAACGCGGTCTGCTGCACCTTGGTCTCAACATAGTAATAGGCCGATTGATCGCCAAATGTATTGGTCGATTGCGGCGAGCCCAGCACGATGGTCACCAGTTCCTGGCTCTGGCCGGGGCGAATCTGCGCCATCGCGGCTTCGGAGATTTCATAGCCCTGGGTACGCTGGCTGATCAGCTGGGTGCCGCTGCTGCTGCAACCCGCCAGCACGACGGCAATCGCTGCGACGGCGGCAATGGAACCTGAAACGGTACGCAGAGGCATGAATTTGACTTCCCCGATGGCTCTCGACTATAGGCACGACGACAAGGCTTTGGCCCGTTCTGGCCGCCGGAATGTGTAGCCGCCAACATGTCGGTCTGGCAAGCTGGCATTGGGCGGGCAGGGTGTCTTGTTAAAACGATCGAGCCATTGAGCGCAATCCCATGATCTTGTCACTCTTTCGCAAGAACACTGCCACCGAGCCGGTTTACGCCGTCTATAACGCCATTGTGGCGCAATCCCGGCAGCCTTTCTTCTACGCCGATTGGCTCGTGCCCGACACTGTCACCGGCCGTTTCGACATGATCAGCCTGCATATGGCGCTCTTGTTCCGCCGCCTGCGGGCCGAGCAGGGCGGTCAGAAGGCGTTCAGCCAGGCCGTGTTCGACCTTTTCTTCAAGGATATGGACCGTTCCCTGCGCGAAATGGGCGTGGGCGATATCGGTGTCCCCAAGAAAATCCAGAAAATGGGCAATATCTTTTTCGGGCTGCTGGCAGCCCTTACCGAGGCCATGGATCGCCGCGATGCGGCGGCCCTTGAGGCCGTGCTGTCGCGCAATATATATGACGGGGCATCCGGCGCCCATGTTCAGGCGCTGGCCGCCTATCTGTTCGTGCAGGACGATGCTCTTGCCGCCCAGTCCGCCGAATCCATCATGACTGGCGCCGTCCAGTTCGAGGCCGCTGTATGACCCATAAGGAAACGCCCTTGCTCGACGCCATTGTCCGCATCGACCGGCTTCCCGCCACCGGTCGCGCCATCAAGGTCGCGCCGGATGCGGCGACCCGCGAGGCATTGGCTGCCCTGCTCAAGCTCACCGCTGTCGAAACCTTCCACGCCGAACTCACCGTGGTGCCCCTGCGCGGCGGCCTGCGCGCTCAGGGCCGGCTAAGGGCGCGAATCGTGCAGCCCTCCGTTGTCACCTTCGAATCGGTAACCCAGGAAGTCGATGAACCCATCGATCGGGTTTTCCTGCCCGAAGCCCAGAGCCATAAGCCCACCCCCGGCTCCGAGGTTTTCGTCGATCTGGACGACGAGGATTTCCCCGATCATATCGATGGCCCCGAAGTCGATCTCAGCCCATTGCTGATCGAAACGCTGGCTTTGGGCATTGATCCCTATCCGCGCCTGCCGGGGGAAAGCCTCGATGCCTTGGGCGTTCTGCCCGACGAAACCGATACCGGCCCCTTTGCCGGGCTCAAAAAGCTCAAGCCGGGGCCTGAAAAGGCATGATCCGGCCATAGGGAAGCCCCTTTCTCACCTCATCAAGCCCGCCGCATCACTTGGCTGGGCTTGCACCCTCCCTGTGATGGGATATGTTGCGGCACTGCCCCTTGCGGGGTCGACTTACGGGCAAATATGACCGACACGATTACAATCTCAGTGGACGCCATGGGCGGGGACAACGCGCCACGGGCGGTGATCCACGGGGCCTATCTGGCGCTGCGCGAGCGCAAGAACACCAAATTCATCTTCCATGGGCGGCAGGAGCAGATTGCTCCTCTGCTCGAAGAGTTTTCGGCCCTCAAGCCTGTCTCGATCGTGCGCCATAGCGATGTCGTCATCGCCGGCGACGAAAAGCCCAGCCAGGCTCTGCGCAAGGGCCGCGGCACTTCCTCCATGTGGATGGCCATTCAGGCCGTCAAGGATGGCGAGGCCGATGTGGCCGTCTCCGGCGGCAATACCGGCGCACTGATGGCCATGGCCACCTTCTGCCTGCGCCCCATGGAAGGCATTTCCCGCCCCGGCATCGCCGCCATCTGGCCCACTCTGCGCAGCGACATCGTCGTGCTCGATATGGGCGCCACCATCGGCGCCGATGCCCAGCAACTGGTCGATTACGCTATTCTGGGCTCTGCGCTCGCCCGCTGCCTGTTCGATAGCGAGCAACCCACAGTGGGCCTGCTCAATGTCGGCACCGAAGAGGTCAAGGGCCTCGATTCGATCAAGGATGCCGGCAAGATCCTGGCCCAGGCCAGCGGCGCCGGCTTCATCTATCACGGCTTCGTCGAAGGCGACGATATTGGCAAGGGCACGGTGGACGTTGTCGTCACCGAGGGCTTTGTCGGCAATGTCGCCCTCAAGACCGCCGAGGGCACGGCCCGCCAGGTCAGCTCCTATCTGCGCAGCGCTCTCAAATCCAATCTGATGAGCCGCATCGGCGCTTTCTTCGCCATGTCGGCGCTCAATGCCCTGCGCCGTAAGATGGACCCGCGCACCGTCAATGGCGGTGTGTTCATGGGTTTGAATGGCATTGTCATTAAATCCCACGGCGGCACCGACGAAATCGGTTATAAGAGTGCCCTGGGCCTGTCCTATGAAATGGCGCGCAGCCACCTGATCGACAAGATCGGCGAAACCATGAAGCGCTTTCCCGTCCATGCGGCCCCAGCCGCAGATGTGACCGAATCTGAGGCAAAACCGGCGTGACCAAGACGCGTTCCATCATCCGCGGTGTCGGCGGGTATCTTCCTGAGCGAATCCTCACCAATGCCGAGTTGGCCACCATGGTCGACACGTCCGATGAGTGGATTCAACAGCGTGTCGGCATCAAGGAGCGCCATATCGCGGCCGAAGGTCAGTTCACCTCTGATCTTGCGGTCGAGGCTGCCCGCCAGGCCATGGCCAATGCCGGCGTTACCCCCGACGATATCGATCTGATCATCGTCGCCACCACCACGCCCGATTATACCTTCCCGGCTGCTGCCACCCTGGTGCAGATGAAGCTGGGCATGCATCACGGCATGGCTTTCGATATCCAGGCCGTGTGCTCGGGCTTTGTCTATGCCGTGGCCACCGCCGACAGTTACCTCAAGAATGGCCTCGCCAATCGCGCGCTGGTCATCGGCGCCGAGACCTTCTCGCGCCTTCTCGATTGGACCGACCGCACCACCTGCGTGCTGTTCGGCGACGGCGCCGGCGCGGCCATCATGGAACGTGTCGAGCTAGCCGACGATGCGCCTGAACGCGGCGTGCTCGCCTCGGCACTGCGCTCCGATGGCCATCATTGGGACAAGCTCTATGTCGATGGCGGCCCGTCCTCCACCGGCACCACCGGCCACGTCCATATGCAGGGGCCAGAAGTCTTCCGCCACGCCGTGGGCAAGATCACCGACGTGGTCTACGCAACCCTCGAGAAAACCGGCTACACCGTGGCCGATCTCGACTGGTTCGTGCCCCACCAGGCCAATCGCCGCATTATCGATGGGGCAGGGGCCAAGCTGGGCCTGCCGCCCGAGAAGGTCGTCGTCACGGTCGATCGCCACGCCAATACTTCGGCTGCCTCCGTGCCGCTGGCGCTCAGCGCTGCGGTGGCCGATGGTCGCATCAAGCAAGGCGATCTGGTCATGCTCGAAGCCATGGGCGGCGGTTTCACCTGGGGCGCCTCCCTTATTCGCTGGTAACCGCCAAGGGCGCATTGACCTCAACCGTTTCAAGGCGTTAGTGTCCTTGCCGTCGGAGGAAACCTCGCGCAGAAATCTGCCCCGTAATGGATTGGCAGGAAGCGCTGGGGCGTAGGGAAGGATCCCGCAGTGTGGCACGGCTCTCGATGAGCTGTGCTGGAACAAGTGTATCAGGGGCGCCATTGGCCGTCCCGGCCTGGGGATTTGGCCCTGTTGGCAACACGGGGGTGCGAATGACGCAGAAGACGGTAACACGTGCGGATCTGGCTGAAGCGGTTTACGGCAGCGTTGGGCTTTCTCGAACCGAGTCGGCCGAGCTGGTGGAGCGCGTGCTCGAGCTGATCGGCGATGCCCTGATCACGGGCGCCAATGTCAAATTGTCATCTTTCGGCTCGTTTCAGGTGCGCTCCAAAAACGAGCGTATCGGCCGCAATCCCAAGACCGGCGAGGAGGTTCCGATCCTTCCGCGACAGGTTCTTGTGTTCAAACCCAGCAACGTGTTGAAGTCCAAAATCAACAAGTCTATGGTCAGCGCTGGAAAATAAGGCATTTCAGCGAGTCTATGGCCCACCGTGGATAAGTCACCAGACGCATTCCGGACCATCTCTGAAGCAGCCGAAGAGCTCGACCTGCCACAGCATGTCCTGCGCTTCTGGGAAACCCGCTTTGCGACCATCAAGCCGCTGAAGCGCGGCGGTGGCCGCCGCTATTACCGCCCCGAAGACGTGCTCCTGCTCCGCGGCATCCGTCACCTGCTCTATGATCAGGGCTTCACCATCAAGGGCGTGCAGCGCATTCTCAAGGACCAAGGCAGCCGCTACGTCATCGCCGTGGGCGAAGGCCGCCCCGTCGAAGAGCTGCTCCCCCTGATCGAAATGGCCGAAGAAGCCGGCGACGAAGCCGAAATCGAAGAAGCCGTCATGCACGCGAGCCCCGCCCTCGACCGCGAATCCCGCGACAAGCTCTCCGACGTCCTGCGCGAACTGCTGGAATGCAAACGCATCCTGGAACGCGCCCGAGAGACCTGACGGGTCTATCAGTCGGCGCTCCAACCCCGATCATTCACGGTGTCATTCCCGCTTTCGCGGGAGTGACCCGTTGGGTGGAATGGGCCTACTCCGCCACAGCCGCCTGCGGCCCCGGCTCAGCCTTGTGCTGCTCCAGCTTCTTGTTCTCCACGAACAGCGCGCAGATCAGCCCCACCACAAAGAGCCCCGCGCCGAAATAGAACACCGAGCCGAAGGCCGTCGCGAACACTTCCACCACTTCCTGCGCCGCAGCAGCGGGCAGGGTGGCAATCGCCGCTGGCGTCATCTCGCTCATCGTCCCCGGCATCACGGCCAGCGTCTCCGCTGAGATCCCCGTTTGACCGCGCAACAGCCCTGCCGTCAATATTCCGCCATTGGCCGCCAGCCCCAGCGAAGCCCCGATCATCCGCGCCAGCGTCAGCGTCCCGGTCGCCGCACCCACATCCCGGCGCGGCGCCGAAGACTGCACGGCCACCATCAGCGTCTGCATCTGCAGACCGATTGAGAACGAGAAGAAGAACATCAAAATCCCGATCACCCAGATCGGCGTGGCGGCATGCACTGTTGAGAACGCCAGCATCACCAAAATACCCAGCGCCATCGCCGCCACCGGAAATGGCTTATACCGCCCTGTCCGCGCCACGATATATCCAGTCCCAATCGAGGCCACGAGCGAGCCAACCGACGAGGGCAGGAATAGCAGCCCCGCATAGGCCGGCGGCAGCCCGGTCACCGTCTGCAGGAACAGCGCGAAATAGTTGAGCATGCCCAGCGTCGCTACGCCCGAAATCACCGAAATCACCAGCGCCAGCGCAATGGTCCTGTTGCGCAACACATGCAGCGGCACAATCGGCTCCACGGCGCGCTTTTCCACTAATACAAAGGCGGCAAGCGCCGCAAGCGCGATCACCGGCAGCAGGTAAACCATCACCCCGCCATAGCCGCCGCCCAGCGCTTCCTCGGCCCAGAACACCGTCGCCGTCACCGCGCCCGCCAGCAGCAAGCCGCCCGGATAATCAATGCTCGGCTGCCGCCCGGTCTCAAAGCTGGGCATCACCAAAGCTAGCACGGCAATCACCGCAACGCCGATCGGCAGGTTGATCAAAAAGATGTATTCCCACCCGATCGCCTGGCTGATCACCCCGCCCGCCACCGGCCCGATCAACCCCGATAGGGTGAACACCGCGGAGCTGTAGCCTTGGTATTTCGCCCGCTCGCGCGGCTCGAACAGGTCCGCAATGATGCCGAAAGCCGAGGTCATCAGGCCGCCGCCGCCCAGCCCCTGCAACACGCGCGCCGCGATCAGGCTTTCCATCGACCAGGCAAAACCGCAGGCCAGCGAGCCGATGACGAACAGCCCGATCGCCACCATGAACACCTTCTTGCGCCCGAACAGGTCACCCAGCTTGCCATAGAAGGGCGTCACTGCCGCCGTCGCCAGCAGATAGGCCGCGCCGACCCAGCCAAACAGTTCGAGCTTGCCCAGATCCGCCGCAATGGTCGGCAGCGCCGTCGCCACGATCTGCATGTCGAGCGAGGCCATGAACATGCCCACCAGCACCAGGACATAGATCACCATCTTGCGGCGATGCGTGAGGACGGGAGCTGCAGCGGTCATGGCGGTCACCTGTTGAATTTGCGCCAAACTGTGCTAGAGTCATATATATGTCAATAGCACATATATGATAAAAGCATGGAACAGCATGGCCAAAATTGAGAGCGACGCCCGCGAAAGCCACCTTGCCCACCTCATCGGGCTAGGGCTAAGCCCCGCCGCCGCGCAGGCGACCATGGATATCGACCAGGTCATGACCCACATCCGGCGCTCCATGCAGCGCCGCGAAATGGGCCGCATGGCGCTGCGCGACCTCAAGCTCGATATTGACGCCGCCGATCTTGAAATTCTGGCCGCGATCGAACTCTGCGCCATAGAGGGCGGCGAGGCCACGGTTGGCCTCATTGCCGAACGCCTCAATATCGACCCCTCCCGCGCCAGCCGCGTCGTGGCTGATGCCGTGGAAAAAGGCATTGTGCGCCGCGTCGCCTCGCAGTCCGACGCCCGCCGCATCGGCCTCGAACTCACCGATCTCGGCAAGCAGCACGCCGCCGCCATCCGCAGCTATAAGTGGGGCATTTTCGCCGAAGCCTTGGGCGATTGGCCCGAAGAAGACCTCGTCACCTTCGCCCGCCTCTTCCAACGCTTCAGCGGCTGGATCGCCCAAGCCAAGGAAAAAGCCGGGAAAGGCTAGGGGCGTCCTCGACTCCGCCCTGGAGTGGAGAGATCCCTCCCCCTATCAGGGGGAGGCTAGGAGGGGGGGTCTTCGATACCCCCGGTTTTTGATGGGG
>UCAU01000096.1 GCA_900470445.1 Hyphomicrobiales bacterium | reverse complement strand
CGGCAAGGTTGAGATCGGCCGAATTTGGGGTGCGACCCAGCGCGATCAGCAAATGGCTGGCTTCGACCGAGGAGAGCCGCCCCCCGGTATCGAGCGAAAGCAGCACGCCATTGCCAGCTCGAGCCACCGCCTGGACATTGGTGTTGAACAGGAAGGTGACGCCATCGGCCTCGACGATTTCCCGGATCGAAGCCGAGATATCCTCGTCTTCGCGCGCGGCGGGGCGCGGGCCGCGTTCGATCACCGTGACCTTGGCGCCGAAGCGGGCATACATCTGGGCGAATTCGAGCCCGATATAGCTGGCGCCGGCGATGAACAGATGGCTCGGCAGCGTATCGAGATCCATCATGGTCGTGTTGGTGAGATAGGGGACTTTATCGAGGCCCGGCCAATCGGGAATGCTCGCCTTGGCGCCGGTATTGATGAAAATCTGCGGCGCGGTCAGCGTGCGGCCATTGACCGACACCTCATTGGGCGAAACGAAGCTACCCGACCCCTTGATATAGTCGAGCGTTGCAAGGCTCCCCAGCCAATCGGTCAGGCTTTTGACCGAGGCCCCCACCACCTTGTCCTTGCGCGCCTTGACCGCTTTCATGTCCACGGTAACCGGGCCTTTGACGACCACGCCGAAATCCTTGGCATGACGCGCGCTCCAGGCGGCGCGGGCACTGGCGACCAGGGTCTTGGTCGGCGTGCAGCCATCGTTGACGCAGGTGCCGCCCAGATGCTCGCGCTCGATCAGCGCGGTCTTGCGCCCCGTGCCGGCAAGCCTGGCGGCAAGGAAAGGGCCGGACTGACCGGCGCCGATAATGATGGCATCGAATTGTTCGGACATGGCCGCACCCCCACAGTCGAGCCAAGCTTATGGCGGAGTTGGCAAAGACGCCAGTGGGTGAACGGGCGGACAATCGACGCTCGTGCTCGCTCAACGCTTGACGAACTGCCCCCAAACCGGCGAACACCGCCACATGAGCTTGCTTTCCCTCAAAGACGTGACCAAGGCCTATGGCGGCGTTCCGGCCCTTAGGGGCGTGGACCTCGACATTGCGCCGGGCGAAATTCACGCTTTGATGGGCGAAAACGGCGCCGGNNGGCAAGTCCACGCTGATCAAAATTCTGGCCGGTGTCGTTTCTGCCGACCGCGCCGCTATCAGCCTCGACGGCGCTCCGGTGCATATCGATAGCGCCCAGCAGGCCCATCGCCTGGGCCTGCGCTTCATCCACCAGGAATTCAACGTCGTGCCGGCCCTGTCGGTCGCCGAGAACATCTTCATGGGCCGCGCCTATCCGCGCCGCGCCGGCCTCTTTGTCGATTGGAAAAAGCTCAACACGGCCGCCCGGGAAACCCTGCTCAAGCTGGGCATTACCCATATCGACCCGCGCCAGAAGCTGGGCTCGCTGACCTTGGGCGATCAGATGCTGGTGCGCATTTCCAGTGCCTTTGTCGGCGAGGCCGGCGCTCCCGCCCGCCTCTATGTGCTGGA
>UCAU01000030.1 GCA_900470445.1 Hyphomicrobiales bacterium | reverse complement strand
GAGCCGGTCGTCGACCTCTAAGAGGAAAACCGCGCCAGCTCCCGCCTGTATTCCGGGCATCGGGCTGGCGCTCTAGAAACGGCACCACGCCACCAAGGCCCAATCCTTGCCTGACAAAATGGATTGAACGACAGCATCTTTAGGATTTTGCGTTGCAAGCCTAAGTGACGGAAATGGGGTCGGGAGCAGCTGTCACGGATATCATTTGCGAAAGGAGGCGGCCATCCCGGCCCGGTTTGCCCCGGTGTCCGCGCTTTCAGAGCACCGTCAACAGGGAATAAATCTGCCTTTCCCATCATGCCTGATGTCATCAATGCGCCACAGAGTTTCTTTGCTTGATAAGCATACCGTCGTTCCTAAAATTTCCCGACAAGGCAGCAAGTAGCGATGAATCTACCGCCATACGACCGAGACGGCGCGCGAGCGCTCATCAAGGAAAAACCCGGTGTGCCGTTCTCGGCATTTGACACTGCCACCCGTGCGCATCGGAGGAGCGCGCTCAACCGAGAGGATGAGGCCGCGCTGCTGTTCTGCCTGGCAGCGGAACGCGCGGACGCCGAGTATGCCGCAGACGGATCCAAGCCAAATCAAGCGATGAACCACGTGGTGCGCGCAGGCATCGCGTTCAATCGTGCGGGAGAGATCGCCATCGCTGAACCGCTTCTGCGCCAGGCCATCGCCTTCGATTGGATTGCGCAGGGACTGCCGCAAGATAAGCACATGATTGAATGGGCGTTCTATCATCTGCTGCTCAATGTCAAAGGCGAAGCGGACCGTTTCGTAAGCCTGTTCGATGAAGCTGTTTCGCGCTCGGCGGAGGTCGGCCGGGACTTTACGACGATCCACCCCCATCAGGAACATCTGCTCGATATTGCCATCGAGATGGGGCAGCGCCCCATCGTCCAGAGGTTGGCCGGCAAGATCGCGGGTCGCCGTCCGGCTAAGAAAGCCATCAAGGACTTGCTGAAGCGCGCCGAGACCTTCCTTTCAGATCGGGCATGACTCCCCGCGGTCCTGACCTTCATCCCAGCATTTCGGCACGGGCAATGCCCAGCTCGACTTCAAGGACACCAAATTCGACTGGGCGCAGTAGCGGCTCAAGGGCTGCTACTGCGCAGTGTGGATAGCCCCAATGGTTGCCGATAGCCTTGAGGCGACGTTTATGACCCGCAGTCTTTCATATTGAGGTAGCGCACGCCCGAATGACCGCTTTCAGGCGCTCTGGTGATCGCGACCAATGACCGGAATGGGGTCGAGTGCGGACTGGCCTGTTTCGCCTCGGAAGCGGACTGGCGTTAGAAGCATGTGAGGCCAGGGTGGTGGACGCGATCCGCCCCAGCGCGTTTCGACTGCCTCACTGCGCGGCGTTTTGCAGGTTGGCGGTCATTTCGGCGAGGCCTGCTTCTCGCGTCATAATCGGCGCGTAGCCGAGTTCGCGGCGCGCCTTGCCGATGTTGAGCGTTATCGTAACGGCCGATGTGGCGAAGGACTGCAAGGTCAACGGAGCGGTGATCTTCCCCCCCGAAAGCCCGTACAGCCGATCGCCCACACCGGCGATTAAACGTAACAGTGCGCGCGGCACCGACTTTTCTGGTGCCGTGACGCCTTGCGTGGCCATCAGCGCGGTTGCAAAATCGCGGAACCGGACGGGCCCCTCGTCGCCAAGAAAGTAGATCTCGCCGCCTTTGCCCCTGGCGATCGCCAGTTCAATGCCATGACAGAGATTGGCGATGTGGATGGTCGTCGTCAGATAGTCGCCGCCACTGATCCAGGCGAACTGCCCCGATTGAACAGCACCTAGCAGATGGGGTAAGGCAGTCGTGTCATCACGCCCCCAGACAAAGCGGGGCCGAACCACAATGACATCCATGCCACCGCCATTGTTGGACAGGGCGTAGCGTTCGGCGGCGGCTTTGCTGCGAGAATACGATCCGGCGGGGCGACGCGGCAAAGGATGGCGTTCATCGACATTGATGAGGGGGCGTCCATCAGCCAGAACGGATTCCGTGCTGAGATAAATCGCCCGCTGGATGCCCCCTGCCCGCGCCGCCTTGAACACCGCCTTGGTGCCTTCTTCATTGACGCGCTGTTGGCTTTCGGTGCCCGGACCATGATCGGTATCGGCGGCCGCGTGGATCAGTACGTCACATCCTTCCATGCCAGGCACCAGATCGGCGCTGATAAGATCACCTGAAAAGGGCCTCGCGCCGAGTTCTGCGACCACTCTCTCCGACTTGGCGGATCGCGCCAGTGCGGTCACGGGGATGGCCTTGCCGACAAAATGACGGATTAGGTTGCGGCCGACATAGCCACTGCCACCAGTGATAAAGATCCTAGCGATTGGCCAGCCGACGGCGGTCGCCGCGGCAATGGCCGCGTCGTCTCGTTCAGTCATGTTCGTTTTCCCGTTTTGGAGTTCTAGCTGCCGGCTTTGTCGTCCGGGGTTGCGGTCACTAGCCAATCGATCTCACTAATTATCCGCGATCGATCGCTCGAGGCGAAATGGTGGAAATCCAGATATTCGAGGAACTTTAGCCCCTCTAAGGCCAGATAGGCCAGAAGGGCGCCGCGTGGGGACGAGGCGGTCTCGATGATCCGACTGATCGTTTCCGCCTGGCTCTTTTGCATGCGCGCACGCAAGGCAGGGTCGAGTGTCAGAGCCATACTGAGGCCCAGGGCCACCGGCTTGAAATGTTCTGGCGGCGGCTCTTCCGCGACCTTTATGCGCCCGCGAATGGCGAGACTATTCGATGAGGCAAGGTCTGCCTCGACAGCGGCGTGATGCTCGCGGTCGCGCCGAAAGGCCCGCTCCACAATCGCCTCGATCAAGTTCTGCTTGGTCTTGAAGTCATAAATGACACTGGCTTTGCTAATGTCGGCCTCGGCAGCCACGGCATCCAATGTCAAACTGGCGGCACCCAGTCGAGCAACCACCGCCTCGCCAGCATCGAGAATAGCCTGCTGGTCAATGACGCGCTTTCGTCCCACTTACGTTACCCATATATTTCCGTCCGGATGGTTATAAATCGAGTCGAACGCTTCGTCTATAATCGATCAGGCCGCAATCCAAGAGCGGCAGCTTTTCGAGTGGCAGCTTTGGGCAGCTGCGGACGGCGATGAACGACTGAAACGGGTCAACGCGCCCCCTCCCTCCTTGAGGGCGGCATTCAGCTGTCCTATTAAAGCAACTCAAACGCGCCTTATGTTCTATTTATAGAACAACTATCGAGTTTCAGCGTCAGGCTGGATAGCTTCTCGATAAAATGGCACACGAGCTAGCCTCGTGATCTATTTATGGAGCACGCATGCCAAAGCCGGCAAACCGCCCAATCTCCCGTTATGCCAAAGAAGCGGCCGAACTGCTCGGCCTTCTGATCCGGCGCGCGCGCGTCGAGCACCGGATGACGGCTGGCGAAGTGGCCGAGCGGGCGGGCATATCGCGCGGGCTGGTCCACCGCATTGAAAAAGGGGATATTGGCGCGTCCATCGGCGCGGCCTTCGAGGTCGCGTCCGTGGTGGGACTGCGCCTGTTCGACCAGGATGCGCGCGGCATGACCCTGAAGGCCAGCGAAGCCCGGTCCGTCAATACGTTGCTACCGCAGGCCGTGCGCGCCTCGACTGGCAAGGTGAATGATGACTTCTAGGGCAAGCGACATCCCAAACCAGGCTGCCCGAGCAGACGGAGCCCATCGTTGCCAGGCTCCTCACGCGCGCCAGCGGCCAGTTCGTCTTCAATTATGGCCGCTCCTCCTATCTTGATAGGCCCAATGCGATCTCCCTGTAAGCGCCGGAACTGCCCTTGCGCGCGGGCGTGCTGCCGCTTCCGGCCGGGATGATGATGCCGAGCGCGATCCGCGATGCCGCCCCTGACGTCCCTGACGCGTGGGGGCGGCGCGTCATCATCAATCGCATGCTGGGCCGGGCGGGCATGCAAGCGGACCCGGCGGAAATCGATGAGCTGACCTATATGCTGCAGTCGGGGTCCGACCGGATCGGCCCGCTGGACTTTCAGCACTCGGCGAAGATTTACGTGCCGCGCGACGAACCGGCAGCGTCGCTTGCACAGATGCAGGAAGCCGCAGATCTTGTGCAGACAGGGGTGAAACTGCCGAAAGCGCTGGATGCCGCGCTTTTCCATGGCAGCGCTGTAAATCAGCGCGGTAAGAATTTAGTTCGCCTCAATTTGGCAGCGAAGCACTCGACAGTTCGCCTCACTTGGAAAATGGAAGGCAACAGTTCGCCCCAACTCACATTAGCGACGGCACAGGCTTCTCAATATCGGCAGATGAAGGATCAAGGCTGGTGGGGGCGGGTAAGGGGTTCGTAGACGCTCGGATAAGCATTCCTCCAGAGAAGTTTGAGTTTGGTTGTTTCAGCCATTCCGTCGGGAAGCACGACGACCAAAACGCGTGGATTCTGGCGTCCAGCTTGAAACGTATCCGGGATACGCCTATTGTGTCAGATAAGGAGTTGCCATGAGCGTTCAGGAGCGGATCAAGCGATATCGAAAGTGTGGTGCCGGCGCGGATCTGGTTCGCGTCGAGGTGCTGGTTCCTGCTGGCTCACGCGAGGAAATACTAGCTCAGGCGTCAGCCATGCGAAGCAGTTACCGTGTTCGCCGCGATCGCCTACAGGAGAGTATTGACCAGGCCGTCCGCGATTATGGCGTCAGGGTGCTGGACAATATTGACCTGTCCCGCCTCCAGAACGTGGATGAGAAGGCCCGTGTTTTGGGCAAGGCATTGATGGACCGAGGCGACGCGAAGGCCTTCATTGCAGGGCGCAGGCTTTATTCCGCGGCTATGGCGTAAGTCATGGCGCTCACCTCGCTGCAGAAGCAAGTGATGGCGGTTATCGCCGCCAATCGTTCGGACACCAGTTACATGGCTGGCGGCGCAGTCCTCAACAAGGACTGGTTCCGGCTGTCGGACGACCTGGACATTTTCCACGACACCGACGAAGAGATCGTGGCGACCGCCAAGGAGGATATTGCGGCCTTGGAGAGCGCCGGGTTCAAAGTCTCCGTCGACATTATCATCTATGGCGTCGTTGAGTGCACTGTCTCAAGGGATGGGTACGATACCATACTGCAGTGGATGAGCGAGACCCGATATCGATACTTCCCACTCGTTCGTGACCCAGAATGGGGTGTGCGGCTGAATACGGCCGACCTGGCGATTAACAAGGTCGGAGCGGCGTCGAGCCGAAGCAAGGCTCGGGACTATATCGATCTGATAACGATCGACGAGCGGTATTGCCCGCTGGGGCCGCTTGTACTTGCCGCATCAGGCAAGCCACCCAACTACTCGCCCCAAAGGATCATCGATGAGATCCGCCGCCGCTCGCTATCACTGCCGGCCGAGGACTATCTATCGGTGCGAGGACTCCCCCAGGATATGACTGCCGTAGGTATTCGTGACAGCCTGACCGCCGCACTGGATCGCGCGGAAAACTATATCCACGCCGCCGACCCCGAGTTGGTGGGTGTACTAACCGTGGATCAGGCTGGCCAACCAGTGGAAGCTGCGTATCCCAACGAAGGTGTGTCGCTTCGCCGGGCCACGGACGAAGCCGAGACGGTGCCGACAATCCCGGATGAGACGCCAGGCTTCTAACACCGGAAATCAATTTCACGCGGCCAATCTCGCTCGAGGTTGCAGCCAAAAGCAGCCTGTGGGCTCATACAATCAGGCGAGGGGTTGGCCTCGGTCCCTGCCACCCCTAAAGCCACCGCAGGTCGTCGCCTTTGACGACTGAGAAACAGAATGGAGAGACAAGTGCAAGATGACAAACGTCACGTCGAGCAGGTTCGCTTGGCGGGGTGGACCGCGGGAGCTTCCGAGAAGGACAAAAGCACCAATCCGCATCGCGGCAAAAAGAATGCGGACGAGGCGAACTGGGACGAAGCCTGGGAGAAGGGCTTCGCGGGCCAGGATTATGAAGTTTGGTCTTAGTTTCTCAGTCGTGCCGAACGTCGAACGGCGGCGCCTAATCGCCGCCGCGTCTAGTCAGATCCAGGCGGGAACCATGTTGCCGGCATGGCGGGCACCGAATGCACCCTCGGGCAAAACCTCGCTGATCCGGGTCAGATCATCCGCCGGCAGCACGAGACTGGCCGCACCAACATTTTCTTTCAGGCGTTCGATGCGACGGGTGCCAGGAATGGGAAAATATCATCACCCTGGCAGCGTCGCTGTAACCTTGCCATCAACGGCTGCGGGCGATTTCAGCGCGCCTGCCTGAGCCGGTTATTCCGCCGCGGTGACCGCGTCGACGAACATAGTGCGAAAGCGGGGGGCGTCCAACTCAAGAGCGACGTTGACTTCGCCAGCGCCTATCCCCGGCGCCACATCATCCTTGAAGGAGAGCATCTGCCCGTAGGATCGGCCAAAATTAGTATCGACCGCAGCCTTTATCGTGGTGCTGCGAACGATCAAGCTGGGGTCGATCGCTACGGCGGCAATGACTTCATCCCACAGCGGCAGGTCCATCCAGGCATTCTCGGTGAGATAGCTGCTGAGCGCGGAGTTGGGTTGGGTCATATCTTCGACCAGCTCTGCATCCACCATCACGTTAGTGTTGACCAGGCCAGTGACGACGATAGAGGCAAAGCCGGCCGTCAGCACGATCTGGGCGGCCTCGGGGTCGAAAACGGTGTTGAAAGCATCTATCGATTTGACTTCGCCGCTGGCGACGTCGAAATCGGCCTTCGGCCCGTTCGAAATCACCACGCTTTTGACCAAGCTTGCAAACTCGGAATCCTGACGCACGGCCAAGGCTATATTGGTTAGCGGCCCTCCGGCAACGATCGTCACTTCGCCCGGGTACTTGTGCACCTGTTCGATCATGAATTGGACTGCGGACAAATCTTGGACGACAATCTTGGGATTGCCTTCGGCAAGGTCGGGCGCCAGACCTGGATCAAAGTCGGCAGGTTTGTCCTTGTAGTTGTTCCAGGCTCCCTTCCAGCTGATCGGACCATACACGCTTTCCCAGATCGCCATGCGCTGGGGCGTGTTGACGAGCGGCTCACTGGCGCCGGCATAGACCGGGATCTTGGGATGCCCGGCGATCTCGAGAAAACGCAAGGTGTGGGCCACCCCTTTTGCCAGCCAGTCGTCTCCGACGACGCCGGTAATGCCGAGCAGCTCGACGTCGGGATTATTGAGGAACAGCAAGATGGGCTGCACGGCAGTGCCGCCGGGGCCTGTGAGATCCTGATCATAGATGAACTTGGCAGCAAATGCCGGCTGGGCGAGAGTTGCGAGCGCAAGCACCGAACACGAGCGAAGAATTTTGAGCATGCGGATTCCTTGAACGGGTAAAGTCCGTCGAGTACGGCTGGGATTGACGACTTCAAGACTATTCCTCAGGACAACAGGCTTGTCAGGCCTATGTATTCGTGGATGCTCGTTCAAGCTATTGAACGGGGTAGACCATGCAGATCGACGATGTGCGGGCTTTTGCCTGGGTGGTTTCATCGGGCTCACTGTCCCGCACCGCGCGCGAACAGAACCTACCCAAGGCAACACTAAGCCACCGGCTAAGACGTCTAGAAAATGATGTCGGCACCGCACTGCTGATCCGCTCGGCCGCTGGTCTGACGCCCACGAAGGCAGGTTGGGCGTTCCTCAGGCATGCCGAGGAGGTAAACCTCGCCTACACGCGCGCGTTGGATTCCGTGGCGAGCGAAAAGCCGGCACAAAGCGTGCGCCTGAGTGTGGGAGCAACCGATGAACTGTCCACCAACCTACTAGCCCCTCTATCGCTCCGGTTTGCGAGGTCGTACCCCGAAGTGTCACTTGATCTACATGTCATGCCGCTGGGCAGGTTGCTGTCGCGTGAAACCGACCTGGATTGCATGATCTGTTCAGGTTTACCCGCAATCCTGGGGACAGCAAATCTGGTTGCCCGTGGGTTCTCACGTTATGTCAGCCGCCTCTATGCGGCCCCCAGCTATTTGGCAGAAAGAGGGGTGCCCACGCATCCCGACAACCTGCGACAGCACGACCTGATTTCCGGCGAAGGCTCGTCGGGCGTTGTCCCATGGGCTTTAGAAAATGGTCAGACCAGTCAGTTGATCGAACCGCGCGGCCCGTTGCGTGCCAACGATAATTGGGTGGCCAAAGTGTGCGTCCTGCAAGGCTATGGCATCGGGCTGTTCCCAGAATTCTTCGCCCAGGAACATGTTCCAACCGGTGACCTAATCGAGGTATTGCCCGCCTGGACCACCGCCCCGACTTCAGTAACCGTGCTTTACCACGACCACCGCTTCGCCAATCCCCACATCCGGGCTTTCATCGACTTCCTGGTAAGTGAGTTTGAAGGCTTTTACTGTTTTCCCTATCGCCAGAGGGACGTGTTCCAGCCCACGCCGGGCGGAAGCACCACAAGGCAAAAGGGGCGACGGTAAAGCAGGCGAGCGCGAGCCAATTGCTCCCGCACACGGGGTGCAATTCGAGTTTTGGATGCTAATAGATGCGCAGGGCACCCACCTTGTTGCGGAGATCGTAGCGCTCGAAAACGATCGCCTTTTCGCTGCAAAGTCGACGGCCACGGCTACACAGCCGATCGATCTCGGAGAACTCCAGTGACCCATATGGCTCTTTGGCCGCCGCTCGGTTCCAGGGTTCCTCATCGTCTTCGTCGTCGACATACAGCACGGCACAGTCAGCCCTATGCTTGGCCAGAACCAACAAATAGGGGACTGGCGGATCCACTGTCGACAAACAGAATACAAAGACTATACTTTGTTAAAATTTGCTAGGCGTGCGGCCGCTTTGGCGGCGCTGAGATGGACAAGGATACGATGAACACTGAGATCTTTACCGGCGTGATCCCGGCCCTGATGACACCATGCAAGGCCGACCGTACACCCGATTTCGAGGCGCTGGCTCGCAAAGCCCGCGAGTTGATCGCGGCGGGCATGTCGGCCGTGGTCTATTGTGGCTCGATGGGTGATTGGCCGCTGCTGACTGATGCCCAACGTCAGGAAGGCGTGGCGCGCCTAGTCCAGGCCGGCCTGCCGGTGATCGTTGGTACGGGCGCCATCAATTCGGCGTCGGCCGTGGCGCTTGCCAGTCATGCCCAACAGGTTGGCGCCGCTGGTCTGATGGTCATTCCGCGCGTGCTGTCGCGCGGCAATTCGGCGACGGCACAGCGGCACCATTTCGAGGCTGTCCTCGCGGCAGCGCCCGATCTGCCGGCCGTGATCTACAATAGCCCCCATTATGGCTTCGAGACCAAGGCCGACCTGTTCTTCTCCCTGCGCGCCAAATACAAGAATCTGGTGGGCTTCAAGGAATTCGGCGGCCCTGCCGCCATGACCTATGCTGCCGAGCACATTACCAGCAGCGATGACACCGTCATCCTGATGGCCGGCGTCGATACCGGCGTCTATCACGGCTATGTCAAGGCAGGCGCCACCGGCACGATCACCGGCATCGGCAACGCCCTACCCCGGGAAATCCTCCATCTGGTTGCCCTGTCCAAGGCCGCCGCCGCTGGCGACATCGATGCGAGGACCCGCGCCCGGGAACTGGGTGAGGCACTCGATGTGCTGTCGAGCTGGGATGAGGGCACCGATCTCGTGCTTTACTACAAGTACATGCTCGAGCTGAAAGGCGAGGCCGCCTACAAGCTGCATTTCAATGCCACCGACGAGCTGTCGCCTAGCCAGCGCGCCTGGGCCAAGGCGCAGTTCGAGCAATTCAACACCTGGTACGCCGTTTGGAGCCAGTTGCCCGGCGCCGTCCAGACCACCAAGCCGTAGTGCCTTCCTCCCTGACCTGCGGCTAAAGGCCCTCCCTTGCCGGAGGGCCTTTCTTTTTCTGTCAGTCGGCTGCCGCCAGCCCAAGCGCCGCCAAACGATCGAGATGCTGCAGCTCGGCCTCGGTCAACACGATGCCCTCGGTCTCCGCTTTGCGCCGCGCTTCAAAGCGGCGCTGTGACGGCAGGCGGGCGCCCTGCCCCACAATGGCTTCGAACAGTGTTTCGGCGCGGGCGAATGGGTCCCCAGGGCGTCCAGCAGCGAAACGCTCGGGGGAGAACGCGATGACCAGCTCGCCATGGGCCGGCGACAGGGCCGTGGTCCCCAGCGCCTCGAGCGCGCCGGCACTGGTCAGGTCACCGATCATGACACCGGCCAGGAGCTCGATCATCGTACTCAGCGCCGATCCCTTGTGTCCGCCGAACGGCAGCATGGCGCCAGCAAGGGCCGCTTCGGGCGAGGTGGTGGGTTCGCCCCGGGCATCGATGGCCCATCCCCGCGGCAGCGGCGTTCCGGCGCGGCGATGCAGCTCGATTTCGCCGCGCGCAGCGACGGATGTCGCAAAGTCGAACACATAGGGTTCGACCTGCTGCCGTGGCCAGCCGAAGGCAAAGGGATTGGTGCCGAACAGCGGCTCGCTGCCGCCCCAGGGCGCGACGGTGGCATAGCTGGGGCACATGACCATGGCCGCCAATCCGTGGCTCGCAACGGCCTCCACTTCCAGCCACAGCGCTGAAAAATGCGTGCAGTCGTTTATCACTATCGCGGCAAGGCCAAGCGCCTTGGCGCGGTCGACCAGCAGGGGCAGACCCAGCTCGAAGGCTGGGCTGGAAAAGCCATGTTGTCCGTCGATCCGGACAATGGCGCCGTCTCCAAGATCGGCGATCGCCGGCACGGCGTCGCCACGGACCTTGCCAGCCCTCAGCGTGCGCAACACGCCTTCGATGCGAAAAATACCATGCGACTTGCAGGCATCCCGTTCACCGGCCGCGATGGCCCGGGCCACGGCATCGGCCTGGACGTCACTCATGCCGGCGCCAGCAAGGATTACCGAGATGCGGTTCTGCAGGTCGGCAAAGGCAATCGTGGTGCCGCTCATGCAACGCTCTCCCCGGCAAGATAATCCACCAGCATGCGCAGACCGAAGCCGGTGCCGCCGGGCGGCCTCAGCGGACTGCCGTTTGGCGCATAGGAGACGAATTTCTCAAGGAAGGCCGCGGCAATGGAGGCATTGCCGTAGGTTACGCCCGGCCAGTTGACGAAATCGGCGAAATCGGATTTCAGCTCGTCGTGAAAACCTGCATCGACAGGCATGGGCCAGGCGCAATCGGCAAGCACCAGACGGCCTTCGCAGTCGGTATTGCGGATCTCGACATTGGGGCCGGCGAGGCTCTTCACCACGTCACCGGGCCGGCTCGCCGAGCCGCTCGTCATGTTCTCGGCAAGACCCAGCGCCGCAACGGCCGGGCGCCTGATCCCCAGCCGGGCCATCGCGGCCATGCTGGCGGCGATCGTCGCCGCTCCGGCCATGTCGTTCTTCATCTGAAACACCGCCACGAACAGCAGCAGATTGGAGAAAAATCTCGCAAATGCATCCGGCAGGCCCAAAGTAGTGGCCTGGAACGTGAAGCCAGCTGCAAGCGCAAGGTAGCAGAATGCCAGCAATGCAACATGCAGGTTGCTCGGCCGAAACCACCATAGCGCAGCGAGGCCCCAGCCAGCATCACCGCCAGCGTCGGTATCAGCACCGAAATGAACAGTGTCGTGCTCATGCCGGTTCCCTTGTTGGCATTGCTTTCAGTTGAGAACCTAGCCGCACAAACCGAAGCGTTGGTTAAAGTCGAAGTATACGTTGACAGACGCGGCAACGCGGCTTGGCCCGGAAAGCCAAAGCCCAGCGAACCGAAACGTGCTGGTGGTCAGTCTGAAATCGACACCCAATAATGCGCCCTATTTCGGTGGTCAAAGCCCCCTCTGGGGTTTCTCGAAAGCTGCCGTTCCTTCAATGGTGCTGAGAATGGGACCTCCCGCATCATTCCAACGCCAGAGAGCAACACAGCGTCCGCCCGGAGACATAAAAGAGGGATAGATGACACCATCAAGGCCGTCCTCAACAAATCGCCGACGGGCGTCGTGCGTGCTCGGAACAGGGCCATTATCAAGATCCGACCGCCCACTCCGATTGATGGGTACTCTCGTCGAATCCCCATTCTTAGAGGATTTCGGGATCAATCGTATCGATGAGGCGGGCGCCCTTGAGCTCGAGTTGCGCGATCAATGCAGGGTGTTGAACGAACCCCTGATTGTACTCCGCCCAAGCGGTCGACAATTCCTGCGCCGCTCGAATTGGTCCCACCCGACGCCCCCCTCGCGCCCGACCATGCGGCCAACATATTCACTTGGGACGTATTCGCCTTGTGCGGGAATCCAGGCAAACCCGAGGACCAAAGCCTATACCACCCCGATACCACCGAGAACGGCTGGTTCACTGACCCCGACAATATCGGCGTCGACCCGGCCGGCCGCATCTGGGCGACCACCGATGGCCCGCCGCCGGACGGCATGGCCAACGCTGTCTACGCCATGGATACCGAAGGTCCGGAGCCGCGCCCTACCGCGCCTGTTCTATATCCCGCCGACCGGCTCGGAGGCCTGCTCGCCAACCTTCACGCCCGACGCTACCAGCCTCTTCATGTCGGTGCAGCATCCGGGCGAGTTGCGCATTGACGACATGGAAGACGCCGAGTCGATGGCAGAGGCCGGCACGAGCTGGCCCGACTTCGGCGAAACCATGCCGGCCCGCCCCTCACTAGTGGTTTTGACCAAGCGCAATGGCGGCGTGGTGGGTAGCTAGAGCTGAGAGGCGGGCTCACAGCGCCAGAGCCCGCCGTCTTCCTCATCGACATGAGCACGCCACCCAGACCTTGTGAGGGGGATGCTTTGATCGCGCCTCACCAGGGGGGCAGTGACAGCCATTAGGATGCGTCTGCCGACATTTGTTGGTGAAACCAACGGCGGACCAGGTGCATAGTGCGGCCGGAGCGGTCGTTGCGCCAGGCGAGAAACCAAGAGCCGCTGCGAGTGACCATGCCGAAAGGCGCGATTAGCCGGCCGTGCTGGAGGGCGTCGGTAATGGCGGGACCGGGACCGATGGCGACGCCAAGACCAGCTTCTGCGGCCTGCACGCTGAACGAGAGTGCGTCATACCATATGGTGTCGCGCGGTGGCAGAGTGCAGCCGGCCTCGCGGGCCCAGTTGGTCCACATATCCGGCGGCCAGCGGATGTCGAGCCGGGGCAGGCTCCAGACCAGTTCGGGCGTCAGTTCGCGGCCCTTGACCAGCATGGGACTGATAACCGGACCGAAGGTTTCCGGCGCCACGGCGCTGACCGTCATTCCCGGGATGTCGAGCAGGGGGCCAACGCCGACATAGATATCGATCGAGCGATCGGCGGGATTGATCTCTCGTGTCCAGGTGGTGAGGCGGACGGAAATGCCACCCAGTGCCTGTTCGAGGCTCTGCAGGCGTGGCACGAGCCAGCGCAGCATGAAGGTATCGGGGGCTGTGATCATGATGGTGGACTGGCTCGCGGCCGCGCGCAAGTGCTCGGCACCCCGGGTCATCGAAGCAAAGGCTTCTGTCACGGTAGCAGCAAAGGTCCGTGCCTCGGGCGTGAGGCGCATGGAGCGGTTGCCGCGCTCGAACAGCGAAATGCCGAACTCGTCCTCTAGATTCTTGATGTGACGGCTGACGGCGCCGCTGGTGACGTGCAATTCGTCGGCAGCCTTGCTCACGCTGCCGAGGCGGGCAGCTACCTCAAAGGCGCGAACGGCATTAAGCAGATGAAGCATTCGACCCTTGAGTAAAAGTCAACCGAATGGCGGAATTGTATGCTGTTACAGAACTGTCGTCCATCCTAGGCTCACCCCATAATCTGTGGGGTTTAGCAGCGTTCCGGGCAACGATACACCGGAGTTAACGCTCTGCTGATGCGCAGTTTATTGGACCGAAACTGACTGTGAGCATATTGCGTGACCACCCTGCCCCACCGCATCATCATCGACTGCGACCCCGGCCATGACGACATGGCCGCCATCCTTTTGGCAGCATGGCACGACGACATCGTCATCGAGGCGATCACCTCGGTCTGCGGCAATGCTTCGGTGGAGAACACGACCAACAATGCGCTGCGCATCGTCGAGGCGTTCAAGCTCGACGTGCCGGTCTATCGCGGGACGGAACTTCCGTTGCTCAACCGCTATGAATTTCCGGCCGAATTCCACGGCCCATCCGGGCTAGACAGCGCGGGCGTGGACCTGCCGCAGCCGACGATCAGGGCCGAGAGCAAGCATGCCGTGCAGGCAATCATCGACCTGGTGGACGCCAATCCGGGCGAGATCACTGTCGTGGTGGTTGGTCCGATGACCAACCTGGCGCTGGTGCTGGCGATGCGGCCAGATCTGGCCGGCACGATCAAGCAGATCGTCTTCATGGGCGGCTCGGCCACCGAGGGCAACATTACCCCGGCTGCGGAGTTCAACATCTGGGCCGACGCCCATGCGGCGCGCATGGTGTTTCGTTCGGGCGTTAAGCTGGTGATGTTCGGGCTGAACCTGACGCATCAGACGCTGCTGCGCCGCAGCGATATTGCGGCGGTCCGCGCGGCACAGCCGGGCGACAATGCCGTGCCTGACATCATGGATTTCTATTGCGGCACCTATTACCGCTTTGCCGGACAGGACAAGCCAGGCGCGCCGCTGCATGATCCGTGCGCCATTGCCTATTTGATCCAGCCGGACCTGTTCGAAATCCAGCAGCTGCCGGGCGACGTGATCGTCGGCGACGACCAGAGCTACGGACAGACGCTGATCGACATTCGTCCTCAGGATCCCGCGCATGACGCGCGTAAAAAAAATGTCGGCGTGGCCATGAAGGCCGATGCCGAAGGCTTTGCTCAACTGATTACCCAGGCGTTGATCTGGGGTGCCGGCCGTCTTTCTGCCCAGTCGTAATCCCTTCAGCTCACGGGTGCCATTATGAAACTCATCAAGACTGCCATCGTCGCTTCGCTCATGGCCAGCATGCTGGCCGGCACGGCGCTCGCCCAGGACAAGACGCTCAACATGATCGTCATCGAGGGCGGGGACACGGTTGCGATGCAGGCGGTGGCTGATGCCTATACGGCGGCCAATCCGGGCGTCACGATCAACCTGCAGCCCTATCCCTTCGCGCAGTTCTTCCAGGTGGCAGAGTTGCGGCTGCGGTCGGCCGATACCGGCATTGACCTCGTCTATGTCGATGCACCCCTGCTGGCCGCCTATGCGTCGCGCGGCTTCCTGTCTCCAATCGAGGGCGTGGATACCTCGACGCTAGTGACCAGCGCGCTGGATGCCGGCAAGTACGAGGGCACACAGTTCGCACTGCCGGTCAACAATTCGGCGCAGGTGCTGTTCTATAACAAGACGCTGTTCGAGGCGGCCGGCATCACTCCGCCGGAGGGGCTGACAGCAGGCGAGACAGCCACTCAGGCCGATGTCGACACACTGGCCTCGACGAAGCGCTGGACCTGGGAACAGGTGGGCGATGCGGCACAGAAGCTGACGGTCAGCGATGGCGGGCGCATCACTACCTATGGCTTTACGGTCGAGCAGTTCGGCGAGCTGTATCAGTTGCAGCCCTTGGGTGAATCGCTGGGCACCGACGTGATCGGCGCGGATGGCTATACCGCCGCCGGCTATCTCGACAGCGCGGCATGGATCAAGGGCGCGACGTTCTGGGCCAATCTCTACAACGAGTGGAATGTCAGCCCTAAGAGCCTGGGTTATGGCGAAGCCGCGCAACTGTTCGGCAACGGCCAGCTTGCCATGATGGCGGGCGGCACCTGGAACCTGCCGGGGCTGACGGCGAGTGGCGTCGACTACGGCGTGGCGCCCTTCCCCTATTTCGAAGGTGGCAAAGTGCTGACCCCGACGGGGAGCTGGTATGTCGGCGTCAACGCAGCCTCGACCAACCAAGCCGAAGCGCTGGGTTTCGCGCAGTTCCTCACCACCTCGGAAGAGGGGACCAAGGTCTGGTTTGACTCGCTGCAGCAGTTGCCGACCTATACGCCTTTGCTCGATACGATCAGCACGGACGCGGCGTTTGACGTCTTCCCACAGAACGTGTTCCGGATGGGGGTCTTTGACTCGCTTAATACCGCCAAGGCGCGTCCGATTACGGCAGCCTACGGCCAGTTGCAGGATGCGTTCAGGACCGCCTTTGTCGACATTGCCAACGGCGTTCCGGTGGCCGATGCCCTGGCCAGCGCCGTGCAGAAATTCGAGGCGGCAGCGGCGCGCGTTGCGCCCTGATTGAAACCGGCACCTGCGGTTCTCCCCGCGGCGCCCTGACTGGAAACG
Source organism: Hyphomicrobiales bacterium (assembly GCA_900470445.1). GTDB lineage: Bacteria > Pseudomonadota > Alphaproteobacteria > Rhizobiales > Devosiaceae > Devosia. The sequence goes on along the minus strand of UCAU01000030.1, from coordinate 80,074 downwards.
GCATGACCAGATCCCGATCGCCATTGCTGCTGATTGCCCTGCTGCTGGCGCCGGCCCTGATCGGTCTTGTCGTTTTCCGGCTCTATCCCATAGCCCTTGCCGTTAACGACAGCTTTTTCGACGTGCTGCGCGGCCAGGCGGTTTTTGTCGGCCTCGACAACTATGTCTTGCTGCTAACCGATTCCGTATTCTGGAATTCGCTGAGGGTCACGCTGTGGTTCAACCTGCTGATCAACCCGATCCAGATCGCGCTCGCCCTCGGACTGGCGCTGCTCTACGTGCAGAATTTCAAGGGCGTGACGCTCTATCGCGTGCTGTTCCTAATTCCCATCGGGGTGTCGCTGCCGACGGCGGTGCTGATATGGCGTATCATGCTGAGCCAGGATGGGCTGGTGAACGGGATCATCGGCATTGCCGGCGTACCCGCCCAGCCGTGGCTGACCTCGGCGTCTTTCGCGCTCTATTCGGTGATCGCCATCGCGACGTGGAAGGGCATTTCCTACTGGATGATCTTCATTATTGGCGGGCTGCAAAATATCTCGCCGGAAATCTACGATGCGGCGCGGATCGATGGCGTAAAGCCTTGGCAGCGACTGCTGTTCATCACCATTCCACTGCTCAAGCCGACATTGCTTTTCGTGCTGGTAGCGGATGTATCGATCAATTTCCTGCTGTTCGCGCCGATTTTCATGCTGACGCAAGGCGGACCGGCGGATTCGACCAATGTGCTGATGTATGAGGCCTATAAGTCCGGCTTCGTGTTCGGCGACATGGGCCGGGCCATGGCGATCATCGTGGTGGTGGTGCTGATCCTGCTGGTGATTGTCGGGCTGCAGTTCAGGCTGCTAAACGGCCGCAAGGAGGCTGCGTGATGGCCAGTGCGTCGACGCAGATCAAGCGTGGGGCGGGGCTGGGTGCGCGGCACCTGGTCTATGCGCTGGTCGCCTTCATCTTCGTGCTGCCACTATGGTGGGCCGTGGTGTCGTCGCTGCGGCCCAATGGCGAGGTGTTCGCCGATATTTTTCCGATGACGCCCAAGGCGCTGATCCCCTCGCCGCTGACCTTCGAGGCCTATACCGGCGTGTTCGAGCGCGGTTTCGGCGTGATCATTGCTAATACGATGTTCATTGCGCTGGTCACGATGGTGGGCGGGCTGATCGTCAATGGCGCGGCGGGGTTTGCCTTTGCCATGTTCGAGTTCAAGGGGAAGAAGCTGATCCTGTCGCTGATCATCATCAGCTTCATGCTGCCGTTCGAGGCGATCGCGCTACCGCTCTATACGGTGACGCAGCAACTGGGCTGGCTTGATAATGTGCTGGCGCTGATCATGCCCAGCGTGGCGAACGGGCTGGCGGTGTTCCTGTTCTACCAGTTCTTCAGCCAAGTGCCGCGTGACTATATGGAGGCGGCGCGCCTCGATGGCGTGAGCTGGACCAATATCCTGTTCCGCATCTATGTGCCGCTGTCGATGCCCACTTGCATCAGCGCTGCGCTGCTGCTGTTCATCTTCCAATGGGAAGCATTCCTGTGGCCCTTGCTGGCTATGCCCAGCCAGCAGTTCAAGGTAATCCAGGTCGGCATGGCAGCATTCCAGCAGCAGTACCAGACGATCTGGAACCAGCTTTTCGCGGTGTCGGTCATCACTGCTCTCATCCCAATCGCACTGCTGCTGCCGTTGCAGCGCTATTACGTCCAGGGGCTCGCGGGTGCGGGCATCAAGGGCTAGTTTCGGAGACGTCCATGTCTGGTCTATCGCTGCGCGGCATTCAGAAATCCTTCGGGCATACCGCCATCCTGCACGGCGTCGACCTCGACATCGCCGATGGCGAATTCGTGGTGTTTGTGGGGCCTTCGGGCTGCGGAAAGTCGACGCTGCTGCGCGTCATCGCCGGGCTGGAGACGGCCTCGGGCGGCACTCTCAGCATCGGGAGCAGAGATGTCACCGAGCTCGATCCATCGCTGCGGCGCGTGGCGATGGTGTTTCAGTCCTATGCGCTGTATCCGCATATGAGCGTGGCGGAGAACATCGGCTTTGGTCTCCGCATGAACGGCATGCCTAAGGCCGCGGTAAAGCGCAAGGTCGGCGAGGCTGCGGCGATCCTGCACCTAGGGGACTTGCTGGAGCGCAAGCCCAAGCAGCTGTCGGGCGGCCAACGACAGCGCGTGGCGATCGGCCGGGCCATCGTGCGCAACCCTGAAGTCTTCCTGTTCGACGAGCCGCTGAGCAATCTCGACGCCGAATTGCGGGTGCAAATGCGGATCGAGATCGCGCGGCTGCATGAGCAGTTGGGCGCCACGATGATCTATGTGACGCATGACCAGGTCGAGGCGATGACATTGGCCGACCGGATCGTGGTGCTGCGCGCCGGGCGGATTGAGCAGGTAGGGACGCCACTCGAACTTTATGATGATCCGGATAATCTGTTCGTCGCCGGCTTCATCGGCTCGCCGCGGATGAATTTCCTCCGGGTAGTCGCCCACAGCGATGGCCGGCTGACACTGCCGGATTTCGGTGATGCTGCGGTGCCGCTTGCTCTGGCCTCGTCACCCAAGATTGGCGGCAAATTCCTGCTCGGAATTCGTCCTGATCGGTTTGATCCCGCCGGGGCGGTCACACTGTCCATCGACGTCGATCTCGTCGAGCATCTGGGGGGAAGCTCATTTGCCTACGCCCGTTCGGACACGGAGCATCCCCTGATCGTTGAATTCCGCGATCGTCTCCAGCTCAGTCCCGGCCGGCGTCTTGAGACCGGTTTTGACCTAGACCAGGCCTTGTTGTTCGACGCGGAGACGGGTGCCAGGCTTCGATAGGCATCACTGCGGCTTTAAGTGCAGGATGGCCGAACGATGGGCCGCCAGTCGAACCTTGGATGCCCGCTACCGACCCCGTTGACGCTGTTCGGTCGGTAACGACCGGATCCGCGGCGGCCGCTGGTTTGCTGGCAACCGGCGCTTTCTTCCAAAGGCCGGCTGGGTTAGCCGCGCCTGGGGTCGGCGAGAAAGTGAACGCTTCAACCCACGGTTCAGACTTCTGACGCGCCATCACTCTTCGACACCACGAACGCTTGAGTGCTTTACCTCGGCCCGGGCGCATTATTCGCCTCAACAAGGATCAAGTTAACGCCTTCATCGGCGAGCATTTGCGCGTCCATATCGGTGAGATTGCTGTCGGTGATCAGGGTGCTGATGCGCGATAGTGGGATAACCGAATGGCGGGCGCGCACCGCGAACTTGCTGGCATCGGCTAGTACGACCACTTCGTCGGCTCGCCGCGCCAGGTCGTCGACCAGCCGCGCCATCAATGGGTGGGATTCCATCAGGCCGTTGGGCCCAATCCCTTGCGCGCCCACGAAGAATTTGGAAGCGTAGAACTCGTTGTCGGGTGGGTTTGCCGTAAATAGTACGCCGGGTTCGCGGTGCAGTTCGCCGCCGCCGACCACCAGATGGCAGACCCCGCTCTCCCAAAGGGTTGCGGCGACTGGCATGGAATTGGTGAACACCGTAAGCGCCCGCGCCGTCAACTGGCGGGCGAAGACAAAGCAGGTTGTGCCCCCGTTGACGATGATGGTGTCGCCGTCGCGGCAAAGCTTTTCGGCCTCTATGGCGATGGCTTGCTTGACTGCGACATTGAGCACCCGATTTTCTTCGAAAGGCCTGGCATGGAGCCGCTGGGAAGCCGCGTTCTCCGGTAGCGCAATGCCGCCAAACACTTTCCGGATCGCCCCGCTCTGATGCAATTTGGCGATATCGCGTCGTATCGTCGCCGGGGAAACCGTGAGCAGATCGAGCAGGTCGCGTACCGTGGCGAAGGGCCGATAAGCGAGCGCATCGCGAATAATGCGATGGCGCTCAGCCTCACTATGTTCAGTTGCCATGATTGCCAATCGTCATTTGTTTGCCAGAAATTGGCATGACGTAACGCCTGGATCAACAAAAAAGACGATCTATGATCATACGTTGACCATATACACTGGTCCGTGCTTATATTTGCTCGCAGCATCGGTGAAACCGGGCGCGGGCCGCATGACGGTCACTTGAGAGGACAGCGGGCAATGCCCGGTGGAGGAGATTGATGCGAATTTGGTCTGGCTCGGCCAGCGGCGCTTTGACGCGTGTAGCGTCGTGCCCGATAACCGTCATGGCGATTGTGCCATGAGCGCACTCCTCACTCTGAGCAAGGTGTCGAAGTCCTTCGCTGGCATAACCGTGCTGAAGGATGTCGACTTCGACGTTCGTGCCGGTGAGGTTCACGCCCTGATGGGCGAGAATGGTGCGGGAAAATCCACGCTGATCAAGGTGATCGCCGGCGTCCACGCGCCCGACGCTGGCAGCATCAGTATCGGCGGAGAAGGGGCCAGTTCCCTCTCGCCGCGCGAGGCACGGCGACTAGGCATTGCCACGGTCTATCAGGAATTGCTGCTGTTTCCCGAGCTCACGGTGGCCGAAAACGTCTTTCTGGGCAATGCGCCTCGCACCAAATGGGGCGCCATTGACTGGACGGTAATGCGCCAGCGAGCCCGCGACCTGCTCGACGCCCTCGAAAGTCCCGATCTTGATATCGACGCCAAGGTCGGCACGCTCTCGGTGGCCAATCGACAGCGCGTGGAAATTGCCAAGGCGCTCAGCCAGGATGCCCGCGTGTTGATCATGGATGAGCCGACGGCGGCGCTTGCCGATGCGGATGTCAGGCGCCTGATGGCGGTGATCAAGCGGCTGCGTGAGCGAGGCGTCGGCATTATTTATGTCAGCCATAAGCTGCCCGAGATTTTCGAGCTGGCCGACCGCGTCACTGTGCTGCGTGACGGGGCCCTGATCGGTACCAAGGCTATAGCCGAGGTTGATGAAACAGGCTTGGTTACCATGATGGTCGGGCGCGAAATCGGCCAGTTGTTCCCCAAGGTCACGCCGCAAATCGGAGAGGTCGTTCTCAAAGTTTCGGGCCTATCCTGCGGCGCACGGGTGCAGAATATTTCCTTCGCATTGCACCGCGGTGAAATTCTCGGTGTGGCCGGGTTGGTCGGCTCGGGCCGTACCGAAATGGCCCTCACTATTTTCGGCAACACCCCGGCAACCTCTGGCACGATCGAAATTGACGGGCGGGCTGTGTCGATCACCTCGCCGCGGCAGGCGCGAGATTTGGGCATTGCCTATGTGCCCGAGGATCGGGGACTCGAAGGGCTGGTGCGCCCTATGACCATCAGTCAGAACATTTCCATGGCATCGCTGCATCGGGTCAGCAACGGGATTTTCATCCGCGCCGAGCGGGAATTTGTGCGGGCCGCCGGGGCTATAACGCGGCTGGAGATAAAAGCGCGCGGGCCGCAACAAACGGTCGGTCAGCTCTCTGGCGGTAACCAGCAAAAGATCGTGCTGGGCAAGTGGCTGGAGACCGAGCCGCGAATCCTGATCATGGATGAGCCAACGCGCGGTATCGATGTAGGCGCCAAGGCGGAAATTCATGCGCTAATGGGGCGGCTCGCCGCCCAGGGCATGGCGATCCTGATGATATCGAGCGAATTGCCTGAGGTGCTAGGCATGAGCGACCGGGTCCTGGTGATCAATGGCGGGCGCTTAACCGCCACGCTGGATCGGGCTGATGCCAATCCTGAAAGCGTTGGCGCCGCGATGACGCGAGTCCGCGGGGAGGCTTCGTGATGGCTCAACCGCTCCCGAACTCCGGCGGCGCCCGGCGCAGTACTCTCGCCCGGTTTGTGTCCGGCTATGGTCAGGAGCTCGTCATCTTCTGCGCCATTCTGATCCTTTTTGCTCTGGTGTCGGCCATTAATCCGCGCTTTCTTGGAGCCAATAATCTCACCACCATATTTTCTGGAAATGCCTATATCGCCGTGGCGGCCATCGGCATGTCGATGATCATCATCACCGGCCACATCGATGTTTCAGTGGGCGCCTTGATTGGCGTGCTGGCGACGATATCGGGCACTCTGGCGGTGGCAGGATATCCCGTCTGGGTTGCTTGGCTGGCGCCGGTGGTGGTTGGCATGGCCGTCACCGCCGTAGTCGGGATGTTGGTAGCCTATGGTCGTATCCCCTCCATCGTCGTCACCCTGGGCATGCTGTCGATTTTGCGTGGCGGGCTGGTCAGCGTCACCGGCGGCGCCTGGATCAACAATCTGCCGCCCGAATTCCTCCTCGCCCAGCAGCGCCTGCTCGGTATTCCGGCGCCTGTTGTTGCCATGATCGTCCTCACCGGGCTGGCGGCGCTGTGGATGCGCTATACCGCAACCGGCCGTTCGATCTACGCCATTGGCGGCAACGCCGAAGCGGCGCGCGCTGCCGGGATTAATATCGAGCGCCGGACGGTGCTGGTCTTCATGATCCACGGGGCCTTTGCGGGCCTGGCAACAATTTTGTTTGCCACCCAGCTCAAAATCATCCAGTCGACGGTCCCCCCCAATCTCGAGTTGACGGTGATTACTGCGGCGGTGATCGGCGGCGTTTCCATCCTCGGAGGGACTGGTACCGTTGTGGGGGCGACGCTGGCGGCTATTCTGTTCTCGGCCATTGGATCGGCGCTAATTTTCATCAATGTGTCGGCCTATTGGCTGCGCGCCGTCATTGGCCTTTTGATTCTTGCCACCGTACTGATCGACATGGCCCGCCGCACCAATGAGACGCGGAGCGCCAAGCGATGAACTGGCGCAAGCTTATCCGGCACGAGATTCTGCTGGCCGTTCTAGTGGTCATCGCCCTGATCGTTCTGGGCAATCAGTCCGACAGATTTCTTACCCTCGACAACCTGCTCAATCAGGGGCGGCTGATGACGGAGGTCGGTCTGATCGCCATCATCATGACCTTCGTTATCGTCACCGGCGGGATCGACCTTTCGGTGGGCTCCATTCTTGGTCTTGTCGCCATTCTGCTTGGCGTGTTCTGGAAAGACCTAGGCCTGCCGCTACCCGTCGCCATGGCTCTGGGGTTGTTCGTCGGCACGCTCGCCGGCGCCGTCAATGGCCTGATCATCACCCGGTTCCGCGTGCCGCCACTGATTGCCACCCTGGCAACCCTGGCGCTTTACCGTGGCATTGCCGAAGGCATCAGCCAGGCGCGTTCGGTGCGCGGTTATCCGGACTGGTTCTTCGTGCTTGGTCAAGGCCAGGTGCTGGGCGTTCCCACTCAGCTGTGGCTATTGGGGCTCGTGGCGTTGCTGGCAAGTATCATCTTGGCCTACACGACCTGGGGACGGGTCGCTTACGCTATCGGCTCGAACGAGACGGCCGCCCGCTTTTCGGGGCTCAAGGTCGATCTGACCAAGCTAGCAATCTACTCGGCTTCCGGCTTTGCCGCGGCGCTGGCCGCAATCATTTTCGTGTCCCGGGTATCGACCACCCGCTCGGACATGGGGACGGGGCTGGAGCTGGACGCGATCACGGCGGTGGTGCTGGGTGGCACCTCGATCTTTGGCGGGCGCGGCACGATTATCGGCACGCTGCTGGGCCTTGTGCTGATCCAGACCCTCAAGAACGGGCTGTCGCTGGCCGGCATCAAAAGCGACGGCACGATCGTGCTGATCGGCGCGGCACTGATCCTGACAATTCTTTTGACCAACATCTTTCAGCGGAACGGCAACCGATGAGAGCCCTAAGCGAGTATTTGCCGAACCAATAAGCCAAAGCGCAATGAGGAGAGACGACTATGTTCCGCATCGGTATGACAGTCCTGACCACCCTCGCATTGACTACGAGCCTCGTTCAGGCCCAATCGGCCTGGACCGGCGGCGACGACTTGCCCACCAATCCGCTGGCTTGCGACGCGACGGCGGCGACCCCGGCAGCCATGGAATACGATGGTGGCGTGCCCACCAATCCGCCCGATCGCAAGGGCAAGGAGATCACCGTCGTTGATGTGCCCAAGCTGATTGGCATCGGCTATTTCGACGCCACATCCAAGGGTATTGCCGAAGCAGCCGCCGAGATCGGCACCATGAAGGCTACGACGGACGGTCCCACCGAGGCCAATATCGATGACCAGATCACCCTGATCGACAATTACATCACCAGCGGTGTCGATGGTATATTGTTTGCTGCCAACGATCCGGTCGCCATTGCTCCGGTGCTGAAAAAGGCGCTCGCCGCCGGCATCAATGTGGTTGGCTACGATGCCAATTCGGAGCCCGATGCCCGCCAGTGGTTCGTCAACCAGGCCGAGTTCAATGGCATCGCCAAGTCTATGATCGATAGCCTGGCTGCTGAGACCGGCCCGGATGCCAGTTTTGCCATCGTCACCTCCACCTTCACCACGCCCAATCAGGCGCGCTGGATCGCCGAAATGGGCGCCTATGCCGCAAAGTGCCATCCGGGCTTGAAATGGCTGGAAACAGTGGAAGCCCAGGAAGACAATATCCTCTCGTTCAACCAGGCCAATACGCTGATCAACAAATATGGCGATGACCTCAAGGGCATTTTGGGCATGACCAGTGTGGCCACCCCCGCTGCCGCCGATGCAGTGACCCAGGCGGGCAAATGCGGTTCGGTGGCGGTGGTGGGCCTCGCCACTCCCAATGCCATGAAGCCTTATGTTGAGGCCGATTGCGTCAAGTCGGTCGTGCTGTGGAACCCGGTCGATCTGGGCTATGCGGCCGCCTATGTGATGCGCGCGGCCGCCGACGGCACCCTGCAGCCGGGCGCCACCAGCGTTGCGGCCGGCAAGCTGGGCGACCTTTCGGTGATCAATGGTAGCGAAATCCTGCTCGGGGCGCCGTTCGTTTTCACCAAGGACAATATCGGCGACTTCAATTTCTAGAGTTTGAGCGTCCAATTCCGGTGCGGCTGGGCTTGATGCGGCCGCGCCGGAAGCAAGGTATCGAGGGAGATCGGCATGAAAGGTTTTGGCGCGCATACCAGCATGTGGGCAATGGTGTGGACCCGCGAGGGCGCCGAAAATGCCATCGCCGCAGCACTCCGGCACAGCCTCGATTTCATCGAAATCGCCATGCCCGATCCCAGCGTAATCGACGCCGCCCATACCCGTGCTCTGCTCGAAAAGCACCGTCTCGCGTCGGTCTGTTCTCTCGGCCTGCCCGAGCGCGCCTGGGCCTCGGTCCGGCCAGAGACGGCCATGGAATTTCTGGACGCTGCTATCGACAAGACTGCCGATATAGGCGCCCAGGCGCTGTCCGGCGTCATCTTCGGCGGCATCGGGGAGCGCACGGGCCTGCCGCCCACAGAGGCGGAATACGACAATATTACCCGCGTGTTGCAGCACGCCTCCCGGCGCGCGAAAGCTCGCGGCATCCTGCTCGGGATCGAACCGGTCAACCGCTACGAAAACCATCTGATCAATACCGGCTGGCAGGCGGTGCAGATGATAGAGCGCGTGGGTGCAGACAACATCTTTGTCCACCTCGACACCTATCACATGAATATCGAGGAAAAGGGCGCTGCCAATGGCATTCTGGCGGCGCGGGAACACCTGAAATACATCCATCTGTCCGAGAGCGATCGCGGCACGCCAGGCTATGGTACCTGCGATTGGGACGAGATTTTCGCTGCCCTGGCGGCCATCAGATTTGTCGGCGGGCTGGCCATGGAAAGCTTTATCAACATGCCGCCCGAATTCGCCTATGGCCTGGCGGTGTGGCGGCCGGTGGCCGAAAGCGAGGAGGAGGTCATGAGCAAGGGCTTGCCGTTCCTGCGCAACAAGGCCCAGCAATATGGCCTCATCTGAAGGAAGTCCCATGGCTTTTGCGGGCAAAACAGCCATCGTAACTGGCGCCGGCAAGGGCATCGGCCGCGCCATAACCCAGATGCTGGCCGCGCGTGGCGCCCGGGTCTTTGCCCTGTCGCGGAGTCAATCCGACCTCGACGCGTTGGCTCACCCCGCCATCGTGCCGGTATTGGTCGATCTTGCCGATACCGAGGCGACCCGCGCCGCAAGCCGGGCCGCGCTGCCCGCCGACTATCTGGTCAATTGCGCCGGGATCAACATCCTGGAACCGTTCCTCGACACCAGCCCCGATAGTTTCGATCAGGTCCAGGCCATCAATGTGCGGGCACCCCTCGTCGTATCGCAGCTCTATGCCAGGAGCCGTATCGCGGCGGGGCTAGGCGGCGCCATCGTCAATATCTCGAGCATTTCCGCCTTCAATGGCTTTACCGATCACGCGTCCTATTGCGCCTCCAAGGGGGCGCTGGATGCTCTGACCCGGGTGATGGCGAACGAATTGGGGCCGCACGGAATCCGCGTCAACACCGTCAATCCTGGCGTGACCCTGACCGCGCTTGCCGCCGAAGCCTGGAGTGATCCTGCCAAATCCGGGCCGATGCTGTCGCGCACCCCGCTTGGCCGCTTTGCCACCCCCGACAATGTGGCGGAGGCCGTGCTGTTCCTGCTCAGCGATGCGGCCGCCATGGTCAACGGGGTTAGCCTGCCGGTCGATGGCGGCTTCCAAGCTGTGTGATGCTCCAACGAATTAGGATAATGATATGGCGCCCGCCGGGAACTGACTTCATGCTTGGTATTGTCCGCCGAAAACCGGCGGCAGCCTCAGAAGTACCCCGCAACCATGGAAACGCCTGGCGCAAGCCGGAGTCGAATATGCCATGGGGTTGCTGCAGCCCATCGGCGTTCGCGTGGCGAACTAGCATTGGGCGTGCCGAACTGTCCAGCTCACCACTGCGAGTGAGTGCGTCGCATCTAACTTTTGCGTATTTCAAACACGCGAAAGTTAGACAAGCCAAATTGATCGAACGCAGTGGAAACAAGCATTTACCCTGCAGGATGCCCCTCCGGCCGTGATGGACGAGCTCATGACCGGCCTCGCCCAGTTACCGCCGCGCTAGGCCGGTGTTCAATACCTGTAACGTGGTGCCGTTCAACTATCTTTGGGCGCGCCAAGAGGTCGAAGCCGCCATCTAGGCCATCTACAATCCGCACTTTGCCGAAAACAGACCCGCTCGGGGCGGTTGGCGAGCCCACTCTGCGGCTCGGCTCAGCCAAAAGCCACGGTACGATAAGGACTGTTCACGTCGCTCAGCAGCAGAGCATTGGTGCGCAGCAGATTTTCCTCGCGTGCCTCCGACGCGTTCCAGATTAGACCCCCGGCGATATACGCCGCGCTCACCTGGGGCCACGCCGTATAGGCCTTGCGAACCTGCGGCATCAAGGCGCCGGCAAAGTCCACGAATTCCACACGATCGATGAAACCCAGCTGCACCGCCCAGCGCGACAGGCTGGCCAGGCGCACGGCGTCCCACGCCACCAAATTCGGAATCTGCGCCGGCTGAACATGAAGCCGTAGACGGATGGCCTCGAGCCATCCCCGACTACCAATCAGCAATTGCGGCAGGTTTATCCCCAGCGCGCGAGCCTGCGATGCCAGGTTGCGATAGTCGAAATTGTTGCGCGCCTTGATCTGGAAAAAGGCGGGAAACCAGGATTCCATGGCAGCCTTAAGCAGCGGATGCGTCGTCTGAACCGCTTCGTCCGTGGCGGTAATTGCCTCCCACACAGGCTGATAGGCAGACCGTTGCCCCTCTTCTGCCAGCCGGTGGGCGACCTCTTCAAAACTGGCCCGATCATGCACGTTCCAGACCTGCGCCACGCCTTCGCGCAAAGCGTCGTTGCTCTTGCCAGTGGCCAGGCTGTTGACGAAGTCGCCGTTGAATGCCGACAGCGGCGCACTCAAGGTGACAAGCTTTTGTTCTTCTCGTGACAGCGCCGCGGCGCTGTCGAAATGAAGGGCGTCATTGTCCATCAAGGTATGGCCAAGCGCGTCCATAATGCCCATTGCGAATCCTCAAGGTAAAAGTCTGTCTCTGGATTGAAACTCAGCCGCTCGTGGCAAATTTGTGTTGGAACATAGAGGTTCAACGCACCGCATTTGCCGCCTGCAAACCTTCTATCGCTTTCAGGCGAGATAATGTTAGTCCCCTCGTGGGCATGCCGACGCCATGGATGCTAGGTTCTGAAGATGGAAGAATACTCAATCCAGGCGCTGCTGAACGCTCCACTCCATCAATTTCGACCTGAAGACTGGTCCGAGTGGTATCCGCGTGTCGCAGAACTCGTGCACCAGGAAGACGCCGCGGTACGAGACGCTGCAGTCGAACGCCTTGCCATGGGTGCGTTCTGGGCTGAGCACTCCTCCCAAGGAGGACCGCGAGAATTCCTGGCGGAGGCGGAACGCAGGCGAACGACTTGGTTGATTGACGTGGTGGACAACGCGAGCCGCCGCCACGCAGACGTTTTGCTCTCCTTCCTGAGGGTATTGCGCCACCGGGGTGATCGGTCGCCTTTTCCAGAGGTTTTGTTACCTTGGCTACATGAGCTTGCCAGGCGGTCTCCGGCTGGCATTCCACTTGAACGGATTGAAGGCGCAATTGTGCTTCTGGGCGGGCTCGATGCCTGTGAGGAAGGGCACTTGCCACCCGTCCTCGATCATTCATCTGATTACGTAAGGGCCTGCGCAGCTCACATGATGGGGAGAGCCGGTCAAGGCGAAAGCCATAAGCCAGATGAGCTTTTGGATTCCGATTTCATCGCTAAACTGACGGCAAAAGAGCTGAGCCGGCCTGGAATTGCAGGCCCTTACTGGTCGGGCGCTGATTTGTCGGAAGTCGACTTTGAGGGGCGCGACTTCGATCCGGTCGAATGGATGCTGAGGATAATTGAGCAACGCACCGGCCCGGAGCCTGCCGACCTGCCTTTCAACGGACTCGACTTCCATATCCATGAGCTGGCCGCCGACGATCCGTCGGCCGTTCGCCGCCTCCTATTTGCCAACCGCGCCGATCTTGCAGTGATGACAGCCACCGAAATCCGGGATGAGGTCCCTGGCATGGGCCAGGTCCTTCACGAACTGGCAGAGCAACCAGACTCTGGCTTGGCCGTCCAAGCCCAGGTCCACTTGGCCAACTATTACAGGCTGCGGCACCCTCGCGCCGATCAGAACCGTATTCGTCACCTATCTGACTGGCGGGCAGGCGCGGAAGTCTTTGTGATCCGCTATGGCCAGCCCGGCCATCACACCGACAAGATGGTTATCTTTCCCAACAGGGACGCAGTATTCGATGACGTCGCGGCCTGGTCGCTCATCGATGCGGCCTTGCCCCCTGACCGGCGGGGTGACCTCGCGAGGCACTACCTTGCCCCCTACGCAGCGCCTACCCCCGTCCGTCTCGGTCGCGATGAGCTCAGCAGATACGCTTCGGGAGCCGAGATTAGTCTGATTGGCGCGAAGGAAGGGCACGGTTGGAGACGCATTGAAATATCGTTCGCTCGTCTCTTCGTCGGCTCGTAGCGACAAACCCCAATAACCACTTAGCTGTTGGGGGGCTGTCGTCGATTTCGGGCGAAGAACGGATACCGGTGACGCTCAGCTTGAGCTGGGTCGGGCGGGTGTTGCGGGCAATGGCACCGAAACGATTGTCAGCGTCGAGCGTGATCTGGCCAATCACGAAGCGCGAATACGAGCTGTCGAAATAGACGTCGGTGAGGGTGCAGCCTGTCGCGGTGTCGTCGACGGCAGTTTGGGATCGCGGGTCAGCAGATCCAGGCTGTTTAGGAGCTCAGCGCAGTTTGTTGGACGGTTTTTTTCAGCCTGTTCTACCAGCGGACAGCAGGCCAAACGCGAGCGAGGCAAGGGTAAAAAAGCGCATCGGGACTTCCAGTGGGGATGAGCTCAGCTGTGCATAATTGCTCGCCGGGGAACCGACACGTCTCATCTGCCAGAGGCGATCGACTTTCAAAACTGGTCCATTATGCACGGTCCAGACTTGGTCCACGCCCTGGCGCAGCCGTGCCCTCCCGTCCCTCTTATTTGAAAACACACAGCGGCGGGCGGGGAATGCCTTTGTCACTCATGGTGATGCCTTCGATCCACCCGGCGCCCATGGCAATGAATCGAAGTTCGGCAGACGTCCAGGCATTGCTGCTATCGAAGGTCTCGATGTCCTTGTAGAGCTGAGAGGCCTTCCAGCTTGGAGCATCGTCGCTCTCGCAAATGACATTTCCCATGTCGATGCGGATCAGCTCGTCGAAATTGGCAATCAAGCTCTCGTGGCTGCGCTCTATCTCGCCTATTGCCGGCACGTTTGCGCATGCGCCGCTTGTCAGCTGTAGACCGGCCGGTGTCCTGAGCGGATCGTCGCTGTAAAAGGCCAAGTCGCCTGAGACGAGATTTTCGGCGAGGAAGCGAAGGTATTCGGTATTGGCCTTCTCCGGCGGCCAGCCGCGGGTGGCCAACAGTTCCTCATAAAGATTGTCCGCATGAAGGAAGCAACCCGTCTCATCCTCGTATTCGTCGATGGCGGTGATGCGCGACCGGATTTCGGGGTCGCTCAAGCGGAGCTCGCTTCGGACCTGAGGCGGACGGATTTTACACAAGGTCGATGACATCACTAGCCAGCCGCCAGTCTCTATGCTGTCCGGGTCGGCACGCGCCGTTTCGATCAGCGCATCTATCGAGCCTGAGTCGAAACCTTCCGCTGTCGCCAACGCTCGGGTGGCTGGGCCGATTGCACAGCCTTGGCCGGCGAAAAATCCTGTGATCTGCGACTCCGCCGCGGTCGCTGCATCCGTTGAAAATGCCAGAAACACACAGGCTAGCACCGCCCATGCGCAGGACAACCGGTCTGTCCTAGGAGATTCAGCCGATCCGTTGAGCCGGTGCATGTCCAATGGAGTTCCAGCGGCGTGACCCATGACGTCTACCCTCTTACCCTTCCTGCACTGTCTGCAACCACCGCTGGAAAGGATCGTCCATCTCCATGACGTTGCCAGTAATGTCGATAGCTCGCTGCGGAACGGAGACGGCGAACGTCTTTTCGACGAAACGGCGGAATTCGTTGGGCGCGCGATAGACCGGAGCGTTTTCAATACCGATTGCCGCAACCAGCTCCGCATGCTCCTCGGCTGGCGTGATGCTGAAATTCTCGGGCCAGCAAAGTTCAGAATAGCCGATCGCCATGAGCCGCAACATATCGACGGGATTTTCGACCAGCGTTTGCATCATTATCGAGCCAGACCCTGATCCCATATGCACGATTGACAGAGTGCCATCGTCAGCGCGCCACAGTGCCGCGTATGACCCGTCCCCGCCGGTGCGGATGATAGGTGCTAGCCGGTTGGTAAAGGCAGGATCATCGGTGCCCAACCAGGCGGCTACGTGCCCCTGGCTGACCGGCTCGAACTGCAGGATTATCGACCTAGATTTGTCAGGCGGCGTCAGCGCAACGTATTTGTCCTCAAAGACATAGCCGGCCGCTTCCAGCCAGTCGATCGCCTGCGCGAAGGCGGGTGGCAGAACGATCCCTTTCGGAAGCGTAGCGGCTATTACATCCTTGAAGTGCGGCATGCCGGCGCCCGCGGTTTTCGGGATTAAAGACAAAGATGCCAATGCGGCAACAAACGATCTGCGTCTCAAATGTCGTCCCCCCTCAGAGTGTCGATAGGGATGCAAAAATGGACGACACCAATAAGGCAGCAACCACAATCCCTCAGAAATTGGAATCGGTAGGCGCGCATTCCCCTGACTAGGGCCTGTGCCTCCACCTCGAGCCAATTGCCTACTCCATTCGAAAGACGCCTGAGTGCGCCACAAGTTTGCCCAGAACGGCATGAACACAAGATTCTCATTTGGGAGACCCATAAATGTTGAAATCTCTGGTTGTCGTGCTGGCTCTGCTTCTTCCCGCCTCCACCTTCGCTCAAGAGCGCAGCCACGATATCGCTGGCGGACAGGTTAGTATCCCCCTTGGGCTGACAGTGCAGGTGAAAAGCGTAACGGTTGGCGAGGATGCCACCAAGGTCCGGCTGCTTGCGAGCTTTGACAGCGGTCAGACAAATTTCATCAACCTGAACGACGAAGAAGACGCTTATCTCGCCTGGGGCGAGAGCGAGCAGGAGCGCATTTTCATGCGCCAGATCGCCGACAATAAATGGATGCGGATCTCCAGTGGCCAGAGCATGGAAGGTGACCTCGTTTTTCCTGGTGTTATACCCGCCGACGCCTCCAAGCTCACGTTGGCGTTCAATCCTGGCAACGCCAGCGATGATACCAGCGCGCCCGGCGTCACTATCCCGCTGGAGATCGCGCAGTGATCAGAGGCATCATTGTTGGGCTTATCCTCGCCATGCCGACTACGGCTTGGGCCTACACGGTGACCATAGGTGCCGGCTCTCTTTCGGACCGGCCCGGCCGGTTCGTGGAATTCGACCTCGGTCGCTCCAGCTTCACCGAGCGCCCAATCGACAGCGCTGCTTCGACCGCATCGGAAGGCTCTACTTTCGGTCTGGTGGACATGGATTCTGAAACCCGCCTTGCGACTGAACAGTCGCTGACTGCGCTTGGCGCCAAGAAGGAGGGCGACAATATTGTGGTCACCCTTCCCGGCGATGTCCTGTTCGACTTCGACAAATATGACATCCGCGAGGATGCGCGACCGGTACTGTCGCAACTAGCCGACGTGCTTTCGGCCATGCCAGACGCCGCGGTCACTATTGTTGGCCACACCGATTCTATGGGCAGCGATGACTACAATCAGAACCTGTCGGAAGTTCGCGCAAACTCTGCCCAAACCTGGCTAGCCGATGCCGGCGTTCCCTCCCCCATGACCACCACTGGCAAAGGGGAGACATCTCCAGTTGCCCCCAATGAACAGGCCGATGGTAGCGACAATCCCGAGGGCCGTCAGCAGAACCGCCGGGTTGAATTCATAATAGGAAAACAGCAATGACATTGATGAGCTGCCCGGATTGTCAGGGCAAACTATCCGACAAGGCTTTTGCCTGCCCACATTGCGGCTTCCCCATGGTGCAACAGAAGGGCAGGAGCGCTTGGCCCGGCGTCATTGGCGGCGTGGCCGGTACCTATATCTCAAGTCAAGCGCTGATCGCGATGGTCTTGGGATCTGTGATGTTCATCGCTTTTGCGGCCATCATGATCGCTGCGATCATGCGATAGTACGGCCTGCGTTTTGGCTGCTTAGAAAGCTCAGAGCATGATGTTGGGCGAGCCTGCCAACTGCTAGGCTCAAGACCCGTTTGCTTCTGGAAGAGGGCATCAGGCTCGCTGTTAGCGCAGGCGATGTACCGAACTCCGCGACACAGTTATATATGGGCGAGAGGAAGAGATCAGACGTCGAGCATCTGCCGTAGAGCCGAAGGGCGTATGCGGGGAATAGAGCCCGCAGGCTTGGTTAGCAGGTATTTAGGCTCGCTCGCCCCCCTGCTCGGCAAAGCCGGATCCCTGGTCTAGTCCGTTTCTTCCACCGGCTTTTCGGAAGTGACGAGGATCTCTGCGTAATCCTCGTTATCACTGTGGGATAGGCTGTAGAGGAGGCCGTCTTCGGTTTGCTCGAAATCGCAGTAATCGCCGCTCACCGCATACCCGCCTCCCCCAGGCAGGACTTCTAGCAGAGCATCGCTATGATAGTGGTGCAACTGGCTCACTGTATGACTGTTGATCTCAACATTGAGGCAGAGCGCGCCGCGGTGTTGGAACGGACGGACCATCATCGTGACTTCCCCTTCCAAGGTGCCTTCGGCCGACTTGCCGTTTTCGTTTAGCGCGATATCGCGCTGATAGGGCGTGCTGAACGTTTGCTTGACCGTTGTTGCCCGATTCAACACCCCAACCCAAGTCGCAGCCGTTACCAGCGCCTTCTTGGCGTAGATCGAAGCTCGTATGCGATAGGCATCCTCCGCTTCCTGCGCCAGGCTCGAGATGGCGGTTGCAACGGTCAATGCGAGAGCCAGAAGCATACATCTGGGAATACTCATGTTCTCTGGTCCGTGATGTCGGAATTTCGCTAAAGATCCGCGGTGGCCCGGATGTGGGCATCGCCGGGAAGGCGGCCCATTAACTCATGAAAGCTCTGCGCAGCGAGCGCCGAGATCGGCAGGCCTTCTTCACTTTGGAAGGTTAGCGTCCATTTGCCCTGTGGATTAGGCAGGGCATTGATAAAGCGCACGACGGCCGCAGCGCTATCCTTAGAAATCAGATGCTGAGGCAAGTTGCGGATGGCGTCGGCAGTGGCTGCGCGGCCGTCTTCGAGAATGAACAGGCCACCACTGATGACCGGCAACAGGATGTCGACAACGATCCCCCGGTCCTCAAGAGCGAACAGGACGTCCTCAATGATCCCGGACTGTTCGGAGAGTGGCGAGTCGACATCGGTATTGTCGAACTCCGAGAGCCGGGCACTGAGCGTGACGCGGCCCAGACCGCCCGCGTCGATGGACAGTCGTTCCAAGGTGCTGGTGCGCTCTTCCGGGTCGGTCGTATAAACCAGCTTCAGGTCGAGTTTCGGCCCTGCGGGGAATACGAGGCCCTTTAGGGTGAGATCGGCGGATTGGAGCACTTCGTTCTTGGGGTAAGTGGCCAAGAGGTCTGGGCTCAGCAAGGTCATTTCGTCGACGTCGGCTGCCACATGGTCGTCAACGAGGAGACCGAGATGGATAAAGCGGCAGCCACCGGAAATATCCTCGACGATCGTCTCGGGTTTGCGGACCAGCTCGTTGCGCGCAAATTTGAGCAAGGCGCGGCAATCCCGCAGGGGCGGAGGGGTCTCTTGAGACGAAAGCGGGACCGGCGCGATCACAGTCGCAGCCAGGAGAGCAGCCGAGAGAAGAATTATCGGCAACCGTCCGCCTCGTCGAATGGTGCTGAGAGACCGCGTGACGAATGCGGCGAGGGCAGCGGAGTAACGTGTCATTTCAGTGTCCCTTGCACCATATCAACTCGATTAAAAAGAAGCCTGCGCCGGAGGTCGACGGCCGCAGGTGAGATGGGAGCTTGGGTCAGCTCAGAGTAAGATAAATCTGCCTCGTGACCTTGACGACATCAAGACAGGTAGCAGCCTGATGACAGCATTCGCGTCGTCCGCGCAGGACAGCGCGTCCTGGGCACAAGTGCAAGTGACGGACTTGACATCGCGCAGAGAAAAGGGTTTTTCATGATGAGAAATGGTTTTCTCACGGGAAACGCAGTTGTCAGGGCTAACCACAAAGCGCGTTAGGATCTACGATGTTGCGCAAGCGGCGGGTGTCAGTGTTGCCACCGCATCGAAAGCTCTGAACGATACCGGTCGCATGACAGAGGAAACCCGTTCGCGCGTAAAGGAAGCGGCGAGCAATCTGGGGTTCCGGCCGAATGCAATGGCCCGTGGCCTCATTCAACGCCGCAGCTTCACCGTGGGACTGCTGACTAACGATACCTATGGTCGTTTCACCCTGCCCCTGATGGCAGGCGTCTCTGAAGAGCTTGTCGATCAGGGCGTATCGGTTTTCCTTTGCACTATAGAAGACGATCCGGCACTCGCAAAAATCCACGTCGATGCCATGCTCGACAAACAAGTCGATGGCATCATCGCCTCTGGCAAGCGCATCGACCGCCAACTACCGGTCGATCTCACCAACCTCAACGTGCCAGTCGTTTACGCCTTCACTCAGGCTCCGGCCGAGGCGGTAAGCCTGGTTTCGGACGATGCGGGCGGGTCTCGCGAGGCCGTCGAGTGGCTAAAAACCCTTGGCCGGCGGCGGATCGTCCACGTTACGGGTCCCAAAAGTTTCGCGTCAGTGGAAGAGCGTGCCGGAGCATATCGCACTTCGGTCGGCGGAAGCGGGTCGGTCCTCTTCGGCACCTGGTCCGAGCAATGGGGCCACGAAGCCGTTTCCCAACTCTGGAGCATTGAGGGCGACAAGCCCGACGCCATATTCTGCGGCAACGATCAGATTGCCCGGGGTGTTGTCGACGCCCTGCGCGAGCGTGACGTGTCGGTTCCGGACGAGGTCTCGGTCATCGGCTTCGACAATTGGGAAATTGTGGCTGCGGCGACGCGCCCACCGTTGACCACTATCGATATGAATTTGAAGGCACTCGGCCGGGAAGCGGGCCGCCTGGTTCTGGCTTTGGCAGCGGGAGAGACTGTCGAGCCCGGGATACGCAAGCTGCCGTGCCAACTTGTCATCAGACAATCCTGCGGGGGTGTTCCCCGCAATTGAAACGCGAGGACCGGCGCACTGGTCTACTTTGGGAGGAGTGAAACTATGATCCGCAAACTACTGGTCGCAACCAGTCTTGCCTCACTGTGCCTAGTGTCGAACGCAATGGCACAGGAAACCATTAATATGTGGGTGCGCACCGGCATCGGCACCGCATTCACCTCGCTGGCCGACGCCTATAATGCCAGCCACAAAAACCAGATCGCGCTGACGGAAGTGCCGTTTGCCGAACTGGTGCAGAAATATGCCACCGCCATTGCCGGCGGCCAGGCACCGGACGCGCTCTCGCTGGACCTGATCTACACGCCGTCCTTCGCCGCGGCCGGACAGTTGCAGGACCTGACCGAGTGGGCCAAGGGCCTCGACTATTTCGAGAGCCTCTCCCCCTCGCATGTGACGTTAGGGACTTATGAGGACAAGATTTATGGCCTGCCCCTGCTGGTTGAAACCTCGGTACTCGCCTGGAACAAGGGCCTCTACGAGCAGGCTGGCCTAGATCCAGAAAAGGCGCCCGCTAATTGGGATGAGATCGAGGCCAATGCCGAAGCCATTCGTGCGCTCGGCGGTGACAATTACGGCTTCTATTTTTCTGGCGGATCTTGCGGCGGCTGCATGATCTTCACCTTTACACCGCTGGTCTGGGCTTCCGGCGCAGATATTCTCTCCCCAGACGGCCAAACGGCGACGCTCGATACGCCACAGATGCGCGCTGCGATCGACAAGTACCGGTCCATGGTGGAGAAGGACTTGGTTCCGGAAGGTTCGGCGACCGACAATGGCGTCAACTTCCTCAGCTTCACCAATGGCAAGATCGGCCACCAGAGCTTGGGCGCCTTTGCCATCGGCACGCTGGTCAATGACTATCCCGATATCGACTTCGGGGTGACCATGATCCCGGGCATCGAAGGCGGCACCTCGTCCTTTGCCGGCGGCGATAATATCGTTGTCACCAAGGACACACCGCGCCTTGCTGCCGTGCAGGAGTTCATCGAGTTCGCCTATTCGCCTGAGGGCCAGAAGATCCTGGCACAGAACGGTTCGCTGCCGACCCGGTCCGATATCGCTGCGGAAACCCTCGCCGGCCTCGATCCACGCCTGCAGGTTGCCGTCGACGCCATCGCCGTGGCGAAGACACCCTACACGCTCTTGTTCAACGACTTGATCAACAGCGCCAACGGCCCGTGGGCAACCTTCACCAATGCCGCCATTTATGGCGACGATGTGGATGGCGCCTTCGCCAATGCCCAGTCCGAAATGCAGTCGATCATCGACAACGCGCCCTGATGGGGAAAAGCGGGAGGCTCTGCTGAAGCCATTCAGCCGGGGCCTCCCGCATCTTCAACCGGATTCCATTCATGTCCATGACCACCGCCACTCCACTTGCGGCAGCCATCAAGCCACGCCGTCGCGCGCGCAAAAACCGCCAGTGGCAGGGGCTGCTCTATATAACGCCGGCCATAATCCTCGTGACGATCTTCTTCGTCATTCCCGTGCTGTTCACCGTCTGGATGAGCTTTCACAACTGGCCATTGCTGGGCCAACCAAGCTGGATTGGACTGGGCAATTATTCGCGCATGTTCAGCGACACGCGCTTTGCGGCGGCGCTGAGTTTCACCGCCTATTATACCGTCATCGCCACCATTGCGATTTTCGCCCTGGCTTTTCCGCTAGCCCTCTTCGTTCAAAACGAACGGCGCGGCGTCAGCGCCTATCGCACCATTTTCTTCTTGCCGGTGGTCGTTGGCTTGGCGACGGCTTCCCTACTCTGGGTCTGGCTCGCCAATGTGGATAGCGGCCTTTTCAGCCCCCTCCTGCGCCTGTTCGGCGTCACCGGCCGCAGCGCCAATCTTCTCGCCACCTTCAACAATGCGTTCCCCACCATCATCGCAATGGTGGTCTGGAAGATCGTGGGCTTCACCATGATCATCCTGCTCACAGGGCTCCAATCCATCCCCACCGACCTCATCGAAGCCGCCCGCATCGACGGCGCGAGCCGCTGGCAGCGATTCCGCTTTCTCACGCTGCCGCTGATGCGCCGCACGCTCGCCCTGTCCTTGATCCTCTCTGTCACAGGCTCGGTGCTGGCCTTTGACCAGTTCTACATCATGACCAGCGGAGGCCCGCAAAACCGCATGATCTCTGTGGTCTATTATATCTTCAACCAGTCCTTCGTGTCGTTCCAGCTCGGCTATGGCTCGGCGCTTTCCATCGTCCTTCTCGGCATTCTGGTGGCGCTCAGCGTCGTCCAGCTCTGGCTGCTCCGCGTCGGAGACGACAAATGAGTGCCGCAACGAAACAGGCCCGTGCCCGGCGCAAATTTATGGGCGGGTTAGGCTTTCACGGGTTCGGGCTCGTCGCCTCGTTCTTCTTCCTCGCCCCGTTTTTCTGGGCCGGGCTATCGTCCCTCCGCAGCGGCAGCGAATCCCAGACCCCGCCCCTGCCACCCTGGCCTACAACGGGTATCAGCTTCGACAGCTATGCCACCCTCGACACCTTTGGTTCAGGCGTCTGGCAGCACACCTTCAATTCTCTGCTTGTCTCGCTCAGCACGGTCGTGTTGACGGTGATCGTGTCGCTGCTCGCCGGCTACGGCTTCTCGCGCTACCGCTTCCCGTTCAAGAACGTGTTCTTCATCCTGATCATCGCCACGTTGATGATCCCGTTCCAGTCCATCCTGACCCCGCTCTTCATCATCCTCGCAAGACTAGGCCTAAACAATTCGCTCGTTGGGCTGATCCTTGTCTACGTGACGCTGCAACTGCCCTTCTCGGTCTTCATGATGCGCAACGCCTTCGATGCGGTGCCCCGCGAGATCGAGGAAGCCGCCCGCATCGACGGCGCACGCGACATCAAGTTGCTAGTGCGCGTGCTGTTGCCCCTGGTCATGCCGGGCGTAGCTACGGTTGCGATCTTTGCTTTCCTCAATGCCTGGAACGAGTTCCTGGCGGCACTGATCCTGCTTTCGGACAATGACAAATACACCCTGCCAGTGCTGATGACGGCCGTTCGCGCCGGCCGGCTGGGTGCCATCAACTGGGGAGCGGTGCAGGCCGGCGTGATGGTCATGACCATCCCCTGCCTCGCCATCTTCCTGCTTCTCCAACGCTACTACATGCGCGGCCTCATGGCCGGCGCCGTAAAATGATCGCACATACAGGTGTCAATATGACTATCGCTCCCAATCGCCAGTTTCGCCCGCTGCCCGTTCCTTCCGTCACTGTCGGTGGCTACTGGGGCGACTGGCAGGAAGCGGTGTGCGACCACACCGCCGCCATCCTGCTCGACCGTTGTGTTGCCGCCGGCATGCTCGACCAGATCAATCCCGACGTTCCGAGCCCCGGCATCGTCATTCCGATTCTCCATTGGCTGGGCACCCCGCAGATGTTCTGGGACAGCGATCTCGGCAAGTCGATCGAGACCATCGCCTATTCGCTCTATCGCAAGCCCAATCCAGAGCTGGAGGCGCGGGCCGATGCCATCATCGATATGTACGAAAAGCTGCAGGACCCCGACGGCTACCTCAGCTCATTCTTCCAGCGCATCAAGCCCGAATGGAAATGGACCAACCTGCGCGATTTCCACGAGCTCTACTGTGCCGGCCATATGATCGAAGGCGCCGTGGCCTATTACCAAGCTACCGGCAAGCGCAAGTTCCTCGATGTCATGAGCCGCATGGCAGATTACTGCGTCAAGAAATTCGGGCGCGGACCGGGCCAGGTTCGTGGTTATTGCGGCCATGAAGAGGTCGAGTTGGCGCTCGTCAAGCTCGCGCGCGTCACCGGCAAGCAGGAATACATGGACCTTGCCAAGTTCTTTGTGGACGAGCGAGGACAGGAGCCGCACTTCTTCATCGAGGAAGCCATCGCGCAAAACCGCGATCCTAAGGGCGTTCAGAAAAATACCCTGGAATACAACCAGTCGCACCTGCCAGTGCGCGAACAGACCAAGGTCGTCGGACATGCCGTGCGCGCCATGTATCTCTATTCGGCCATGGCCGATCTCGCCACCGAGTACAATGACGACAGCCTGACCTCGGCACTCGAAACACTCTGGGCCGACCTCACCCAAAAGCAGATGTACATCACCGGCGGCATTGGGCCAGCGGAAGCCAACGAAGGCTTCACCGACTATTACGACCTTCCAAACGACACCGCCTATGCCGAAACCTGCGCTTCGGTCGGCCTCGTCTTCTGGGCCTCCCGCATGCTTGGTCGCGGCCTCAACCGGCGCTACGCAGACACGATGGAGCAGGCTCTCTACAACGGCGCCATCACAGGCCTTTCGACCGATGGAAAGACTTTCTTTTACGACAATCCGCTGGAGTCGACCGGCAAGCACCACCGTTGGACCTGGCACCCCTGCCCCTGCTGCCCGCCTAATATCGCCCGCCTCGTCACCTCGCTCGGTTCCTACATCTACGCCGTCGCCGACGACGAAATCGCCGTGCATCTCTATGCTGAGAGCCAAGCGCGCGTTGAACTTGCCAATGGCGCAAAATTCACACTGACCCAGAAGACCAACTATCCGTGGTCGGGCAACATCGACATCAGCGTCGAGCCCGAAGCAGCGGCTTGGTTCGCCGTATCCCTCCGCATTCCGGCCTGGGCCCACGGCGCCAAGTTGGCAGTGAATGGGCAGGCACAGGACATCGCCGCGGCGTCAACCGATGGCTATGTCCGCATCGCGCGCGAATGGCAAAAGGGCGACGCTGTCACCCTCGACCTGCCGCTCGAGCCACGAACCCTCCGCGCCCATCCCTCCGTTCGGCACGATGCCGGGCGCGTCGCTGTCATGCGTGGTCCGCTGGTTTATTGCCTCGAAGGCACCGACAATGGCACCGGGCTCAACTCGATCCTCCTACAGCGTGGACTCGGGGAGGCACAGACCGCAACAATTCCAGACCTCCGCGGCGCCATCGCCATCGACATCCCGGTGCTGCGCGAAACCGCCGAAAACTGGGGCGACGCGCTTTATTCCGACAAGGCGCCCGAGACCGAAACCGAGCAAGCCCGCCTCGTGCCATACCACCTTTGGGACAATCGCGAGCCCGGCGAAATGCTGGTCTGGCTACGCCAGAGCTGAAGGAGCAATCATGGCAAACGCAACTGGCATGGCGCTACGGCAAGTCCGCAAAAGTTATGGCTCTACCCACGTCATCCACGGCATCGATCTCGATGTGGCAGCCGGTGAGTTCGTCGTCTTTGTTGGCCCCTCGGGCTGCGGCAAATCGACTCTTCTACGTATGATCGCCGGGCTCGAAGAGGTCACCGATGGCGAAATCAGCATCGGTGGCCGCGATGTAACTGATCTTGATCCTTCCCAGCGCGGCATCGCCATGGTCTTTCAGTCCTACGCGCTCTATCCGCACATGAGTGTGCGGGACAATCTTGGTTTTGGCCTCAAGATAGCCAATACCCCCAAGGTCGAAGTAGACACGCGTGTCGCCGCCGCCGCCAAAATCCTCAAGATCGAACCGCTACTCGAACGGCGTCCGGGCCAACTCTCTGGTGGCCAACGCCAGCGCGTCGCCATCGGCCGAGCCATCGTGCGCAAGCCCGATGTGTTCCTCTTCGACGAACCTCTGAGCAATCTCGACGCCGAACTGCGCGTCTCGATGCGCATCGAAATCGCGCGCCTGCACAAAGAGCTCGGCAACACGATGATCTACGTGACCCACGACCAGACCGAGGCCATGACCCTGGCTGACAAGATCGTGGTGCTACGCGATGGCAAGATCGAGCAGGTGGGCACGCCACGGGAGGTCTACGAAAACCCAGACAACATCTTCGTTGCTGGCTTCATCGGCTCACCCAAAATGAACTTTATTGAGGGTGTCGCTGCAAACGGCGGTGTGGACGTGGCCGGACGAACCCTGACACTGGGGTACACTCCAGCAGAACCGGGCACCCCGGTTACTATCGGCATTCGGCCCGAGCACATTGAGGTGGGCAATGCGGGGCAAGTGGATTTCCGCGTGGGCGTCGACTTCAGCGAATATCTGGGCGGAACGCAATACCTCTACGCCACCCTTCCCGACGGGCAGAACCTGATTATCGAACATCGCAAAAGCGCCGAAATCCCCACGGGCAGTTCTCTTGCCGTGTTCTGCGACCCAGAGCGCCTCAAGGTCTTTTCGGCAACGGGGTACCGGATGAGACGGTAACCGCAGCTAAGTGTCCCACTATATCGGCTGTGCTTTAGCAGGAACAACTGATCGAGTGAGGACTATGGTCTATCGAGTGAGGACTATGGTCTAGAGAGGGATGCTTCCCAACCGTAAGCTCCTACCCACTAGCGCTCAGAAATGCCCAGCACGCCTCGGCAACGTTGAGAAAAACTCAGCATAAGGACCGCCAGACGCCCGATCAAGCAGCCCTTGGAGGTCAACCAGTGGCTCCTTTGACCAATCCACCCTTATGTCGACTTCGGCGAAGGACTCGGCGCCATGAACCCGCAACGCCGCTGAACCGATGCCCCTGATATCGCCCCCAGTCTCGGCACCTGCGTTGAGCGCGCCAAGCAGAGTCGATGCGAAACCGACTTTTCCCTTAAGCGACAGATATGCTGAAAGCATGTCGGCAATCACCTCTGGACCCGCGAGCATGTTTCCAGCAACAGCCACGCCGTCGCCGCAAAGATGCCCCGCAAAAGCGATACAGCTTTGGCCGGTCCATGCCGCGGTCCTGCCAACCTGATCAACGACAATCATCTGCCGCAAAGCAGCCTCTTCATCCCTAGCCAACGCTGCCTGCAAAGCCGCTTCGGCATCTCGCCCATCAAGCAGCTCCAAAGCATCGAACGCAAGATACGGATTGGTCATCGCCTGCGTCGCCGCCGCACCGCGGCCACTGCGTGTATGGGGCACCAAAGCCCCCACCATCGGCCCGGCCGTCGCAGTGGCAATGCCAAAGGCGCCAGTTTGTGGATCGCGAGCGACGATGGAAAAGGTCATGCAACATCCTCTTCAAGTTATTTATCATCATAAATTGACAGATGGAAAATTTATGATGATAAATTATGCAAGCCCTTCTCACACGGTCCCCACCGCAAGGCAAGGGCGAGGGAACGCAAGGAGGTTATCAATGATCCGCACCTGGAAAGGCCTAGCGCCGCTCCTGCTCGCCGCCACCGCTTTTGCCCTGGTTTCTCCGGCCATGGCACAGACGCCACCCAATATTCTGGTGGTGGGGCAGATCGCCGAGCCAGCATCGCTCGATCCGCATGTCTCGACCGCCGCCAACGATTTCCGCATCGCCGTCAACATTTACGATGGCCTCGTGCGCAACACCCCGGGCACGCTGGAGATCGAACCGGCGCTTGCCACCGACTGGACCATTTCCGAAGATGGCCTCGAATACGTCTTCAACCTCCGCGAAGGCGTCACCTTTCACGACGGCACCCCGTTCAACGCCGAAGCGGTGAAATTCAACTTCGATCGCATGTTGAAGGAAGACCACCCCTTCGCCTCGACCGGCCCCTTCCCGCTCGCCTTCTTCTTCTCCTCGGTCAAGGACGTCGAAGTGGTGGATGACCTGACGGTCAAATTCACCCTCAACGAAGCCTTCGCCCCCTTCATGAGCAATCTGGCCTCCCCCACCGGCCTCATCGTCTCGCCCGCCGCAGTCGAGCAATATGGCGCCGATTACGGTCGCCATCCTGTCGGCACCGGCCCCTTCAAGTTCGAGGAATGGCAGTCCAATACCAGCGTCGTCGCCTCGCGCAACGATGCCTATTGGGACGGCGCTCCCTCGCTCGAAGCGGTCATCTTCCGCCCGATCACCGACGCCAATACCCGCGTTGCCGAAATGCTCTCGGGCGGCATCGACGTGCTGCTCGAAACCCCGCCAGACAACGTCGCCCAGTTCGCCAGCGACGCCAATTACCAGGTGGTGGAAGCCGTCGGGCCCCATGTCTGGTATGTCATGCTCAACGCCAAGGACGGCCCGTTTGCCGATAAGCGCGTGCGTCAGGCGGTGAACTACGCGGTCAACAAGGAGAGCCTCGTTAACGACGTGCTGCAAGGCACGGCCGACGTCTCCTCTGGCCCCATCCCGCCCGCCTTCAACTGGGCCTATAACCAAGACGTGGCGCCCTATCCCTATGATCCAGAAAAAGCCAAGGCGCTCCTTGCAGAAGCCGGCGCTGAAGGCGCCAAGCTCACCTTCCTCGTCACCGAAGGGGGCTCGGGCATGCTCGATCCCGTCCCCATGGGCACGGCCATCCAGGCCGATCTCGCCGCCGTCGGGCTCGATGTCGAGATCAAGACCTACGAGTGGAACACCTTCCTCTCCGAAGTGAATCCCGGCCTGGAAGGCAAGGGCGACATGGCCGAAATGGCCTGGATGACTTCCGACCCCGACACCCTGCCCTTCCTGACCCTTCGCACGGCGGCTTTCCCGGCGGAAGGCGGCTTCAACTCGTCCTATTATTCCAACCCGGAAGTCGACGACCTTCTGGACAAGGCGCGTCTCTCCACCGATCCGGCAGAGCGCGGCGAACTCTACAAGCAAGTCCAGGCCATCACCCACGAAGACGCTCCCTGGCTCTTCGTCGCCAACTGGAAGCAAAACGCCGTCGTCACCAGCGCCGTGGGCAATTTCGAACTGCAGCCGGACTTCTCACTGGTCCTGCGAGACGTGACCAAACAGTAGGGTTGGGAGCACCCCACCAGCTGCAAACCATCGCCCACAACAATACGCGATCCATCCCTCCCCCAATCAGGGGGAGGCTAGGTGGGGGTTCTCCCCACCCGCACCGCCAAAAAGGAGGCCCCCATGACCGCCTATATCGGCAAACGCCTCCTGGCCGCGATCCCCGTCATCCTCGGCCTCTCCGTCATCGTCTTCCTGGTGATGAAACTGATCCCCGGCGATCCCGCCCAAGCCCTTCTCGGCTCCTATGCGACGCCCGACAATGTCGCGCGCATCAACCGCGCCCTTGGGCTCGATCGCTCCTGGCCCGAGCAATATGTCATCTGGATCGGCAACCTTCTCCAGGGCGATTTCGGCCGCTCCTATATTCTCAATCGGCCCGTGCTCGATGAAGTGCTTGAACGTTTTGGCGCCACTCTGATCCTTGCCGGGGCGTCGCTGGTCATATGTTCGGTCCTCGGCATTCTCGCCGGCATCGTCTCGGCAGTGCGCCAGTTCGACTGGACCGACCGGATCGTCACCTTCTTTGTCCTTATCGGCATTTCCATGCCGGCCTTCTTCCTTGGCCTGGTCTTCATCCTGTTCTTCGCCGTGCAATGGCGCCTGCTGCCAGCCTCAGGCATGTATGCCGTCTATGGCGGCGGCGACCTGCCCGACCTCCTGCGCCACCTGATCCTGCCGGCCTCTACCCTCGCGATCGTCGCCACCGGCGTTGTCGCCCGCCTCACCCGCGCCGCGATGCTCGAAGTCCTGCGTCAGGATTTCATCCGCACCGCCCGTGCCAAGGGCCTTAGCGAAAACAAGGTTATCTATCGTCACGCCTTCCGCGCTGCACTCGTCTCCATCATTCCGGTGCTCGGCATTCAGGCCGGCTTCGTGCTCGGCGGCGCGGTTTATATCGAAACCGTGTTCCAGTGGCCCGGCCTCGGCCAAATGCTGGTCAAGGCCGTCTCCACTCGCGACCTGCTTCTGGTGCAAGGCGGCGTGCTCGTTGCCGCCACCGTCTATGTGCTCGTCAATCTTCTGGCCGATGTCGCGCAGGCCATGCTCGATCCAAGGCTCAAAGCATGACCGATCTCATCGTCCCCATCCCAACCTCCGCCCGCAAGCGCCGCAGCAATCTGCAATTGCTGATGGCCAATCGCCTTGCTGCGGCCGGTCTTTTCATTTTCGGCTTCATCGTCATCCTGGCGCTTCTCGCGCCGATCCTCCCGATCCCAAACCCGGACATCACCGACCAACCCAATCGCCTGCTGCCCCCGCTCAGCGCTGGGCACCTCCTCGGCACCGATCACCTCGGCCGCGATATTTTTTCGCGCCTCATCTGGGGCACACAGGTTTCGTTACTGGTCGGGGTTAGCGCCACAGCCCTCGCGGCCTTCTTCGGCTCCCTCATCGGCCTTGTCGCCGGCTATGCCCGCGGCGCGACCGACAGCATTCTCATGCGCTTTGTCGATATGCTGATGGCCTTCCCCTATATCCTCTTGGCCATTGCCATCGTCGCTGCGCTTGGACCCGGCCTTCTCAACGCTCTCTACGCCATCGCGCTCGTCAATATCCCCTTCTTTGCCCGCAATATTCGCGGCGTCACCGTCTCGATCCGCAATCGCGAATTCGTCGATGCCGCGCGCCTCTCGGGCAAGAGCCACGCGGCGGTCCTCTTCACCGAAGTGCTGCCCAATGTCCTGCCTGTCATTGTCATCACCATGTCGACCACCGTGGGCTGGATGATCCTTGAAACCGCCGGCCTCTCCTTCCTCGGCCTCGGGGCCCAGCCGCCGACATCGGACTTAGGCTCTATGCTAGGCCAGGCCCGCGCCCAGCTCTTCACCGGCCCGCATGCCTCGATCATTCCCGGCGTGATGATCTTCCTCCTGGTCATGAGCATCAATTTGCTAGGCGACGGCATCCGCGACGTGCTCGATCCGCGCCTCCGTTCCGGCACCCTCGGCCGCCCCATGCCGGTCACAAAAATCGGCCGCCAGTCCAAGCCTGCCCCAACCCTTTCGGACGCCCCTGCCCTCGTCGTCGAAAACCTTTCAACCGGCTTCGATACCGGCGCCTCCATAACCCCCGCCGTCCGTGATATCAGCTTCCGTCTCGGCAAAGGCGAGTGTCTCGGCCTCATCGGGGAAAGCGGCTCGGGCAAGTCGGTGACGGCGCTCTCGCTGATGGGCCTGGTCGCCTCGCCGCCCGGCGTCATCACCAATGGCGGCGTCTATATCCAAGGCAAGGATGTGCTGTCGATGCGCGAGCAGGAACTCATCGCCCTCCGCGGCTCCCGCGTCGCCTATGTCTTCCAGGACCCGCTGACGACACTCCATCCCCTCTTCTCGGTCGGCCACCAGATCGCCGAGGCAGTCCTCGCCCATAATCCCATCGGCAAGCACGGGGCCCGCCAGCGCGCCGTCGAACTGATGGAAACCGTGGGTATCCGCGATGCAGCAAGCCGCGCCAGCGCCTATCCCCACGAACTCTCAGGCGGCCAGCGCCAGCGCATCGGCATCGCCATGGCGCTCGCCAATAACCCCGACATCATCATCGCCGACGAGCCGACCACCGCGCTCGATGTCACGGTGCAGGCCCGCATTCTCGACCTTCTGCAAAACCTGCGTCGCGGGCGCGGTCTCGCCCTTCTCCTGATCACCCACGATTTCGGCGTCGTGGCCCAAGTCTGCGACCGCGTCGCGGTTATGAAAAATGGCGAAATCGTCGAACAGGGAGAAACGCAGGCGGTGCTGCGCGACCCGCAGCACGACTACACCAAGCGACTCATCGCCTGCGTGCCTGAGCTAGGAGAAGGCCACGGTTTCCTCGACCGGGTCCGGCCGCTGTTTATGGAGGCAAGCGCATGAGCCAGAACGCCATCCAAATCCGCGATCTCATCAAAACCTTCGGCGGTGGCCGCAATCTCTTCGGACGTCAGGCCAGCGAGGTGCAGGCCGTCCGCGGCATTTCGCTCGATCTCAAGCGTGGCGAAACCCTCGGTATCGTCGGCGAGAGCGGCTCGGGCAAATCGACACTCGCCCGTATGCTGGTCGGCCTCGAACACCCCACCTCTGGCACCATGCTCATCGACAACAAACCCTGGGCCGAGCTCGCTTCCTCAG
The DNA here is from genome assembly GCA_900470445.1 of Hyphomicrobiales bacterium. Lineage (GTDB taxonomy): Bacteria > Pseudomonadota > Alphaproteobacteria > Rhizobiales > Devosiaceae > Devosia. The sequence continues at coordinate 48,351 of UCAU01000030.1, read as the reverse complement.
GCTCACGCGCCTTTGGTCGCACCATCCAATATGTCTTTCAGGACCCCGTCGCCTCGCTCAACCCGCGCAAGACCATCGGCGATATTCTCGATGTGCCGCTGCGCCTGCTCTGCACCTATGACAGCACGCGGCGCGCCATTCGCAAACGCGAGCTAATCGACGCCGTGAAGATGCCGCTCGACACGCTCGAACGCTATCCACACGAATTCTCCGGCGGACAGGCCCAGCGCATCGCGATCGCCCGAGCCCTTGCCGCTGAAGCCAGCATTCTCGTGCTCGATGAGCCGGTGAGTGCGCTCGACGTGTCGGTACAGGCGCAGGTGCTGCTCCTGCTCCAGCAATTGCGCGACGATCTCGGCCTCTCCTACCTTTTCATCAGCCACGATCTGGCCGTCGTGGAATCGATTTCCGATCGTGTCGCCGTTATGTATCTGGGAGAAGTGGTAGAGGTCGGGCCCGCGGCCCAGCTCTTTGCCAACCCGCAGCACGACTACACGCGGTCGCTCATAGCCAGCGCACCGCGCCTTTCCGCAACGGACCGCGCCGCATGAGCGACACTGACTCCTCCGAAACAGCGGCAATTGCCGTTCCCCCACGCCGCAAGCGCACCGACGAAATCGTCGATGCCATCAAGCGTATGATCGTCGAACATGGCCTCGGGCCCGGCGACCGCCTACCGCAGGAGCGCGATCTGTTGGCCCAGTTCGCTGCCAGCAAGGGCACCGTTCGCGAAGCGCTGAAATCTCTCGAAGTCCAGGGCCTCATTTCGGTCCGTACCGGCCCTGGCGGCGGCGCCTTCATCGAGCGCATGTCTGAGGGGCGGGCCATGAGTCTGCTCTCCAACTTCCTCTTTGCCAAAAACCTGACGATCGCCAATATCTACGAGATGCGAAAGGTCCTCGAACCGCAACTAGCGGCGAGCGCCACCCCCCATATTGACGAAGCTGGCCTCAAACGCCTCGAAGCCGTCATTCTGATCTATGATCACGAGCCGGCAGATCAGAACGAACGCTGGAACCAGCGCATGGCAGAACTCGATTTCCACGGCATCGTCGCCGAGTATTCCGACAACCCCATTCTCGCCTTCACCTGCCGCTTCCTCCAGCGCCTGCTAAAGGATCTCACTGTCGCGCAGGACATCTATGTCCGGCCCGAACCCGTCTCGCGCGCCAGCGGCATCCAGCACCAGCGCGATCTCATCGCGGCCATGCGAAGCCGCGATGCCGCCTCAGCTGCCGCCATCCTCGCCGAACATATGGAGGAAGCCGAAAAGCACATGCTGACCCTTGAGGCAAAGCTCGAAGACCGCTTCCTCGAAGAAGTGTCCCCGGCCCGCACCAGAAAGCGCCGCATCGCATGATCGATACCGACTATCTCCTCGACCGCTTGCTGCAATTGGTCAAAACGCCGAGCCCCGTCGGCATGACCGAGCGCGTCGTGGCGCTGGTCGACACCTGGCTGCGCGATCTCGGCTACAATCCCAAATATACCCGCCGAGGCGTCCTTTACGTCGAAGTAGGCGGGGGCCCACCTCGCCGCGCCCTTGCCGCCCATCTCGATACGCTCGGCGCCATGGTCACCGAACTCAAGCCCAATGGCCGCCTTGCCCTGCGCAACACCGGCACTTGGGCCGCTCGTTTCGCCGAGGGGGCCCGCGTCACCATCTTCTCAGACAATGCCGAACATCGGGGCACCATCCTGCCGCTCAAAGCCTCCGGCCACCGCTTTAACACCGAGGTCGATACTCAACCCGCCGATTGGGACAATCTCGAAATCCGCGTGGACGCCATCCTGTCCGACCAAGAGGCGCTCATCGCCGCCGGCTTCAATGTCGGGGACATGGTCGCAATCGATGCTCAACCCGAAGTCATCGACGGTTTCATCGTCTCCCGGCACCTCGATGACAAGGCCGGCTGCGCCACCTTGCTCGCGGCCCTCAAATCCGTGGCCGAGGGTCACACCAAGGTCGCCGTCCCCTTTCAGGCCATGTTCACCATCGCCGAAGAAACCGGCATCGGTGGCACCCACGGCTTTGGTCCCGAAGTGGAAGAATTGCTCGCCATCGACAACGCCGTCACCGCTCCCAACCAGACATCGCGCGATGACGCCGTCACCATCGCCATGCGTGACCGCCAGGGTCCCTTTGACGCCCGAATGACACGCCAAATGTTAGCGCTCTGCCAACACAATGGCATCAAATACGAACGCGACACTTTCCGCCATTACCGCTCCGACAGCGCCGCCGCCGTCGAAGCCGGCTGGGACATCCGAGTCGGCCTCGTCTGCTTTTCCCTCGATTCCTCCCACGGCTGGGAACGCACCCACATGGCCTCCCTCACAGCTCTGGTGGAACTGTTGCGGCTCTACATCCAGTCGGAACTAACCAATAGCTAGAGTGCTCATCTTGCCGGGCGTGGCCCAGTTGCCGCCCAGGCTTTGGGCAAAAAGCTACCGAGCCGACATTCACAGATTGCCTCATTCGGAGCCGGAGGCCGTCGCGGGCGAACCCAGCTGTTGCTTTGCTCATTGCATAGGCGCACAACGGTTTCTTGGCTGACCGGTGAGCAATAGCGATTGCTTCGGTACAAGTGGTCGGGTTTGGCTTTCGCTCCGCGAGCCACCGGCATAGAGGGCCATTGTTATGGCTGCCGATACCTCGATCCTTCCCGATGCCTCTGCGAGTCTCACGCTTGCCGTCGTCATAACGTCGGCCGCGCCGATCATGTTACTGGACCGCGATCTGAGGATCGTGGCCGCAAGCAGCTCGTTCTGTTCGGCATTCGATATTGATCCCGCGGTCGTCTCTGGGCGTTTGCTGTCGGAGCTGGGGGCTGGTGAGTGGAACGTTCCGCAACTTATCTCTGGGCTGACATCGGCTCTATCGGGCAATTCGTCGATCAAAGGCTATGAAATGGTCTTGAAGCGAAATGGCTTCGGCAACCGAGAGCTGGTCCTGGAAGCCCACCGGCTCGAATATGGGCAGGGTGAAGAGGTTCGCATCATGCTCTCAGTCGCCGATGTTACCGGCGCGAAGGCAGCAGAGAAGCTCAAGGACGAACTGCTGCACGACAAGGCAATGCTGCTGCAGGAGCTACAACACAGGGTCGCCAACAGCCTTCAGATCATCGCAAGCGTGCTGATGCAAAGTGCCAGAACCAGTCAGTCGGGCGAGACCCGTAACCATTTGAACGACGCGCATGATCGAGTCATGTCAGTGGCAAGTCTGCAACGGCAGCTCGCCGTGTCCAATGCGGGGCATGTGGACCTGCGCACCTACTTCAACGACTTGTGCCGCAGCATCGGGGCGTCGATGATCCGGGATCGTGCCCTCACCAAAATTGAGGTTACCTGCGACGACAGCGTTACCACCGCCGAGACTTCTGTCAGTTTCGGACTGATCGTCACTGAGCTGGTCATAAACGGGTTGAAACATGCTTTCCCCGACAACCGAAAAGGCAAGATTACCGTCGACTATCGCTCGAATGGGCGTGATTGGACGCTGACGGTATGCGACGACGGCATCGGCATGTCGCCGGAGGGCGAAAGTTCGAAGCCGGGGTTGGGTACCAGCATCGTCGAGGCGCTGGCGAAACAGCTCGGCGCCATGATCTTTGTCACCAATGGCAAACCGGGGACCCATGTCGCGATAGAGCACATGGATCTCCTTGATATTGCCGTACCACGGCTTGCCTACGCCAACCCGTAAGGGCCCTCGCCCGATCTTCGCCACGAACAGCTTGAGTTGTTGGGTTGTTCGTCCCTGCAACGACCTCCTCGACGCAGGCATGTCCACTTCGATGGCTCCCGGTCCGCTCAAGGACGCCGAAAAGCCTGCTATGCGACCGATAGGCTTTGCGGCGCTTCGACCTGTTCCAGCCTTGGCGCTCGCTCCCGCCATGACCGCTTCTGGCCCAAAGCCGGTATTGCTCTGCGCTGATGAACCGGCAGCTCTTATGATTGGACCCTTCGACCGCGAATGGCCGACTTAGGATCGGTAGCTAACATTCCAGACCGCACATTATGCGAGTCCCGGGGGGCCGCAGTTCCAAGCAGGAACGAATTTCGCATTAAAGCATTTCCGCTGTGGAGATCAGCGCGCGTCAACCGGACGTGGCGGCAAGGGAAACAGCGTGATTTTTCCGGTTTCTCGCACTGGCCAACGAAATGGCACACGAGTCCATATCCCGCCCGCGCTGGTCTCGCCCACCCGTGGAGGGCACTTACTACCCTTGCGTCGATGGGCTTCCGCGCGGCGGACGCTTTGGGGCGAGGAGATCGTAATCGATGGCTTAATCGCTACTCCTCTGTCTACCGGTCACGCCATGCAATCTTGGTATAGGCGCACACTCACGGGCCTATCGCCGGGGTCCGGCCGCGTCAAGAGTTGAGCCGGTCGGTAGCCACGGCAAGGCGTATCACTAGACCTTCAGGTTTCCAGTCTCTGGAAATTTTGCCGCCCAGTTGGCTCTGGACGGTTGCCCTTGCCAGCAGCGAACCAAAGCCGTCTCCATCATGCTGCTGCTCAACTCTCGGGCCGCCCCGCTCCGTCCATACCAGCATAAACTCTTCGCCAACCTCAGCGCAGGATACGTGGATGCGGCCTCCTGAGGTCGAAAGCGCGCCGTATTTGGCGGCGTTGGTGGCAAATTCATGCAGCAGCAAGGCAAAGCTCGTCACCGCGGTTCCCGATATTTCGATATCCGGCCCCGATACCAGGGCACGCGACGGTCCATCGTCGTGGCCCCCTTCATAGGGAGCGATAATCGTCCTAATCAACGAATGCAGGGTCGTTGCCTGCTCGATGCGCCCTGTCGCTCCGGAAATTCTCGGCACCGTCAAGCTGTGTGCCTGGGAGAGCGCACTCAAGCGCGACGATACGGCGGATGCCAGGTCGGACGCCGTCGGCGCAGAGCGCGCGCTGAGCGACACCAAGCTCCCTGCAAGGGTGAAAAGGTTTTTGACTCGGTGATCCATCTCCCGGATCAGCAGCTGCTGCTGTTCCTCGGCGCGGCGGCGCTCTGTGATGTCTCGAGCAATCTTGGAGGCTCCGATGACGCGGCCGTCGCGACCGCGGATTGGCGAAACCGAAATCGAAATTTCGACGAGGCTGCCGTCCTTGCGCCGACGGATGGTTTCATAATGGTCGATGCGTTCGCCGCGACGAATGCGGGACAGGATTTCTGGTTCCTCGTCTTCTCGGTCCTTTGGGATAAGCATCACAATCGGTCTACCGATGGCCTCTTCCGCCGTGTAACCGAAGAGACGCTGGGCGCCCGCGTTCCAGCTAACGATGGTGCCGTTGAGGTCCTTAGCGAGGATCGCATCGTCCGACGACTGGACAATTGCCGCATAGCGTTGGGCCGCCTCATCGACCATCATTCGGTCGACGATATCGACCAACATGTTGACGGCTCCGATCAGTTTACCTCCAGCACCGAAGATCGGAGTTGGAAATGCCATGAACGGAATGCGGCTTCCATCGGGTCGCTCGGCAATTGCCGAGAGCCCCCTGACAACGCGTTTTTCTCTCAGCGCTATCGCCATTGGACATTCATCATGTGGCAGTGGCGTGCCGTCGGGCCAGTAAAGCTTCCAAGATCCGCAGAACTCGCTTTTTCCGACCTCAGGCTCCACGCCCCACATTTGTGCAGCTGCAGAATTGTAGAAGGTAATTCGGCCAGCGGCATCCGTGGTATAGACCGCTTCTGGCAGGGCCTCGAGGAATTCCTCTAGCCTCAAACCGGCGGGAGGCGTGCCGTAACCATGCGTAAGCTTCGGGGTTTGTTTGGAGTCCTCCCCCCCTGTAATCCCGGACATCGATAGATCGGCCATTTGACGCTCTCACGGTGTGGCCACCAACCGGCCCGGGCTGAACCGATGCGAGTGAATTGTTGGCGACGACAATACAATACTGCTTGTTCGATCCAGAGCATAGGGCAGAGACACACGCAGCATGTTGAGAGCGCCGTCGCTCGAACGTCGGATTGTCGAGAAACAGACGCCTATGGCCGTGGCTTCTCGCCGGTCATGCGGCCGATCGGGCACCTCTTAACAACCGCTGGAAACGGCGCAGCAGTTTGCGCGTTATGAAGGGCGTTCTTTGCAGAGGTAGCCCCACGTGTCCAAACCAGATGAGTTATCGCCCCAGTTCCACGGCGACGAGCCCACCGCCGCCTCAGCCCAGGCATATTCTGACCGAAAGGAATTGACCTCCGTCGCCTTCGAGCGGACACGCATGCCTATGCTCATGACCGACGCGCAGCACCCCAACCTCCCGATCGTGCTTGTAAACAAAGCCTTCCTAGACCTCACCGGATATCAGGCCAAGGAAGTGATGGGGCGCAATTGCCGGTTTCTGCAGGGAGAGGGGACTTTACCGGCCGCAGTGGCGGAAATTCGCGAGGGTCTGGCCCAACATCAAGAGGTCAATGTCGAGCTGCTCAATTACCGCAAGGACGGTTCAGCATTCTGGAACAAGCTTCATATCAGCCCAATCCACGATGACGACGGCAACCTAATCTATCACTTTGCGTCGCAGATCGACGTCACAGACTATCGGAAGGTGCAGAGTTTGGAGGCTTCGGAGCATCGACTGCTTATGGAGGTGGATCACCGAGCCAAAAATGTGCTGGCGGTGGTCGACGGCATCGTGCGGCTTTCGAAATCTGACGACGCGGCGCTGTACGCAGCTGCTGTCCAGCAACGCGTGCAGGCCCTTGCAGCTGCACACGCTCTGATGGCGGAGCGGGGCTGGCACGAGGTTTCCCTGGAGCAAGTCGTGAAAGGCCAATTGCGGCAGTTTTCGTCCGATCGCATCTCTCTCTCGGGGTCTGAGGTTATGGTCTCGGCTATCGAAATCCAACCGTTGGCATTGGCTCTGCATGAGCTGATTGTCAACGCGGCGGTGCATGGGGCGTTGTCCGACGAGAGCGGGCGCGTGGCAGTCAACTGGACGCCGAAGCCTCAATATGGCGGCTTCGATCTCCACTGGCTGGAAACCGGAACGGCGGTGCCTCAAAAACGAGAGGCCGGCTTCGGTACCGTCATGATTGACGCGATGATCCAACAACAGCTCGGAGGCAGCATCGCCCGTCATTGGAAAGAGGATGGCCTGACAATCCACATCAGCGTACCCGGTCCGTTGGCCAATCCTCGCTAGGGCCGGGGTACTTCGTAAGCGGCTCGGGATAGCTGACAGCTTTGCTAACCTTGGTCTACATCAGATGCTCTCATCCCGTTCCGCCAGGAGCGGTAATTCTGGTGTAGGTCATGAGGCGCTGCGCGGGCAGGATAGACTCGACTGCCACTCGTTCGCGAATACGGGAAACTCTGGAAGCCGGAGAAACCGCCGCCTACCAGATCGAGATAGCGCTGCGCTCCAGCACAGAACAGAAAGCTGACATTGGCGCCTGCGCCTACAATCAGGGACCTCAGTATGGGTCGAGACCAACGGGGGATATATAGGTCACTTTGCGCAGACCGACATAATGTCCAATCAGGCTTTACATTTTAAGATACACGTAAAGTCCCTTCGAGAGCCGATTGCGTCAAGGTTCAGATGTCCTGGTTCTGTGGCAGGAGTACTAGGTCGCGCACGGTCGCGTTGGCGGGCCGCGTGAGCATGAACAGCAGGGCATCGGCGACATCCTCGCAGCGCAGGCCGGCATGGGCCGCTACGCGACGCTCTATCTCTCTCTTCCTGTTCGTTGAGCACAATGCCAGGCGCCAAGGCGCCGATGCGGACATTATGCGGCGCGATCTGGCGGCGGACGCCATGCACGAAGGATTGGACGGCGTGCTTGCTGGCGCTGTAGACCGGCTCCCAATGGATGGCCTGATGGCCGGAAATCGAGCAAGTAAAGAGCGCGGCGAGCGCGATTTCCTCGGGCTGAGCGAAGCGGCGGGTGGGGATTTCGGCGCGGGCGCGTTCACCCTTTTCGCCAGACCAGCCGACCTTGGCCAATTCGGTTTCCATCACGGTGGGCGAAATGCAGTTCGCCGTAATGCCGCGCGGGCCCCATTCAGGCGCCAGGCAATTAGTCATTCCCAGAAGGCCGGCCTTGCTGGCGCTATAGGCGACGTGTTCGGCAATGCCGACGACGCCGGCCTACGAGGCAATGGTGATGACGCGGCCCCAATTGGCCTTGACCAAGTTGCGGTCGCATTAGGGCTGATTTCTGCCGAAGAAACTGTGGCCGCTGCCATGGAAGCGCTGATGCTGCGCGAGCCGGGCCACTGGCAAAAATATTATGATGGGGACGCGGCCGAACTGCGCCTGTAGCGCCATTTCAGCTATTCAGATCGCAGTCGGTACTATTGGCCGCATCCGGATGCCGTGGCGGCCGTCGAGAGGCCTATGGAGCGGCTCGGCGATCGGAGCATTCCAATGCCGCTGATTAGCCAGTTTCTGGGTAACCAGCTTGCTGGGGTCAACCTGCATGTGGGCCGACCAAAGCCAAATCTCTGCTTCTGGACGCAGTGGCACGTCAAGTCAGACTATATGAACAGGCTATAAGCGGGGAGTCCGTGGGTACACTGATTGCGTTCGCTGAAATCTCCAAGCTTCGCCGCAGCTGGCTTTGCTTCGAGGTTCAAAGCGATGATCGTAACTACCCCGCCTACTTCTAGTGGTAGCCACTGTCTTGAAAGGGAACAGCTTCTGCATTGGTGGAAAGGCAAGTTCCGGGATCAACAGCTCAAGCCCTGAACGACCGAAAGGGGATTGGAAGCGGCCGATCCGCATTCGAACGTTCCGGACCCGCATATTACGCGAGTCAATCGGCGTCGGCTTTGCAACCCACTCCTGCCCCCTAAGATTCGACGCGTGTGATGACGTTTTCCGCTTGTGAACGGCCGGCCAGTTCACGATCGCGACGCCGGAAAGATTGTCCAAGAGCAGCTAAGCAGTGCGCGTGGCGTCATGCCCCGGCTCTAGCTCGCGCATCAGGCGCTGCTTGCTATTAATAAGGTGCATCCGCATTGCTCCGCGCGCATTGTCGGCATCGCCTGCACGGATTCCCGCCAGGACCGCTTCATGTTCATCATTTATCTTGTTGAGGTACGCGGCGCGCGCTTCGGGCGAAAGACCGTAAGTTTTCACGCGCACACGTGGCACCGAAAGCGTACCGAGATAGGAAAAGAGATTGGCGAAATGAACATTGTTGGTCGCGGCGGCCACTGCCCGATGGAAGTCGAGATCGGCGTCGATGGCGTCGCTTCCCGACGCGATGGCAGCGCGCATAGCCTCGACGGCGTGCTCGATACCACCCAGAGTCTGGTCCGTTCGCCGGACGGCGGCCAGCCCTGCGCCCTCGACCTCAACGCCAATGCGTAGATCCAACACCGCGATCTTGTCGGAAATGGCATCAAGCCCAATCGGTGGGATGAAAAAGCCCTGTTGGCGGGCGCTGTTTTGCACGAATACGCCCACGCCCTGCCGCGTGGTGACTAGGCCTCCGGCCTTCAGATTGGCAATGGCCTCGCGCACTACCGTACGGCTGACGCGGAACTCCTCAATCAGCTCGTGCTCGGTTGGGAGCTTGGAGCCAATGGGATAGTCACCATCCTGAATGCGCGCTCGCAGCACTTCGACGATCTGTTCGGCAAGATTGCCGCGGCGCAATTCCATAGACCTCAAGTCTCCTGACCCGGGACTAGATGTAGTCCTCGCGATGGGGCGTGAAACTATCCACCATAGTCCCGGCCTCGATGCAAACCGCCCCGTGCAATACTCCCCCGGCAACCACATAGCTCGAGCCTGGTCCCAGCCGTTCGGTGACGCCATCGATCGTCATCTCGAACAGTCCGCTTTCGACATAGGCCGCCTGGGCATGCGGATGGGAATGGGGCTCACCGGCCCAACCAGCCGGAAATTCCCAGCGCAGCATCATCAGCTGATCATTGTAGCACAGCATCTGCATGCGCCGCCCCTCGCCGGCATCCCGCCATTGCGCGTCCGTCCCCCGCAGAAAGCTACCTGAAGTGGGCATCCCTAATCTCCTTAAACCCGTTCCGCCGCGGTATGGCGTAGCGCCAGCTCGCGGTCATAGCGTTCGCTCGCCTCGATCAGCGTACGGGTATAGGGGGCTTCCGCCCCGCCATTCTCGAGCGCGTCGCGCGTCAGCACCTCAACGATCTTGCCGCTCTGCATCACCGCAAAGGCGCTGCACATGTGGTCGATCACCGCCAGATCGTGACTGACCAGCAGATAGGTCAGCTGCAGCTCTTTGCGCAGATCCATGAAGAGATTGAGGATTTCGGCCTGGATCGACACGTCGAGCGCCGAAGTCGGCTCGTCGAGCAACATAATTTTCGGCCGCAGCACCATGGCGCGGGCAATGGCGACACGCTGGCGCTGTCCGCCGGAGAGCTGGTGTGGATAGCGGTAGCGGAACTTACCGGGCAGTCCGACCTGATCGAGCGCCTCGCTCACCCGCGCGCCGATATTGTCCAGCCCATGCACATGCAGCGGCTCGGCAATGATATCCTCGATCTGGTGCTTGGGATGGAGGGACCCATAAGGGTCCTGGAACACCATCTGCACATTGCGACACCATTCCAGCCGATCGGCGCTATGGAAGGTCTGGCCATCCACCACGATTGAGCCAGTCCAATGCTTGTAGAGCCCGGCAATGCAGCGCAGCACGGTCGACTTGCCCGAACCAGATTCGCCGACCAACCCAAAGGTCTGGCCCGGCTCGACGGCGATGGTGAGGGAATCGAGAATCTTGCGGCGGCGCAGGCCCTGGCCGAGTTCGAGCGAGAGGTCTTGGATATCGATCAGGCTCATTGCTGCTTCACCAGGTCAAGTGCCCATTCACTGCGGCGGTTGAGCGTGGGCAGGCGATCACGCCGCTGGCCGATACGCGGCAGCGAGGCAAGCAGGCCCCGGCTATATTCGTGCTGCGCCTTATCGAGCTGATCGGCCGGCAATTCCTCAACGATCTGGCCGGCATACATGATAAGCACGCGATCGCAGAAGCTCTGCACCAGGTTGAGATCGTGGCTGATAAACAGCAGCCCGATGCCCCGCTCCTGTACGAGATCGTCGAGCAGCGCCAACACCTGTAGCCGCACCGTCACATCCAGCGCCGACGTCGGCTCATCGGCGATGATCAGCGCGGGATCGGGGATCAGCATCATGGCGATCATGATGCGCTGTCCCATGCCGCCCGAGACTTCGTGCGGGTAAAGTCCATAGACATGTTCAGGGTCGCGAATGCGCACGGCCGCGAGCTGGGCGATGGCGCGCTTTTTCGCTTCTGCCCGGCTCACCTTGAAATGGGCAAGGTAGGCTTCGCTCACCTGCTCGCCCACGCTTATCACGGGATTGAGCGAAAATTTGGGGTCCTGCAGGATCATCGAGATGCGCCGACCGCGAATGTCCTGCATCTGCTTTTCGCTAAGCGACAGCATGTGCTGGCCTTCGAAATCCAGATTGTCGGCCTCAATGCGAGCAATGTCGGGCAGCAGGCGCAACAGGGCGCGGCCGACGGTCGATTTGCCCGAACCCGATTCCCCGATAATGGCGACCTTTTCCCGGCCCACATCGAAGCTGACGTTGCGCACCGCGTGCATGGCGCCGCGGGCGCCGAAATAGCGGACATTGAGATTTTTGATCGAAAGGATGTTCTGGGTCATCGCCTACCTCGACTGGCGCGGATCGAGCACGTCGCGCAGACCGTCCCCGAACAGGTTGAAGGCCAAGGCGACGATGAGGATGGCCATGCCCGGCATGGTGACCACCCACCAACTGTCGATCATGAAGCGACGTCCGGCCGAGGTCATGGCGCCCCATTCGGGCGTCGGCGGTTGTGCGCCCAGGCCCAGGAAACCGAGGCCTGCCGCGGTCAACAGCACGCCCGACATGTTGAGCATGATGCGCACGATCACCGACGGCACGCAGACCGGCAGGACATGCCGGCGCAGGATGCGGAAAGCCGATGCCCCCGAAACCTCTGCTGCGGCAATGAAATCGGAGGCCCGCATGGTCAGTGTCTCGGCCCGCGCGAGGCGCGCAATGGATGGCCAGGAGGTCAACGCAATGGCGATCACCGCGTTTTCGATGCCCGGCCCCAGCGCCGCCGCGAAGGCCAGCGCCAGGATCAGACTGGGGAAGGACAGAAAGATATCGGTGATCCGCATCAGCACGCGGTCAACCCAGCCGCCGACATAGCCCGCGGCCATGCCGATCAGCAATCCCACCGGCGCGACGATCACCGAGACCAGCAGAACGATATAGATCGAGATGCGCGAACCGTAGACGATGCGGCTATAGATATCGCGACCAAGTTCGTCCGTGCCCAGCCAATTGGCCGCGCCGGGCGGCTGCAAAGCTGCATTGAGGTTCTGCACATTGGGCTCATGGGTGGCGATCAGCGGCGCGAAGATCGCTGCCAACACCATGACGAGGACGACCACCAGCCCGAACACAGCCAGGGGATTGACGAAAAAGGCGCGCAGGCTCCAGTAGATGCGCTGGGCCGTGGCCTGGCGCATGCTGCTCACCGTGTCGCTGGTGAAATAGTCCCGCCAGCTCAACTTGGGATTGCCAGTGTCAGTCATGTGGCACGTGTCCTTGGGTCGAATACCCGGTAGAGAAGGTCGGAGAGGAGGTTGAGCGCGATGAACAACACCCCCACCAGCAGCGTGCAGGCCATGACGGCATTCATGTCGCCGATCATCAGATTGCTGGTGAGATAACCGCCAAAGCCGGGCCAGGAGAACACGGTCTCGACCAGCACGGCGCCTTCCAGCAGCCCGCCATAGGCGAGCGCCACGATGGTCACCAGTTGCACGCGAATATTGCGGAAGGCATGGCGCCACACCACCTGGTTGCGCGACAGGCCCTTGACCCGTGCGGTGATGACATATTCCTGGCCTAGCTGCTCCATCATGAAGCTGCGCGTCATGCGGCTGATATAGGCCATGGAGTTGAGCCCCAGCACCAGCGCCGGCAGCCAGATATTGCGCAACGCGCTCCAGAACACATCCCACTCGCCCACCCATATGCTGTCGATCAGCAGGAAGCCGGTGATCGGGCTGACCAGCCCGGTATAATAAACCTCGACCCGTCCGCTGCCGCCTGACCAGCCGAGCATGGCGTAAAAGACCAGGAGGCCCATCAGGCCGATCCAGAAGGTTGGGGTCGAATAGGCGATGAGCCCGAAAAACCGTACCAGGTAATCCGGCCATTTGTTGCGCCGCACCGCCGCCAGCACGCCGAGGGGCACGCCCAGGCCCGTGCCAATGATGATGGAAATCGTGCCCAGCTCGATGGTCGCCGGGAACACCCGGGCGATATCCTCGATCACCGGCCGGCCGGTCAGCAGCGCCACGCCGAAATCGCCGCGCAAAATGTCGGCAACGAAGCGGAAGAACTGCTCATAAAGCGGCCGGTCGAGGCCAAGTTGTGCATAGACGCGATCATAGGTGGCCTGCGAGGCCTCATCGCCCACAATGGCCAGCACCGGATCGACCGGCATCATGCGGCCAATGATGAAGGTGAGGACCAATAAGCCGAACAGGGTCACGATGATGGAGCCGGCGAACCCGGCTGCACCAACGGCTTGCGATCTGAAGCGGACGGATAGCGGAGTCATGCTCATTCCCGTAGCGAAAGAAGACGCAGCGGCCATGCGAGGGCCGCTGCGCTTAGGCGTTAACGGCTTTTGCTGACCGTGTTGAAGCGGGTGGTCCAGCCATAATGGTTCTGGTAGCCCTCGAGATCGGCGCTGAACACCACCGTATCCACCACAGCCGAAATCGGCTGCAGCGCCGGCACCAGGTCCTCGTAGAGATACTGGACGTCCTGATAGAGCTTTTCCTGCTGCACCGGATCACGTTCCAGCAGGGCATCCAATGCCAACTTGTTCAGCGCCTCGTCATAGAAGGAGGTGCGCCAGCCGATCAGACCAGACAGGCCTGCATCGTCGGAGTTGTCCGGGTTGATCACCAGGGCCTGCATGTTGGAATGCGGATGCGGTTCCTGACCGCCACCACCGCGACCCACGATCATTTCGAAGGTGCGTTCGCGCATCGGGCCATAAACCTGGTTGCCCGTGCCGGTGACGATCTCGGCCTGGATGCCAGCCTGGGCCAGCGTGCCCTGGATCGAGGTTGCAATATCAAGGAAAGGCGGCTCGTTGAGCGCCAGCAGCTTCACGCTGAAGCCGTCCGCATAGCCGGCATCTGCCAGATATTGCTTGGCCTTCTCGACATCGAGCGCATAGCCGGGATCCTCGATACTGCCGATAACGCCGGGCGAAACCGGACGCTGATGCAGCACGCCGTAATTGGGCATGATCGTGGTGTTGATGCCCTGGTAGTCGATCAGGTAGCGCAGCGCCAGACGAGTGTCCTGATTGGCGAAGCGCTCGTCCTTCATGTTGACGGCCAGGAAATAAAAGCCGGAACTGGCGACCGCTTGGACTTCCACCGCCTCATTGCTCGACAGGGCATTGATGTCGGGCACCGACAAGGCAAAACCCACATCCAGATCGCCACGCTCCAGCATCAGGCGCTTGGTCTGCGATTCCGGCATATGGCGGATCAGCACGCGGCGCATCGGGGCGGCGCCGCCCCAATAATCATCATTGCGATCAAGGATGATTGTGTCGTTGGCCGTCCAGTTGCGCAGTACGAAAGGGCCCGAACCGGCCGTATTGGTGGTAAGCCAGGCGGCGCCCAGATCACCATCGACCTCGTGCTCCAGCGCCACGGCCCGATCGACCACCGAGGCCGCGCTCGGCTTGCCGAAAAGATAGAGGATCAGCAGCGGATCGCCAGCCTCAGGCAGGGTGACCACGATGGAATTGCCCTCGGCCCGCACATGGTCGTCGAAATTGTCGAGCGTGAAGCCATAGGCCTGCCACGATGCCGAGCCTACCAGCTCGAGCTGCAGGATCCGTTTCCACGACCACAGGGCGTCTTCAACCGTCACGGGATTGCCGGAGGCGAACTTGGCGTCCTGGCGGAAGTTGAGCGTCACCGTGGTGCCGTCCTCGCTGATCTGCCAGCTTTCGGCCAGACCCGGATTGACCGTCGTGCGTTCGACGGCGTCGAGCTGCACGGGCGTGTCGTAGACATTGGTCACTATGGCCGTGGCTTCACGCCCCGCAATGGCTGCAGGGTCCACAGTCAGGATGTTGCTCATGCTGAGGCCTATGACCAACTGGTCGTCGGGCGTTGCGGCCATGGCGGCCGGCATTGGCAGGGCAATAGCGAGCGCCATCATCGACGCAATAAGCAGGTGTTTCATGGGTCTCCTCCAACCACTAGAACTTCCAGAAATTCAGGTCCCAGATCGGCCCGGCTTGACGCCGGGCCACGCCTGGGAGGACGTTTCGATTATTGCGGCCCCAGCGCCTCGACCAGCACGCGCAGGTCGGCGATATCCTTGTCCGTGCAATTGGACAGCGGCGGGCGAACCGGCCCGGCCGAATGGCCGACCACCTTGGCGCCGGCCTTGATGATCGACACGGCATAGCCCCCTGCCCGGTTGCGGATGGCAGCATAAGGCAGGAAGAAATCCTTGAGCAGGCGCGCAGTGGTGGCACGATCGCCCGACTGCACGGCGCGGTAGAATTCCATCGCCGTGCGCGGAATGAAGTTGAATACGGCCGACGAATAGACAGGAAAGCCTGCGCCCAGATAGGCCTCGGCAAAAAGCTCGGCGGTCGGCAGACCACCCAGATAGGCCAGCCGATCGCCCATGGTCGCATGCACGGCCGTCACCGCCTCGATATCGCCGATGCCGTCCTTGAAGCCGATGAGATGGGCATGCTTGGCCGCCAGGCGCTCGACGGTACCAGGCAGGAGCTTGCAGACGCCGCGATTATAGACCACCACGCCGATGCTGACCGCCGAGCAGACCGCGTCGATATGGGCAAACAGCCCATCCTGGTTCGACTCCGTCAGATAATGGGGCATCAGCATGATGCCGGCCGCACCCGCCGCCTGGGCATTGCGCGCCATTTCGATGGCCATACGCGTATTGTAACCCACGCCCGCAATGATTGGTGTCGTCTCCGCGCAGGTCTCGACAGCGGTGCGAATAACGCGGCCATGCTCCTCAGCGGTCAGCGAGAAACCCTCGCCTGTGCCGCCGGCAGC
This sequence comes from Hyphomicrobiales bacterium, assembly GCA_900470445.1. Classification (GTDB taxonomy): domain Bacteria; phylum Pseudomonadota; class Alphaproteobacteria; order Rhizobiales; family Devosiaceae; genus Devosia. The sequence continues at coordinate 32,238 of UCAU01000030.1, read as the reverse complement.
AAACAGCACCTTGGCGCCGTAGGGAATGAGCCATTCCAGCCGTTGCCGATAGCCGACCTCGTTAAAGTCGCCATTGTCGGCGAAATCGGTGATCGGAAAGGACATCAGGCCCTCCGACAGGGCGTGTTTGAGCGCTTGCGGATCAAGAGTGATGTTGGTCGAAGCAGTCATGGCAAAACCTTCAGGATCGTGGTCGCTTAGGCGACGAGGTTGTTGTTGATGAAATCGAAATTGATGTCCTCGCCCATGCCGGGGCGATCGGGGAGATGCACGAAACCCTCTGCATCCATCGGGTCGGACAGTGAATTGAGATATCCGGGCCCGTCGTCATATTCGATGAAAGGATGCAGCAGCCCGCGCTCATACCATTTGGCGCTCTTGGTCACCGCCGCCAGCATCAGGCTCTGCGCCCCATTGCCGTGGATTTCGCAGCGCATGCCGAAGCTTTCGGCCAGGTGGATAGCCTTGAGCGATGGAGTTACTCCGCCCACATCGATCCCGCCGGTCCGCAGGATGTCGCAGGCTCCCGCCTTGACCCAGTCGGCGCGCGACTGATGCTTGCCTGCAGCGCTTTCCGGGCCCACGACATCGATATCGAGATTGTCGGCCAGCCACACATAGGATGCCATGCTCTGCTCATCCATCGGCTCTTCGATCCAGGCAAAGCCGAGCTTTTCAAGGCCCCTGCCCAATTCGAGCGCATCGCTGCGCGAATACCAGTGGAACGCGTCGAGCATCAGGGTGATATCGGGCCCGACAGCCTCGCGTACGGCAGCACAGGCCTTAAGGTCCATCTTCACGTCCGGCGCCCAGGAAACCGGCGGCATCCAGGTATGAAGCTTGATACCCTTATAGCCACGTTTCACCAGTTTCTCTGCAAAACGCGCATAGTCTTCGGGTGTGGCAAGCCCGCCTTCCAACGTGTCGCCGCACATCGTGCTGCCATAGGCGGGCACCTTGTCGCGGTAGGCACCGATGAGCTTATGCATAGGCAGGTTCAGCGCTCGCCCCGCCAGGTCCCATAGGGCACTGTCCACGGCATTGAGCGTGCGATCACTTAACTGCCCTGAGCTGCCGCGCTGCCAATGGGCTAGTTCCTGCCACAGCCGCTCGCGGTCGAACGGATCCTGCCCGATCAGCACCTTGGAAATGAAGGTCTCGATCAGATACGGGCGGATGGTTTCCGGCGCGCTGAAGCAATGCCCCTCATGCCCGTCGTCGGTAACGATGGTCAGAAGCCCCTGTTTGACGCGATGCGGCTCGCCGGGATGGCCATGGCCGGCCGAATCCTGGTGGCGTCGCGTCGTGTGCAGGAATACCCGGCTCTTAACCTCGATAATGCGCATCCACTCTCCCCCACCGAATGCCTCCATGCATCCGGCTCCTATAAACAACTGGTCGTCTGGTATCATCTTGTCTGACAACAGACAAGGGCGGTTCCGATTTTTATCCATGGAGAAAAGTGACACTCAACGCTAAATTTACCTAGCCATTGGCCCCGAAATGCCGCAGCGCATCGGATGACAGCGTAAAACCCCAGCCCGGTCGATCCGGAACCAAAACCTCCCCCCTCACCAGCTCCAGCGGCTCTTCGTAAAAGGGCGTGAACCAGTCGACATGCTCGAGTAATGTGGCGTTGGGCAGGGCCGCCATGAGCTGCAGGCTCATCTCTGGAAACAGATGCGAGGAGATCGGCAGGCCATGGGCGGCCGCCAGAGCGCCGACCCGTAGAAACTCGCTTGGCCCACCAACGCGCTGCAGGTCAGGCATCCAAATGTCGGCGGCCCCTGTCTCCGCCATGCGGCGAAAACCATGGATCGTGTATTCGTTCTCGCCCGAGGCAACCGGCATATCCAATGCCCGCGCTACCTGCGCCGAATGCTCCAGCTCATAGGCCGCCACCGGCTCTTCGAACCAGGCGATACCGAACTCTTCCATCTGCCGGCCAAGGCGAATGGCCGCTTTGAAATCAAGCCCCTGGTTGACATCGACCATCAACGCCACGTCCGCTCCGATCGCCTCGCGAACCGCCCGGACGCGCGGCAGATCGAGCTTTGCATGTCCCGCCAACCGCAGCTTCACCCCACCAAAGCCCTGCGCCACGAAGTCGGCGGCCTCCTGCGCGATTTCGTCAATTGTCTGGGTTAGCCACAGTCCACCACTGGCATAGGCAGGAACCTTCTTGCGCGCCTGGCCTGCCAGTTGCGAAACCGAGATTCCAGACGCCTTGCCTCGAAGATCCCACAGCGCACCATCAATGGCCGATATACCCATGATGGACACACCGGCAAAACCGATGAAATTGATGCGCCGCCAGGCATCGGCCCAGAAGCCCGCCACATCGTGGGCATCGCGACCGATTACTGCGTCGCGCAGGACATGCACCATGGCGTCCAAGAGCTTGAGCTGTTCGGGCCGGATGGTGAAGATCAGATTCTCGCCGACAACCCCCTCATCGGTTTCAAGCCTTACGGCTAGGTAAGACATGACGGAGATTTGCGCCGTTGCATTGCCGATTGAGCGCTCCAGTTGGCGACGGGCAGGAATGGTAATGAGATTGGTGACTTTCATGCCGCGTCCACAGCCTGCTTATAGCGTTGAATACTGCGTGAAAGGTGCTGTCGCATCGCGTCGCGGGCGTAGGCGGAATCCTGCGCACCAATGGCATCGAGAATGGCGCGATGCTCATCGACCAATTGGGCTGCATATCCAGCGTGATCCCCGTTATTGCGCAGACGCAACCGGGTGCGCGGAATTGCATTGAGACCCATTTGATCTAAGAGACTAACGAAGCGTGGATTGCACGACGCCACGGCTATTGCGCGGTGAAAGGCATAGTCCGCCGCCCCTGCCAAATCTGGGGTACCGGCCTCAGCCTGTTCATCGATAGCGTGGCGCATAGCGTGGATATGCTCATCCCGCCTGCGTCGTGCCGCAAGGCCCGCCGCCTCCACTTCCAGAGCAACTCGGATTTCGAGATCGAGCAGGATTTCCGGAACTGCACCCCGATCGCCTGCCTCGAGTCGCAGGACGCGCTGCTCAGAGCGCCCAACAAAAACCCCTGCACCGCGGCGGCTGGTCAACTCTCCCTGGGCCTTCAGCCGCGCCACCGCTTCTCGCAGCACCGTCCGGCTCACACCCAAGCTGGGGGCCAGGGCACTCTCGGGCGGAAGCTTATCCCCCTCCCCCATCTCGTACTCGATAATCTGCGCCCGCAGCCGCATTGCCGTCGCATCCGCCATATTTTCTCGCACGGGATATCCTTGCACCCAAAATTAATACGACTAGTATGTTATCATACTAATTTCACAATAGGTCGTCGAGGAAATATGCGTGTAGTCGTATCGGGAGGCGCCGGTAGGGTCGGCCGTTTCGTCATTGAGGAGCTAGCCGTTGCCGGTCACGAGGTCACAAGCCTGGATCTAGCACCTGTTACCGACCGTAATCCCGGCATTCGCTATATGCTTGGCAATGTCGGAAAGGCCGAGGATGTCTATGGCACGCTCGGCTATGCCAAGGCGGACGCGATGATCCACCTTGCGGCCTGGTCGGATCCCGGCATCGTCCCCGACACACGAACCTACGCCGACAATGTGGGCGCCACCTTCAATGTTCTAGACGCCGCCGAGAAGTTGGGACTGCGCCGGGTCATTTTGGCTTCCAGTGCGCAGGTCTATGGCTTCGCCGAACACGCTCCCCTGTTTGCGCCGGTCACCGAAGATCACCCCCTGCGCCCGCTGAATTCCTACGCTCTCTCCAAGATCGCAGGCGAGAACGCGGCGGCCTATTTTGCGCGTCGCGGCCTCAACACGCTCTCCTTCCGCATCATGGGCGCCCGTGCACCGCAAGACATGGCGGCCGAGGTCGACAGGGCCCTTACCCGCCCGGAGCGAGAGCGTTTTCTGCTCTGGACCCGCGTTGATGCCCGCGACATCGCCATTGGCTGCCGTCAAGCGCTGGAGACGGAGACCGTTCCCTCTGGCATCTACAACCTATCCGGATCCCACAACATCTTTGGTCGGGAAACCGCCGAACTGCTGGAAAAATACGCGCCGGAAGTTAACCGCGTGCACGTCCCCAGTGGCCAGACGTCACCCTTTAGTTCGGACAAGGCCCGTGCGTCGTTTGGTTACGAACCCGTGCATGCCTGTGCGCCGCAGGCCCCAGACTAACCAGTTCCACGCAAAAACGACTGAGACGATCGAGGGAGGAAACTGGCCAGCCCGCCTCGAACAATTCAGACAAGGGCTGTCATGGTTGATGTGCCAGCTTCGGCGCCCCCCCAAAATCTCTCGCTTGGGCAACAGCAATGGCCGCCGGCGTCTGCCGATCAGCAATGCACCCCATCATGCCATTCGAGCGTCGTCTGCTGCCATTGGGCGGGGGGCGATCGGGCAGTATTCCACGCTCGGTGCTGGAAGACGGTCTGCAACCAATCCCAAGGTGGTTCTAAACCGCATATTGTGCGGACCCTCCCGCCATTACTCCGTCCGAAATTTGTAGTGTTCTTCGGACGCCGCACCTGTGCTGCTGTCCGAAAACAAATACTTCAGACGTGGCAACGGTCGAACACGAGTTGTCGGGCGGTATTTTTAAGTTTCTTAACGCGGTCGGCCTACCCTGATGGCCTGTTAATCGGCCACCGAGCGTACTTTGTCCGTCGATGCCATCATGGATTTCAATACGGAATTAGACTTGTGCTGGCGCCTCGGACGCACCGGGCAGTCGGTGGCAGCGCTATCTCGGTCCAAGATGATTTTCATGGCGGCGCGAGATGCCGGCGACACAAACTCGATCGCCATGAGCCTTACCCAGATCGGCTGGTTCTGCTTGCAATTGGGACATCCAGAACATGGTCTCGACGCAGTTATCGCGGCCAAGCGGTTGTGGCTGCGCTGCGGCAACAAGACGGGCGAGGCGCATGCCAGCTCCATATGCAGCTGGTTGCTGCTGGAAATGGGGCTGAGCGAAGAGGCATATGAAGAGGCCGAGCTGGCAATGAGTTTGGCAGGTGGGCAGGAGGACCAGGGCGTGCTAGCGCAGGCTCTCAACGCCAAGGCCTGCGTGCTGATGTATGGCCGCCAGCCGAGCCTATCGGCGCCGCTGCTTGAACGCAGTCTGGCGCTGGTGCGGGGCCGCGATGAGCCAAGCGCCGAAGCGCAGTTTCTCATCAACCTGGCCTTTGGCCAAGTCACACAGGCGGAGATGCATGAGCAGGCCGGCGATGCTGCTGAAGGTCTGCGGTGGCGCGAGGTGGCGGTGAAAACTAATGAGGCGGCGATGGCGGCCGCAGAAGGCGGCGGCGACAGTTGGAATCTGCGCATCGCGCTGTGCAATGGTGCTGAATATCTCGGTCTTCTTGGGCATACCGAGGCGGCACACGCGTTGCTGGGGCGCTGGGAAGCTGTCGCGGGCGAAACCGGGCTGCGCGAACAGATTCACTACCTTTATACGCTTGGAGAACTGCTGACCGGGGGTGGTCACCTGGCCGAGGCGCTGGAGATCTGTGAACAGGCTGTAAGGCTGGCAGAGACAACGACCCATATCGACCATCAGGGCAATACTGCGCGACGACTGGCGGAAGTACATGAGGCCATGGGCAACTTTGCTGAGGCGCTGGCGCTGCACAAGCGGTTTCATGCGCTGTACGAAAAGCAGCTCAGCGAGGTGACGCGGCGCCGCGCCCATATCGCCGATATTCGGCTCGAAAACGGCAGGCTGCGGGCGGCGGCCGAGCGATTGGCCGACGAGGCGGCGCGTGACGGGCTCACCGGCCTATCGAACCGCCGCAGTTTTGACCGGGTGTTCTCGGCGCTCGAAGGGCGAGTGACAGCCCTGGCCATTCTCGATCTCGACTTCTTCAAGCAAATCAACGACCGCTATTCGCATGCCACAGGCGATGCGGTATTGCGGCGGACTGCGGAATTGCTGGCGGCTGGAAGCCGCGACGATTTCGAGGTATTTCGCCTAGGTGGCGAGGAATTCGCCGTGCTGCTGCCGCACGATGATATCGCCGAAGCCGCCCTGCGCTGCGAGGCCATTCGCGCCGACATCGAGGCTATGGATTGGCGCGATCTGGTGGCGGACCTGTCGGTTACGGTAAGCATCGGCCTGGCCTGTGGTCCCGCCGGCAGCGTGCTAATGGCTGCGGCCGACCGGCGTCTTTATCAAGCAAAGGCGGCTGGCCGGAACTGTATCGTGAGTGCAGATCCGGCTGAAAAAGCCTTCGCTATCGCCGGCTAAAGGGGCTGGTATGCGCGAGCGGTCCTCTTGTTGGATCAGGCAGCAATCGCCTCCCCGTTCGCAGCACCCTCGACATCTACTGCCAGCGACTTCTCAACCTTGCCCAATTGGCGGCGCTTGTCGACAAGCTCATCCGAGAAGACCAACGTGCCGGCCTCGCGAGAGCGATAGGACGCCAGGCGCCGTTCGGGCCGGCGAACGTTCCCCTCCGCCAACGGACGTGGCCGGCGTCGCCTCAAGGTGAATGCCCGTAAGGGCGAAGACCCGACCACGGGGGATCGGCTCTATCGACAGCCCGGCTCTTTGGGAGGACGACGAGATATCTCCAGTGTCGGAGGTAACGTGATCATCGAGGCGCGTGGTTTTTCGAGGCTCACTTCCGAAGCTTGACCGCCAAGGCCACTTCCACTCGGGCGAAGAAACGTTCGATAGCATCGGCCTCTGCGGGCAATATTTCGCGCGAGCCAGGGTGAGTGGCTGCCCCAAGCAATTCAGCAAAGGCCTCACCCTCAGCTTCCCCCAGATGAAGAATTCCACCGGCATCGGCCATCCCGCGTAACATTTCGCGGACTTTGGCACCAAGGCCGGACCTAGTCTGCCCGCGTCGTACGTAGCCGCGCTCGACCAACCGCTTGGCTAGTTTCGCCTCCGCTGCACTGACGGTCATACTGCGCTTCACGGCGGACTGATCCAACTATCTGGGATAGAGATGGTAGATATTTCTGATCCTCGGGAACGTCAACGGCGCACCTAGCTGGGAACCCCACCGGCGGCAGCGAATGACCAGTTGCACGTCTACGCCCGGATCGATCCGCAAGACGCCGACGGCGAGGCGCGCAAGCTTGGCGACCTCGACCAGATCCAGATGGCAACCGAGCTCAGGCGGCTGCGCAGGCAACTCGAAAAGCTCCAGGAAGAAAATGCCCTCCTCATGAAGGCATTTGTCGTCTTCTCGTCAGAATGGTCGAAATGAATGGGCGGTTTCGGGAAACTCAATTCTGCCCGCATATGACCAAAATGGGCTCGGAAGCAGCCTCGGCGTATTCGCTAGTGGACGGCGGCTTCCTCGCCTTCCGATCCTGAAAGCGTACAGACAGCTGTTGGCCCTTTTCTGCCGTCAGCGGACCGCACGCTGACTGTCAACTTTGGGGCCGGCAACGGTCTGTCGCTTTTGGGTGGTTAAGTCGGTTAGGTGCCATAGGGTTGTTCGCCGCCAATCGCCCAAGCATCCCTACACTCAATCGACCAACCGTCCGCCGTGGATGCCGGCAGCGCCCCTCGCTGGACCGGGGGCAAAGCTGACCCCATGAATGATGGGTCACGTCATGAGACCACACAGGCCATGGCGCATGTATTTTGCACTGCGGCCAGCTATATTGTCATGAACAAATGAGGTCTTGCCATGCCCAATATCATCGAACGCAAGGATCATCCCCTCTCAATGCGGCTGCCGTCAGCAGACATTGCCATGATCGACCGTGCCGCCAGCCTGCGGGGGCGCTCAAGGACCGATTTCGTACGCGATGCGGCGGTGCGGGAAGCGGAGAATGTCATCATGGAAGCTATGGCCATTCGTATGAGCGCGGAGGGGTTCAGGACCTTCATGGACGCCTTGGCCCAGCCGGGCCGGCCTGTGCCAGAAATGGTCAAGGCCATGCGGCGTCCGGCGCCATGGGAGACCGAGAGCGACGGGGACTGATCCGTGGTCCCTATCTTCGCCTGAACCGTTTGCGTCGCATCATGACGTTTCCGAGTTCTCCTGCGGCAAGCCGGCCCTCGACCACTGGCTACAAAACCGGGCACTCTCCAATCAGACCAAGGGCTTTACCGCCGTGATGGTGGTGCATGAGGCCGGGCGTGTCGTCGGGTTCTACGGTCTCGCACCGACGCCATCGTTGCGGCAACCATGCCGCGCTCCATTCGAACCGGGCAGCCGCCAGACCCTGTGCCTTGTCTACTGTTAGGGCAGTTAGCGACGGACACTGCGTGGGCTGGACGTGGGATCGGTACCGGCCTCGTCAAGCACGCCCTGACGCGTTGTGTCGAGGCCTCTGGTCTGATCGGGGGTCATGCCCTCGTGGTCAATGCCATCGATCCGGAGACCGCTGCTTTTTGGACCCGAAGGGGGTTTCATGCCCTCGCGTGACGATACATTGGTTCTGTTCCGGTCTATCGCCGATATCGCGGCGTCGATCGCCGCCATCGGCGATGGGGGCTGACTGGACACCGCTTTACCGCCCTGCCCTCAAATCCGCTGCGGCTGTTTTTACCGGCTGCTAGTCTGCGGAATTATTGACATTGGTCCGGCTCGTACTCGTCTGTGCTGAAAATCAGGAAACCGGGACGTCAGGTCATTCTACCCGTCGATAAAATCGGTTTTCTTCCACATATTGTTAGGATGTGTCGCTCTCATCGACAGCAGAAAGGCGTCATTCAAACCCTTTTGCTCTCTCTGCCTACTTTACGTCCAAGGCGCCCCAGGGGAAATGATTGACGTGAGGCCGACCACACAGGACCAACTGACATCGTGACACTGAACCCACACCCCTCTCTCAAGAGACTGGCGGAGGAATGCAGCGAGTGGCTGGAGAACGCGCACAAGAAAGATCATATGGAGCGCTACACATCTGCGGTTCAGAATTTCTTGAGCATGCCCGGCAAGCTGGACCAAAAGGCGGGACTGCAACTTAGAAGTCTTGCGCTTTTTTATGACGTGGCGAGCTGCGACGCTTTTTTGCGTTCCGACATCCAAGAACTCACGCGCCTTGTTCAACACGCTGTTCATTTGCGTTCTTTGATCTTCCGCTGGGATGGCATGTATAGCGACATGCGCCAAGACTTGGGCAATTGGCCGACAGAGTTCTCCGACGGCATGAAGGCCGCTGGCCCGTGTATGCTTTCGTGGTGGGATCAAGCTGGCACTTGCGCCCAGCTTTTCATCGAAATGGCTGAGAAGGACCAGGCGATAAACACGACGCCTGGGATGCGCAGGATCAAGCACGGGACCTCTGACGCCTACCTGCTAAGTATTTTCTCGGCAGAGTTTAAAATCCCTACGATCTTCGTCCCCCCGTCAGTGCTTGTCCCTCAATATCAAGCTGTGCTCGACGCCTGGAACACCGATGACGAGGCACAGTTCCAAGCCGTTATGCGAACGGCAGCTGAGCTCCACATCTCGCGAAGCAAGGACAACACGGACAAGATCAGGTTCGAATTCGACGCCACAATCGACCGTGTTTTTCCAGCAGAGCTTCTCGCCATCCAGGCTCTGCGGCGCAGGCACAAGCTCCCTGAGTTCGATGCTGATCACGCTCTGATCGACGAGCCTTGGAAGGTCTTGCGCAATATTAAATCCATTGTGTTCAACGAATTCGCCAAAACTGTCGAAGATAGATTGATCGGAGATTACCCGAAGTTTCGCTAAATCTTCCATCTCGACGACCTTCTTCAGCAAACAGCAAAAGATTCATCAACAAGGCGCAATCCCACAGCGCCCATTGCGGGCGCTAGGCTACCATAGCAGTTACCGTCTCCTGGTAAGCTAGGCACATCGTCGTCATCTGTTCGCGCAATTTGCTCTCCGGCGCCGCTTCAGCGCCGGACCTCCGCGAACCAGCTCCCGCGATAATGAAATCGCAGGAATAGAACAATCTGGACATTCCGGACAATCCGGACAATACATTCGGATACGCATGGAGGCGATTATGGTCGCAGCAATTCGGAAGTCCGAGGCCACAAGGCAGATCAATGTGGGCAGCGCAGCAGTTGCCGACATTCTCGACGTGCTTGCCCGACACAATCCAGGAATTTCAAGGTCGATGCTGAAGGGCAAGAGCAGGGTCGTGGCCGCGGTCACGGCCGCCACCGTACGGCTTTCGGACGAACAGCAGCGTCAGATTGTGGCCCATGAGAGAAATCTGGTGGAGGCGATGGGTACGGTCGCAGCGGGTCTTGCCAGTCAGGACGATCGGGGGCTCATCCAGCTCGATGTTGAGCGGCCTGTAGAGGTTAGCGAGGGTGAGGGCCTCGGCGAAGTGGTCGACATCGAAGTGGGTCGGCTGCGGCTTGCCGCCTATGCGACGCCGGGTCGCCTCGAAGATTGGGCCGGCCCGGTCGCAGGGCCAGGCGAGATCGAAAAAACCTTTGGCACGCGCCGATCAACATTGCACGACTGGCACAAGCGCGGCGCGGTCATCGGACTGCTCAAAGGGGAGCGAAAGCACGTCTTTCCTCTGGCTCAGTTCGTCGACGGTCGGCCGATCGAGGGTATGTCCGAGGTCTCGAGGATCATCGGCAATCCCCGTGTGGCATGGCAATGGCTGGTTCAGCCCAAACCCAGCATCGGAGGCACGCCTCTCGACCAGCTCAAGCAGGGGCATGTTTCCGAAGTTCTCGATGCAGCCGAACGTGATTTCGGCTGATAGCGAAGCTGGACTCTAGAGTCGTTGCGGACCTGGCGCTTCCGTTTCAGCCCAAAGCCTATCTACGCATCATGCCCAGAGCTCGGCATGATTTCGCTCGCAAAACCGCATAGCCTAAATGAGCAAAGGTGGGCTGCCCCCGGGCCCCTCACTATCCCGGACGATCTCGTGTCGGGGGATTAGCGCCCACTTGTGCCGTTCTGTGGAAAGTTGATCAGAGCGCGCAGAGCTCGTTGGCGAACTCAAACATTGCCGATGCGAGTGCAACCGGCGCTTCCAGAGCAATATAGTGCCCCGTGTTCGGGATTGTCCGCGTCTTCAGCTTGCCTGGCGATGCCGGCGCAAAGGACTGGCCGGTAAAATTCGAACCGTTCTGGTCGATAGCCAGCGCCGGCATGGCCAGCGGGTGTGCAGCGACAAGTCCCTCATACTCTTCGGCCTCACGCAAATTGCTGTTATAGATTGCCTGCGCGCCGTTCCAGCCGCCATCTCGGGCGTAGCCACGGATGAATTCGGCGATGTCATCTGCCCCGATCGCGGTGGAGGTTGTCGTTGGCGGGGTGAAGATAAACTCGGTCAGCAATTCCATCTCGCGCCCCTTGAAGAAGCGTTCGGCTGCACCCTGCTGCGCCAAGATCCCAAAATGCCAGGCGATCATCGGGTTGGTCAGTACTTCCAGCCCAAAGCCCGGCAAACCCGTTTCCACGGCCATGAAACTCAGCAAATCCTGGGGATGGGTGGCGGCGAGCCGAAAGGCCAGCGGACCAGAGAAGTCCTGAGCCGCCAGGTGGACCGGGCCAAGACCGAAATGCTCGATCAGTGCATGTAGGTCTTGGGCCATGGTGGCGCTGCTGTCGCCAATTTGGGCAATGTCGGAATCGCCGAAGCCACGCAGATCAACGGCAAAGACCCGATGGGATTTGGCCAGAACCGGAATGACCTTGTGAAAGCTCCACCAGGTTTCCGGCCAGCCATGGACCAAAAGGATCGGCGAGCCGGCAGCGCCGGCAGAGACATAGTGGAGATTGGTGCCGTTCAGGGCCACGCGATGGTGGGTGACTTCAGGGATAGTAGCGTAGGTCATTTGCATATTCCTTTATCGACAACTTGGTTGTCTTTAAAGTTATAGTCACCCTGGTTGTCTATGTCAACGAAAATAGACACTCTGGTTGTCTTTTTGTCTTGACTGCGGTAGCGAGGTTGTATGAGCAGAAAAGGCGCCGATCTCGCATTGCTTCTTCTTGGCGGCTTCCGGCAATTGGCCGACAGCGCAGGGGGTGAGTTATTGCGGCGCGGTTATCCCGAGCTGCGCCCCAGCCAGGAGTTCGCCATGCGGGCGATCGCGGGCGGGGCCAACAGCGCATCCGAACTGGGACGTCGGTTGTCGATCTCCAAGCAGGCGGCGGCGAAGGTTGTCGCTCTGCTGGAAGAGCGGGGCTATGTGGCGCGAATGGACGACGCGGCGGATTCTCGGCGAAAGCTTCTGACCGTCACCCCCCTGGGGCATGAGGTCATGCAGCAGGGCGAAGCAATCTTCGAGGAGTTGCGCGCTGTCTGGGCCCGGAAAATAGGTGAACCAGCCCTGGATCGATTGGAGCGGGACCTCGCAGTTCTGGTCGGGGACAAAACTGTCGATCTAGATGCGCCGGGTTTGTCAGGGCTGGAAGAAGATTAGCTTTCGGCCCTGCAGCTTTCGAGAAATCTGATTGACTGCACCAACGTCCATTTTGGGGTCGGAAACCGCCATCCCCTAAATCCGCGCCCCGGAGACTGGGTCAAACAGCAGTATCTGCGCGGGCTCGATACCGGCGCTGAAGCTATCGCCAACAGCCAGCTCGGTGCCGCCATCAACGATTACCGTGATGGTCTTGCCGCCGAACTGGACGTAAACCAGCGTCTGTGCGCCGGTGGGCTCTACCATGACGATTTGCCCTTGGAGTGTATTGGAGCTGGTCGCGGTGATGAATTCAGGCCGCAGGCCGACTACGATCTTCTGGGCCGCCGACAGGCCCTCGTGGCTAAGCGAGAGGCTTTTGCCATCCGCGAATAGCGCTTTGGCAACACCTTGTTCGATCTGAACCTGTGCATCGATGAAATTCATCGCTGGAGAACCGATGAAGCCCGCAACGAACAGATTGGCAGGATTCCGGTACAGCTCCATCGGGGTGCCCTGCTGCTCGATCACCCCCTTGTTTAGCACGACCAGCCGATCGGCCAGCGTCATGGCTTCGATCTGGTCATGGGTGACATAAACTGATGTGGTGCGGGTCGCCTGATGCAGGCGTTTGATCTCGGCGCGCATGGCAACGCGCAGCTTGGCGTCGAGGTTGGACAGCGGCTCGTCGAACAGGAACACTTTGGGATTGCGGACAATGGCGCGGCCCATGGCAACGCGCTGGCGCTGCCCGCCCGAGAGCTGGCCGGGCTTGCGATCAAGCAGGGCCTCCAGATCGAGCATGCGCGCTGCCTCGCGGACACGAGCAGCAATCTCGTGCTTGGGGCGGCCCGCGAGCTTTAGATTAAAGGCCATGTTCTGGGCCACGGTCATCTGCGGATAGAGGGCATAGGACTGAAATACCATGGCGATGTTGCGATCCTTGGGGCTGACCTCATTGACGCAAACATCGTCAATCCAGATCTCGCCGCCATTGACCTCTTCCAGCCCCGCGATCATGCGCAGCAGGGTGGACTTGCCGCAACCGGATGGGCCGACCAGCGCAACGAACTCGCCCGATGCAATATCCAGATCGATGCCGGGGATCACGGTTACAGCGCCAAAGGTCTTGTTGACGGTCTTGAGCGATAGAGAAGCCATTTGTTCCTCATTGCCGCGGGGGGCGGCAGCTTGAGTGGGAGTTGGAGAGGGTCAGCCCTTGACGCTGCCGGCAGCCATGCCGGACACGATGAACCGCTGCATCAGCAGGTAAAGAACTACCGCAGGAAGGGTATAGACGACGCCCACAGCCATCACCGATTGCACCGGGGTGGCGATTTCGCCGATGAAGCCGGCCAGCCCGACGGAGGCGGGGCGGAGTTCGTCTGCCGTGATGAAGGTCAGTGCGAACACATATTCATTCCAGCCATGGAAGAAGGCGATGACCGCGCAGGCCGCCACCGAAGGCATGACGACGGGCAACACGACCCGCACCAGAGCGTTCAGCCCAGTGCAGCCATCAAGGACGGCGGCCTCTTCAATCTCGATCGGCACGGTGTCGAAGGCGTTTTTGAGTATCCAGGTGATGACCGGTAGGGTGAAGGCCGTATTGGCCAGGATCAGCCCGGCATAGGAATTGAGCAGCTTTAGCGGCGAAAAGATCGAGAACAGCGGCACCACGAGCACGGCCTCGGGCAGCATCTGGGTGACCAGCAGGCCGATGCCCACCGCTGCCTTGCCCCAGAAATTGAACCGGGCAAAGGCGTAGCCGAGCGGAATAGCGAGCACCAAAGTGAGCGCGGTGGTGCCAGCGGCAATGATGAAGCTGTTGACCAGCCAGCTGCGCACGGCGCTTTCGGCGAAGACCTGGGTGAAAATGCCCAGCCGCGACAGGTCTGGCAGCAGCTGCGGTGTGGCCGCGAACATATTGGCGTCGGACGTGGTTGCGGTCACGAACATCCAGTAGAAAGGAAATACCGCCATGCCAGCCAGGATCAAGACGATCAACACGGCAATGTAGCCGAATGTGCGGGAACGGGTCATCGGGTGGCCTCGTCGCGAGCGATGCGGTTGGCGATTGCGAAATGGGCGATGGTTATGACGATGGAAACGGCCATACCGACCATGCCAACAGCGGCAGCTTCACCCAGCTTGTTGATGACAAAGCCACGGCGATAAAGGTCAATAACCAGGGTATTGGTGCTGCCCACCGGGCCGCCTTGCGTTAGCAGCCAGATCAGCTCGAACCGGCGGATCGACCAGATCGTCATCAGCAGCGCCAGCAGCGACACGGTGGGGCGGATAACGGGCCAGGTGACGGCCCAGAACTGCATCCACACTCCTGCGCCATCGATCTCGGCAGCTTCCTTGATTTCCTTGGGCACCGATTGCAGCGATGCCAGAATGACGACGGCGGTGAAGGGAAACAGCTGCCAGATGGTGATGGCCAGTACGGTCGCCAGGGCAATGCTGGGATTGTCGAGCCACAGCCCTTCTTGGGGCATGAACCCAAGCGGCGCGAGCCCGCGATTGATGATGCCGTATTGACCATTGAGCATCCAGCGGAAGATCAGCGCAATCGCCACCGGGGGTGCGGCCCATGGAATGATGATGAGCGAACGCAGAATGGAGCGCCCGCGGAAGCTGCGGTCCATCAGCACGGCGGCAAACAGGCCGAGCCCGACCGTCCCGATCACGCAGCCGACAACATAGATGGCCGTGACGCGCAGCGAATTGGCAAAATTTGGATCGCGGAACAGGCGCTCGAAATTATCCAGCCCGATGAAGTTGAACCGGCCGGGATTGAGCAGCGACGTGTTGGAAAACGACAGCCGCATTTCCTGCAACAGGGGAAGGCCCTGAAACACCAGCAGGTAGATCACCCCAGGCAGGACCAGCAGATAGGGCAGCCAACGGCTGCCGTGAATCTTGGCCAACTGATTGCTGTCGGTTTGTGAGCTCATTAACTTGTTCCGATCGCGAATAGAGGCCCCGCGCGTTCACCGCGCGGGGCCGATGCGTTTAGATCAGCGCTTCGACCTGGGCCTGCGCTTCATCGAGCGCAGTCTGCACATCGACCTGACCCGACAGGGCCCGCAGCACGGCTTCCACCACGATGTTGCGGATCTGTGGAGTCTGGGCTTCAAGGCCCTGCGGCATGAAGGGCAGCGCGACATCGCCAAGGCTGTCAAATACAGCGATATAGGGCGATTTGGCGAGTTCGTCGGCAGTCCGTTCCACCGGCGTTGCGGCGGTCGAGCCACCCAGGAAACCCTGCACTTTGGCCTGCGTTTCAGGTGTCAGGAACCAGGCTAGGAAGGCTTTGGCGGCATCGGGATTGGCCGAATTGCCATTGATTGCCAAAGCCGCCATCACCTGGCCGATCGCCGTTGTCGGCAGCGGTGCCGGAGCGGCTGCGATGGCAACGTCCGGGTTGGTACCCCGCAGAACGGTAGGGATGCCGCCATTGTCGATCATCATGGCAATCTTGCCCTCGGCAAACATGCGCCGATAGGTTGCCGCATCGGCGCCCTTGGGGATCACCTCGGCGTCGAACAGCGCCTTGTATGCGGTGACGCCAGCCACGGTTTCCACGCTGTTGATGGTCGGCACGCCATCCACTGCCCAATGGCCGCCATAGCCGTAGACATAGTTGGACAGGTCATACCAAACACCGGCTTCCTCGGCCTGGGTCTGGCGGAAGGCAAAGCCATAAACGCCATCCTTGGTCTGCGCCTTGGCCTCGGCGACCAGCTCGTCGAATGTGGTCGGCACCTTGGTGACGAGGTTGGGATTGTAGATCAGCGCATAGTTGGAGATATCGAGAGCCACGCCATATTGGGTGCCATCGATCAGCAGCGATTTATTGCCCGGCAGCAGGGTGACATCGGCAACCACATCGTCCAGTGGTACCAGCAGGCCCGCTTCGGCAGCGGCATAGATATTGGGCTGGTCGAAGGCGATGATGTCGGGGCCGCCGCCGCCACCCATCTGAGTGAACATGGTGGTGCCGAACGAAGAGAAGGGCGTGGTCACCGGGGTGACATGCACTTCGCTCTGAGCCGTGTTGAACTCTTCGATCAGCGCGATCAGCAAAGGCCCGCGCAGGGGCTCGCCCAGCATGGATGCGGCGAAATTGATGTCCACCGGCTGAGCGAATGCCGTTCCCGAAGAAACGGCCAGCGCCAGTGCGGCGGTTCCCGCCATAAGAATACGTCGATTGATCATCAGGTTTCCTCCCTTAGATGATGGTGCGTCAATAGCGCCGTGCCCGTGGCACGGCGGGTTGAACGACGGTGATCGGCGGCGATACATTTGCCGCCATGCCGGCAAAGAGCGCGGCGCCCCTGCTGGCAGTTTCAATGATATCCGGCTGCTCGAAAGGGCCGAGAAAATCGCGTTTGAGGCTGCGGACCAGCGCTGAACGCAGGCCCCCGCCGGTGGCGACGATCCGGTCATGGGGCCCCGCAAAACTCTGCATCCGCTCGACCAGAACCAGCGCCCGACGCTGCACCGCTTCCACGGCTGCGCGCCACACGGCAGCGGGGTCGGGCTCATAGCCGATATTGGAAAGGCTCGCCGTTTCCAGCCACACCCGGTCCACGACAGGGCTGCTGGGCGTGGTGGACAGGCGGACCGCCGCTTCATCAAGCGCGTCCATGTCCTGCTCGCCCTTGCCCATCAGCTTGAGGAAGCGCCACATACCGATACCTGAGCGCAGGCTGGTGGTCAGTTGCACCTGGCCCTCGAAGATATCGCGGCCGATGGCAATTTCCTGATCCATGGCGCTCACCAGCAGGTCCCGGCCAATACCGGCATCGGGCAGCCGGCGGATCAGGGCTTCGCCCGTGCCGCAGGAATCGAGCAGATCGGCCTGCCCGGTCGCGTTGACGCCAACCCCGGCCACCAGATGATCCATGCCGCAGACCGTCACCACGGCGCCCGAGAGTGCACCAAATTCGGGGCGAACCTTGCCCCAGTCTTCGCCAGCATGGCGCAGGGTCGAGAGCAGGCCATGGGGCGCGCCAACGCAATCGAGCAGATCGCGCGCCTCGGCGCTGGCGATGATATCGAGCAGGCCCGTGCGGCTCGCCAGCGATGGCTCGGTAAAAATTTCTCCGGTCAGCCGGTAGGCAAACCATTCGGGCACGCTCAACCAACGGCTCCAGGCAGAGCGTGGGGCCACCGAATTCATCAGCCAGTTGAACTTCATGATGGACGGCTTGAGGTTGAGCGGCAGGCCGGCAATAGCCGAAAAGCCACGCGCACCGAACCCGGCATCGATCCGCGCCAGCACGTCGCTGCCCCGTTGGTCATACCAGGGCAGCACCGGCGCCAGGGGATTACCGGACCCATCGATCAGCACACCCGATTCAGCAAAACCGGTGACGCCGATGCCCAGCGCCCTGTGGGCCCCGGCGACCTTGCTCACGCTCGTCAGCAATTGGGTGAACAGCACCTCGCAATCGAGCTGGCGTCCGTGGACGCTGTCCTGCCAGGGCGTGGGCACCGAGCCCAGCGACAGGTGTGCGCCATCGAAGCCCACAGCCTGCACCTTGCATGTCGTGCTGCCGATATCGATGCCAATGAGGATGCCGTTCGCCACGTTCATGATCAGTTGCGTTCCGACTTGAAGATGCCAACGTAAGAAGAAAAGCGGCGCGCGATCTCGGCCACGGCCTCGTCACGGCTCATCGTGCCGTCCATCAGGCCCCTGAGGCTGTCGGCCCAGGTCGAACGGCCAATGGCAAAGCCTGAGAAGCCGGGCACCTGAGCGGCCTTGCGCGTCCATTCCTCGATCACCGGCTCCGGCGCGCCACGGCCCAGAATGATGCACTGCACATGATCGCGGCCACCGGCCCGCGCCTGATCGGCAACAGCCTGGTAATGGGCAACATCCTTGAGCCCCTCGACCTTCCACACATCGGCTTCGATGCCAGCGGACTGATATTGGGCAATGGTATCGACCATCATGGTTGGACGCAGTTCGGTGTCGAAACGCTCCTGCGAGCCGCCCACCGAGGCGAGCTGTTCGGGGGTGGCGAAGACCAGCAGTTCAAGCATGAACTTATAGGGGCGCGGGGTCAGCCAGTCAGAAAGCTCCTTCAACCGTGCCTTGGACAGCGCGATTGAATCTGCATCGAAGGCATCGTTGCGGATCGCCAGTACCTTGACCTGATCGGGCTGGAACTTCTCGATATGCTCGTCGAACTTGTCGCCATATTCGAGTTCGAACACGTTCTGCATCGAGCGCTCGGCCGGCATGGCCAGCACCACGCCCAGCTGCTTGGCCTTTACCGCGATTTCAGCGCCGCATTCTTCGTCCACCAGAATGCCGACATCGCCATGCGCCAGCCCGAGGCCGGGCAGGCTCGCGAGCAGGCCGTCGAAAATAACGCTCTTGAGGGCCGCAAAATCGACCTTCTGACCATTATAGGCGCCGCCGTTTTCGCCAAACATTTTGATGAGCGAGACGCGGTGATCGAAGGCGAGGATGTAGAGCGGCTTCAGGCTGGAGACAGGCATAATCGAGAAATCCTTTGGCGTTAGCGCGGCGTGGCCAGGTTCATGGCTGCGGTCTTGATGCGGGTGTAAAAGGCCAGGCCATCCAGCCCGTGCTCCTTGAAGGGGGAACCGGAATCCTTGAAGCCGCCGAATGGCTGGTGCACGTCCCAGCCGCTGGGCGGCAGGTTGATCACGGCCTGACCGGCCTCGATCCGAGCGATGAAGCTGTGCGCAGCCGTCAGATCATTGGTGAAAATGCCGGCAGCCAGCCCGTATTCCGTGTCGTTTGCCATTTCGATGGCCTGATCGAGGTTGTCGAAGGGCAGGATGGCAACGACCGGCCCGAAGACCTCTTCCTTCCAGATGCGCATCGCGGTGGTCACCCCGGTCAATACGGTCGGCTTGACGAAACAACCGCGACCATAGGGGCCATCGGTGAGGGCCGCGCCGCCATAGGCAACAATTGCGCCGTCTTCGCGCGCGCCTTCGATAAGACCGAGCACTTTTTCGCGCTGTCGCTCGTTGACGACCGGCCCCATGGCGGAGGCCTCAGAACTCGCCGCACCCACCTGAACCACTTCGGCAAGCGCGGTCAGCTTTTCCTCGACCTGCGCCAGAATAGAGCGATGCACCAAAAGACGGCTGACTGCGGTGCAACGCTGTCCCGTCTGGCCGAAAATGGCGGGAACGAGCAGTTTGAGCGCGGCATCAACGTCCGCATCGGCCATCAGCACGGCAGAATTCTTGCCGCCCATTTCCGTCTGGAGCCGTGCGCGGCCATCGACCAGCGCCCGGCGCAGGAATTTTCCGGTGGCCGTCGAGCCGGTAAAGGTGACGCCGGCAATGCGCGGATCGCCCGTCAGGGCATCACCCCAGCTGGCAACATCGCCGGTCACCGTATTGAGCACACCTGCCGGCGCGCCTGCCTCGGCAAACATCTGCGCCAGGATCAGCGCAATGGCCGGGGTGTCGGGCGAGGGCTTGAGTACAACCGTATTGCCCGCGATCAGAGCCGGCGCGATCTTGCGGCACGGCACCATCAGCGGGTCATTCCAGGGCGTGATGGCCAGCACCACGCCAATGGGCTCATGCACGGTCCAGGCCGAAACCCCGGGGCGGCGGTCCGGGATCAGATCGCCATAAGGCAGGCGCCCGATACCCGCATAGAATTCCAGCATCTCGGCGCTGCGCTCGACCTCGATGCCCGCTTCGGCATGGGTCTTGCCCATTTCCAGCGAGATCAGGTCGCGCAGCTCTTCTGCCTTGCCCCGGATCAATGCCGCGACACGAAACAGCAGCTTCCCCCGTTCCACGCTGGGCGTGGCTTTCCAGCCCGGTAAGGCCTCGGCCGCGGCGGTAATGGCCGCCTGGACGTCGGCAACCTGCATGGCCGGAACCTGCGCCAACACCTGGCCCTGATCTGCCGGATTGCGCGACGCCATTGAGGCATCGGGCTGACCGACAAATTGGCCGTTAACCAGGTTCTGCAAGGAAAGGGGAAACTGCATGTTCGTTATCCTCAGGAAACGGTCTGCCAGGGGCCGACCATGTATTTTGCTAATGCCGCTTCATCAAAGTCGAAGCCCAGGCCGGGCCCTTGATGCAGGATCAGTTCGCCGTTTTCATAGGCCAGCTGGCGGTCAATGAGGTCGCACATATTGTGGACGGCGTTGCCGACGAAATATTCGACATAGGTGGCGCTAGAGAAGGCACCGACCAGTGGCGCATGCAGATCATGGAACCAGTGCGGGCACAGCGAGACGCCATACGCGCTGGCGAGATCGGCAATCTTGCGCAGCTCGGAAATCCCGCCACAGACGGCCGCGTCCTGCTGCAGGATGACGGCAGCTTCCGCGTCGAGCAGCTCCTTGGTGCGCCAGCGACCAGCCTCGATTTCGCCCGTCGCCACGATGACCGGGGTTTCGCGAGCCAGACGCGCATGGTTGGCGATGTCGTCGGGGCTGAAGGGTTCTTCGATGAAATAGGGATTGTGGGGTTCCCAAAGCCGGATGGCGCGCAGCGCGGTGGGCAGGTCTTTCCAGGCGTTGTTTGCATCGAGCATCAGCACACCATCGGGGCCGATGGCATCGCGAGCAGCAGCGATACGGTCGGCGTCTTCAGCGGCACTGACGCGACCCACCTTCATCTTGACGGCATTAAAGCCCTTGGCGACATAGGACGCCATTTCGGCATGCACGCCATCGACGCCCTTGCCTTCGATATAATAGCCGCCGCTGGCATAGGCCTTTACCCGATCGGTATGGCCGCCGAGGAATTTATGCATGGGCACGTTGGCGGCGCGGGCATTGCGATCCCACAGCGCGATATCGATGGCCGACAGAGCCCGCATAACCGAACCCACGCGGCCATGCAGCAGGCTTTCCTGATACATGGCGTTCCAGGCGCCTTCCACCAGATGGGCATCGCGCCCAACAACCACAGGCGCCAGCAGCTCGGTCACCGCCAGGGTGGCAAGACTGGCAGCGCGATGGCCCGGATAGCAGAAGCCGATGCCGCTCACACCGTCATCGCCGGTGACACGCACCAACGTATATTCGCGCTGCGTCACGGTGCGGCTGGAAAAGCCCGTCGCCACGGGCAGCGGCACGCTGGCAGTTGCGGTCTCGATCTTGCTGATTGTCGTCACGTCAAACCTCTTGTCCCTCACACAGCACCAGGCTGCTTTGCGTTGAGTGCACGCTAGGCTTGACGTTTGGATAAATCAAAATGATAGTTTGGATGTTTAGTATCAGGAATTTCTATAGGTGGACATTCGCTCCCTCCGCACCTTCATCTCGATCATTGAGAACCGCGGCTTTGCCAGTGCCGCACAGGCTCTCAATTATTCGCAGCCGACGGTGAGTGCCCATATCGCCAATCTTGAAGCGGAGCTGGGCGTGGAACTGTTCTTCCGCGACCGCCGCCCCGTCGCCCTCACGCCGCCGGGACAGGCGCTGCTACCCCATGCAAGGGCCATCCTCAACCAGATGGAGGCGGCGCGCGGCGACGTGCTGGATTTCCTGGGCGCCAAGCGCGGCATTGTGCGGCTCGGAACCTATCCCAGCGCCACTGCGGGCTATGTTCCCGGGCTGCTCCAACAGTTCAAGGCGGTCTATCCACTGATCGAAATCCAACTGGTCGAACTTGGCGGCGCCTATATGGAACAGGCCGCGATTGCCGGGGATGTGAACCTGTTCATCCGCCAGACCACGCCGCCGCTATCCAGCACGGTGTTCGAGAGCGTTCCGCTCTGGCAGGAGGATTTCAAGGTCCTGCTCTGGCCCGGCCATGAACTCGAACGCGTGCCCGGCCCCATCAATCCGCGCGACCTGCTTAATCAGCCGCTGATCATGACCGGGCGCTATCAGACTGATGGCATCCTAACCCACCCCTTCTGGCACAATCTGGGCCAACCGCCCCGCCTGGCCTATGAGGTCAGCCAGCCCCAATCGCTGGTCGAGCTGGTCCGCGCCCAACTGGGCGTCGGCGTCACCACTGCGCTTGCGGTCAACGTATCGCGCGTGACCGACCTCGTCGTGCGGGCGATCAACGACGAATTGGCCGTCCGCGACGTGTGCCTCTACTGGCCCAGGAGCCGGGCGCTATCTGCTGCAGGGCAGTTGCTGCGAGACTTTATGGTACGGGATGCCAGCGTCCCGCCTGGCGGAAGGGTGAGCCTGCGATAGAAAAGACCGCGTGGCTCCATCAGTGCCATTCGATACCGCTGATTATGCGAATGACCGCGCCCCGCGATCCTCAACAACCGAGGCGGCTGGGGATTGGCAAGCACTGTTGGCGCGTGGCCGGATCGGACGTGCTGTTCGCCAGCCAGGCGCTACTTCTGAACGAAATCCCAGCGGCTTGAGGCGTCTCCCGAATTGTGCGTCAGACTGTCACCTTCGCGCGGCAGGCCGAGCGGATGACTATGTGTGCGACGGCAGGATCAGCGAGCAGGGTCCGGAGCCCGGCATGGATGTCGGCGTCGATGTATTCGGCTGGGCGCCGGCGACGTGGCCCCAGATCGCCGCCAAGCTAGCGCTGCTGCCCGAACTGCACTTAGAGCCCGAGACCGATTTCGTTGAAGGCCCGGAGCCCGCGCCCGAGGGTGGCGTCGAGGACGACTGGGAAGGCTGCCGAGTATGATCTGGAGCTTCGCGCTGACAGACGACGGTAGCTTGGACATCATGGATGGCGAACTGCCCAGCGCAGAGAATGTCGTCGCGCTGGAAGTGGCCGACCGCAGCGTTGGCCTCTGGGTCGTCGATGCCACCGCACTGGCGCCGCTGCCCCAACAGCTGCGCCGTCTGCTCGGCAGTCCCGCCTGGGCGGATAAAAATCTCAGTCCTTAACGCCGAAGGTGGCTAGTCCGCTGTCGACGGCATTTCGCTAAAAGCCGTCAGTCCCCTTCCGGCCCCATTTCAGACATCAGTGCGAGGCTTCATTTACACCAGAAGCGGGCGTAATGACCGTTGGCAGCAGCAACCGCGTCTGCATTGACGGGCCGCCGTGGATACGGTGGTCACTGGCGAGAAATTCAGATGAGGTTGCAAGATGAGCCGGGCGACCCGATTGCGGATTGCGATCAAAGCGCGGGAAGTTGGACGAGGCAATCTGGAGTCTCAGGCGGGAACCGGCCGGAAAGAGATGACTGACGTGGCCGAGCCGCACCCGGATTTCCGCAGGGCTCTCGCTAGCCCTCGCCTGCCGGAAAATTCCATCTACGAGTCCAAAGCTTTTGCCTGTTGGAGCGACCACACACAGTCGGGCGGTCCAATCGGCACTTGCTCCGGTTGAGGACACCCAAATCACGGTCTCCACAAGTCCGGTCACCTCTAGGTCGTCTCTGATTGGTGCCGATGTGAAGGTGATCACATCGCTTCGGCTCTCCAATTCAGCCTGATCTTTTGACGCCGAATTGCGACCTGACAGCAGTCCGGGCAGGAAATTGGCGCCGCCGACAGTTGGTACTGGATCGAGGGGATCGGACACGAATATCCGATGCCATTCGTTCTGTGACATCACAGTGTCCAGCCCGTCCGCGGTTAGGAAATACGGGCGGACTTCGCCATTTGGCAACGGCCAGTCCGGCGCGTCATGCCAGGTATTGGAGCCCGAACGGAAGTATGTGACGACTGGCAGTTTCGGCAGTTTCCTGTTCCGTACGGCATCAAAGAAATCGAGCTGCTTCTCTGCCAAACCGGCGGTCGAGGCAGCATAGCCGTGCCAGAAATCGCCCTGCCAGTCGGTGGGATTGCCGTGCGACCATGGTCCGATGATCAGCCGGTCGGGCACCTCCGCGGCATCGGTCCAGCGGGAGCGCAACGTCTGGAACAATTCGAGCGAGCCCTCAACAAACAGGTCATTCCAGCCGCAGCTGACCAAGGCCGGCTGGCGGGTCTGGGCCAGGGTGTCGAGATGTTCGCGAGCGTTCGGCGCCGCTGTGGCCCGCGCCGAGTCGAACCATTCCCGCGCATAGGGCGCGAGCGCAGCGAGATCGTCGTCGAATACGGGCAGGCGTGCAAAGGCAGACTGCGGGTCCTGCTGGAAGGCCGCAAGCAGCTGGCGCGCACGTTGGGCTTCGGCTGCCGGCATATCGGCGAACCGGCGCTCGAGATCGGTGCAACCTAGGCTCTCTATGATCCAGAGGAGCAGGAAGCCGAGCTCGATGGCGCCACCCCGATAACTCCAGGTCTCGCCATGACGGGCCGTGGTCAAATGCGGCGAGATGGCCACCAGCGCCTCGGGATTGCCGGCGGCCGCGAGAACTTGGGTTGCCCCGACGTAGGAGGCGCCAAACATGACGACCTCGCCATTGCAGAAATCCTGCACAGCCAGCCAGGCAATGGTGTCGATGCCGTCATCCAGCTCATGAACGAAGGGCTCGAAATCGCCCTCCGACCCATAGCGGCCGCGGGTGTCCTGCAGCACAATGGCATAGCCGCGCCGTAGCGCCACCATGAAGTCCATGGCCGAGATATGCTGCGTGCCGAAGGCGTCTTCCTTGCGATAGGGCGTGCGCTGCAGCAGGACGGGCCAGGGTCCCTCCCCGGCCGGGAGCCAGATGTCGGCACGCAGCAGACAGCCGTCTCGCATGGGCATGTCGACGGAATCGAGGATGCGATGGGTCCGATTTGTAGGCATGAGGGGTCTCAAGCGCGAATGAAGCGCTGACGAATCTGATCAAAGGATACGGCAAGGATCAGTAGGGTGCCGGCTGCGACCTGTTGCCAGGTGGAATTGATATTCATTAGCGTCATGCCGTTGTTGAGCACGCCAACGATCAACAGGCCGAGCACTGTGCCGAACATGCTGCCCGTGCCGCCCTTGAGCGACGTGCCCCCCAGAATGATGGCGGTGACGACTGCCAGCTCGAGGCCAGTGCCGGTGGTGCCCGAAGTCGATCCAAGCTGGGAGGCACTGACCAGCCCCGTCACGGCCATGCAGAGGCCTGAGATGACAAAGCCCGCGAACAGCGTGCCCTTGGTGCGAACGCCTACCAGGCGGGCGGCATTCTCATTAGCGCCGATGGCATAGATGGTGCGGCCGAATACGGTCCGCGCCAGGACGATGCCGACGACAACGGCGATGACGACGAAGACCAGCGCTGAAACGGGGATATCGAAGAACGGACGGGCAATGGCCCAGTCAAAGCCATTGATGCGCACCGAGCTGGCGCCGCCGATGGAGAGGGTCAGGCCACGGAAAATGGCCAGCGTGCCAAGCGTGGTGATCAGCGCATTGACGCCGACCACCGTGACGAGGAAACCGTTGAGCACGCCAATGCCCGCACCGATCAGCATTGCGACGATCAGCGCAGCCGGAATGCCAAGTGTTTGGGCCGCCAAGGCGAACATCAGCGCCACGAAGGCAGTACCGCTACCAACCGACAGGTCGAACTGGCCGGCGATCAGCAGAATGGTGCCACCCGCGGCCAAGATGCCGGTTATAGACAACGCGGTGATGATGTTGACGATATTTGGCCAGGACAGAAAATAGGGGGAGTTGATCGTGAAGAACACGATCTCGGCCAGCAGGAAGATGAGCAGCGCGCCCCACTCGGGACCCTTCATGCGGATACGCGAGCGCGGCGCCTCGGCGATCTGGCCGGCAGTGCTGGATTGAACCTGTTCAGGCATGTGCGCCCCCTCCCGCAGCTTCGGTGAGCCGCGCCGTTGAAATGTCGTTCTGGTCGATATGCGCCACGATCCGTCCCCGTACCATAACCAGGGCACGGGTCGCCGCTTCGGTGATGTCTTCGTAGTCGGAACTGGCAATCAGGATGCCATGACCCTCCCGGGCAAGGTCGCGTAGCACCTGATAGATTTCCTGCCTCGCGCCGACATCGACGCCGCGCGTTGGCTCAACCAGCAGCAGGAGCCTCGAGCCGGCCTCGAGCCAGCGTCCCAGGAGGACCTTTTGCTGGTTGCCGCCCGATAGGGTCAGGATCTTTTCCAGCCCATCGGGGCGCGAGCGGACCTTCAAGGTTTTGTGCCAGCGACCGAAAACGGTGGATTCTATTGTGCGGCCGATGAAGCCACCTCGGGCAAGGCGTCGCCAGCTTGGCGCGGCGAGGTTTTCGGCCACCGTACGGGAGCGCAGCAGACCTTCGCTGGCGCGGTCGGCCGGCAGGTATCCAACACCGCGTGCAATAGCTTGGCGGGGATGGCGGAACCGAACGGGCTGTCCTTCAATTCGAATTTCACCCGCTGAATGCGGCTGGGCGCCGAAGATGGCGCCGGCGAGTTCGGGAACGCCGGAGCCCACCTTTCCATAGAGGCCGACGATTTCGCCAGGAGCGACATCAAGGTCGATATCGGCAAAGGCCTCGGCGCTAAGGCCCCGCACGCTGACAAGCTCTGCCTGGCCTGAAGCCTGGTAGGCGTAGCGGTCGTGATGGGTGGTGATGGCGCGCCCCACCATCGCCGTGACGACTGAGGCCTGGTCGGTTTCGGAGACTTTGGCGTCCATGGAAACACGGCCGTCGCGCAGCACCAACACTCGATCGGCAAGGGCAAAGACCTCATCGAGCCGGTGAGTGATATAGAGGATGGCGACACCCTGGCCGCGCATGCGCTCGATCAGCTTAAAGAGCCGGCGGGTTTCGGCATCGGAAAGGGCGGCTGTGGGCTCATCGAAAATGAGGCAGCGCGAGGCGCCCGCCGTGGCCCGCGCAATTTCCACGATCTGACGTTCGCCCAGTCGCAGGTCTGCGACCTTGGCATCGAGCGGCAGGTCCGAGCCCAATGCGTCCAGCGCCTTGCGAGCACGATCGCGCGTCGCCTTGAAATCGACGAAGCCGAAGCGATTGGGCGGCGCCCCAAGCGAAATATTCTCGGCGACGGTCAGCGTCGGCGCGTCGGCGATTTCCTGGGCAATCAGACGGATACCGGCATTGCGGGACTGCGCCACAGTACGAAAACTTACGGGCCGGCCCTCGATCTCGATCGTGCCTTCATCGGCCTGATGGTCGCCGGCCAGGATGCGCACGAAGGTCGATTTGCCGGCACCATTCTCGCCCAGAAGGGCGGTCACAGTGCCGGCGGGCAGGTCAAGGTCCACCCCATGGAGGACCTTGACCGGACCGAACGACTTTCTAATTCCGCGGACGGAGAGAAAGCTCGTCTGTGTCATATCAGCAGCTCAGCTCAGGGTAGAACTGCTTCATGTTCTCGGGGGTGATCACCTCGTGCGGCACGAGAATTTGGTCGGCAATGCTCTCGCCCTTCACGGCCTTTATGATGTTGGGGATGATCAGTTCGGCATACTTTTCCGGAAAGTACGCGGCCGACGCGATGAAATGTGGCGCCGTCCATATCTGGCAATTGCCGGGATCGAAGTTCTGCACGCCTAGATAGAGGTTTTCCGTGCGGTTCTGCGAGCGTGCGGCGGCCAGAGCGCCGGTGATCACGTCTTCGTTGATGCCGACCACGATGACGCGCTGGGCGCCAGGCAGCGCAGTCAGCGTATCGGTGACCTGACGCTGGGCTGTGTCGGCCTGACCGCCGGCACCGGTATCGATTATGCGGGCATTCTGCACGTCGCCACAGACCTTGGCGAAGCCGTCACGCATGCCGCCCATGCGCATGTCGTTGACCACGCCAACGGC
Source organism: Hyphomicrobiales bacterium (assembly GCA_900470445.1). Taxonomy (GTDB): domain Bacteria; phylum Pseudomonadota; class Alphaproteobacteria; order Rhizobiales; family Devosiaceae; genus Devosia. The sequence goes on along the minus strand of UCAU01000030.1, from coordinate 4,310 downwards.
CAGGGATTCCAGTGACAACCATGCGTCATACTGGCAGTCAAAGTTCTCCTTGAAATACTGGCCGAGCGCATAGCCGACGATTTCACCGGCATAGACGTTGGCGGCGCCGACAAAGGCCGTCTGGCAGGGTTGCTGCTCGATATCGATGGCGATGACGGGAACCTGCGGCCCCTCGGCACAGATATTCGCAGCGGCCGCTGCGTCGGCCTGGAAGGTTACAAGGCCGTCGACATTCTGCGTCCTGAACTGGCGGGCACAGTCGAGCGCCGCGGCGGCGTCGAACTTTGAATCGCAGGTGACGAGATTGATGCCCGATGTTTCGGCGGCCGCGACCATGCCTTTTTGCAGGGCCTCGGTGAAGGGCACACCCAGGCCGAGCTGGGTGAAGCCGATAGTGAGACCGTCGCCGCTGCCCGCTTCGACAGGCGCGAATTGCGCCACTTCGGGTGGCGGGGTGATGCCTGCATCCTGGGCCATGGCGGGCATGATGCCCACCATGGCAACCGCAGCGGCCACCGGCCGTAGTCTCCTCAGAATAGTCATGTCGTTCTCCTCCTGTTTATTCTGCCACGGGTCAGACGACCCGCGTGAATTTCAGATTCAGCAGTTTCGCCAGTTTCTCGATCCGGCCCGCAATGTGGCCCACGCCGACTGCGCAGTGATGCGCAGGACCGGCGGCATTCCAGGCCTCGGTGAAAGCGCGGGCGCCATTGGCGAAGCGATAGCGGCTATTGGTATTGCCGATTTCCAGGATCGCGCCGGGCACCGACTCGCCCTCGGCGACCAGCAATTCGGCCCGCCCGTCGCGCTCAATGACCGACAGCAGCGTTACCGGCCCGTGGCGCACTGACATTTCCACCGACACGCCCTTACCCACCTTGCCATGATAGACTTCCAGCGGGCGGACCTTGGTCTTACCCTGGGCTATTCTGGGGTGGCCGGGGCCGTCGTGGCCCATCAGGACCACATCGTCGTCGAAGTCGATGGCGTAGTATTCGGTGAAGGATCCCCCAACGCCGAAGGCATCCATGATTTTCATGGCGTGGGCATTCTTGATTTCATATTCGCCGGCAACCGGAACGCCGCTCGCCGTCAGCAGCGAGCAGCCTAGGATCACCGACGAAATGAGATCTTCGTGTTCATGGCCGGGAACCGAGACATAGAAATAGGCCATCGAGCCCAGGTCATGCGCCACGACCAGTTTCTGGAGCGCCGCTGCCGTGGCCGCCGCGCGGCGCAGTTCGGCCGGATCGCAATCGGGCTCTATATAGAATTCGGCGTGGATGCGAACCAGCATGGCGTCGATTTCGGCGGCCTGGAGCTCGCGCCGGATCTGGGCCAGCTCGTCCATTTCGAGAAAATCGACCACTGTGCCGAAGGCCGCCGACTGGACAGTCAGGTCCGAATAAATGTCGAGCATGCCATTGTAATAATGGCCCATCAGGCCGAGGCGATTATGTGCCATAACATGGGCGACGCGGGCAGCCTCGATCCAGTCCTCGACTTCGCCGTCGACATGGGCATCGCCCTCCAGCACGCCCGTCACCTGGTGGGCGGCAATCCCGGACCGGTTGAACACATTGATGATTTCGGGTACCGGGCAGGCCGCGCAATAGGCCAGCCACTCACCGGTCATGCGGGTTCGGTTTTTCATGGCATTGAAGGCGCCATAATCGATGGACCGCTGGGGCTGCAGATTGAGCACCACGACAGGCACGCCGGCGCGGCGGACGACCGGGAGGACTGTCGATGACAGCGCATAGGTCGTGACATAAAGGAATATGACGTCCACATCGGCCTCGCGGAACCGATGACCCGCTTCGACCGCCTGCGGGGCGGCGTCGATCAGACCCAGATTGACGATCTCGACGCCAGGCCGCGCCAGCTTGGTCGCGACCGTTTCAACATAGGATTCGAGGCGGCTTTTGAGACCTTCAAACTGCGGCCAATAGGCATCGAGGCCTATGCCGAACAGGCCCACCTTGAGCGGCCTATGGGCATGCCGAAGCTCCGCTCCAGATTGCATGGTCCTCTCCCGATACTGCGACAGATGAAGCCGCAATGGCGCCTTTGGCGCTCTCATTCAAAAATTGATCTTGGATTGGACCTTAACACTCGCCCGGACAGCGAGAACCCGCTACGCTTTTCGTGAAATGATCTGTTCCATACGAAAATTGATCACATGAATGAGACAGACTACTTTACCTATTTGGCGGATAATGCGCTGTGTGAAGCTCTGGGATGCACCGCCCTGTCAACCGGATACACGCGGATACCGCCCGGTTCGGCCTATCCGCCAGCTCGCCACCCCGACGACCATCACTTTAAATGGGAGAAGGGCCGGACACTGCAGGCCTACCAGTTTGCGTTGATCAGCGAGGGGCGCGGCAAGCTGCAATCGGCGCCAGATCCCGGCCTTGTGCATGAAGTGAAGGCGGGCGACATCATCCTGATGTTTCCCGGCGTCTGGCATCGTTTCGCCCCCGATCCTGACACGGGCTGGGTCGAGAGTTGGATTGAGTGCCGCGGCCCGGCCTTTGACAAGGTGCTCGACATCGGCGTGCTGTCGCTCGAAACACCCATCTGGCATGCGGACGACCAAGACGCCCAGGTCTTTACCCTTATCCACCGATTGGCGCGAGAGGACGCGTTAGCGCACCAACCAACTCTGTCCACTCTGGGACTGCAATTGCTGGCCCGGTTGTGCCAGTTGAGGGACGTGGCCGGCCAAGGGCATGTCCGCCTCGTGGAGCAAGCAAGGCGAGCCTTGATGGAAAAAAGCGGAGAAACCGCTGTTCTTGACACGATCGCCCGCAATCTTGGCGTGAGCTATTCGACATTGCGCCGACTGTTTCGCGAGCATATCGGCGTTTCGCTCAAGCAATATCAGACCGATGTGCGCATTCGCCGGGCTTGTGAACTTCTCAGAAACTCCGACCGTTCAATCAAGGCCATTGCAGGCTACCTAGGTTACAGTTCCCCGTTTCATTTCTCCGCGCAATTCCGCAAGTCAACGGGATTGGCTCCATCCGAGTGGCGTACCAAAAACCGCTCCAATTTGGGTCGCCTGAACGCCGCCCCCCGGCCGACGAACTAGACCGCATCACGTCCCATTCCTGCCGTTCAAGGGTGCGCCGCGAGCCCCTAAGAGCTACCAGTCCGCGTTGCGAGCTTCGGCGTCGGGGTGGAGGCTGGGGTCGGTAGTTGCCATCCCCGACCGGCATACTATGCGAATGCTGCGGCCGCGCCCTGACGCGCGGCTAGTCACGCCCTAGGGGAAGGATTGGTGCCGCAAAATGGGGTTTTGAGTGGAAAACTGGGTCGCGACGCGCTATTTTAGGACCATGAACAAGCGCACTGTCATTGCCATGTTAAAACAACACCGTGCTGAGCTCGAGCGGAAGGGTGTGCAGCATGCTGCGCTATTCGGCTCGCTCGCACGTGACGAAGCGCGCCCGGACAGCGACATTGACATCATGATCGAGCTAGACCCGAATACCATGCTTGGCGTGTTCGAATATGTCGGCCTCAAGGACTACATTGCCGCACTCTTCGATGGCCCCGTCGATGTGGTCGATCGTGCCGCGTTGAAGCCCTATGTCAAACCGGCTGCGGTCAACGAAGCCATTTATGCCTTCTAAGGACGCGCAGCGGGTCCTGGCCACCATCAAGCATAACATTGTCTTGGCGCGGCAGTTTCTGGCCGACCAGACGCCTGACGCCTTCGCCGACAACGCCATGGCGGTCTATGCGGTCACCCGTTGCCTGGAGATCATCTCAGAGGCGTCGTGCCGGTTGCCGGAGGACATGAAGCGGCGTCATCCTCATGTGCCTTGGGCGAGCATCGCCGGCGCCGGCAATATATACCGCCACGACTATGAAGACGTGGCCAGCGCCTTTGTGTGGAAGACAGTGCGAAGCGAATTGGACGGCATCACCAAGGCCGTCGAGGCAGAGCTGACCGATAGCCAGTAGCTGAGGCCCCAGTGGAGGACGTCGCACAGGCGGGACGCCCATGGCTTGTGCGACCAATTAACACCGTTCGTCGGCGAGCCGGCTACCGATCCGGCGCTGCTGAGGACGCTGGCGGCCGCTGGTTTGCCAGCAACCGGGCGCTTTCTTCCAAAGGCTGGCTGAGTTAGCCGCGCGTGAGTTGGCGAGGAATACGCCGTACGACTGAACAACGACGTACGGCATCGCCACGAGGCAGGTCCAGAACCGATATTATGCGAATCCAAAATCAGCCCGCGGCAGTTCGCTTCGCGGCATGTCTGGACGTCGAGAAATACTATCATCGCGAGGCGATCCCG
>UCAU01000088.1 GCA_900470445.1 Hyphomicrobiales bacterium | reverse complement strand
CCCCTATCAGGGGGAGGCTAGGTGGGGGTATTCTTTTCGTCATGCCTGATCCCATCGTCATCACCCGCAATGTGAGCATCGATCCCTCGGAAATCGAGGAGACTTTCGTGCGTTCGGCCGGACCAGGCGGGCAGAATGTCAACAAGGTGTCGAGCGCGGTGCAACTGCGGTTCAACCTGATGACGTCGCCCAATATTCCCGAGGCGATGAAGCGGCGGGTGGCCGTGCTGGCCGGCAAAAGACTGACCAAGGATGGCGTTATCGTCATCACGGCCAATGCTTATCGCGACCAGCCGATGAATCGCGCGGATGCGCAGCAGCGGCTGGTGGATCTGCTGGTGGCGGGGGCGCATGTGCCCAAGGCGCGGGTGGCGACGCGGCCGACATTTGCATCCAAACAGCGGCGGCTGGAGGGCAAGGCCATCCGCTCGAGCACCAAATCCCTCAGAAACAGAAGGCCGGACCTCGATGGAGCCTAAGCGTATCTTCGTGACGGGAACGGCTGGGTTTATCGGGTTTCACCTGGCGCAGCGGCTGCTGGCCGATGGGCATATTGTCACCGGCTACGATGGGGTGACCGATTATTACGACGTGAGCCTGAAGCGCGCGCGGCTGGCGCTATTGGCGGAGCAGCCGAATTTCACCTTTGTCGAAGCCATGCTGGAGGATGGGGCGCGGCTGAAGCAGGCGCTGGCGGAAAGTGGGGCGCAGTGGGTGTTTCATCTGGGGGCGCAGGCGGGGGTGCGCTACAGTATCGAGCATCCGCAGAGCTATGTGCAGTCGAACCTGGTGGGGACGTCGAACCTGCTCGAGGCGGCGCGCGAGACGCCGCCGGAGCATCTGATTTTTGCCTCGACTAGCTCGGTCTATGGCGGCAATACCAAGATACCCTTTGCCGAGACCGACCGGGCCGATAGTCCGGTATCGCTTTATGCCGCGACCAAGAAATCGGGCGAGGCCATGGTGCATTCCTATTCGCATCTGTGGGGGATTGCGGCAACCAGCGTGCGGTTTTTCACGGTCTATGGGCCGTGGGGCCGGCCGGACATGGCGCTGTTCAAGTTCGTGTCGGCGATGCAGCAGGACAAGGCCATCGACATTTACGGCGAAGGCAAAATGCGGCGCGACTTTACCTATGTCGACGATCTGGTCGATGCGCTGGTGCGGCTGGCGGGGACGCCCCCGGTCAAGGGCAAGCCGGTGAAGGGGGATAGTCTTTCGGCGGTGGCGCCTTATCGGGTGGTCAATATCGCGGGGGGGAAGCCGAGCGAGTTGATGGCATTTGTCGCGGCGGTCGAGCAGGCCATGGGGCGGCGGGCCAAGCAGAATATGCTGCCGATGCAGCAGGGCGATGTGGTGGCGACGCAGTCGGACACGGCGCTATTGCATGAATTGATTGGGGCGCTGCCGGAGACGCCCATCGAGGTGGGTGTGGCGCGGTTTGTCGAATGGTATCGGCATTATTACGGCGTGAATTGAGAGAAGCGATTTGACTATTTCCAGCCTGAAATTTGGGACGAGTGGCCTACGTGGTCTGGCGGTGGAGCTAGAGGGGCAGGCGGCGCGGCGGTATGTGGCGGCGTTTTTGCGGCATGTGCAGGGGCTGGGCCAGCTGGGCGGCGGCAAGGTGTTTATCGGGCGGGATTTCCGGCCCTCGAGCCCGGCCATTGCGCAGGATTGCGCGGCGGCGATTGGGCTGTTCGGGCTTGAGGCGGTGGATTGCGGCACGGTGCCGACGCCAGCCCTGGCACTGCATGCAATGGCGGCGGGTTGTTGCGCCATCATGATCACCGGCAGCCATATTCCCTCGGACCGGAATGGGCTGAAATTTTATGTGCCGGGCGGGGAAATCAGCAAGGCGGATGAAGCTGGGATTGTTGCGGCGTTGCGGGATGAGGACGTACCGGATAGCGGGACGGCGATGCGCGATGAATTTGACCTCGTCGTGGAGCGCTATGTCGCGCGCTATGCCGGGCTGTTGCCGGAGGGGGCGCTGACGGGGCTGCGGGTTGGGGTGTTTGAGCATTCCAGCGTGGCGCGGGATGTGCTGCGGCAGGTCATGCGGCAGGCGGGCGCCGAGGTGGTGGGGCTGGGGCGCACGGAGGAATTCGTCGCGGTCGATACCGAGGCGTTTGGCGATGCGGTGTTTGGCGCGCTCAAGGGGTGGATCGAGAGCGAAAAGCTCGATGCGATTGTGTCCTCGGATGGCGATGGGGATCGGCCGCTGCTGATGGATGGCAGGGGCGAATTTGTGCGCGGTGACGTGCTGGGGCTGCTGGCGGCGCAATTGCTGGGCGCGCGGACGGTGGTGACGCCGGTGACGTCCAATTCGGCGCTGGAGCGGACGGGATTTTTCGAGACGGTGCTGCGCACCAGGGTGGGCTCGCCCTATGTGATCGAGGCGATGGAAACGGCCGATAGCGTGGTGGGCTTTGAGGCCAATGGCGGCACGTTTGTCGGCAATGGCATTGTCGGGCTCGACCCGCTGCCGACGCGGGATGCGGTGCTGCCGCTGCTGTGTGCGCTGGGGCTGGCGGCGCGGCGGGGCGTTGGGGTGGATGCGATCGTGGCGGAGCTGCCGCTGCAATATGCGCTGGCGGACCGGCTGCAGGATGTGCAGTCGGAGAAAAGCGGGGCGTTCCTGCAGCGATTGGGCGAGGATCGCGCTTTTGCCGAGGCGTTTTTTGCGCCGCATGGGATTGCGAGCCTGTCCACGATCGATGGACTGCAGTTCCGCACGCTGGCGGGCGACATGGTGCATTTCCGGGCGTCGGGGAATGCGCCGGAGCTGCGGTGTTATGTGGAGGGGAGCACGGCGGAGGTGGCGCGGGGGCTGCTGGACTGGGGGATGAAGGCGGCGGCGGAGCAGGTGCGGTAGAGCTTTTGGGTGTCACGGAAAAAAGCCGCTCCATGGGGAGCGGCCTTTTTGTTTTTACTTGGCGACGGCTTCGATGTTGACCTTGCCGATGAGGGAGGCGGGGTCGTCTTCGGCGGCTATGAAGTCGAAGAGGTCCAGGCCCGGGTCGGCCTTGGCGGTCATGTCGATGGTCAACTGCTTGGCCTTGCCGCTGACGAAGCTGTTGATGGCGGCACCGACTTTCTGGGCCTCGGCGGCGCCGGCGAGGAATCCGACTACGGTGCCTTCGGCCAGCCCGGCAAAGATCGGACGCATGGCGGCGGCGTCGGTGCCTTGTTCCTCGGCGACGGTGGCGAGGATGATGTCGGAGAGGCCGGCATCGGTCACGTCGACCCGCAGGTGATTGATGGCCAAGGCCATGGCCGCGGTCATGGCGGCATTTTCATTGAGGCCGAACAGGGCTTCGGTGGCGTTGGTCAGGGTGCCGGTGAGCAGGACCGTGGCCAGATCGGCGCCGGTGATCGAGACCTCGTCGATGTCGATCGTGTTTTCGGCCTCGTTCCATGACGCGTCGACAGTGAAGCCGGCGTCTATCGTGGTGACGCCAAGCTCGGCCAATTGGCGGATCTGCTCATCATCGCTGTCCTTGGGCAGATCGACGACGATATTGCTGGCCGAGGTGAGCAAATCGGTGGGGATGCCATTGCGATAGGCGCCCAGCGTCAAATCGAAGGCGCCGATGCTGGCGGCGATGCGGCCATCGGCATTTTCCGGATCGGGCACGTCCACATCGACATCGGCAAAGGAGAAGCCGGTGAAGGCGGGGATCAGTGAGCGGCCATTGGCTTCAAGCCACGCCTGATCGATGGTTTCGGGCGCGGCCTGCACCACGGCGATGGGGCCGCTGAGATCGGTTTCCTTGATCGCGATGGTGCCGACGCCGACCTTGCCATCGCCCTCGACGGTGATGTCCAGCCCGCTCAGGGTGATCGCCGGATAGATGCCGGGGCTCATGCCGGCCATGGTCATGCTGTCGAGCGAGAAGTTTATGGGGCGATCCTGCTCATCGACGCCGCTGCACTCGAAGCCGCCGAATTCCACGGGGGAGGATTCAAAGGCGGTGAACATATCGGCATAAAGATGCATCAGCTTGCCGATGGTCTCGGGCGAGGGTGTTTCGCCCTCGTTTTCCGCGGCTTCACTGAGGGCGATGAAATCGGCAAAGCTGAAATTCAACGGGCGCGCCTTGAATTCGGCCGCCGTCATCGGGCCGAACGTGCAGGACATATCGGACGCCGCGACGGTGCCGCCCTCGAATTTGAGATCGGTATAGATGGTCTCCAGTTCCGTCTGGTCGGCAGCATCGACCAGGCCATACATGCCCAGGACGCCTGAGATATTGAAATTGCTGGCGGAGAAGGGGCCCATATCGGCCGAACCCTTATCGCCGCTATCAAAGCCGGATTCGGCCAGCTTGACCGAGCCGGCAACGCCATCGACGACGTCGCTCAGCACCAGATCGGTGAAGGTGATGACCGTGTCGTTGGTTTCTTCGCCAATGGTGGTGGTGACGTTGACCAGGATTTCGGGAATGGTGATGCTGGTGGCGCTCAGGCCCGCCAGTTCCTCGGCGTGATCGGTGACATTGCCGCTGAAAATGTCGCGTAGGGTGGCTTCATCGAGATTGGAATCGACGGCGTCGACGGTGGGGATTTCCACGGTGAATTCGGTGACGGGCGCGGGAGCCGGGGCTGGGGTCTTGACCTTCTGTGCCCAGGCGGTGCCAGCGGGCAGGGCCACGCTTAGCAGGCAGGCTGCGGCCACGGCGCCGAGGCGCTGCCGGGAAGTCGGGCTTATCATCATCAATCTTCTCGCGGTTCGTTTGGCGCGCAATCTGCGGCATTGAGCCGATTGCTTCAATAGCCAAAGGAGAGGCGAACAGGCTGGGACTTGCCGGGCATATTGATGAGCGCGCTTATACGCGATCAAGCGAGTGGGTGGGAGCGATCAGAAACCGGTGCCGCGCAGGAATTCCCGGCGCAGGGTGAGCAGGATGATGCGGATATCCAGGGCGAGCGAGAAATTCTGGATATAGGCAATGTCGTGATCGACCCGGGCGCGAGCGGCGCTCATTTCGTCGGTCGGGCCGCGATAGCCATTGGCCTGGGCCCAGCCGGTGAGGCCGGGGCGCATGGCCCAGCGGTAATTGTAATAGGGAACGGCGGCGGCATAGGGTTCGCCGGCAGCCAATTGCCCCTGGACGTGTGGACGGGGGCCGACCAGCGACATGTCGCCCAGGATGACGTTGAGCAATTGGGGCAGCTCGTCAATGCTGGTGCGGCGCAGGAAGGCGCCAAACGGCATGATGCGCGCGTCGTCGGAAACGGTCTGCGCCACGCCGTCATCGCTGCACTTGTTCAGATACATCGAGCGGAACTTGTAGATGGTGAAGGGGCGGCCATCGAGCCCGACACGGGGCTGGCGGAACAGGGCAGGGCCAGGATCGGCCAGCTTGATGCCGATAGTGACCAGCAGCAGGAGCGGGCCGAAGAGGATGAGCGCGAACAGCGACGCCAGGATATCGACCGCCCGCTTGGCGGACAATTGCATGGTCCGCCCGGGCGTGTTGATGGCCTGCGCCGGCTCGCCGCCAAGCCAGTAAGCATTCAGGCCGCTGGCACTGAGTTGGGTGTAACCGATATTGAATTGTGAGCTGGTAGACTGGGAGGCGATACGGCCAAAACTGAAGGTAGACCTTAGGCGGGGCGGGTTGGTGCCATGCACGGACATCACCAGTATTCCTCAGTGGTCAATCAATCGTCCGCCGCCGCCGGCGATTGGTGTTAATCGATTGTTAATCATCGCACATCCCAGTAAAGAAACACAATCACAAAGTGTCAATTTGGCACACTACTACCGATTTTTACCTAGTGTTGCGGCCCGGTCGCACCCCGTAGTGTTTTAACCGTAAAGCTCAGAAGGAACGGGAAATTTTATACCGCTATGCGACGGTTTTATGACGAAGCGCGGCAGTTAATCAAAGCATAGATGCTGCTTTGTGTAAGTAACGTCCGAAGGTTTTTACTTGAAGCCAGCAGTTCAGTCGATTCGCTCTGGCTCGACGATGTTCCGCGGTGCACTGATTCGCTGGCTGGGCGCAGGGGACAATTGGGCGATCGAGCGCAGGTTGATGGCGACATAGACACCGGCTGCGGACAGGCAGAGCAGACTGACCATGACCCAGCGCAGGGCGCCCTCAATTATGGAGGTTTCCAGCAGCGCCGCCGCGAGGCCGAAGGTGGCGATGAAGAATGCCGATTGCCACAGCATGGACAGGGCAATGGGGCGGGGCGAGACGCCGACCAGGTGGAACATGTGCAGCCGGTAGAGGATGATGCACAGCGCCTTGACCAGGGAGAATCCGGCAATGGCGGCGACGGGCCCCCACAGTGGGCCGGCGATATACATGGCGGCCAGCCCGAGCAGGAGCGAGCCGAGCTGGAAGACCAGCCCCATTTTCTGCAGGCCCAGGATGGACACGACCGGCGTCATGGCGCCGAAGGTGATGGTGACGGCGACCCAGGGGGTCATCCAGCGCAGATATTGACCGGCTTCGACCCAATCATGGCCAAAGACCAGCCCGATCAACGGCGGGGCAATAGCGGCGGCGCCAATAGCCGGGCCGATGATCAGGTTGCTCATGACCCGCACGGGGACGGCGACGGCGCGGCCGATGGCGTCGGGCTGTTTCTTCTGGTCGGCGAGATTGCGATAGATCGACTGGCTCATGGCGGTGCCGAGCAGGGTGGCCGGCATCATGCCGACGCGCTGGGCCAGCAGGTAGAAGCCGGCAGTCGAGGGACCGAACAGGGCGAACATGACCAGCGCCGGTGCCTGCTGGCTGGCGGAGAAGGCGACGGAGGCCGGCAGCGAGAAGACCGGGAAATGCCAATAATGCCGGGCGAGGAACCAGGCGCGGCGCCAGCTCAGAAGGCGCAGGGTGGAGCGGTCGTCGCGGCGGAATTCGCGCAGGAAGGAGGAAATGCCGGCCGATTGGCCGAGCAGGTTGCCGAACAGCAGGCCCAACGTGGCAAAGGGGGTGAAGGCGGAACCGATCTGGATGGCAGTCTGGCTGACCGACTGGGTCAGCTTGGTGCGGGCAATGGTGCCGAAGCTGCGGCGGCGCACGGCCCAATTGTTGAAGGCAGTGTAGGTGCCCATGGAGAGCACGCCGAACGGGACGAGCCAGCTGACGGCGGGCAGGTCTGGCATGTTGAGGACATTGGCGAGCCAATCGCCGGCGGCAAGCAGGGCCAGGCCGCAGAGCAGGGCCGTGGCGATGACGCAGGCCATGGTAAGCGCCAGCGCGTTGACGGCCATGCCATCGTGCCGGGGCAGGGGAATGACCAGTTCGTAGCGCAGGGTGGCGATGGCGCCCAATATGGTGACAATGGCCATATAGGCAGCCAGCAGGCCGAACTGATCGGGATTGTAGAGGCGGGTCAGCAGCGGCGCCGTGGCCAGCAGGATGACCTGTGACGCGAACGTGCCCGAGGCCAAGACGGCCACCGAACGCACGAGACCCTTTACCGATGGCGCCTTCAAAACAGGAACCTCTCGACTGGGCCTTGGATAGCACCAGCACTTGCAAGCCGCAGGTATTACGTTATCGCTTCCGGTAAACGGGTCAATCTTGATTGTGGTACAAAGCCGATCTGGCATGCGATAACTGATGACATCGTAAATCTCGGGCGAGAAAACTTGGTGGGCGGGGATATCGATTGACGACAGCGCGAAAGATGCTCGCGGCTGCACGCCGGAGCGGCCTGGAGCGGGTCAATGGCGTGCTGGGCCGGGCCGGGCTGCGGCTGGTGCGCAAGGACAGCGCTGTTTTCGATCTGCGGGGGGAAACGGACGATCCAGTCGAGGCCGCCTATCGGGCAGGTATGCGGCCCTTTGTGATCGAGATGGCGCTGGCCGATTGCCGGATATTGCCGGGGTTGGCATTTCCCTGCGTGGCGGGCGGGGGTAATCCGTTCGTCGATACCTTGCTGGCTTTTGCGGCCGGCGCGGCAGGCGATTACGAGAACTCGCCCTTGCCGCAATTTTATCGGGACTGGCGGCCGCAATCGGCAGCGGGGGTGCTGGGGCTGGGTGACGCCGTGCCTGGCCTGGCGAGCGCGCCGCCATTGGGTTTCGTACTGCCCTGGTCCAGCCTGACGCCCAAGCAGGCGGAGGCGCGATGGATCGGCATGATCGAGGCGGATAACCGCGAACATGGAGCCGGAGCGGAGGCCGCAGCGGGCTGGAAGGGGTGGGGCCCGGTCAGCGATGCGGTGGGCAGGCTGGAATACCGCCGGCTGGTCGGGGTATACGAATCAATCCGGCAGAGCGGCTATCGGCGCAGCGACGAGGACAATGGGGATATCAAGGCGGCGGTGTTGTGCCGAGGCGGGGTGCATGTGGCGCTGGTGACGGCGGGGCATCACCGGGCAGCGGCGGCGGCGGCTTTGGGCATGCAGACAGTGCCGGTGCGGATCGACAATGCGCTGGTGCGGCGGGAGGACGTGCGGCATTGGCCCAATGTGCGCAGCGGGCTTTATGGCGAGGCGGCTGCGCTGGCATTGTTCGACCGGCTGTTCGAGGGGCGGCAGCCGGAGGGGTATGCGGCCTAAACCGGCGGGCGGGATCGCTCGCGCAGGATGGGTTCGAGGCCGGGGAAGTGGCTCCGCACGGCGCGCCAGGCTTGCACGGCATTGTCGGTGGAATGCATGGCATTGTAGCGGGCGTGGCGGGGCAGGCCGGCATGGACGGCGTCGCGCACCGCCTGCTTGGCGAACTGGATGCGGTTATTGTCGAGCAGCGGGAACTGGGCCAGGGCGGCGGCGTCCGGCGGAATCGGGGCAGGATCAAAGCCGGCAAAGACCAAAGCAGGCTCGCCACCGCTGAGCGGGAAGGGACCCTTGCCCCAATTGCCGCCACGCACTTCGGCGGCGATGTTGCGCAATTGCTGGTCCGTCAGCGGGATGGCGGGGAAATGCAGCTCGAACCCGGATTGGCGCAGCACGGCAAAAACAGTCTCGGCCTTGCCCTCGTCGATGGTGCGCTGGCGAAGGTAAAAGACGGTGAGGCCGGCGGGTTCCGAGCCGATCCACTCGCCCGCCTTTTTCAGCTTTTCGGCAACCCAGCCATTCCAGCAGCCAATGCGCTCGAGCATGTCGAGCGGGGGCTGCCAATCATGGTCGATGAGCAGTGCATCGAGGCTTTCAAGGGTGATGGGATTGGCGATGGCTATGCCCAACTCGTCGGCCTGGTTGGCGATAATGTGGGCGATGGCGGGCTGGCGGGTGGAAAGGGCGGTTTCAGATGGAATGCCGGACGACCAGCCTTTCAGGTAGACTTGACGGAACAGGTTTACGAAGAACTGGTCCTGGGGGCTGGCGACGCGGGCGCCATTGCTGCGGCGAGCGCCATCGAGAATGCGGCGGGCCAGGCGGGGCGGCAAGAGGGGCATGTCACCGAAGGCAAAGCCGGGCAGGCCGCTGGGGGAATAGACCTCGACAGGCTTTCCGGCGGGCCAGGGGGACACCAATTTGCGGGTCGCATTCACGTCTTCATCGGCGATGATCAGGGCCATGGGGGCGTTGGGATCGAATACCGTCGTGGCGGGGGGCCCACTGATCACTGCGTAGCGGGCGCCGCGCCGGTCCAGTGCGTGGAAGAGTTCGGCTTCTCCGCCGACGCCGGGCGCCAGGTAGCGATTGGTCCCGAGCTTGAGCTGGCGGGAGAGGCGGCCGCGAAGCCGCCCGGGCAGGCTGCGATCGAGCCGGTGGGCGAGGGCGGCGGCGAGGGTCTTGATGGGCAAGGTTGGGCTCACGGCGCGGTCCAGATCATCGGAAAGCATAATGGGCGACCCACGGGTTTGATTTGGCGAGGACCTGCAGCAGACCGGGGGATGGCCGGTATCCCTTGGCGGCCAGATAGGCGTCGAGTGCAGGCAGCTCGATGGCCACGTCGAGGTTTAGGTCGTCGCGCAGGCGGCTCAGCACGCCGAGATAGTCGTGCTCGGGCGCGGCCAGCGGAGCAATATCGGCGCTGCCTGTGGGCAGGCCCGACGCGGTACCTTTCTGATAAACGGCATGATAGGCAAGGCCGTCAAAATGGTCCTGCGGGCAGGGCGCGGGATAGCCGCCATTGACGGTGACCCGCCGGGCTATGGTGGCGCGGGCCAGGGCCGCGGGATAATAGGCCTGGCCCTTGAACTGGGTGCCGGCTAGGCCGCCGACGGTGTAGATATCGCAGGGCACGGCGCCGGAGACGCCGTCGAGATGAGCGGCCAGCGCCGACAGGTCCTCGTCGGCGACCAGCATGTCGATATCCTCGCCCGGTTCAACCTGGGGCAGGGTATCGAACCAGCGCAGCACGGCGCATTTGACGCCGGCATGATCCAGCGCGGCGAAGAAGCCTTCGACGCTGACACCGGCCGGAATATAGCGGCGGGGCCGCGGGATGCGGTCGCGGCCAAGGGCGCGGGACAGGGTGGTGCGCAGCGAGGGGGGGAGCAGGGTTCGGGCCAGGTCGAGGATCATGGGTCGGATCATTCTTCGCGGAAGGCATAGTCGAGCTGGTCGACGAAGGGTTGCAGCAGATAGGCCAGCACGGTGCGATCCGCCGTCTTGACGAAGGCTTCGACGGGCATGCCGGGCGTCAGGCGGACATCGGCGGGAAGCTTGCGCAATTCGCCATCGGCAATGGCGATGCTGGCGGTGTAGAAATACTGCCCGGACACCTGATCCTGGCTGAGATCGGGCGCGATGGTGCGGATGCTGGCCAGCAATTCAGGTGTGGTGCGCTGGCTGAGGCCGGCAAAACGGATATGGGCTTGCTGGCCCAGAGTGACGCGGTCGATATCGGTAGGGGCGATTCGAATATTGACCTGCAGGTCTTCGTCCTGCGGCACGACCAGCATGAGGGTTTCCCCGGCACCGACCACGCCGCCCACGGTGTGAATATTGGACTGGTGAATGATGCCGGCCTGCGGCGCGCGCAGCTTGGTGCGGACCAGCTTGTCGGCGGCGGCGATCTGCTGCTGGCGGGCGTCGAACAGGATGGCGCGGGCCTCCTGCAGATCCTTGAGCGTCGAGGCCATGTAGTCCTGATCGACCTGGGCGATCTGCAGGCGTTTTTCGGCGATGGCTGCGTTGGTTTCGGCAATGGTGGCGATGAGCCGGCCGCGCTCGCCATTGGCTTCGGCCTGCTGTTTTTCCAGCGTGGTGATGCGGGTGATTTCGACCAGATTGCCTTTGTAGAGCTGGTTGAGCGAGACCATCTCGCTGCCGATGATCTCAAGCTGCCGCTCGATCGCGGTCTGCTGCAGATTGAGACCCTCGATCTTCTGCTGCAGTTGGGCGACCTGTTCGGTGAGTTGCTGGCTGCGATTGTTGATGCCGGCCCGATGCACCTGGAGCACCTGGCGCTCGGTGGCGAGGAGCGACTGGAGTTCGGCGGCGTTCAACTGGAGCACCAGGTCGTTGGGGATGGCGAAATCGGCGGCGCCGTTGATCTCGGCCACCAGCCGGGCCTCGCGCAGGGACAGTTCGCGAACCTGGGTATCAAGCACGGCCAGATTGGCGGCGATTGCGGTATCGTCGAGTTCGGCCAGCAATTGGCCGGCAATCACGGCGTCACCATCGCGGACATAGAAGGCTTTGACGATGCCGCCATCCTGATGCTGGATGCGCTTGGCAAAGCCTTCCACGACAACCGTGCCCGGCGCGGCGACGGCGCCCGAAATCTGGGTCACGCCGGCCCAGACGAGGAAGCCGCCGAACAGGGAGATGACGGCGAGAAGGCTGAGCAGACCGTGGCGCTGCAGGCTCGATGTGTTGAAACTGGCGGTGCCGGGGGCGGTGATGTCGCTCATTGGGCTGGTGTCCTCAACGGGCGGATGTTTTCACCGGTAGAAGCGCGGCTCATCTGGTCGAGCACGTCCTTCTTGGCGCCGAAGGCGAGTTGGCGGCCATTTTGCAGCAGCAGCAATTTATCGACCGCGGCGATGGCGCTGGGACGATGGGCAATGACGATGACGATGGCGCCGCGGCTGCGCGCGGCCGTAATGGCGGCGGCCAGGGCCGCATCGCCCTCGGTGTCGAGATTGGAATTGGGCTCGTCGAGCACGATGAGGAAGGGATTGCCGAACAGGGCACGAGCCAGGCCGACGCGCTGGCGCTGGCCGGCGGAGAGCAGTTCGCCCTGTTCGCCCACCGGGGTGTCGTAGCCATTGGGCATGGCATTGATGGCGTCGTGCAGATTGGCGGCGCGGGCGGCGGCGATGACCATTTCGGCGGTCGCGTCCCGGCGGAAGCGGGCGATGTTCTCGGCAATGGAGCCGTCGAACAGGTCAACGCGCTGCGGCAGATAGCCGATGATGTCGGACATCTGGGCGGGATCGTAATGGGCGAGCAGGGCGCCATCGAGCCGGACCGAACCGCCAAGACTGGGCCAGACGCCGACCAGCGCGCGGGCCAGGCTGGATTTGCCGGCGCCCGAATTGCCCAATACGCCCAGGCCATCGCCGGCAGTCAGATCAAAGGAAATGCCGGAGACCATCGGGCTGCGGGCGCCCTGGGGCGCCGTGGCCAATTGCTGGACGGAAAGGGTTTGAGCTGGCGGTGGCAGGCGCGTGGCGCGGGTGCCATAGGCGCTGGCGGCCAGGATGGGCTTGAGCCGCGCATAGGCCTGACGGGCGGCGATGAAGCCGCGCCATTGCCCGACGATCTGGTCGACCGGCGCCAAAGAGCGGGAGGTGATCACCGAGGCGGCAATCATCAGGCCGCCAGTCAGCTGATTTTGGATGACGAGATAGGCGCCGACGGCCAGCACCAGCGATTGCAGCAGGAAGCGGATGGCCTTGATAAGCGCGGACAGAAGCGTGGTGCGGTCGCTGGCATTGGTCTGGTCGGCGATGAGGCGCGCGTTGATCTGGTCGCGGCGAGCTTCGACATCCGCGAACATGCCCATGCCGACAATGACTTCGGCATTGGCACGGGCATCGTCGAGATAGCGCTGGCGGGCAGTCATGGCGGCGCCGACCCGTTGGGCAGGCGCGCGGGAGACGAATTCGTTGGTGGCGGCGAGCGCCGTGATGGTGATGGCGCCACCCAGGGCCAGCCAGCCCAGCAGCGGATGCATGAGAAAGACGATGGCGAGGTAGATCGGCATCCAGGGCAGGTCGAGCAGGGCCATGGGACCATTGCCGCTGACGAAATTGCGGATCTGGTCGCCGTCGCGCATGGGATCGACATTGCCCGAAGTGCCGGGGATGAGCTTGAGCCGGACCGACGCGGAGAACAGCGTCTTGCCGATAGCGGCATCGATCAGGTTGGCGGCGCGCATCGCCATGCGGGCGCGCAGCGCTTCGAGCAGGGCGTAATAGGCGTAAAGCGCCGAAATCAGCACGGTGAGGACGAGCAGGGTGGGGGTCGAACGGCTGGCTAGCACGCGATCGTAGATCTGCAGCATGAAGAGGGGGCCCGCCAGCATCAGCAGGTTGGAGACCAGGCTGGTGGCCACCATGCCGGTGGCGGCAAGGCCAAGCCGCGGCCCGGCACCGGGCAGGGCGGCGATCGATTGGGTCTTGGCCATGGCGACGGATACCTTACTCAACACGTCCGTCCGGTCAGGCGATCAGGTGATCGCTGCCAAGATGGATATCGTTATACCAGACCTGGTTGAGGGCCTCGTTCTTGGCCAACAGCAGGAAATAGCCTCCGGTATCGGCACCCACGGCATGGGCGGGCGATTGGGGATCGAAGAAATCGTGCGAGGCGACATTGCCTTGCATGATCATCTCGCCCAGGCTGGTTGGGTCGAAGACCGGATTATGGGTGTCGAAGACCTTCATGTAGATCTGGCCTTCGGGATTGTGGGTATCTTCCTGGTAGAAGATGTAGATCTGGTCGTTGGTCTCATCGAGCACGACCGTCGGGCGGCTGGGATTGTGGCTGTCGCCATCGACTACGAGATAGGGTGCATCCCAGGCGCCCGGCCGGCCCTTGAGCAGCCAGATGGCGTCGTTGTCGTCCTTGATCAGGGCATAGATGAACTCGCCATCGGAAACCGCCGACATGTGGTTGTCGATATTGACGGTGTCGGTCACCTGCTCGACGTTCCAGCCATTGCCGTAGGTCGTGGTGTCGCCAGAAGTATTGTGCCAGGCAAAGGACCAGTCATCGTCGGTGCCCGAGCCGTCGCGGCTATAGAAGATGCCGATGCGCTCATGCCCGTCCTGGGTGAAGGTGATGATATCGGCTTTGCTGTTGCCGTTGGAACCGCCCAGCCCCCTGGTGGTTGGATCGAGCAGGGCAGTGCCCCAGCTCGATAGATCGGTGCTGGTGGCATAGGCGACGTGCAGGCCCTGCGTGCCCTGGGTGGAGGCCGCGATCGCGGTGAGGATGGGCATGCCATTCTGGTCCAGGCCGATGCCGAGTTCGGCATTCCTGGTCCATTCGGACCCGCTCAGCACGGTATTGAGGTTCACGTTGACGTCGACCTGCCATTGCTGGGTGGCGTCGTTGAAGGCGAGCTGGAACAGGTGGGGCTCGGAATTGGAACTGGAATATTGCAGCACGTAGAGCTTTTCGTGCACCGCATCCCAGGCCAGTTCGGACCGGTTGGAATTTGAGAACAGCAGCGGACTGGCAATGGTCCAGCCGCCGGTCTGGCCGGTTGGCGGGGTGCTGCCGCTGTAACGATGGATGGACCAATTGCCGCCATCGGGCAGAATGGCCCACCAGGTGCCTTCGGCATAAAAGCTCTTGCTGGCATTGCCATGCTCGAGATTGCGCGTGGCGCCGGAAGTCAGGCTGGTGGCGACGTAGGATGCCGTTTGGGCGGTGCCATCGACATAGACCGAGACCGAGCCGACGGCATTGCCGCCATTGCCGTCGCTGATGGCGTAGACGAAAGTGTCGTAGCCGGTAAAGCCGGTGGTAGGCGTGTAGGTGATGGTGTTGTCGGGGTTGACCACGACATTGCCATGCGATGGTCCGGTGGCGATGCCGGTGACGGACAGGCTATCGCCATCCGGGTCGCTATCATTGGCCAGAACCCGGATCGCCAGCGCGCCGTTGAGGGGCAGGGTGGCGACATCGGCATCGGCGAGGGGTGCGCTGCCGCTGGGGGGAGCGACAGTGATCGTGGCCGTCGACGAGGCGGTGCCGCCCTGGCCATCCGAGATCGTATAGCTGAAGCTGTCGGTGCCGTGAAAATTGGCGGCGGGCGTGTAGGTGACGGTGCCGTCGGTATTGATGACGACCACGCCATGGGCGGGTGAGCCGACATTGGTCACCGTCAGCGGATTGCCCTCGATATCGGTATCATTGGCCAGCAGCGCCAGGACCGTGGCGGTGTTCTGGCTGGTGCCGAAGGTGTCGGGATTGGCGATGGGGGCGTCGTTGAGCGGGGTCACCGTGATGTTGACGGTGCCGGTCGCCGTGCCGCCCTGGCCATCGCTGATCGCGTAGGTGAAGCTGTCGGGACCATAATAATTGGCGGCGGGGGTGTAGGTGACGGTGTTGTCGGGGTTGAGCGTCACCACGCCGTGCGCCGCGCTGCCCAGGCCGGTGACTGTCAGCGGATTGCCATCGGCATCGGTGTCGTTGCCGAGTACGGCGATGGTGATTGTGGCATCTTCGGCGAGCGTGACCGTGTCGGTGGCGGCTACCGGCGGGGTGTTGGCGGGAATGACCTGATTGATGGTGAGCTGGACCGTGCTGGTCGCGGTGCCACCGTGGCCATCGCTGATGGCGTAGGTGAAGCTGTCAGTGCCGTAATAGCCGGCAACAGGGGTATAGGTGATGGTGCCATTGCCGTTGATGGTGGCGGTGCCGTGGGCACCTTGGGTGGTAATCCCGGAGACGGCGAGGGTGTCCCCATCGATATCGGTGTCGTTGGTCAGGACCGCGACGATGACCGAGGTATCCTGGTCGAGCACGGTGGCGTCCGGATTAGCGACCGGGGCATCGTTGAGCGGGGTGACGGTGACATTGACGGTGCCGGTTGCGGTGCCGCCATGACCGTCGCTGATGGCGTAGGTGAAGCTGTCGGAGCCGTAGTAATTGGCGAAGGGCGTATAGGTAATCGTGCCGTTACCATTGAGGGTGGCCACGCCATGCGTCGGGCTGCCGACGCCGGTCAGGCTCAGGCTGTCATTATTGGCATCGGTATCGTTGGCGAGCACGGCGATGACGGTGCTGCCATCCTCGGCGAGCGAGATTGCATCAGTGACGGCAATCGGCGGCGTATTGGCGACGCCCGGCACGCGGTAGGTAATAGTCAACTGCGGCGGGACGCTGCCCTGGGCGGAGTAAAAGTCCCAACCATTGGTGCCCTGCGAGATGAACACCCAACCCAGATTGGAGGCGCCGGCAAGCCAGGCCTGAACGCTGGCGGTGACATTGTAGGATGACAGGCCCAGGCTGGTGGCGCCGGTGCTCAGTTCCGAAATCGTGCGGGCCTCGACATTGTTGGCCTGTACGCCATTGACCAGGCTGGCCCAGGTGCTGGTATCGGACCAGGACGTCAACATGCGGTGGAGCGTGGCGCCATTGCCGGTATTGGTGGTGTAGAGCGAGAGCGTCGCCGACAGGATTTCCGCGCCGGCCGGGATTTGCGAGGCAAGATTGCCAAACAGCCCATCGAACCGCAGCAGCACCTGCACATCGGTGCTCTTGTCCACCATCAGGGTCGTGGCATTGGCCGAGGATAGGGTGGGATTGGCCTGGATCAGTTGGGTATCGACTGTGCCGGAATAGCCGTTGACGCCTTGCTTGAAGGTGAGCTGGTGTTCCACCCAGGTGGGTGTGGCTGGCGCGACCTGGACCGTCACGGAGGCGCTGGAGACGCCGCCCTGGCCATCGCTGATGGCATAGGTGAAGGTGTCGGAGCCGCTATAACCGGTGGCGGGGGTGTAGGTGACGGTGCCGTTGGAATTGAGCACGGTTGTGCCATGGGCCGGGGTGCCGACGCCGGTGACCGTGAGGGGATTGGCATCCACGTCACTGTCATTGGCGAGCACGGCGATGGTGACCGGCGTGTTCAGCGGGGTCTGAGCGGTATCGGCGGCGGCAACGGGCGCGTCATTGATCGGACTGACGGTGACATTGACCGTGCCGGTGGCGGTGCCGCCATTGCCATCGCTGACCGTGTACTGGAAGCTGTCGGTGCCGTGGTAATTGGCCGTGGGCGTATAGGTGATGGTGCCATTGGCATTGACGAGTACGCTGCCATGAGCGGGCGCGCCGGCGCCGGTGACAGTCAGGGTGTGGCCATCGGCATCGGAATCGTTGGCCAGTACATTGACCTGGACGGAGCCGTCCTCATTGACGGTGGCCGTGTCGGTGGCGGCGATGGGCAGAGTATTGGCCGGACCGTCGGGGGTGCTGTAGCGCACGGTCAGCAGCGGCGGCGTGGCGCCCTGGGCGGAGTAGAAGTCCCAGCCATTGGTGCCTTGGGAGAGAAATACCCAGCCCAGATTGGCCGCGCCGGCCAGCCATGCCTGCACGCTGGAGGTGACGTCGAATTGGGATTGGCCAGTATTGGTGGCACCAGTGACCACGGTGGCCGCGGCAGCGGCCTCGACGCCATTGGCCTGTACGCCATTGACCAGGCTGTTCCAGGTGCTGGTGCCGGACCAGTTGGTCAGCATGCGGTGGAGTGCAGCGCCATTGCCGGCATTGGTGGTTTGCAGTCCCAGCGTGGCGGAGACAATGGTCGCCCCGGCTGGGATTTGACCGGCGAGGCTGCCGAAGATGTCATCGAAGCGCAGCAACACCTGAACGTCGGTGCCCTTGTCCACGCCGAGCACCGCCGTGCTGCCATAGGATTGGGTCGGCGCTGCCTGCGACAATTGCGTGTCAACGGTGCCGAGATAGCCACCGGCGCCTTGCCGGAAGGTGACCACATGCTCTGCCATAGTTACTCTTCACCCCAAGAAGAATTACCCTGCAGTGATGGCCCGCAACTACCAATCTGCCGAATTTTGTGCCGGCGGCCGATGCCAACATAGCGCCGCCATAAGAAAGCGTATTCTAGACTTGCCTGTGCAAAGTGGCGCGCTCGCTTTTGGTTTGCCGGAGCGTTAAATCGCTGGGGTAGCTTGCGTCGCCTGCTTTCATATTACTTACTGAATTATTTACGCTTGTGTCTAGTTACATTCTGGTTTGCTGTGAATAAGCAGAATTATGGTTATCGTGCCGAGATGTGCTGAAAAAGCGGAAATTTGTTGGCGATTATCAAGTAATTTTTCCGGAAAAACTTTGACAGCCAAATAATGTTACCGCTGATCCTGCCATCGTCTTATTGACTTCTACCCGTGGCTGCTCAGATGATGGGGACATGTACGAGTGGTCCATAGGCGTTCCTCGTGACATGAGGGGCAAATGATCAAGGGTTTGGTTTCGAGCGTGCTGGTGGCGCTGGCGGTAGCCGGCGGGATCGGTCCGCAGCCGTCCAAGGGCCAGGAGGCGGCTGGTTTGCCCGTGGCCCCACCGGCTGTGGTGGTCAGCTCGTTGGACAGCATGCTGGCCATATCGCTAGATGACCTCAAATCGGCAGCAGACAAGGGCGATGCGGCGGCGGCACTGGCGGTGGCGCGGGCTTATTTTGCCAATAGTGATCCTGATCAGCAGACCGAGGGCGTGGCTTATCTGGAACTGGCCGCCAATGGTGGGGCGCGCGGCGCCATCGAGCAATTGGGCGACCTGTATTCCACCGGCGGCTATGGCATAGCGCTGGATCCGATCAAGGCGCGGGCGGCCTATGAAAAGGCGGTGGAAGCAGGGTCGGTCGACGCACTGGCGGCGCTGGGCCGCTTGCTGCTGAATTCGGATTTTTCGCCGGCCGGGCAGCAGCGCGGCATCGGACTGCTGGAGCAGGCCGTGAAGGCCGGGCAGGTGGGCGCCGCCAATAGTCTGGGGCAGATTTATCTCGATGGGCGCGGCGTGCCGGCCGATGCGCAGAAGGCGCTATATTATTTCAGCCTCGGGCTGGTGAATGGCAGCGGCAGCGCGCTGCTCGGGGTTGGCGACGCGCTACGGACGGGCACGCGGACCCTGGCGGCCAATCCGGCGGTGGCGCTGCAATTTTTCCAGCGGGCGGCGGCGGCAGGCGATAGCAGCGCAGCCCGGCGTATTGCCGATATGTATGTGCGCGGCGAAGCGGTGATGCAGGACGTTGCCGCTGGCGAGAAGATGCTGGCCGACCTGGCGGCGGGCGGGGATGCGGAATCCTTCGTGGCGCTGGGGGATCTGTATCGTGATGGCGAATTCGTCGCCGTGGATGCCGAACGGGCGGTCGGCTATTACGAAAAGGCCATGGAGCTGAATAACAATAGCGGCGCCACAAGGCTGGCCAGCCTCTATATGACCGGCGCGCCGGGCGTGGCGATCAATGTGCGGCAGAGCCTGGATTATTACGAGCAGGCCAAGGAGCGCGGCAGCACCAGCGCCATGCGCTCGTTGGCCGATCTCTATTTGAAGGGCAGTGTGGTGGCGCCCAATCCGCAGGAAGCCATCGAGCTGCTGCAACGGGCGGCAGCCTTTGGCGACAGCTCGGCGGCCGAGACGCTGTCGGTGCTTTACGCGGGCAACGAACCGTTTCCGTCCGATTATGACGAGGTCAAACGCTATCTCGACCTGACGCTGGCCATGGGCAATACGCGGGCAGTGCTGGGAGTGGCGACGGCCATTGCCGAGGGTCCGCTGGCGCGGGCACATGGCGAGGATGCCTATCAATTGCTGAGCGGGGCGGTATCGAGCGGGGTGCCCGGCGCCGCAGCGCGGCTGGCCCGGCTGCAGCTCGACGGACGGTTTCCGGCTCAGGGGCTGGATGGCGTGATGAGCATGCTGAACAAGGCAGCGCTGGGCGGCGACCAGGCCGCGGCGCGCTTCCTGTTGGGGCTCTATCGCGACGGCTACGGCCTGCTGCTCAAGCCCGACGCCAAGGCGGCGGATACGTTCCTGGCCGCCGTGGAACCCGTGCTGGGCGTCGAAGGCACGGCGATGGAAAAGATCACTATTGCAGCCTTGCGCGGCGAAAGTGCCGAAACGCTGGAGACGATCAGCGGTCAATATGGGCTGCTGTCCAAGCTCAATGCGGTTTCGGCGCTCAACAATCTGCGCCGGGTCAATGCACGGGCCTATGTCTATGTGGTGCAGAAACGGCTGGCGGCGATGGGACTGTATCAGGGCGCGCTCAGCGGCACGCTGGACAATGTGACGATAAGGGCGTTCCGGGCCGGTTGCGAGCAGGCGGCGGCAGCGGCGGCGTGTGCACCGGGGCCACTGACGTCGGGCACGGCGCAGGTGCTGGGCAATCTGATCTGGGGCGTCAAGCCATAGGGGCTTTGAGGGAAGTGGAGTTTCATGCCTGATTTTTCCGTCGTCATCCCGCTGTACAACAAGGGGCCGCATATCGAGCGGGCGCTGAACTCGGTGATGCGGCAGAGCCGGCGGCCGCGCGAGGTCGTGGTGGTCGATGATGGCTCGAACGATGGCGGCTTCGAATGGGTGAAAAAGCTGGGCTGGGCCGAACTGGTGCTGGAGCAGCGCGACGTGCCGGGGCCGGGCGGCTATGCGGCGCGCAATCGCGGCATTGCGCTGGCGAGCGGGGAATGGATCGCGTTTCTCGATGCCGATGATGAATGGCAGCCCAATCACCTGGCCGGTGTGGCGGAGGCGATCGGTTCGGTCGAGGCGCCCGGCCGGGTGGTGACGGTGTTTTCGGGCTATGAAGACATTTATGGCGATGGGCGGCGCAGCACTGATCCCTATACGAGCCAGCTCGGCAGCGGAATTGCCGAGCTCTCGTTCGAGGCGCTGATCCGCTATTGGGTGGCGCTCAATGCCTCCCCGATCTGGACTTCGGCGACGGTGTGCCGGCGCAGCGCGCTCGAGGCGGCTGGCGCCTTTCCCGAAGCGCGTTGCCGCAGGGGCGGCGACAAGGATACCTGGCTGCGCGTCGCCCATCTGGGCACGGCGGTCTATACCGGGCAGGTTACGGCCAATTACTATCGCGACGCGGTCAACATGACGACCAAGCGCGGCTATTCCAATACGGTGCCCTGCATCGTGGAGACCATCAAGGCGCTGGCGCAGCAGGAGGCCGAGCCGGTGGCGGGGCTGCTGCGGCAGATGCAGAACCAGGAAATCTTCAACTATGCGCTGGTGAGCGCCCGCACGGGTGGGCTGCAGCGGCAGGCATGGGCCGATTTCGACGCTTCGTCCGACGCGCTGCGGGCGGCTGCGCTGTCGTTTTTATCCACCCCGCTTGGTGCAACGGCGGCCCGCGGCGCGCATGCGCTGCGTACTGCATTGCGCCGGTAGGACAAAGCCGGCGCAGGCCGGGCAATTGAGGTCTACGCTATGGCTACACGCTCCGGTCGGCTTGAATATGTGGAATCCATCCGGGGCATGGCCTGCCTGATGCTGGTGTCGTTCCATGTGGTTGGATCGGCGGAGGACGAGGGGCTGGGGCTCAACTACCTGCATCCGCTACGGATTTTCAATGACGGGCTCGACAATTCGCGCATGGCGATCTTTGCGTTCATTTCGGGCTTCGTGCTGAGCGCGATGATCCTGAGTTCGGACAAGCTGCAGAGCTCGATCCTGAGCAAGGCGCGGCGGCTGTTGATCCCGATGGCGGCGGTCAGCGCGCTGCACTATGTGCTGAGGAGCCTGGCCGGGGAAGAGCAGCAGCCATTCCTGTCGATCTTCTTCGTGCAATACGCGCATTTCTGGTTTTTGCAGGCGATGTTCGTGCTGACCACGGCGCTGCTGATCCTGTCGTTCCTGCTCAAGGGGCAGAGCGACAAGGCGGCGCTGATCCTGCTGGTGGTGCTGACGCCGGCTTTCATCCTGCTCGAGCGCTGGAACCCCAACGTGCTGGCGATGTATCAGGGGCTGTATCTGGCGCCGTTCTTTTACTCCGGGCATTTGTTCGCGGCGTTTCTGCGTCGCCGCAGGGAGGCGGACCTCGGGGATCTGCCGCGCTGGCTGACAGTTGCCGCCGGGGTGTTCCTGGCCGGGATGCTGGCGTTCAACCTGCTCTATATCCTCGATATCGTGACGATCGCGCGGCCCTGGTCCAATGTGCACCGGTTGATCGTGGGGCTGGCTAGCGCGCTGTTCCTGTTTCTGCTCAAGCCCAATGCCAAATTCCTCGTGCTGGTGGGCAGCTATACCTATGTGATCTACCTGTTCCATGTGATCTTCACGGCCGGATCGCGGACGGTCTTGTTCAAGCTGTTGCCCAATGTCGATCCGACCTGGTTCTTCGTGCCCTGCATGCTGATCGGGCTGACCGGCCCGATACTGGTGCAGCATCTGGCGATCAAGAACAGCGTTACCGCGCTGTTGTTCCTGGGCATCGACAAGAGCAAGAAGCCGCGTAGCGAGGGCGTTGCGAAGACGGTGGAAGCGCCGTTGGCGTAGCTCGGTCCTTCACTCGCTCGACCTCGTGGTTCGACAGGCTCACCATGAGGTCTTTTGAGGACTAGTTGGCGCGGCGGACGGGTAGGGCGTGGGGTTTGCTGCGGCGCATCGGGCGGCGCAGGTTGGCCGGCATGATGAACTTGGTTTTTACGCGCTGGGACAGGTTGTAATAGACCGTATAGCCGCAGATGACCGCGTAGAGCAGGACGCCCTCAATGGTGAAGGTGGGCATGGTGCCCATGCAGAGCAGGCCATAGGCCAGATGGGCGCCGAGCAATTGCCAGCGCTTGTCCTTGCGCGCAGTCAGGGCGAGCCAGAGGAAATGCAGCAGCATGTAGACGTAGACGATGACGCCAAAGATGCCGATCTCGTAGACATAGGACACGAAAACATTGTGCGCGTAGAGCGAGAATGATTTCTGCCAGGAATCCGGCCCGAAGCCGAAGACCAGGTGGGACATGTCGGAGCGCAGGGTGGTGTAGATATAGTCGCTCCAGATCAGGATGCGTCCCGAGAGCAAGCCACGATCGTCGGCGGCAAATTCGGATGGCGGCTTGATGAGGCCGCCGCCGGCGGAAAATACCGTGCCCAGGTCGGCCATGCGCTGGGACAGCAGGGCAACGAGGAACATGCCGAGGCAGACTGCAATCAGGAAGGCGCCGCTGCGCACATAATTGGCCATGTCGGCGCGCACCTGGGTGGCGCTGCCGAAGACCAGGTGCATGCCCAGAATGGGCAGGCCGGCCAGCACCGAGGTGCGATAATTGGCAAAGACCAACGCGGTGAAAATCAGTGCCAGATAGACCGAGCGCCGCCGCCAGCTCAGCCCGGCCGACAGGGAAATGATCACCATGGCGGTGAGCAGCAGCACCGAGAACACACCCTCATGCACATAGCCGCCGATATAGCTGACCGAGCCATCGCCTTCGGATGCCTTGCTCAGGCGCAGCACGATGGAAATGAGCTGATAGGCGAGGGGGATGATGAAGGCGGCCAGCATGGCCTTGCTGACGCTGCCGTCATTGGGCTCGCTATCGATGGCAGTGGCGACCAGCACCATCATGGACAGGAACAGCAATTGGCGGATGAGGGCGTTGACGGTGCCCACGATTTCCATGTTCCAGATGCCGCTGAGCAGCAGCGCGGCGATCATGGCGAAGACCGGCAGGAAGGCGCGGTAGCGCAGCAGGTCCTTGCGGGTGATGAACAGCGCCGCGGCGGTGATGCCCAGGGTGACGAAGGAATTCAGGCTTTGCCCGCCCACAAGCGAGCGGGTTGTGTAGTCATGGAAGAAGGTGACGAGGTAACGCGCCGACAGGGCAAGGAAGAGGAACAGCGCCAGTCCGCGCAGCCTGGGCAGCACCAGGGAGGCGAGGGCGACCCACAGCCCGGCCCCGAGCAATAATAGTCCGAGCGGCAGACCGGGTGAGCCTTCCATGGATCAGCCCCGCTCGATTGCCGTGACTGGAGGGGCGCGCCTGATCATTGGGTGTAGTAATTGCCGAAGCGGCGCTTGTTTTCCGAGCGTGACTGCGGCTGCGCATTCAGCACGGCGACGATTTCGGCATGATCCTGCTTGGCCTCGCCAAGCTCGCGCAGGGTGGAGCGGACATCGCGCTGCGAGGTTACGCCATAGCGGACGACGGCCAGGATGATGTCGACATATTGCGACAGGTAGAGCGCGTCGACGATGGCGCCGACCGGCGGGGTGTCGATGATGACCACGTCAAACAGGCGGCTGGCATTGTTCAGCAGGCGGGAGAAACGCTCGCCGGAGACCACTTGTCCGCTGGGCGCGCCGCCCGGCGGGCTGCCGATGACCACCTTTGCGCGGGTGGCCACGTCGGTGATCATCACGGTGGACAGATCATCGGGCATGCGGGCCTGGTTGAGATAGCGCGCCAGGGCGTCGGACGGCTCGATACCCAGTTCCTTATGGACATTGGGGCGGCGCAAATCGGCGTCGATCAGGATGGTGGATTTGCCGGATTCGGCATAGGCGCGGGCCAACGACACGGCGATGGTGGTCTTGCCCTCGCCGGCATTGGCGGAGGTGACCATGATGATGGACGCCGCATCGGACAGGTCGCTGCCCCGGACGCGGCGCAGCGCCTGGTCGGTGCTGATCATGATGCGCCTGATGGCTTCGGCAAAGCCGGAATAGGGCTGGGCGACGATAAATTCCGTGATGCTCTCGATTGGCTTGCCCGCGATGGATTTGCCGAGCTTGCGCTGGCTGGGCACGCTGGTGACCACTGCGGTGCGGGCAATATCCTGGAGTTGATCGGGGCTGACGACGCCGCCGACAAAATGCTCGCGGAAGAAGGCGAGGGCGATACCGACCAGCAGGGCAATGAGGGCCGATAGCACCAGCAGGAAGCGCGTATTGGGAAAGGCGGGATTGGAGGGCGGGGTGGCCAGCGACACAATGCGGCTATCGGCAAGCTGCAGATAGGCCTGGGCCTCGATATCGCGGAGGCGCGACAGCATCTGCTGGTATTGCGTGCGGGAAATTTCAGCGTTCTGCTGCAATTCATACATGGTGGCCAGCACTTCGGGCGGCAGGCTGCTGGTGAGAATGCTGGAGCGGAGCTGCAATTGCATATCGGCCTGGCGGGCCCGGTCATCGGCAATCTGCTGGCGCAGCCGCTCTAGCTCCGCAGAAGCCTGGGCGCGGAAATCATCCACCAGCCCGAGCAATTGGGCGCGCAGGGCATCGGCAGTTTCCGAGCCGTCGACGAGATCGGCAAGCTGGGTTTCGATCGCGGTCTGGCGGTCGCGAATTTCCTTGAGCGACTGGGTCCCCAGGGCATCGGCCACCTGAGCCCAGTTGTTTTGGGCGAGGCCCGTTTCGGCCAGGCTCAGTTGCGAGGCGGCAGCATCATTGCCTTTGGTGATCTGCTCAAGCTCAAGCCGCATCGCATCGAGATCGGTGCGGCCGGTCTCCTTGGCGATGCTCTCGGCGCTGGAGAGGATGAAATCGTTGAAGGCCTGTTCGGAATTGACCAGGCCGGAGCGGGTCTCGGCGACGCGATCCTGCATGATGTCGCGGCCGGCCAAGACGCTGTTGACCTTGGATTGCAGCTGGGCGCGGATATACATACTGGCCATGGTATTGGCGAGCAGCGCGGCCTTGGCCGGGCTGTTGGCGTTGGCCGAAATGGTGATGAGATAAGTTAGGCCCTGCCGCTCGATGATGATGGCGTTCTTGAGCTTGGACGTGGCGATTTTCTGCCGCTCTTCGGGGGTGAATTCCTCGGCGGGCGCGAGGCGCAACAGGGTGAGCACTTGTTCGCGCAGGCCCGGCGTCGGCATGAATTCGGGATCGTCGATCAGCTTGGCGTCCTTGAGCACCATATCGAGCGTGCTCTCGGCCTTGGCGATCGACACTTCGCTTTCGACCCGCGCATTTTCCGATGCGGCGCTGGAGGAGGAACTGCTCGGATCAAGCAGGTTCTTGTCGGATGGATCGACCAATACGAGGGTCGTGGCCTGATATTCCGGAGTGAGGGACAGGATGACCAGGGCCGACAGGCCGACGATCACCACCATGGTCGCAACGATGACCCATAGCTGCCGCCTCAACGTGCCCAGAACGCTGCGCAGGCTAAACTCTTGATCTTCCATGCGCCACCGAGACTAAACAAACAAAGAAACGCTCAGGGCCGTACTTGGGGATCAGCACTGATTATCTGGACATTCTATACTCAGTTTTGGCCGCGTGGCTAGAAGACTGCCGATGGAGATGACTTTTGTTTGGACGTAGTTAAATCCAAACCGCTGGTCCGTGTGGACTTGGATTCTTGGATTTTAGCACTTGTTCTGATTTGGATTGGCTTTCAAATAGAAAATTTTGCTAAACAACAAATAGTTTTGCCGTTTATCAGATACACGTTGAATTATTGAACTCAATAAATTCGCTCTATGAGCGACGTTTATGCAACGGTTACTCAGAAGTTGAAGACGATTTTCATGATCAACTTGACTTGCGGCGTGGCAGGGAGGCTCATCCCGATCCTTAAGATTTGATTAATTGGCGATGGGTGCCTTGTGCTGTCGAGTTTGAAATCGCGGCTTGTCGGGCAGACGCGAATACGCGGCATACGCCGGGCCAGGTTGCGGCGCGCCGAGTGGCCGGTCGCCATCTACGCTATCGGCGATATTCACGGCTGCTTGCGGCAATTGATCGATATCGAACGCTCGATCGTGGCAGATGCCAGCGCCTATCCCGGGAACAAGTTGATCGTGACGCTGGGCGACTATATCGACCGGGGGCCGAATGCGGCGGGAGTGCTGGACCACCTGCTGGCGCCGCCGCCGGCCGGATTCGAGCGCATATGCCTGGCGGGCAATCACGAGGAAATGCTGCTCGACTGCCTCGCCGTGCCGCGGTGGCTGGACGATTGGCTTGACCTGGGTGCGGATACGACATTGCGCTCCTATGGGATGGACCCCTCGCGCCTGGCCGGGCTGCGGTCAGGGCAATTGCGTGGCGTGTTGCGGGCGCATATTCCGCAGGTACATCTGGATTTTCTGGCTGAATTGCCGATTGCGCTGGCGCTGCCGGGCATCGTGTTCGTTCACGCCGGCCTGCGGCCCGGCGTGGCGCTGGAGCGGCAGGCGGAACGCGATCTGCAATGGCTGCGGCCAAATGACGAGGATGACGTCCCAAGTGGCGGTGAACTGGTGGTGCATGGGCATACGCCGGGGGATAGGCCGGTGCTCAAGAACCATCGCGTTTGCATCGACACGGCGTGTTTTGCGACCGGCCGACTGACGGCGATCCGGCTGGGCCGGGATAGCCGGTTCCGGATCATTCAGACTTAGGAGCCATCGCCATTCATCTGGCGCTGAGCCGAAAATGGCAGTGGCTCCTGCGATTTGTCCACGGCCTGCGCCAGCCCGATGGCGAGTAGCGCCATAAACCAGAACGCCACGGCCTGAATTTCGAGGCTGAAATCGACCAGCGAATGGCTGGCCGCCACCATCAGGGCGCCCAGGGCCGTCGATAGCGGCAGCCAGCGGGCCGGTGTACGGCGCAGGGCGCGGAGCAGGCGCCAGCCGAGGAGGCCCAAGAGGACAAGCATGGCGGTGCCGGCGAGCAGGCCCAGTTCGACCCAAAGCGTGAGATAGGTGTTGTGGGCCTTGTCCCAGACGCGGTCGATGGCGACGGGCAATTGGTGCACGCTGGGAAAGATAACTTCGAAGCTGCCGCCGCCAAAGCCGGTCCAGGGACGTTGGGCGATGAGACCGAGTACCTGCCGGTAAAGCGCGGAGCGGATGGCCCAGGATTCTTCACTGAACAGCAGGCGTTCGACGAGGCCGCCACTGTTGAGGAGGGCGATCAGCATGGCGACGAGCAGTGCGCCGGCTACGCCCAACAGGATTGAGCGGTTGATCTGGCGGCGGGCGAAGAGGCCGCAGAGCAGCACGGTGAGCAGGCCCAGGCCGGCCGCGAGCACGCCCATGCGGGATTGGCTGGCGACGAGCGCGGCGACGATGGCGCAGAATGCGGTAGCGAGAATGGCCACGCGCCCCCAGCCCCCGGCTGGCGGGGCTTCTGGGTCATGCCGCTGGGTTTTATACAACGCGTCCAGCAGCAGCGCCCCGGCCAGCACCAGGCCAAAGGCCATGAAGGTGGCAAAGGAGTTGCGGTTGACGAAAGCGCCGGTAGCCGAGCCCAGATAGGCCCATTTGGCAAAGCCCAGCGTGGTATCGCCGCTGCGCAGCATCAGCAGAGCGCCAAGAGCGTGGAGCACTGCAATGGCCAACATGCCCAGCAGCATGGTTTCGGCCCGGCCGCCATTGCTGGCGGCCTGCAGCACCAGGAAAAACAACAAGCCAAAGCTGAGTTGCCGCAGCAACATGAGCAAGGTTGCGCCGGGCGCGGCCGAGATGGGACCGGCGGCGCCAAACGGGGTGAGTTGCAGCAGCAGGAACAGGCATAGAGCGGCAAAGATCAGCGGGGCAGGGCCGAGCTGCCGCGGGGTGATGCGCAACGAGGCGCCGCGCAGCAGGAGGGTGACGAAGTAGACCGCGGCGACAAGGCCGATGAGCATCGCATTGAGGCCCCAGAACGGGGGGCGATTGCTGCCCAGGGGGATGGGCACGAGGAACAGGAAAACCAGCAGCGCCCAGGACAGAATGCCATTGGCGAGCGAGCCTCGGCGGGTTTGCGGGGCGTCGTAATCAGCGGCCATTGGTGCGCGACCGATCCACGGCAAGCCGTTTCACCATATTGCCAAAGCGGGTACTGCCTGCGGGTGGCAGTTCGGGCAGCAGCGCATCGATGTGGCTGCGCAGGCCGGGGAGAGCATGATAGCGGGGGACCAGGAAGCGGCGCCCGGTATCCTGGCTCAGCAACAGGCGGAGATCGGCGCGGTGCAAATCCGGCAGATCGGGATCGAGATGGGCATAATTGTCCTCGGCCAGATCGATGCGCAACTCGGCGATCCATTGCTCGAAGGGGCCAGCGCGATAGGCGTGCCGCAGGCGCTGGTTCAGACCGGTCCAATCTGCCGTGATGCTGGCGGCGAGGGCGCCGGTATACCAGGCGATGGCAAAATCAGGCGAGGCGGCGGCGACCCGATCGGCATTGGCGAGGCATTGCGCGGCAATGTCGTGCCGTGTGGCCGAGGGCTGGGCGCGGCCGGAAATCGAGGTCAGCGCAATGCGGCAGGAATAGAAATAGGACAATTGGGATTGGGGAGAGAAAGCGGGCTCAAGCATGCCGGTCGAGAGGGCGGCAAGCGTGGCTCTTTCGCTCCAGGACGCGGAGAGGAAAGCCGGCGCCTCGCGCAGCGAGACATAGACGCCCCCCAAGGTCAACAGACCGGCCCCGAGGACGAGCCCCCATAGCCATTCTCGATCGTGTCGGTCGCCGGGCAATACAACTGACAAGCCGCACCCATGAAATCGGCAGAATGAATAGCGCCAGGACAACTTTTAGGCGCCTGGCGATTATAATAATCTTAACGCGACTAACTCAGACTTTGTTTCAGAACAAGAGTCTGGGGCGCACAAGTGCAAATCAAAGTCCGAAATCTACTGCATGGCATTGCAGTTGTTGCACTCGGCGTCGGGTTGCTGCAGGCGCCCGTTAGCGCCGCGGAAGTGCGACCGCCGCTGGGGCTTCAGCTCTATTGTTTGCAGAACAAGGCGCAGTGCCGCCAGGATGGGGCGTCGTCCATTGCAGCCTCCGAGCAATTGGTGGGGCTGCTGCGCCGGGTCAACCGGCAGATCAATGCGGCCATCGTGCCGCGCGCCGATGGCGTGGTGGACCGCTGGACCGCCAATGCCAGTGCCGGCGACTGCGAGGATTACGTGCTGGCCAAGCGGCAGGCACTGATCCGGCAGGGCGTGCCGGGCGCTGCGTTGCGGATCGCTTACACCAAGACCCGGTCCGGGGAAGGGCATGCCGTGCTTGTGGTGCGGACGGGGAGTGGAGACCTGGTGCTCGACAATCTGACGCGCGAGGTCAAGCTGTTGGCTGATACCGGTTACCGGATCGAGCGGATGTCGACTGGCGCTATATTGCAGTGGGCGAGTTATCGATAGAATATCTGGAACGCTGTTGTTTTAGATAAGCTCGAAATTCAATATCATCCCAAAGTGTGATTTGACTTTTCTGTTAACAATCCATTAACTGCGAGTGCGGTGCGTGGAGAGAAGTAAAATGGCGAGGAGTTTTGTATCCGCCATAGTCGTTGTTGCCAGTCTGGGGTTGGTTGTTCCGTCATCGGCACAACAATTTACTAGCCAAGACGCAGTCATCGACATGTGTAAGCAGGTTGCCATTCAGGAAGGCGACGACCCGGAAGATAATCCCCTGCGTGGGCAGTGTATCGCCGCGACGCAAGCCTATCTGGGCGTGTTGCTGCGACAGTCACTGGCAGAGCCGGTTTTCAACCAGAACATCGCCGATCTCGTGGTCGACCTTGCGGCCATTCTCTACAATCCGCAGTGCCGCGTGGCGAGCGAAATTGCGCTGGCCATCCAAATGGCGAGCGGCGCTTCAACCGATATGGAACAGCAGGCGCAGATCCAACTGATCGCCCAAACCATCAGCGCTTGCGATTTCGTCATCACGGCGGCGATCTTTACGCCTGATCCGAATGGATTGGGTGAGGACAATAACGGCTCGGGAGCATCTAGACCTGGCGGCCCGACAGGGCCATCTGGTCCGACCGGGCCATCTGGACCATCTGGACCTACGGGGCCATCTGGACCTACGGGGCCGACTGGACCTACGGGGCCTACCGGACCTACGGGCCCGACGGGACCCACTGGCCCGACGGGACCTTCGGCCAGTCCGAACTGAACCAGCAGGGAAAAGCGTTCGAGGGCTGCCGGGAGGCGGCCCTTTTGTTGTGCCTGGTCAGGAGCGGCGGCCGGAGCGCAATCCGGCACGAATATCGGCGAGGGAATGCTGCCGCCGGGCTTTGACGATCGTGGCGGCGCGGGCGATATTATAAGTGCCGCCATAACTGCCGAATGTCCGATATTGGGGGATATTGGTGTAGTGGCCCGCCGTCAGGTATTCGAGAAATTCGCCGGCCAGCTCGCTGCACAGTAGATCGTTCTCATGGTCGCTGGATTTGACGAGTTCGCGCTCCCATTCCTGCAATTCATCGACGGTTTTGCCAATTGCCGCGGCAATCTCCTGCTGGGCGGCAAAGCGCCGATAGCCTTGTCCCACCAGCAAACGTGTATGCCGGATGGCTTCAAGACGCCAATCCGGTGTTGGGCGGTTGGGTGGCCGGGGTTTGAGGAACGGTTCCACGGGATTGCTCATCGCTACAGGTTCAGGCTTTCGCTGAGAAGCAGCCTTTCGCGCCAATTTTTGCCCCCGCACTGAGTTCGGGCCGTGCAGCCCAGTAGTTTTAGTTTTTTAAAGATTTTTGACGATAGCCGTGGTTTCTGCATTATAAAAGAGAAAACCGAATTATTCGAAATCTATACTGATATGTGCTTGATCAAAGGATGTAATATTCCGGGTTAAGCTGCGTATGTGCGATGGTTAATCTAATTTTCGTCTGAAAAATTGTTGAGTTAATGAATTGAGGTAAAAATCGTAAGATCATATTGGCTTTATGTTGCATGATGGGTGGCCTGTGCATAATATCACCTTGCGGTAACAAATGTATGACACCAGTTATCGGTGTCACCGGGTGGGCATTTACTCTGTCCACAGTGTGCAAATATGAAGATGTTATGCTTGGCTCTGGTGCTTGGCATGGGGATGCTGTCTAGCGCGGCGTTTGCTCGGGATGGTGTGCCTTCAGCGTGCCAAACGCCCCAGTTGATTGCTTCTTTCCCAAACATTCCGCAGGTCAAAGAAGAATTGCTGCCCAGTGTGCGCAAGCAACTTGCGGCGGCCGGCCTAAGGGCAAAGATGACCGATTGCACAGTCAAGTTGGTTTGCGTCGGCACCAATGGCAGTGACGCAGCGCGGGAGATCGCCGGGGCGCAATGCAGCGTCGCCAAGGATGCGATCTATCGTGGGGCGCGCAGTCCGAGCTGGCCGCGGGGCAATATCAAGGTATCTCGCAAAGGGCCGGGCAGCGGCCTGGTGGCCGGAGCCGTCTACGTCTATTTCAACTAGGGAGTGTTGAGATTGCTGCAATGGCCTGGCCAGGCAGCACTTTCGACGCATCCTGGCCGCTGACATCCGGCACGAGGCAAGGGCATCCAGCGATGCCCTGCAGAACGCGCCGGGATCATTTTAACAACAGCCGTCCAGCCGGACGCGGAGACAGAGAACGCGATGGTCAATCGCCGTGAGGTCGTGGTGAGCGTATTGGGCCTTTTGGCAGCGCCATCGTATGTCCTCGCGCGCGAGGAAGGGGAGTCATCCACGCCCTGGCTGGATGCCGACTTCGCCCCCGGCGCAACGGCTTACGTGACCCCGACAGGCGCGGGCGATGGGACGAGCTGGGCGAGAGCCGCGCCGATCAAGGCGGTTGGCGACCTGGTTGGGCTCGTGGGGGCGGGGGGGAGCGTCCTGCTGCTCGGCGAAGCGGGTCCGTTCACGATCGACAAGACCATCGAGATTGCGGCGAGTGGGAATGCGGGCGCGCCGGTGACGATCCGCGGCGGGGGCCGTGACGGGCGAGCGATGGGCGTAAAGCTGCGTGGTACCCGTCAGCCCTGGGTCGAGGCCAAGGACGCGAGCGGGGGCGTGGATGCCTCCGAATTTGGCGGCAATACACTGTTCAAATTGGGCAAAGACGCCAGCCACCTGCGGTTTGCAGGGCTGGAGGTGGCCGATTTTGGCTGCGTGCTCAATATGGCGGGTTGCAGCGGCACAGATATCGGCGTCGAGACGGTGCATTTCACCAATATTCGAGACGGCATCTACACCGATGACGGTTCGGCAATGACCGACGTTGTTATCCGTGATTTCAGCGGGCGTGGTTTTTCCAAGAAAGCCATAAGATTTCATGGGCAATGTTCATCTTGGCTGCTCGAGAACTGCCAATTGGACAGCGCCTGGCAATGGGGCGACAATTTTGCCGTGGGGATCGAGGCGCATGACACCGCCCATGGCCTGCATATCATCGGCGGCAGCACGCGCAATTGTACCGACACGGGCGGAGGCGACGCCGAGAGCTATTGGAATGGCGATGGCGTGGCCTCGGAGCGCGGCAATTACGACCTGTTGATCGAAGGCCACGAAACCAGCGGCCACACCGATAGCGGGTTCGACCTCAAATCGGAAAGCACGGTGCTGCGCAATTGCGTGGCGAGTGGCTGCAAACGCAATTATCGGCTGTGGGGCGGGATTGGCGCCGAGCCGATGCAATTGAGCCAATGCGCCAGCCTTGACCCGCTCAAGCGCGGTGGCAGCGGCGGCGCGCATCACATCTGGATCAGCGGCGCAAGCGAGCCCGGCGATGGCGCCGGCAGCCTGGTCTGGGTGGGCGGCAAGATCGCGGGCGGCGCGGTGGAGGCAGCGATCCATGCCGATGGCGGCAATGTCGCGGTGCATCTGGTCGATGTGGACCTGGGCAATTGGCGCCGCAGCAAGACCTTGTTCGAGGCGACCAAGAAGACATCGCGGTTGCTGATCGGCTCGGCGACGGATGCGGGTGCTGCCGCCATTCTGGTGGAGCCCAAAATCGAGCTGGTCGAGGCGGCGGTGACCACGCTGGCGCTGAAGGCGGATGCCGAGGTGACCTGGCGGGTGGTGGATGAAACGGGCGTTGTGGGGGACCTCGAAGGTGACCGGCTGGCGCTTGAGGGGGATGGCGCAGGCTCATCCGGCCAGATTGAGATACAGGCGCGCGACAGCCGGGGCGTGGCGATCCGCCAAGTGATCGCTACGGCCACGATCGAGAACCCGGTCGCGCCCGGAGCGGTGCTGGCGTTGGCCTTTGCCGAAGCGGGCGGCAAGCCCATGGTAACCGACGCCACGCGCATGCATTCGGTGCGGGTGAGCAAGGACGCGCAAATTGAGAGCGGTGCATTCCGCTTTGACGGAAACAAGAGCTATTTCGAGGTCGATCAGCCGGGCAATTTTGTGTTCGACGGGGCGTTTTCGATCGAGGCTGAGCTGGCCGTGGATCGCGCCAAGTTCGACACACCGGCCGACTTGATCACCTTCTGGAAGACGGCGGCGCATCGCCGCTCGTTCCGGCTTGGGGTGACCGCAGCCAACGAGATTGCATTTTATTGGTCAACGGATGGCCGCAGCCAGGATGACGGCGTGCTGGTGGGGCCGGTGCTGAGCCCTGGGCGGATGCACAAGGTGGCGGTCGATCGGGGCGATGACGGGATCATCCGGCTGCATGTCGATGGCGCGGTGGTGGCGCAGACGCCAGCGGCGATCGGGGCTTTTCACGCCAGCAATGCACCACTGCGGGTGTCGGGGCGACCGGATGGCAAGCAGACGGCGGTGGGCAGGCTGGCGGCCCTGACCATCATCAAAGGACGTGGTCTGTGTGACGGCGACCAAATGTGCGGCGGTTCATGACTTAACAAAGTGCCGCTTGGGCGCGCATCAATGAGGGCTTCGACGTCAAATGTCGATCGATGTGATGATGATCGGACTTCGGTCCATAGGCGGGGGACAGGGCGGCGTGGAAAAGCACGTCGCTTGCCTTGTCGAGGAATATGACCGGCGGGGGGTGCGCACCTGCGTGGTGGTGCGAAACCATTATGCGGACAAGCATGCTCCCTCCATTGGCGCGCATAGCTGGACGAAAACCCTCTGGGCGCCGCGCAGCGTGACGCTGGAGGCTCCGGTGCACAGCATCCTGGCGACGCTCTATGCCGGACTGGTGCGGCCCAAGATATTGCATGTGCATGCGGTGGGGCCGAGCATTGTCGTGCCATTGGCGCGGCTGTTGGGGCTCAAGGTGGTCTGCACCCATCACGGGCAGGATTATGATCGCGAAAAATGGGGCCGGATGGCCAGGGGCGTGCTGAAACTGGGCGAGCGCTGCCAAGCCCATTTCGCCAATGCACGGATTTGCGTATCGAGCAGCCTGTCGGCCAAGCTCAGCGCGATCTATCCGCGGCCGTTCCAGTATATTCCCAATGCCGTGCGTATGCCGCCGGCGCCGGATGTTTTTGACGGGCTGGCGGCGTTCGGGCTGGAGGCCGGCAAATATATCGTCAATGTCGGCCGGCTGGTGCCGGAGAAGCGGCAGATGGACCTGATCGAGGCCTATCGGGCCATGGGGCGGGACGACATCAAGCTCGCGCTGGTGGGCGGGGCAGATCATGCCAGCGAATATTCGGTGGCCCTGGAGAAGGCCGCAGCGGCTACGCCCGGCGTGGTGATGACGGGGTTCCAGAGTGGCGACGTATTGGCGCAATTGATCGGCGGGGCGGGAGTGTTTGCATTGCCGTCGAGCCACGAAGGAATGCCGATCGCGGCGCTCGAGGCGATGTGCATGAACCGGCCGATCGTGTTGAGCGACATTGCGCCAAACCTGGATCTGCGACTGCCGCAGGCTTGTTACCACGCGGTGACTTCGGTGACGGATCTGTCGGCGCGGCTGAGCGAGACGCTCGACCATTACAAGGGCGTGGACCTACCGTTTCACGACTGGTCGGCGGCGCTGCGGAGCTATGATTGGTCCTCGGTTGCCGAGCAGACGCTGAATGCCTATCGCTCGGCGTCGGCCAGCTTTGACCGCTCAGAGGCTATTTTGCGCCTGCAATAGCACGCCAATAGGTGGCGATGGTGGCGTTGAGATCGTATCGCGCCGCGCCGGCCAGGGATTTTCTCTGCAACACGTCGTATTGGCCGGGCGCCAGGGCAGTGGCGAGCGCTCGCGCCAGGGCATCGGGCTCGTTGGTGGGAACCAGAATGCCATACTTGCAATCGGTCACGTCGCCGACCTCGAAATAGCTGCGGTCATCGAGGATTTCGGCTGGCCCGGAATGGCAATTGGTCGAGATGACCGGTGTGCCTAGGCACATGGCTTCGACCAGCCCATTGGGAAAGCCCTCGCCATTAGAGGGCAGGACATAGCAATCGGCCGCCTTGATCAAGGCGAAGGGATTGTTGGCAAAGCCGGGCAGGAACACCTTGCCGGTGAGGCCGAGGTCAGCAATCTGGGTTTCCAGCGCCTGCTTGAGCGGGCCTTCACCTAGAATGACCAGGCTGCCCGAGCCGCCCCAGCGGGCGAAGGCATCGATCAGCAACGCAAAATTCTTGTTGGGCACCAGCCGGCCCATGCCGACGATGAGCGGGCGGGCATAATCGAGCGGAAGTGGGTCGGCGCCGCGCTGGCGGATGAAGTCGCCATCGACAGGATTGGGAATGACCGCGATCTGGGCGGGCGGAACGCCGTAATTGTCGCTCAGGTCCTGGGCAATGCCGGCCGAGACGGCGATGACGTTGTTGGCATGGCGATAGCCCAGCCAGGTCAATACCCGCGCCAGATAACCGCTGAAGGATTTGGGATGATGGCTGGAGGTGTTGACCCGCTCGCTGATGACGCAGCGGATGCCCTTGAGGCGGCAGATCAGGATGGCCAGCAGGTTCGAGCGGGTGAGAAAGCTCACGCAGATGTCAGGCTTGATCTCCCCGATTACGCGCCAGAGCTCGGCAAGGCCGCCGGGCATGGAGCCCTTGGTATCGAGCTGATGCAGGGTGACATTGGTGGGGACGGGATAGGCCGAAGGCTCATCATCGAGCAGGACCAGGTGGAGTTCGCGCCCGCCCGAGGCCTGGGCCGAGTGCGACAGCAAACGCGCCATGATGCGCTCCGCGCCGCCACCGGTGAGGGAATTGATGATGAAGACTACCCGGCTCATGCATCCCCGCGTGAGAATAGATCTATTTTCCTGCTTCCCGCCACAATTGGCCAGCGGGGAAGTTGATTGAATTATTCGACTTAACGCACCGAAAAATCAGCTGATTTGCGTAAATTCCGAGTAGAGATGATCAGTTTATGGGTTTTGCACTGCCCTGATCAGGTCATTTTATTGCCAATAAGCCATATTTACCTGAGCCGTAAATGAAAAACTTGGAGGCTGCGGCATGGCCAATCCGGGAAACGCGCCAACACGGGCCGTACCATACCCACGATCAGTTTCCATCCGGCTGGGCGAAGCCGGGATCAGGCGGAGCACTATTCCAGTGCTGCGTAACCGGGCCTATATCATCCTGGCTTGCGCCCTGGCGGCATGGGCGCTGCTATTGGGTGCCGGCTGGTTCGCCGCCAGATTGCTCGGCTTGATCTGAACCGGGCCTGAACCCGCCGCGCTTCACCATAGAACACAAGACCGATTTATTTGCATCGTGACTTGCATTAGTCTTGTCACCATGCGGTAAAACATGTCGTGTCAAAGTCAATTTCTGTCTTTGGCGCACTATCGTCTTGAAGGTGTTTGAACAATGCGCATCGCAATGATCGGCTCGGGCTATGTCGGGTTGGTGAGTGGCGCCTGCTTTGCCGATTTCGGCCATGACGTGGTTTGCGTCGATCTGAACGAGCAAAAGATCGCCGCGCTGGAGCAGGGGATCATCCCGATTTTCGAGCCGGGCCTGGATGCGCTGGTTGCAACCAATGCCTCGGCCGGACGGCTGCAATTTACCACGCAATTGGCGCCGGCGGTGGCGGCGGCCGATGTGGTGTTCGTGGCGGTGGGAACGCCGTCGCGGCGCGGCGACGGACATGCCGACTTGAGCTATGTTTACGCCGCCGCGCGGGAAATCGCCAAGGCGGCGCAGGGATTTACCGTGGTGGTCACCAAATCGACCGTACCGGTGGGCACTGGCGACGAAGTTGAGCGGATCATGCGGGAAACGCGTCCGGATGCCGATATCGTGGTGGTTTCCAACCCCGAATTCCTGCGGGAAGGGGCGGCGATCGAGGATTTCAAGCGGCCGGACCGGATCGTGGTCGGGCTGGAAGACGAGCGGGCGCGTCCGGTGATGACCGAGGTTTACCGCCCGCTCTATCTCAATCAGGCGCCGATGATGTTTACCGGCCGGCGCACGGCCGAACTGATCAAATATGCGGGCAATGCGTTTCTGGCGATGAAGATCACCTTCATCAACGAGATTGCCGACCTATGCGAAAAGACCGGGGCGGATGTGCAGGAAGTGGCGCGGGGCATCGGTGCCGACAACCGGATCGGCTCGAAATTCCTCAATGCCGGGCCAGGCTATGGCGGCTCGTGCTTTCCCAAGGACACGCTGGCACTGGCCAAGACCGGTCAGGACTATGGCGCGCCGATGCGGCTGGTGGAAACCACCGTGGCGGTCAACGACCAGCGCAAGCGAGCCATGGGGCGCAAGGTGATTGCGGCGCTGCATGGTGACGTGCGGGGCAAGACGGTCGCCATATTGGGGCTGACATTCAAGCCGAATACCGATGACATGCGTGATGCGCCGTCCATCGCCATCATCCAGACGCTCAAGGACGCGGGCGCGAGCATTCGCGCCTTTGACCCGGAGGGCATGGAAATGGCCCGCTCGGTGATCGATGGCGTCGAATATTGCAGCGATGCCTATGACGCGGTGGCGGGGGCGCATTGCGTGGCGCTGGTCACCGAATGGAATGCGTTCCGCTCGCTCGATCTGGCGCGCGTCAAGGCAGCAATGGTTAGCCCGGTGCTGGTCGATCTGCGAAACGTCTATCGCCGCCACGAGGTGGAAGCTGCTGGTTTTGCCTATAGCAGCATTGGCCGACCCGAGGATTCAGGCGCCCATGTGGGGCTGACCACGGCGGCCGAATAGAATCAGAACGCCGTCGTCAGCACTTCGATATCCTGCGGCGGGCCGGGTTTGACCTCGAATTCGCGGTTGAACACCTGGTCGCCCTGCTTGGCGAGGACGAGATAGGTGCCCTCGGCGAGCACGGTGGTGGGGAAGGCGCCCAGCTCGGTGAAGATGGTGGCGCCGT
Organism: Hyphomicrobiales bacterium; assembly: GCA_900470445.1. GTDB lineage: Bacteria > Pseudomonadota > Alphaproteobacteria > Rhizobiales > Devosiaceae > Devosia. The sequence goes on along the minus strand of UCAU01000088.1, from coordinate 4,633 downwards.
CGCTGGTCTTGATGGTCCAGTCGACATCGGCGATGGCCTCGCCGCCGGCTTCGGATACCAGCTTGAACGAGACCTGGCTCGCCAGGTGATAGAGCGTGGCGTCGGTTAATTGGCCCGGCTCGACCTGCAGGTCGGCGCGCACCACGGCATTGATGGCGCCGAAATGGGAGACCACGTGGTAGGTGCCCGAATTGATCGTGACGATTTCATTGGGCTGCACGCCTTGCGCGACCGGGGTGCGGGTGGCTTCGTCGCCGGAGGTGAAGATTTCAAAGCTCAGCAGATCGGGCGGAATGGGAATGTCGCCGGTGACAGCCGCGTTGAGGCGCAGGGCGCCGGCTTCCAGGATGTAGGTTTTCTGATTGTCGCCGGGGTTGACGGTGAGCGTGTCGCTGATCTGGGCGCGTCCATAGGCGATGTGCACGAGATATTCGCCGGGCGGTAGTGAGAGCCTGGCGGTGCCATCCTCGGATTTGGCAGCCATGGCGATTTCGCCATTGGCGGCAGGTGTCGCATCGAAAATGCGCCAAACCAGCCCCTCGGTGATGGGGGCGCTGTCGGGCGTGATGAGCGCGGTGAGGGTCACCGGCTGGGGGGCCGAGGTGACGGCCGTGATGGCTTCGGTGGCGGGATTATCGGGCGAAACCTCGGGCGGCGTGATGGCCGGGCGGCCGTCGCGATCCGGCCGTGGTCGCGGCATGGGCGGTATTTCGGCGTCCTGAGCGAATGCCGGTGCGATGGCGAGCGGCACAATTGGCTGCGCCAATGCGAAAACACCCAGCAGGATCGCCATCAATGGCCCAAAACGCATATCGAATACCCCAGCAGCGGTCAGCAAGGCGGCGTAACTTAGTGCGCTGCCACCGACTCGCAATCGGGCCGTGATAGGCAGCGATTGGGGAGAAGCTGTGTCACAGCCCAGTGCAATTGGGAACCGGCGAGGCTCTGCGCCAAGCGATTTTATGTGAATGGGCTGGCCGCGACGGGCTGCGACTTGTATTGCTCCGGCACGATCAGGAGATGAACATGCCTGCCAATGCCGCCCTTGTTGACTACCTGCTGACGCGCCGTTCGGTCGGCCCGGCCTTTCTGGTCGAGCCGGGGCCGAGTGCGGACGAACTCAAAACGCTGCTGACCATCGGTACGCGCGTGCCCGACCATGGCAAGCTGGCGCCATGGCGGCTGGTGCTGTTCGTGGGCGATGAGCGGCGGCGGGCAGGGACCGTGCTGGCCGATATCGCTAAGACCAAGAATCCTGCCCTTACTGACGCTGAACTGGATGTGGAGCGGCAGCGCTTTCTGCCGGCGCCTCTGACCATCGGCGTGATTTCGACGGCGGCAGAGCATCCCAAGATTCCCGAATTCGAGCAGTTGATCTCGGCCGGCAATGTGGCATTCAACCTGGTGCATGCGGCCAATGCGCTGGGCTATGCAGCGCATTGGGTGACCCGGTGGTATGCCTATGACGCCGAGGCCGCGCAGGCGCTGGGGGCGAGGCCAGGCGAGCGGTTTGTCGGATTTGTGCATATCGGCACGCCCACGACGCGGATCGAAGATCGCCCGCGGCCGGTGCTTGACGATGTTGTGACCTATTGGTCGGGTCAATAATAGTTAACGCGACATTAACCTGAATTAGCGCTTTCTAAACGCGAGCGATTCCCCGGGTGAGTTTTGGATGGGCGTGCAACCCATTTCAGTGCCGCAAAGCCTGGCCTATGTCCTGACCGCTGCGGGCGACAGGAATGGGGTGGATTTCGACTATCTGCTGCAGACCGCCATGCGCGAAAGCAGCCTCAACCCGCAGGCCAAGGCGCAGACCTCTTCGGCGGTCGGGCTTTTCCAGTTTCTTGGATCGACCTGGCTGCAGGTGCTCAAGCAAGAGGGGCCGCGGCTGGGCTATGGCCAATATGCCAATGCCATCGAAGTGAACGCGAACGGGGACTACACCGTGCGCGACCCGGCGCAGAAGGCGGCCATTCTCAAGCTGCGCGAAGATCCGCAAATGGCGGCGGATCTGGCGGCGGCTTTCACCAAGAGCAATGGCGATTATCTGAGCGCTCGGTTCGGGCGGATGCCGAGCGCGGGCGAACTGTATATTGCGCATTTTCTGGGGGCGCAGGGGGCGGAACGCATGTTCACGGCCGGGCTGCAAAACCCGGATCAGATCGCGGCGCAGTTGTTTCCCAAGCAGGCGGCGGCCAACAAGGCGATCTTTTACAGCGATGGAAGAGCGCGGACGATCCGTGAGGTCTATCAATCGCTGGTGGCCAAGCATGACGGTAGCCAGCCGGCGGCGACATTTACCGCGCAGCAGATGAGTGGGACTAAGCCGGACGCGCCGGTTGTTGCCTCGCGGTTCTCGCCGGAGAACATGTCGTTTACGGGATTGTTCCGCACCGAGGCTGAGGGGGCGGCGAAGTCGCCGCTGAATTTGCCGGAGGAAGGGGCCGCGTTCTTCACGCAGCTTTATGCGCGGTAGGGGACGATAGGCGAGCCTTGGTCTGCCCTTGTGGGGGATTGAGGGTGGGGTGTTGAGATACCCATAAGCACTGAGCGTTTGGTGGCCGCAGCACCCCACCATTCGGTTCCCTCCCCACAAAGGGGAGGGAACCGAATGGTAGCTCTCCACCTGTGATAGCGGAACGGAGCTTTGGTCCGAGCATTTAGAATTTATCAGTCATTGGGAGTGAGACTGATTGAACTGTAAACCCGTTGGGATGAATCTGCTCTAGCTGAGCGATTCTAAAAACAATTCGGGCGCTAGCGAACCGATGGATTGAAAGATGGCCAGATCGACTACTCGGGGGGAAGTCGAAGCAGGGCGCGGAATACCACGAGGCTGGATGCTCACCGGGATGGCAATTGCCGCCTGGTTGATTGTTGTAGCCGCAGGATATGGCGCGATCAGCCTGTTCGACCTGGCCTCCAGCATGCTCTGACTGCCAAAAGCCGTTCTTGCGACTGCTGAACGTGCGTAAATTTTTATGGTGAACCGTTCCTTAAAACTTGCCGCTTAATCTTGCCCTTAGTTGCTCCGGGGTGTGGCATGGTTGAGTATAACGAGTTCCTCTGGCTGGCGCAGTCGCCCGATAGCGAAGAGCGCGGGCAGGCGGCCTATATGGCGGCGAGCGCTTATCTCAATCACCATGGTCCTGCCGATGAGCATGCCGCGCTTTATGCCGTGCTGTTCCGGTTTCTCGAAGACCCCTCCGTCAAGGTGCGTGCTGCGCTGGCCTATGGTCTGCTGCATTCGGCCGAGGCGCCGCGCCCGATCATCATGGCGTTGCTGCACGATAGCGGGGTGATTGCCCGGGCCGTGCTGCAATATTCGCCGGTGCTGATCGATGCGGACATGATGCCGGTGGTACGCCAGGGGGAGGCGGACCTGCTGATCGCTATCAGCCAGCGGCAAAAGCTCAGCGCCCGGCTGGTCGATGCATTGATCGGCCGCGAGCATCGGCAGATGACACTGAAATTGCTGGCGCGGACGGATTTATCGATTGGCGCGGCGTGCCTTGACCGGCTGGTGGCCGATCGTGGTGCGGATGCGCAGATGCGCGGCGCCTTGCTGCGGCGGCAGGACCTGCCGGCGGGGGCGCGGCTATTGCTGGTGCAGCAGGCTATGGAGGCCATGCGTGGCGCCCGGATCGTCAAGGGGGCGGTGGCGCCCGAGCGCCTCAATCGGTTGCTGCGCGATAGCGTGGATACGGCGATTTCGGCCATTGGCGAGCGCGAGGCGATCAACCCGGGGACCGGCTATGCCGCCGAGCTGATCGCCAGCGACCGGCTCAATATGCGCGTGCTACTGCATGCCATGGTCACGGGGCATGTGATGTTCTTTGCCAATTGCGTGGCCGAACTCAGCCAATCGCCGCGCGACAAGGTGTTTAGCGTGCTCGAGGCGGGGAGCCGGGGAACGATCAATGCGCTGCTGGTGCGCTGCGGCATGGGGCCGGCAATGCGGGACTTGATCGTAAGGCTGATCGGGCATGCCCGGGCGACGGACCTGGCCGATGATGCGGCGGCGCGGCATCTGGTGGTATCGGCGCTAACCGAGGGGCTGATTGCCGAATATGGCGGGGTCATTCCCGAGGAACTGGAAGAGGCGTTTGCCTATCTCAGCGAGCAGAACGTGGCTTTGGCCCGCAAGGCGGCAGAGGGCGTCATGTCGGCTTTTGCGCAGGAAGCGGGCGAACGGCGCATAGTAGCGCTGGATTGGGCTGAGCAGGCGGCTTTGCCGGCTGCTTAGGACCAATTCAGCTGATGCTGGCCTGCAAGTGCCAGTTTTCTCCGCTTCCGGTGCTCACGTACTGATGCACGCTGCGCTCCGGTTCTCGAAAACCGTCACTTTCGGCTCAGCCTGAGCTGAATATCGACTGGTCCTCGTGCCCTCGCTAGTACCGGAACTGTTCGCTCAGTACGCGTTCTTCGAGGCTGGTGCCAGGATCGAAGAGCAGGGTGACGCCGCTGTCGCGATCTTCGCGGATGGTGACTTCGAGGACGTTCTGGAATTCCACATTGTCGGCGACGGCGCTCACCGGCCGCTTGGCGGCTTCGCGGGTGATGAACTTGACTTCGGCCCGGTTGCCCAGGATGGCGCCGCGCCAGCGGCGGGGGCGGAAGGGGGAGATGG
>UCAU01000062.1 GCA_900470445.1 Hyphomicrobiales bacterium | reverse complement strand
AGCCGCAGCCATAATGCAGAAGCTGCGCTACTGGCGATCAAGGTGGGAAACCACCGGGGAATGCAGCCATCAAAGGCCGCTCGCCTGGGCATTGTCGAGACACCAAAGGATGCCCCGTGCCGCATGTGGAAATTCGCAAGGCTGTAAAAGCCGATGCCGACGCGATCCTGGAAATCTTGCAATCGGTAGCCTTGTGGCTGGAAACGGCGGGACCCGGCAAGCTGTGGTCGGCCTCAAGCTTCAGCCTGTCCGGTGTCGTTGCCAGGATCGAGGCGGAGGAAGCCGTGGTGCTGGAGGCCGATGGGACGGCCGCGGCCATTATGTATCTACAAGGCCGGGACGACATATTCTGGCCGGAGGATCCGGCCGGTGAGGCGCTTTATATTCACAAGCTGGCGATAGCGCGGCCATTCGCCGGCCTAGGGCTGTCGCGGCTGATGCTTGATTGGGCCGCCGATCAGGCCAGGCAGGCGGGCCGGCACTATCTGCGGCTCGACTGCGCGCCGCGGGCCAAGCTCATTGCCATTTATCGCGATGCGGGGTTCAGCCGGGTCGGCGACGATATTGTCGTCGAGGGGTATTCCGTGACGCGTCTGCAGCGGAGTATTTGAGCTATTGCCGTCCTCAAAGCGCGCACCAGAGCAAAATCTGGGCTTATTCGCAGCCTAGGCTTGACCGGCTGACAACCAGCGCCATGCTGGACCCAGATCCTGAATTTCAATCGGACCTTATTGCCCCATGCGCTTTATTCTCGTCATCGTGGCCCTATTTGCCTTGGGCATGCCCGCCTTCGCTCAGCAGGCGGCGCCGGCTGCCGCGCCGGCCAGTGCCAGCGATGCCGATATCGATACGCTGATCAAGATCATCGAGAATGATCAAAGCCGGGCGGCGCTGATCGAGCGGTTGCAGCAATCGGCCAGTGCCGAGCCGGCGGTGCCGGCCGAGGCGCCAGCGGATCTGAGCATTGCCCGGCAATTGGCCGAATATACCCGCAGCGTGGCGGAGGGTGCGTCGGCGACTTTTGCGGCGGTCGGTCAAGTGTTTTCCGATCTGCAACAGGGCTTTAGTGGCGCCGCCAATGGCGATCTGAATGCGTTGCGCGACATCGCCGTTGGCGTATTGCTGGTCGGTCTCGGCTTGTTCGGCAGTTTCCTCGTGCTGCGGCTGCTGGTGGTGTGGCTGCAGGGCATGATTGCCGGCCGCGTCGCCAATCGCGCCTGGTATGTGCGGCTGCTGGGTGCCGTGGGTGCCGCGGCCATCGATGGCGGCTCGGTGGTGCTGGCCTGGGCAATTGGCTATGTGCTGGCGCTCAGCGTCATTGGCGGCAATGCGGGGCGAATGGGGATCAACCAATCGCTGCTGCTCAATGCCTTCCTCGTGGTGGAAATGAGCAAGCTGGTGGTGCGGGCCATTCTGGTGCCGCGTCACACGGCTTTGCGCCTGCTGCCGGTGTCGGACAGCAATGCGGCCTATTGGTCATTCTGGCTGGCGCGGGTCATTTCGCTGGTCGGCTATACCTTCATGTTCGTTTCGCCGGTGATCGCCGCCAATCTGTCGCTGGGCGCGGCGAGTGCGGTGCAGGCTTTGGTCATGGTGACGGCTGTGGTCATCGGCATCATCATCGTCTTGCAGAACAAACTCGATGTGCGGCACTGGCTCAATGAGCTGGCGCAAAAGCGCGAGAAGGATGGGCTGGGCCAGTTGTTCATGCTGGTCGGCCAGTTCTGGCACCTGGTGGCGATCGGCTATCTGCTTGCGTTGCTCGTGGTCTGGTTTGCCAATCCCGAACGGGCGCTGCCCTTCATGATCGCGGCCACCATCCAGTCGCTCATCGCCATCGTCATCGGCGCGGTGATTGTGGGTTTTGTCGGCCGCTTTGTCGGCGTCGGCCTGCGCCTGCCGGGGGATATCAAGGCGCGACTGCCGCTGCTTGAAGCGCGGCTGCATGCCTTTGTGCCCCGCGTCATGCAGGTGGTTCGCTGGGTAGTGATTGCCGGGGTGGTGGCGGCCATTCTGCAGGCGTGGTCGCTGTTCGATTTCCTGGGCTGGATCGGCAGCGAACAGGGCCAGCAGATCGCCGGCTCGATCGTGTCGGCCGCGCTGATCGTGCTGGTCTGCGTGGTGCTTTATGTCGTGGTCGCGTCCTGGGTGGAATATCGGCTCAATACCACGGTGGGCAAGGCGCCAACGCCGCGCGAAAAGACGCTGCTCAACCTGTTCAAGAATGCCTTCACCATTGCTTTGGTGGTGTTCGGGCTGATGCTGGCGCTTGCCCAGATCGGGGTCAACATCGCCCCGCTCCTGGCCGGGGCCGGGGTGATTGGTCTGGCCATCGGGTTTGGTGCGCAAAAGCTGGTGCAGGACATCATTACCGGCATTTTCATCCAGTTCGAGAATGTCATGAACGAGGGCGATGTGGTGGAGGCCGCCGGCAAATCCGGCGTGGTCGAAAAGCTCACCATCCGCTCGGTGACCATTCGCGACATGACCGGCACGGTGCATCTGATCCCGTTCTCCTCGGTGGATCAGGTCTCCAATATGGTGCGCGGCTATTCCTTCTATGTCGCCGAATTCGACGTCGCCTATGACAGCGATATCGAGGCGGTCAAGCAGGTGCTGCGCGATGCGTTCGTGGTGGCCATGCAGTCGGAACACCGCGACATGGTGATCGATGATCTGGATCTGCAGGGCCTGGTGTCGCTGACCGGCGGGGCGATGAAAGTGCGGGCGCGCATCAAGACCATGGCCGGCAAGCAATGGGGCATTGGCCGGCTCTATAGCGAAACCGTCAAGCGCATGCTGGCCGAGCGCGATATTCGCAGCCCCTCCCAGATCGTCACCTATCGGACGGTGGACCGGCCGCAAATCCTGCCGCCGCTGGATGACGAGGCCGCCACGCAACCGTGATCGCAGCGGCACGCAAGTGTGATCGCCTCGGGCTTTAGCCTTAAGCCGATCTTAATTTGATCGGTTAAAATAGTGATACGCGTCCTGTGCGGCACACTTGACGCGCGGGCGGAGCCTATCGATCCGCCACCGTGACTGAAGTTAGCGTATCACGAGGCCCGCCATGCACCCATCCGGCAAGAAGATTGCCTTTTTCCGCCGCCTGCCCATGCTGGCTCTGACCGCGCTGTTGGCGTTTGGCTCTATTGTGCCGGCCTTTGCCAATAGCGCCGATTTCGTGCGGCGGCTGTGGCCCGATGCGCAGGCGCAGGGGGTGAGCCGCACAGCTTTTGACGCGGCCTTTGCCGGGTATAGTTTTTCGCCGAAAATCATGGAGCTGACGCGCAAGCAGCCGGAATTTTCCCAGACCGTGCAGCAATATGTCGATCGCCGCGTCACCGATGCCCAGGCCGGCAAGGGCCGGGCCATGCGCAGCGAATGGAACCAGACCCTGACCGGCGCGCAGCAGCGCTATGGCGTGCAGCCGGAAATCGTATTGGCCATCTGGGGCATGGAAACCAATTTCGGCGGCTTTATGGGCGGCGAGAACACCATCCATGCGCTCGCCACCTTGGTCGAGGGCGGCTATCGCGCCGACTTCTTCAAGCGCGAGCTGCTGACCGCCTTGCGCATTATTTCGGATGGCAATGTAAGCCCCGCTAACATGGTGGGCTCTTGGGCCGGCGCCATGGGGCATACCCAGTTCATGCCATCGAGCTTCATGGCCTATGCGGTCGATTATAATGGCGACGGCAGGAAGGATATCTGGAACTCGGTGCCCGATGCGCTCGGTTCGACCGCCAATTATCTCAAGAGCTTCGGCTGGCGGCCGGGCGAGACCTGGGGTTATGAAATCAAGCTGCCCGCCGGCTTCAATTTTGCCGCCGCACGGCAATTGGAGCGGGCGCCGCTCAGCCAATGGCAGGCCATGGGCATTACCCGGGTTTCGGGCAAGCCATTCCCGCGGCAGAGCGATGTGGCGCGGATCTATATGCCGGCCGGAGCAGCGGGGCCATCCTTCCTGCTGCTGCACAATTTTGATGTGATCAAGCGCTATAACAATTCCGATAGCTATGCTCTGGCCGTCGGGCACCTGGCCGACCGGATCATCGGGGGCGGGCAGTTCGCTGCGCCCTGGCCATCGGGCGATTATGCGCTGAGCAAGGATCAGCGCGCCCAGGTGCAATCGCTGCTGGCGCGGGCCGGCTATGATGTCGGTTCGCCCGATGGGGTGATCGGCCCGAAGACGCGGGCGGCGGTGATGGCCTTTCAAAACCGCGCAGGCGTAGTCGCTGACGGACATGTGTCCGGGCGGCTGCTGGATATGCTCAAACGTTAGGACCAACCACCCTTCAGCTGATGCTGGCCTGCAAATGGCAATTTTCTGCGCTTCCGGTGCTCACGTATCCAAAAGTACGCTCCGGTCCGGTTCTCGCAAACCACCATTCGGCTCAGCCTGAGCTGAAAGTCGATTGGTCCTCGTGTCGCCGTTAACCTATCGTTAACCAATTGCGCCCAGATTTGTCGGCGCTTAAGTAGAGGGCAGGCGCGTCTCGGACCATTGAGACTCCTGCCCTCGCCCATTCCGGATGGCCATAAAATCCTCCGCATTGGGCGCTAGGCACCCTCATTCTCCGCTGAAAACCAAGATGGTCATGACCCGAAATCCCTTGCTGCTGCGCCCGATCCTGATGGCGCTGATGGTGTTGATCGCGATCCACCCGGCGCCCAGCATGGCGCTGTCGCTGCTCGATCCGTTCAACCTGCCAGCGGCCATGGATGCCGGCACATCCAAGGTTGGCGACGGCATCGCCTATGCCGATGGCCCCCGCCACAAGCTGGACGTTTACGCTCCTGAGCAGCGCGGCGCGCCGGCGCCGGTGGTTTATTTCATCTATGGCGGCGGCTGGAACCGGGGCGAGCGCAGCGACTATCAGTTCGTCGGCCGGGCCCTGGCGGCGCGGGGTTTTGTCACCGTCATCGCCGATTACCGGCTGGTGCCCGAAGTGCGCTATCCCGAGTTTCTAGAAGACAATGCCAATGGCCTACGCTGGGTGCAGGACAATATCGCCCAATATGGTGGCGACCCCAATCGGGTGTTCCTGGCCGGGCATTCGGCCGGCGCCTATAATGCGGTAATGCTGGCGCTCGACCCGTCTTTCCTGCGCGAATATGGCGTGACGCTGTCGATCCTGGGCGTCGCGGCCCTGTCGGGGCCCTATGATTTCTACCCGTTTGAATATGGCGAAGTGCGCGATGCATTTGGCGATGCGCCCAATCCGCAGGGCACTCAGCCGATTAATCTGGTCACTTCCGATACCCCGCCCATGTATCTGGCGACGGGCACCACCGACCCCATCGTGCGGATGCAGAATACCGAGCGTTTCGCCCAGAAACTCAAGGATAGCGGTATCTGGGTCACCACCAAATATTACAATGGCTTCGGCCATATGGAGCCGGTGATTGCCATGGGGGCGATGTGGCGTTGGCGCATGCCGGTGCTGGACGACATGGTGAGTTTTTTCCAGATGTTCGGGGCTTTCCCAAGCGGGGTGCCCTATGTCGCGGTGGCGCCGGAGCCGCCCGAGCAATTGCCGGAATCGATCGCGCCGATGGACCAGATCATCCAGCAGATGGATGCCATGTTCCAGCCGATCCAGAAATAGGCACAGCGCCGGAGAATCGCGCTAGCTTGCTCGCATGAGCGATCATTTGCGATTTTCCGGCGCCAGCCACCAGGTTCAGGTCGAGACCGTCAAGGCCATCATCCGGCGGCAGCCGGTGCTGATGACTATTCTCCAACGGCTGCGCGACATGGCCTTGCCCGACCCGCTGCTGGGGTCCGGCGCGATCTATAATTCAGTGTGGAACAAGCTGACCGGAAGGCCGCCGCTGACCGGCATCAAGGATGCCGATGTCGTTTATTTCGACGATAGCGACCTCTCCTATGAAGCCGAGGACCGCGTGATCCGCCGCGCAGCGGAAGTGTTCGGCGATCTGCCGCTGCCGGTCGAGGTGCGCAACCAGGCGCGGGTGCATTTGTGGTTCCCGCAGAAATTCGGCACGCCCTATCCGCAATTGCGCAGCAGCGCCGAGATGATGGACTATTTCGCCTCCAAGACCCATGCGGTCTCGGCGCGGCTCGAGGATGACGATGCGATCAGCATCTTCGCGCCGTTCGGGCTCGATGACATGTTCTCGTTCCGCATTGTGCCGAATACTGCGCTGGACAACCGCAAGACCCATCACGCCAAGGCCGAGCGCAACAAGGGCATCTGGCCTGAACTGACCGTGGTGCCATGGCCCGATTGATCAGGCGGGATCGAACCTGACTGACTCGGCCGAGCGCCGTACCGGGCCGTGGAACACCGCCTCGATATTGTTGCCATCGGGGTCGAGTACGAAGGCGCCGTAATAGCCGGGATGGTAGTGCCGCTCGCCCGGCGCGCCATTGTCGCTGCCGCCGGCGGCGAGGGCGGCTTTATAAAAAGCGTCCACCATGGCGCGGTCCTTGGCCTGAAAGGCCAGATGAATGCGCGTGGGAGCGGTCCGGGCATCGGCGGCATCGACGAACAGCTCGTCGACCTGGAACCAGTTCTTGCCCGATTGCTCGATTCTGTGGCCAAGCACGGCCAGCACTTTTTCGTAGAAATAGCGCGTGGCGGCAAAATTCCTGGCGCGCAGATGGACGTGGTCGATGAGGCGGCCGGTGTGCCAGGTCATATGTGGTCCTCACGTAAAAAGACCGCCCAGGGGATAGCCGGGCGGTCCATAGAAAATAGGCAAAAAGCTTATTCGGCTTCGTCGGCGGAAGCGGAATTGAGCTGGCCGTATTTTTCTTCGCCGATCTTGGAGAGCAGCTCGAGCTGGGTTTCAAGGAAGTCGATGTGACCTTCCTCGTCGGTCAGCAGGGCCTCGAACAGGTTTTTGGAAACATAGTCGCCCAGGCTTTCGCACAGCTCGCGGCTGGCCTTATAAGCGGCACGGGCATCGTATTCGCCAGCAAGGTCGGCTTCGAGCACTTCCTTGATGGTCTGGCCGATTCGCAGGGGCGCGACGCGCTGCAGGTTCGGATGGCCTTCGAGAAAGATGATGCGCTCGATCAGGCGATCGGCGTGATGCATTTCCTCAATTGATTCAGCGCGTTCCTTGGCGGCGAGCTTCTTATAGCCCCAGTCGTCCAGGAGACGGAAGTGCACCCAATACTGGTTCACCGCGCCGAGTTCGAGAAAGAGGGCCTCGTTAAGCCGCTCGATGACTTGTGCTTCGCCTTTCACGACGTACTCCACTCTGCTGTTTCTTGAGCTTCTCCAGCCCGGTCTGAATGTGGATCAGATCGGCAGGCGGATGGGCTTGCTGCGAGTGGTAGTTTTCGGTGACGCGAACAATAATGTCCACCACATTCGGCACGCAACCGCTGCATTTGGCGCGGCGGTTGAGTTCGTTATAGACCTTGGCCGGAACCACCAATTGCCACGGGTCGGCCTTGAGAAGGTCGAGAACGATGTCCTCGATTTCCTTGGACGTGATCATGTTGCATTGGCAGACGAGCATTTGTGCCGGCTTGTCAGGGTGGAGCTTGCTGGGCGGCATAAAGCGTCCAGCATTCATGATTGTCAATGTCAGAAATTAATATCGCCGAACACATTTGCTGGAAACGGGGCTCAGCTATCGGCCTTTTGCTGGCGGCGGGCGGCGATGACCGCGGCAAGAGCCGCAGTGCGATGCGCGGTCGAGAAGAATTCGCGGTGGGCCAGGATGAATATGGTGGCGAGGCACGTGGCGATGGCCAGCCATTCGGAAGCGAACCAGGCCACCGTCGCTACCGAGAAATAATAGGCACGGATGCCGCTGTTGAAATTCTTGGCGCCCAGCGCATTCATGCGGGCAATGGCCTCGATTTCGTCTTCGGGCGTCTCCACATTGTGGTCGAGCGCGCCCAGCATGATGCAGAAATGGTTGAACTGGCGCAGCGACAGGGTGAAAGCAAAAAACGCCAGCACGAACAGCGCCAGCATGACCACGAGATGGATTTCCACATCGCTGACCGAATAGGCACGGTCCAGCGACAGGGAATCGAGCGCTGCCATCAATGTCGGCAATTGCCCGAACACGGCGAACACCGCCAGCACCATCAGCACGGCGGTGGAGGCGAGGAAACTGACCGACTGCATGATATTGCCCGACAGAATGGCGTCGAACGGGGTTTCGCGCTTGGCGGCATTGGCGACCCAGCGCCGGCGCTGCATGTTCATGATCACCGAGAGCGAGGGCCGCCGCCGCTCGATCCAGGGCACGATGATGTTATAGGCGAAGTAGCAGATCAGCGGCAGGATGGTGGAGATCAGCGTGATCGACAAGGTCATGCCCCCCGAGTGGTTTGCTTCACTTATAGCGCGGCCGTGAAAAAAGGCGACGGCATCAACCGTCGCCCTTGAGCCCTAGATCGTGCGCGGCCAGCGGCGGTGGATCGCCTCGATCGCGGTCAGAACTTCGGGCGAGAGGGTGAGCTTGGCGGCGCCGATGGCATTGGCCAATTGGGCCGTGCTGGTGGCGCCGACAATCACCGAGGTCATGAAAGGACGGGTGAGGGCGAAGGCGATGGCCATTTGCGCGGGATCGAGGCCGTGCTCCCGGGCCAGGGCGACATAGTCCTTGGCCGCGGCCTCCGAATAGGCATTGAGGCGCCAGAAGCCCTTCTGATAGTCGGCGCGGCTGCCGGCAGGAATGGCGCCATCGAAATATTTGCCGGTCAGCAGGCCGCCGGCGAGCGGGGAATAGGCCAGCAGCCCCACCTGTTCATGGTGGCTGAGTTCAGCCAGGTCGAGATCGAAATGACGGCGCAGCAGGTTGTATTCGTTCTGCACCGAGACCAGGCGCGGCAGGTTGCGGGCCGCGGCAATGGCCAGCCATTGGCTGATGCCCCAGGTGGTTTCGTTGGAGACGCCGGCATGGGCGATCTTGCCCTCCTTGACCAGCGCGCCCAGGGTTTCGAGCATGTCCCCGATATTGTCGAGCACATCGGCTGTGTCCTGCCTATGGGGCGCATAGGTCCAGGAGCCGTCGAAATTATAGCTGCCGCGTGAGGCCCAATGGACCTGGTAAAGCTCGATGCGGTCGGTCTTGAGGCGCTTCAGGCTCTGTTCGAGCGCGATGCGAATCGAAGCGCCGTCGGCACGGGCGCCGTTGCGAATATGGCTGCTACCGCCGCCACCGATCTTGGAGGCCAGTATCCACTGGTCGCGCTTGCCGCTTTGGGCAAACCAATTGCCGATGATTTCCTCGGTGCGCCCGGATGTCTGGGTGCTGCCGGGCACAGCATAGAGCTCGGCGGTATCCATGAAATTGATGCCCGCTTCGAGCGCCAGGTCGATCTGGGCGTGGCCCTCGGCTTGCGTGTTCTGGCTGCCCCAGGTCATGGTGCCAAGGCAGATTTCGGTGACCCGCAATTCGGTGCGGCCCAATGGCTTCAATTTCATGAGCAAATTCCAGATGATCGGGGGGAAACGGGAGGCTGCAACAAGCGGATAAAACGGGTGACGGCGGCAGGCAAGGCGGTGAACCGGTATAAGTGTCAAAAAAGCGTCATGGCGGACCGTTTAGGGGTTGAGCTGAGCGAATACACCCCCTATATACGCCTCACGTCGCGACCACCGGGTCGCCGTGATGACCAAGCCAACCGGCATTGTTATCAACGTTTTGACGCGGGATGGAGCAGCCCGGTAGCTCGTCAGGCTCATAACCTGAAGGTCGCAGGTTCAAATCCTGCTCCCGCAACCAAAAAAGCCCAGCAAAGCCAAGTGCTTGCTGGGCTTTTCCTTTTCTGGTGCCCGATCGTCATGGTTATACCTGCCGGGCAGGCCAGGCCCTTTTCAAAGAGAATCGGGCCCGGCGAGCGGGCCCGGGGGCGATCAGGCGGCCGCCTTTAAATAGGCATCGGCTTGTTTTGCCATTTCGGCTTGGAGCACATCCAGTCCCGCGGCATCGGCGGCGCTTTTGAGTTTGTCGAGTTGGCTGTCGACGTCGGCCACACCATAGAAGAGCGGGTTGGCGTGTTGGATGATGACATTGTTCATCGCGGCGGCCGCTTCGCGTACTGGCGTCACGTCGGGGATGAAGGAGGCGAAGGTGTCGGTGGTGAAATTGTCGTAGTTCTGGGCCCAGTCGAAGACCGTCTTTTCCGACTCTGTCATGAAGGACGAGCGGCGCTCGAGGCCCGAGCGCCAGAGCAGCGCATAGCCAGGGAAAGTGTATTGGCTGAGCTGGTTGATGCCATCGTCGCCCACCGCTTCCCAGTCCGTGCCTTCAATGCCGTATTCGAGGAGATCGTGGTTTTCCTTGACCGAAAGCCAATCCTGCAATGCCAGGGCCCGGTCCACGTCGCCGCCATTGGCATTGACCACGACCATGTTGTCGGCCTGGAAGGTCTGGACGGGCTTGACCGCTGTCAGCGGCTTGCCGAATGGCATGACCTGGCCGAGCCGGGCTTCGGGGATATTGCGTTGCAGATTGACCAACTGGTTGCTGGCGGTGCCATCGGTCATGGCCCAATTGCTGGCGAAACGGCCGGCCTGGAATTGGCTGTCGACGGTGGCTCGATCGACATTCATGCCGTCGGCATTGACGATGCCGTCATTGTAATACTGGCGGATCTTGCGCAGGGCGGCGATGACGCCCTCGTCTTCCCAGAATGGAATGGGTCCGGACGAGCCGGTCGCTGCCGCATCCTTGGCGAAGAGCAAGCGCAGACCCGAGCCGGCAAACAGATATTGCATCGTATAGGGGTTCTCCCAGGAATGCTGGTTGAACATGCCCGTCGGCGTGGGCACGGCATAAATCCAGTGCGAGTTGGACACCAGCGAATAGGGCGTGATGCCGTCTTCCTTCTCCTTGATGGTGTAGAAGAAGCGCTCCAGGGTGTCGTAGTCGCTGATCTCGCCGAAGCCGTGTTTTTCGGCCAGATCCTGGCGGATGGTGAAGTGCTGTACGCGGGCGGCGCTATTGACCTGCGGAATGCCCCAGAGCTTGCCGTTCCAGGTGTTGGATTGCAGTAGCTTGGGCGCGATCTGTGCCTTGAGATTGGGCCATTTATCGAGCTGGCCGCTCAGATCGGCCAGCGCCCCATCCTGCTGCAACTGGGCCATGTTGAGCCACAGAGCCTGCAAGGCAGTGTCGAATTGTGCGCCCGCGGTGAATTTCAGCAGCGCCTGCTGGCCATAATTGGACCAGTTGATGAATTGGGCGTCGAGGGTGAAACCGTGCTCGGCCTGCAGCGCCGCATTGGCATTTTCCAGCACGGCCTTCCAATTGCTGGGCGCCTGCGAGGGCAGCACGGCCAGGGACGTGCCGGACAGTCCCTGCGCCATGGCGCGGGACATGCCGCCAGACATGGCGGCGCCGATGCCGGCTGCGCCGCTCAGGGCAAGGAAGTGTCGGCGATTGATGCGAAAGTTTCCCATTTCGATAGTCTCCTCCTGAGCGGCTTGGTTTTAGGAGCCGCTATCCCTTGGTTGCGCCCAGGGTGATCCCCTTGACGAAGAAGCGTTGTGCGAACGGATAGGCGAGCAGGATCGGCCCGATGGTCAAAACGGTCATGGCAAAGCGGAGCTGATAGACCGGCGCTGCCGCCTGGGCCGCCGTGGCGCCCGGCAGGGCGGCGGCGTTGGTGACGTTGGAGATCAGGTTCTGCAGGATCAGTTGCAGCGGAAAACGGTCTGGGTCGGACAGGAACAGCAGCGGCATGAACCACTCGTTCCAATAGGTCACTGCATAAAACAGCGCGAGCACGGCCAGGATGGGCTTGGATAGCGGCAGCACGATCTGGAAGAAGATGCGCAGTTCGCCTGCGCCGTCGATACGCGCGGCATCGATCACCTCCTCGGGCAATTGGCGGAAGAAGCTGACCGCCACAAAGACCAGGAACGGCGCCATCATGATCGGCAAGATGACGGCAAACCAGCTATTGGTAAGACTCAATACCTGCGTCACCAGCAGATAGAGTGGCACCAGCCCGCCATGGAACAGCATGGGGATATAGGAAAAGATCGTCAGCGGGCGGCTGACCAGCGGCAGGCGCCGGGCGATGACCCAGGCCAGCGAACCCGTGCAATAGACCGAGAGCGCGGTGCCCACCATGGTGATGAACAGCGAGGCCGCATAGCCGCCGAACAGCGATTGGCCACTGAACAGCATCTGATAAGCAGTGAGCGAAAAAGGCTGCGGCCAGAAGCTATAGCCGGTGCGGGCAAGCGCCGATTCATCGGTCAGCGAGCCAGCAATGATCATCCAGAGCGGGATAAGGCAGAACAGCCCGAAAATGGACACGCTGACATAGCTGACCATGGTGAAGGGCTCGCGGCGGGCCTTGCGGCGACGGCGCGGCACATCGCCAGACTGGACGGCCTTCTGGCTGGGTGACAGGTCGGAGCTGTAAGCGATGCTGTTCACAGGATGGCGCTTTCTTTCTGGAAGCGGCGCTGAACCAGCACGGCCACGGTGACGAAAACGAAGCCGACGACGGACTGGAACAAACCGATCGCGGCCGTGGTGCCGAAATTGCCGATGGTGCGCAGCGAGCGGAACACATAGGTGTCGATGACATCGGTGGTGGGGAACAGGATGCCGTTGTCCTGCACGATGGCGTAGATGGTGGCGAAGTCGCCAAAGAAGATGCGGCCCACGCCCAGAACCACCAGAATGCCCATGGTTGGCAACAGCAGCGGCACGGTGATGGAGAGTGCCATGCGCGCGCGGCTGGCCCCGTCAATGGCGGCTGCCTCGTAGATTTCCTCGGAGATCGAGGTGATCGCGGCCAAGAATATCACCGAAGTATAGCCGCCCAATTGCCAGACCTTGACGATGGTCAAGATCCAGGGCCAGGCGCCCGGCGTGGTGTACCAGCTCAATTGCGGCAGATCGAAAACGTTGAGCACGTCATTGAGCATGCCGCCCCGCCCGCCCACGCCCGACAGGATGGCCTGCAGCATCAGGCTGATGACGATGGGCGAGACAAAATAGGGAAAGAAGATCGTCGACTGCATGAAGCGCCGATAGAACTGGCCCCTTATTTCGTTGAGCATCAGCGCCAGCAGCAGCCCCGCAAACAGCGAAGCACTCAGGAACAGCGCGTTGAGAATGAGCGTATTGGCGACGACGGTGAAGGCATCGCCGCTGGACAGGAAATAACGAAAATTGGCGAAGCCATTCCACGGGCTGCCGAAGATGCCGTCGCGGATATTGAAGTTCTTGAAGGCCACGACCAGGCCGGCCATCGGGCCATAGGCAAACACCACAAACCAGGCGATGCCGGGCGCCGCCAGCAACAGCAGTGCCAGTGAATCTCCAGGTGATGTGCGGCGCTTCTTGCGCGTTATGGCGACTGGTTGTTGCACGGCGCCCTCCTCGACGTTTGCGTGTAACTAGTTTCACAAAAACGTAGGTCACGCGTCGACACAAGTCAAGCGAGGCTGTAAATGTCAGTCATGAACACCAGAGACAGCGATAAAAAGCCCCTGCGCGGCAGCCGTGGACCAGACCGGGTAACGGCAGTGAACCTGCGGGATGTGGCGGCGCATGCGCGGGTTTCCGTGGCCACGGCATCGCGGGTTTTCGCTGATAATCCCAACGTCAATCCCGACAGTAAAGCGCGCGTGCTCGCCTCGGCGGAAGAGCTGGGTTACGTCGTCAATGGGCTGGCACGAGCCATGATGGGACGCGGGCAGCAAACCATCGCCTTTGTGGTGCGCGCCATGATCGGCCCGACCTTTGCGGCCATTGCGGCAGGGGTCGAAAGCGTGGCCAGCCGCAATGGCTATATGGTGCTGATGTCGGCCACCGAAGGCGACCCCGAACGCGAGCGCGACCTGATTCGTATCCTGCGTGAATTGCGCGTCCGATCCGTCTTGCTGGTCGGCTCGACGGAAAGCGACACATCATTCGACGAGCGGGCTGCCGGCTATGCGCGCGACCTGGCGCAAGTCAATGCTTCGCTGATCCTGTGCGGCCGCCCGCCGATTGCCAGTTGTCCAGATCTGATCAGCGTGAATTACGACCAGCCTTCGGGCGTCGCTGCCGCGGTGGACGAACTGGTGCGGCTCGGCCATCGGCGCATCGCCTATATCGGGGAAGGCCGCGGCATGACCACCGCCGAGCTGCGCTTGAGCGGTTACGAGGATACCCTGCGGCGCCACAATATCGCTGTTGATCCGGCGCTGATCCGCGTCGCGGCAAACCTCGAAGCCGACGGCGCCCGCGCTGCCGACGAGTTGCTACGATCCGGCATTGCCGTAACGGCCATTGTCACCATGACCGACAATATCGCCCTTGGCGCCTACCGAGCCGCCCGTGCCCTCGGGATCAAGTTGCCCGAGGAGCTTTCTATCGTCGGATTCGACGATGCGCCAGTCGTTGGCGACCTCACACCGGCCCTGACGACCGTACATCCGCCCTTTTTCGAACTGGGCGTGCGAGCCGCAGAAATCGCCCTCGATCTGGCCCCCGCCGGGCATGTGCTTTTGCCGGTCCAGTTCATGAATCGTGACTCCGCTATGCGCCCCAAAGCGTAATCGGGCTTGCCAAGCGCCGTTCGTGTAACTAGTTTCATGTGCGCATCTGAACGCAGTGAAACCGAAAGACGACGGAATTTCTATGCTCACCCGGGAACGGTCGGCGCCAACATCGGCGCTCAGCAGACAGGCAGATTCAACGCCCATCAGCTTCATGGTTCTGCTCGATCCGCCGCATCTGGCGGATATGCTGTTCGGCCCCGAACTTGCCGCCCTTACGGCCACCGGCGCGGTCGCGCTGAACCCGGCGCCCTTCGCCGACCTGACCTCCGACACGGCCCGGGCGGCCCTCGCCAATGTCGAAGTACTGGTCACCGGCTGGGGCGCTCCGCAACTGACGCCCGAGCAGCTCGATGCCGCGCCGTGCCTGCGCTATGTGTTGCATGCCGGCGGCCAGGCCGCCCATTTCCTGCCGCCCACGCTGCGCCGCGATATCCAGCTGTCCAATGCTGGCTGGATCAACGCCATTCCCGTGGCCGAATTCACCTTCGCCATGATCATCCTGGCCAATAAACAGGCCTTCAGCATCCGCAACCTTTACCGCGAGCGGCGCGATTTCGTGCACCGGGAAGTCGAATTCCCCAAAGCGGGCAATCGGGGCAAGGTGATCGGCATTGTGGGGGCCTCGCGCATCGGCCGTATCGTCATGGAGCGGCTGGGCGACATCGAGGTCTCGGTCAAACTGTTCGATCCCTATGTCGATCCGGCCGAAGCCAAGCGGCTGGGCGCCGAACTGGTCTCACTCGACGAGCTGATGGCCAGCAGCGATATCGTCAGCCTGCACCCGCCCCTCAATGCGGCAACACAAGGCATGATCACCGCCCGCCACCTGTCGCTGATGCGCGGCGGGGCAACCCTGATCAACACCTCGCGCGGCATGATCGTGGATCAGGACGCCCTTGTTGGCGAGCTATCGAGCGGCCGGATCAACGCCATTCTGGATGTCACCCATCCCGAAGTGCTGCCGCCGGACCACCCGCTCTATGACTTGCCCAATGTCTTCCTGACCCCGCATATTTCGGGCTCCATGGGCCCCGAAATTGGCCGCATGGGCGCTCATATCGCCAGCGAACTCAGCCGCATCGTCCATGGCCAGCCCCTCGCCTTCCCCGAGATCGTGCCGTGAGTGGGCTGCACACCACATGGCTGCCGTCTGAAGGCGCGACCCGGGGCACCATTGTCGCGCTGCCCGGACTGATCGAGTCGGTGCAGGCCTTGCTGCCGACCCTGCACCATTGGGTCGGCCGCGGTTTCAACGTGCTGGGCATCGATCCCAGAGGCCATGCCAGTTCACCCCGCTGGACCCGCGAACTTCTGGAGCGTCACCCCGGCGATGTGATCGTTGAAGATATTCTGGCGACGCTGGATGAAACACTTACCGAGCAAAATACGCCGCTGATCCTCTTCGGCCATTCGGCCGGCGGCGCTGCCGCAGCAGCGGTGGCTGCACGCCTGACCAACCGCGTCCGCGCCGTGATCCTCGAAGACCCATTCTGGCGCCTGCCGGTCACCCAGTTTCAGGACCCAGCGGCCGCCGAGCGGGCCGCCATGGAATTATCCCGCCTCAAGGCCCTGAGCCCTGCCGCCAGGATTGAAGAAATCCGCGCAATATTTCCGCAATGGCCCGAGGGCGAGCTCTCCGCCTGGGCCCGCGCCAAGGACGACATGGACCTTTCCCTGGTCGCCAATGGCCATGTCATCCCCTCGCGCGGCTGGCCGACCCTTGTTGCCGACCTCATCGGAGCCGGCATCCCCGTCCAGTGCCTCACCGGCACAATCCGCATCGGCCTGACGAGCAATCACCGCGCCATCCTGCGTGCGCTGGGGGCGGAGATGACTGTGGTGCGCGGCGCCAGCCATTTCGTCCGGCGCGATGCCCGCGACCTCTTCCACGCGCTGACCGACAATTTCCTCGATCGGCACTTGCCCACCCCGCTTAATGGCGCCGCTCTTGAAGCGGCCGCGTCACAAATATTAGACAATCCGGCGGATTTGCGCGTGACGCCGCGCAATCTGCTGCCCCTGGGAGGACAATCATGGCCGAAGTGAAAATCGAAGCCGTTGCCAAGCAATTTGGCGCCGTTGAAGTGCTCAAATCCGTGTCGCTCGACGTTAGAGATGGCGAATTCCTGGTTCTGGTGGGTCCATCGGGCTGCGGTAAATCCACCCTGTTGCGCATGATCGCCGGGCTCGATGACATCACCTCGGGCGAGATGTGGATCGGGGACCGCATGGTCACGGACCTGCCCGCCAAGGAGCGGGACATCGCCATGGTGTTCCAGTCCTATGCGCTCTATCCGCATATGAGCGTCGCCGACAATATGAGCTTCGCCCTCAAGCTCAAGGGCGCCAGCAAGCAGGAGATCGCCACCAAGGTCAGCGATTCCGCCAAAATCCTGGGCCTCGAACACCTGCTCGATCGCTATCCTCGCCAATTGTCGGGCGGCCAGCGTCAGCGCGTCGCCATGGGCCGCGCCATCGTGCGCAATCCGCAGGTTTTCCTGTTCGACGAGCCCCTGTCCAATCTCGACGCCAAGCTGCGCGTCGTCATGCGCTCCGAAATCAAGGAATTGCATCAGCGCCTGGGTACTACCACCGTCTACGTGACCCATGACCAGGTCGAGGCCATGACCCTGGCCGACCGGATCGTGGTGATGCGCGATGGCCGGATCGAACAGATCGGCACCCCGCTCGAACTCTATGACACGCCGGTCAACATGTTCGTCGCCGGCTTTATCGGCTCCCCAGCCATGAATTTCCTCAACGGCGAAATGACCGAACGGGGATTCCGGCTCACCAACGGCATAACGCTGGAAACCCATCACCACCCGGCCGGCGCCGTCACCTGCGGCATCCGCCCCGAGCATTTCCAACTCGGTACGGGCGAACTCGATTGCGAAGTCGCCGTCGTGGAACCCACGGGATCCGAAACCCTGGTGCTGAGCCGCACAAACGGCCAGTCGGTCACCGCGGTTTTCAAGGACCGCCTGTCGGTGAAGCCGGGCGAGCGGATCACCCTTCGCCCCGATCCGGCCAAACTGCAGTTCTTCGACGCAGACGGCCGGCGTCTGGATTAGGCTCGATCTCATGTGTACGTTACCGGACCCAGCCACGGTCGGGCCGTTCAGGGAGCGCTCCTACGATCGCACAATGCTCGCCCCGCGGGGCGACTATCCTGCCCACTCAATCGTCGTTTGCATTGCACTGGAACCACCAAGGTGAACCTGGCGCCGGAGTGGTTTATGCTACCCATTGCGGATCGGATGATCCTATGCGATTTTGTTTGAGTAGCGACCGCACGATCCAAGGCTGGTCTGGACGGTCATGTCGCTGCCGGTAGGTGCACGAATTATCTAGCATAGCTGGTCTGGGACGACGCGAACTCGTCCTGCTTGTTGCGGCCCTTATGGGCCTCAGTTCCATTGCTCTCGATATCATGCTCGCCGCGCTGCCCGATATAGGTCGCGCGATGCAGACAACTGCGCCCAATCTGGCGCAGTTGACCGTCGGCGTATTCCTGCTGGGTGCAGCCATCTCGGCGTTCTTTGTCGGGCCGGTTGCTGACGCCTATGGACGCCGGCTGCCGATCCTGACTGGGCTGACATTGTTTGTGGTCGCTAGCCTGCTGGCTCCATTCGCGCAAAGCATGGAAATGCTGCTTGCTCTTCGCCTCGTCCAGGGTATCGGCGTTGGCACGACACGGCTTTCCCAAGCCGTGTTGCGGGATCATTACTCCGGCAGTGAAATGGCTGAAGCCATGTCACTCTCGCTGATGGCCTTTCTCATACTCCCCGTTGTTGCTCCGCTAATTGGTCAGGGCATATTGGTTGTTGCGGGCTGGCAGGCGATCTTTCTCACGATGGCCGCACTTGGGACGGCTGTGCTCGCCTGGACGTGGCTCAAGTTGCCCGAGACGCTGGCCGCGGAGGATCGGCGGCCTCTCAGTTTGGCGTCGATCTGGGCGGGCCTGGGCATCATCACACGCGACCGCAACGCCGTTGGCTACGGCCTGGCTGCTATGTTCCTGCTTGGTGCCCTTTATGGCTTTATCGCAACGACCCAGCCAGTCTATGGCGAAGCATTCGGTCTGGGCGGGTTTTTCCCGTTCGCCATGGCGGCAACCGCCATTGTCCAGTCGGGTGCAGCCTTCGTCTGTTCCCGTCTCATCCGGCGCTTCGGTGCGCCTGCCATTGGGCTGGCCGCTCTGTCGTCCTATGTTGGATTTGCGGCTGTGCTGGTGTTGATGCACTCTCTTGGGATGCTGCCTTTCTGGCTGTTTTTCCTGCTGGTCACTGCCATGATGGCAATGTTTACCTGGGCCGACGCTACTCTGGGCGCGCTCTCGATGGTGAACCTGGGCAAGGTTGCCGGCACCGCTGCATCGGCATTCGGCGCTATCCAGGCGCTCGGGGCTACACTGCTCGGTTCGCTCATCGGGCAGGGTTATGATGGGACACCTAGCTCCTTCGTTTGGGGAGCGCTCGTTCTGGGGACATTCTCGCTGCTCGCAATTGCCTGGGCGCGAGGTGCGGGACGCTCGGCATGAGGAAAATGCCGGCACGGCCGACGCCCCGCTTGCGGTACGAACCATCAAGATGCAGCCGGAGCTTGAGTGATAACGCGGCGATATCTTGTCCGCGCCGGAGCACGCCGATGACGCGGCAATAGAGGCATCTTCGATGGCGTCCGGCCTCCCATGCGAGTGGATCGGCGAGCCCTTTTTAGAGGGCGAATGCCTTCATAAAACGATCACGCGAGCGTTCGATGTGAATGCGCATGGATTGTCTTGCTGCTTCCGCGTCGCGTGACTGTAGCGCCGCGATGATATTTTGGTGTTCCGAAATGGCGTCGCTGGTGACCCGGGCGTGATAGAAGAGGCGGAACAGGTGCACGTGAGTGTGCAGGCTCGCCAGCGTCTCCTGGATCAGTTCGTTGCCACTGGCATGGGCGATCAGGTCGTGGAACTGCCCGTCCAGTTGCGCGAACCGGCCATAAGCTTCGGCGACGGGTTCGTCTCCGCCCGCTTCCATCTCTGCCGCCAGCCTAACCAAGGCGGCACGGGCCTCATCGGTCATGGTCAGCGCTGCCCGGGCGGACGCATGCGGCTCGAGTAGCAGACGGAGTTCATAGAGCTGCTCAAGGCGGGATTTATCCATCTGATTTGCCGCGCTGTAGCCGATGAGATGGGTCTTGACCACCAGGCCCTCGGCCTCCAGGCGCGACAGCGCTTCGCGGATCGGGGTTTGTGAAACTCCCAGTTCCCGGACAAGCCGATCGACCGATATTCGGCCACCGGGCGCGATTTCTCGGGACATGAGCTGCGCGTAAATGGCGTTGTAAACCTCTTCTCCCAAGCGCGGCGGTCGTTTGAGCAGGGTTGCCTGTCCGGGTCGCTTCTCGTGGAAGACCATCTGGTCCGTGTCCATGTTGCCTATTGACGTGCCAATTCAATAGCAACATAGTCCGCCCCGTTCAATCCTATATCCGATCGGATTTTATATAATGCCGGTTGTCGCCGAAAGGGAAGCCCGCCAAACTGCGGAAAGAGCGCTTGTTCAGGCGGGCGTGTCTGCAGGAAATGCCAAGGTGCAGGTCGATCTCTGGCTCGATGCAGATCTGCGCGGTGTGCCTTCCCATGGGCTATTGCGGCTGGACCGTCTGGTGCAACGCCTCGCTGCCGGTCTCGTTGATCCCATGGCCACCGGGACACATGAGTGGCGAGGCAGCAGCTTTCTGGTCGTAGACGGCGACAATGGCCTCGGCCCCATTGTCGCCAATGCAGCGCTGGCGCAGGTCACGGCGCGGGCGCGCGAAACCGGCATTGCCCTGGCGGCCATTCGGAATGCCCAACATCTGGGTATGCTGGCTTGGTATGCCGAGCGCATTGCGCGGGCCGGTCAGGCGGCCATCGTGCTTTCGACCAGCGAGGCGCTGGTGCATCCCTGGGGCGGACGGCATGCGATGGTGGGGACCAATCCCATCGCAATTGCGGTCCCGACCGGCGAGGCCGAGCCCTTTGTCATGGATACCGCGACCAGCCGCGTATCGATGGGGGAAATCCACGATTATGCCAATCGCGGCGAGCCCATTCCGCCGAACTGGGCGCTAGACGCCCAAGGCAACCCCACCACCGACCCGGAAGCAGCCAAGGCGGGTGCTATCTCGCCCTTCGGCGATGCCAAGGGATATGCCCTGGGCCTCGCCTTCGAGCTTCTCGTCAGCGCATTGTCCGGTGCGGCGTTCGGTACGGACGTACATGGGACGCTCGATGCCACGCATCTGTGCAACAAGGGTGACGTTTTCATCGTCATGGATGGCCCGAGGACGGCGGGGCTGTCCGTCTATCTCGACCTCATCCGGGCGACGGAACCGGCGGCAGGCTTCGAGCGCGTGCTGGTACCGGGCGAACGCGGAAGGGCCAACCGGGCCGAACGGTCCGTGGCGGGCGTGCCTATCGCCGACGCGGTCTGGCGGCGCATTCAGCAATTGGCGCAAGGCGCCCAGACTTTCGAGCGGATGACGTCATGACCCCGATCTTTGCCGTTTCCCGCTTGCCGCGAAACCTGGTGTTCGGCGCCGGACAGCGCGCCGCGCTCCCCGGCTATGCCGCCGCCATGGGACGTCGGGCTCTTGTGGTGACCGATGAGCGCCTGGTGTCCGATCCACAATTCCTCGAGCTGATGCAGACACTGTCATCGGCCAGGCTCGAGACAGCAATTTATTCGGGCACCATCGCCGAGCTGCCGGCATCGAGCATTCTCGATGGTCTCGAGATGGGAAAGGTGCTCGGCGCCGACCTCGTCATCGGCATCGGCGGCGGCAGTTGTCTCGACGCGGCCAAGGTCATTGCGCTGCTGCTAAGCCATGGTGGCCAGCCGTCCGACTATTACGGGGAATTCAAGGTTCCTGGGCCCGTCCTGCCGCTGATTGCTATTCCCACAACCTCCGGGACAGGCTCGGAAGTCACCCCTGTTGCCGTCGTCTCCGATCCGGATCGGGCGGTAAAGGTTGGCATTGCCAGCCCGCACCTCATTCCGCACACCGCGATCTGCGATCCCGAACTGACCTATACCTGCCCTCCAGGGTTGACGGCGTTTTCCGGCGCCGATGCGCTGACCCATGCCATTGAAGCCTTGACCAATCTGCGGCGCCCGGTCGACGCGAAGACCGTACACGAGCACGTTTTCGTCGGCAAGAACGCCTTTTCGGACCAGCACGCACTCGAGGCAATCCGGCTGATTGCCGGCAACCTTCGTGCGGCATGCAAGGACGGCAGCGACCGGATGGCGCGCGACGGCCTCATGATGGGCTCGACCCTGGCCGGGCTGGCCTTCGGCACTGCCGGCACCGCCGCGGCGCATGCGGTCCAGTACCCAGTCGGCGCGCTCACTCACACCCCGCACGGCATGGGCGTTGCCGTGATGCTTCCCTACGTCATGGAGTTCAACAAAGGGCATGCCGAAGCCGAAATGGCCGAGATCGCCGATGCGATGAATGTCGGCGCAGGACTCGATCGGGCGGAGAAGGCCGCTGCCGCCATCGATGCGGTGACGGCACTGTTCGCTGCCATCGGTATTCCC
This sequence comes from Hyphomicrobiales bacterium, assembly GCA_900470445.1. GTDB lineage: Bacteria > Pseudomonadota > Alphaproteobacteria > Rhizobiales > Devosiaceae > Devosia. The sequence goes on along the minus strand of UCAU01000062.1, from coordinate 41,767 downwards.
GCTTCGCTTCGGGACCTCGGCATGAGCGAGGACAAGCTGGCCTGGACGGCGGAAGCCGCCATGGGCGCGACGCGACTAGTCAAGAACAATCCCCGCCCGCTGGACCTGGCCAGCATGAGCACACTCATCACCGCCGCCTTCGAGGGCGACCGCACCGCGCTCCGGCGCTCTGCAGAGGACACAAGATGAACCAGCATACCCAGTTTAAAGGCCTGAGCTTCGACCCGGCAAAGCTGCCCGCCGACCTTTGGATCGACGGCAAATGGCGCGACGGAGGTAACGGGAAGCGTATCGATGTCCTCGATCCGTCGATCGGCAAGGTCATCACCAGCGTCGCCGATGCCTCGATAGGCGATGCCATGGATGCCATTGCCGCTGCGCATAAGGCCGCCGACGACTGGAAAGCCACGGCTCCCCGCACACGCGCCGAAATCCTGCGCCGCTGCTTCGAACTGATGATTGAAAAGCGCGACATGCTCGCCGAGCTGATCAGCCTCGAAAATGGCAAGTCGCTCGCCGACGCCAAGGGCGAGGTGACGTATGCAGCCGAGTTCTTCCGTTGGTTCTCCGAGGAAGCCGTGCGCCTCAATGGCGACATCTATACCGCGCCCAGCGGCGCCAACAAGATCGTGGTCGAACACCAGCCGATCGGCATTGCCGTGCTGGTGACGCCGTGGAATTTCCCGGCGGCCATGGCGACCCGCAAGATCGCGCCGGCCCTGGCGGCAGGCTGCACCGTCATCCTCAAGCCCGCCACCGAAACGCCGCTGACCGCTTATGTTCTGGCCGATATCTATCGCGAGGCCGGCGTGCCGGCCGGTGTGGTCAATGTGCTCACGACGTCGCGCGCCGGCGCCCTAGTGAGCGCCATGCTGCACGATCCGCGGGTGCGCAAATTGTCCTTCACCGGCTCGACTGAAGTGGGGCGCAAATTGTTGCGCGAGGCCGCCGACACGGTGATTTCCTGCTCGATGGAGCTGGGCGGCAATGCGCCATTCATCGTTTTCGACGACGCCGATCTGGAGGCTGCACTCGATGGCGCCATGATCGCCAAAATGCGCAATGGCGGGGAGGCTTGTACGGCGGCCAACCGGTTCTATGTGCAGGCAGGCATTCTCGATGCGTTCGCCAAAGGGCTGGCCGACCGCATGGCTGCGCTCAGGATGGGTGCCGGATATGATCCGCAGACCCAGTGCGGGCCGCTGATCAATCAGGATGCGGTGGACCGGATCGGGGGCCTCGTCGATGAGGCAGTCGGCAAGGGCGCGACGCTTCTGGCGGGTGGCAAGGCATCGGGCGGCGAGGGGTTCTATTTTCCACCCACGGTGATGACGGGCGTACCGGGCACGGCCAGCATCACGCGCGAGGAAATCTTCGGGCCCGTCGCCGCCATTACCAGCTTTGCCACCGAGGACGAGGCCGTCGCTGCGGCAAACGACACTGAATACGGGTTGATCGCCTATGTCTTCACCCGCGACATCGGTCGCGGCATGCGGGTTTCCGAGCGGCTCGAAAGCGGCATGGTCGGTCTCAACCGGGGGCTTGTGTCAGACCCCGCGGCGCCCTTTGGCGGCGTCAAGCAAAGTGGTCTGGGCCGCGAAGGGGCGCACCACGGCATCATGGAGTTCTGCGAAACCAAATATATCGCCGTGAGCTGGTAGCACCAGTTCTTGCGGCACGGAGGAGGACGTGCAGTGAAGATAACAAAAGTCGAGACGTTCCAGCTGGCCTTCGACGAGAGCAAGCCGAACAATCGGTCTGCCTTTGTCAGGATCGAAACCGAGGACGGGCTCTTTGGCATGGGCGAGGCCTCGCCCATGCAGGGGGGCTTGGCGTCGCTTACCATCATTGCCCATGACATGGCGCCCTCCCTAGTCGGCAAGGATGCGCTCGATCACGCGGTGCTGCTCGACACGCTCTACCACAAATGCGTCAAGCTCGGGCCGGAAGGCGCAACCACCGCCGCCCTGGCCGCTCTCGATATCGCGCTGTGGGATCTCAAGGGCAAGCTGCTCGGCCAGCCGATCTACAAGCTGCTGGGCGGGGCCTGGCGCACCAGCCTCACCTGTTACGCCTCCGTGGGCGGCAATGCCTGGCGTAGCGTTGATCAGGTGGTCGAGGTGGTCGAACGCCGCGTCGCCAAGGAGAAGCCGGCCGCGGTCAAAATCCGCTGGGATGGCGACCGCACCAAGCTCGATGCCGATATTCCCGGCGATATCGCCAAGGCCAAGGCCGTGCGCAAGGCGCTGGGAGACGACTTCGTTCTCGGCTTCGACGCCAATAACGGCTACTCGGTCGGCGGCGCGATGCGCGTCGGGCGGGCGCTCGAAGACCTGGGCTTCACCTGGTTTGAAGAGCCGGTGCAGCACTATCACATCTCGGCCATGGGCGAAGTCGCCCAGCGTCTCGACATCACCGTGTCGGCCGGCGAGCAGACCTATACGCTGCAGGGCCTCAAGGACCTGATCAATGCCGGCGTGCGCATGGTGCAGCCCGATATCGTCAAGATGGGCGGCATTACAGGCATCATGCAATGCGCCGCCATTGCCTATGCCCATGGCGTCGACCTGGTGCCGCACCAGACGCAGCCCTCGCTGGGCCATCTCGCCAACCTGCACGTGCTGTCCACCATCATGCATCTGAACAAGCCGGTAGAGCTTGCCGATGGCTGGGAACGGGCCGGCAGCATCTTCACCAACCCATCCGAGCCCAAGGATGGGCTGTTTCATCTGCCCACGGGCCCCGGCCTCGGGGCGCAATTCGACGCCGAAGAACTGAAACGGAGAAGCATCCCCATCTCCGCATGACGCCACATAAAAGGGAGGAGAACCTTATGGCCCTGTCGAGACGAAAATTTCTGATCAATGCCGGTGCAGCCGGCGCGGCCGCAGGCATTGGCCTGCACATGCCCGCAGCCTTCGCGCAGGAGGATGTGCTGACGATCGCGCTGGCCGCCCGCGCGCCCACCGGAGTGAACCCGCAGCAGACGGGTCTCACCGGTGGCGACAACTGGGCCATCTACCAGATCTTCAATACGCTAGCCCGCAACCCCGATGGCAAGTTCGCCACCCGGCCCGAGGAGTTCGAACCAAGCCTAGCCGAAAGCTGGGAAAGCTCGGAAGACGCCAAGACCTGGACCTACAAGCTCCGCCAGGGCGTGCAATTCCACAAAGGCTATGGCGAGATGACGTCGGAAGACGTTCTGTTCACCTTCGGCCGCCATCTCGATCCGGAACTGGTCACCGGTGGCAAGGTGAACTTCAACAACATCGCCTCGGTGGAGGCTCCCGACGCCTATACCGTGGTGTTTACGCTGAAGCGCCCCGATCCGCTGTTCAACGGCTCGGCCATTTCGACACTCCCAGCGTCGATCCTGAGCAAGAAGGCCTTCGAGGAGAAGGGCGAGGCGTTCAACCGCGATCCCATCGGCACGGGGTCGTACCAGGTCGAGAGCGTCAACGAAACGGCGGGCATCACGCTGGTAGCGTTCCCCGAGCATTTTGGCGAACAGCCGGCGACGGCCAAGCTCGTCGTTTCCTTCATCGCCGACACCACGGCGCGCACACTCGCCTTTGCCTCGGGGCAGGTCGACATGATCGAAGGCGTCCGCTCGCCGGGCTGGATTCCGTCCATGCAGCAGCGCTCGGCTGAAACGATCTTCGATGCCACTGTGCCGGGCAGCTTCAATATGCTGCATCTCAACCTGACACGGAAACCGCTCGACGACCTGCGTGTGCGCCAAGCCATCCGCTATGCCATCGACAACGAAGCTTTGGCCTCCGCCTATGGTCCGCTGGCCAAGCCTATGGTGGGCATCATCGCCTCCGAGTTCGAAGGTTCGGTGACCAAGGAGGAACTGCCACCGGAACTGCAATACAATTACGATCCGGAAAAGGCCAAGGCATTGCTGGCTGAAGCCGGCTTCCCGAATGGCGTGGAAATTCCCTGCTATACCAGCCAGCGTGAGGACTACGCCGCCATCATGCTGATGATCCAGGAGCAATTGCGCACGGCGGGGATCACCCTGGCGCTGGATATCATCGATCACACCGCGTTCCATGCGGAGAACCGCGTCGACAAGAACGGCATGCCGCTCAATTCCTCAAGCTATGGGCCGGTGCCGCTCAACGTGTTCCTGCAGCAGGTTTCCGCGGGTGCCGAGGTCAAGGCCGATGGCACCGGGCAGGGCAATTTCAGCCATTACGGCGTGACCATTCCCGGCATCGACGATCTGTTGGCTCAGGCGCAGGACGAAGCCGATTTCGACAAGCGCACGGCGCTGGTCAAGGAGATCGAAAAGAAGCTGCTGACCGATCTACCGATCATGGGGATTATCACGCTGAGCTACGTGATTGCCCGCAATCCGCGCATCGACCTAGGCTTCCCGGTGGAGGGCGGCTACGCCTATTGGCCGCTCAACAAGGCCAGACGCACGGCATGAAAAACCCGGCGCACCCCCCGGGTGCGCCGGTTTCATCACATTCGGATCAGCTGACGACGACCACTTCGTGATCGAGGATCTCCTCGATGGTGAATACGAGGTCTTCGCCTTCGCGCTTGCCGGCAGCGCTCTTGCCGGCCACGCGCAGATCGACCGAAGCGCCCTTGGTGCGCAGACGCACCTGGATGGGGCCGATCGGCACCAGGTCATATTGCCGTCCCGGCACACGAGACAGAAGGAGGCGATTGTTGAGATGAAGTACCTGACGTTCGCCCTGCTCGTAGAGCTCGGCCGTGATGATGCCATGCGTGCCCTCAAGCGTGACCTTGGCCTTGTCGCCGAGCGCCCAGCGCACCGCATTGGCCAGCAGCAGCGCATGCTCGAACTGCTCGTCGCGGGCAAAGCAGCGGTCGAGGTCGGCCACGAACCAGACCAGCTTGCCGCCTTGAGAGGTGGTTCGTGCAGTGATCGCGGGAAGGTCCGAGTAAGGCTCGCGCATCCACGAGGTTTCCGGCGGGTAGATCGGAAAATCGGGAATGTAGGTCGCCAGAACCTTGGTGCCATTACCCACCCGAACCGAGGGCAGATAGCCGCCAAACGGCAGTGTGTCGGTGCCGTCGAGGCCCTTGAGCACCGAGTGGCGGGCGCCAGCTGTTTGAGGAGCTGCCTTGTCGGCGGGGCCGTAGACGGTCGAGCGGTTTTCGGGAGAAAGCCGCAGGTAAGTGTGGCGCGCGTGGGTTTCGAGGTTATGGTCCGGCGGGCCTTCGCCGCCGGTTTCGCCAGGGATGCGGTATACGCCGAACAGCTCGGCCAGGGCGAAATCACCGCGCCGGTCGCCGTACTGGGTGGCGATCGACGTCTCGCCCGTGGCGATCACCGAGCCGCCCGCGCTAACGAAGCTCTCGATGCCCGCAACCTGCTCGTCGCTGAGCCCGCCCACATTGGGCAGGATGATCACCGAGAAGCGGTCAATGGACTTGGCGATGTCGTCGGCATGCAGCGGCACGTAGGGGATGCCGTGGCGATCCATGGCTTTGACCGCGCCGCGATAGGGCGCCATGGTCTTGGTGCCGGCGGCAAAGCGACCGAAATCGCGACCGAAATAATCCTGGTTCTGCTGCGACCAGACAATGCCGACATCGGGCGTCAGGGTGCGATTGACCAAGATATCCTGATTGGCCTCGTGCCAAGTGAAAAGCGGCTCGGCCGTCTGATACTGACGCCGGTCTTCGTGGGAAGCTCCGATATGATGCCACCAGGGCTGGATGCCGCCGGCAAAGCCCGAGGTCGCCCAGAGGCGCACTTCGGAAGCCGGCATGGAAGCGAGGCGAAAGGCCGGCCCGCCCAGCTGATATTGTGGGGTGGATTCGGGGATCAACTTGTCCCATCCGGCAAGCTCATGCAGGCGCTTGCCTGCCTCGGTATTCTGCTCGAAGCCGTCGTGAGGATTGCGCCGCTGATGGTCGAGCATGACGATGGCTGCTTCCGGCATGATCTGCTGCAGGTCAATGAAGCGCGCGGAATTATAGAGCGTCTCACCGCCGATCATGCCCGACCAGACGCAGTCCTCGCCACCGGCCTTGCGGGTGACGCGATTGTTCAGCTTCCACAATTCGGTGCGGCGGGTGAAATTCCAGCGCACCCAATCGCGATAGCTTTCATTATCCCAGTCATGCCCTTCCGGCAGGTCCTTGCCGGCATAGTCCTGGAACTGGCTCTTGCAATTGTCGCAATAGCAGATGTGCGTGCGGGGCAGGCCGGCCCAGGAATTATCCGAGAAGCCATCGGGATGGCTGCGCTCGATGATCTCTTCCATCACAGCGGGCAGATACTCGGTGTAATAGGCCGAGCCGATGCAGGTGATGTATTTTTCGGCCTCCTTATGCGGGCTGCCATCGGCCTTCCGGCAGATCCAATCCGGATGCTCGTCGTAGAAATCCTGCGCGACGCGATTGGAATCCATACGCGCGATGACGCGGATGCCATCCTCCCGCGCCAGCTTGACGATCTCGCCATAGAGGTCGCGGTCACCCAGCTTTTCAGCGCGATGGTGCAGCGGAAACTTCGAGGGATAATAGGCAACGATGCCGCCAGCATTGACGATGATGCCTTGGACGCGCGTCTTGCGCCAATGCTCGCGCCACCATTGGGCGTCATAGCGGTCGGGGTCGCATTCCACCAGATTGGTCTGCCCCCAGCGCAGTGTCGTCTTGTACCACGGTTCGGCGCTCATCGATGTCCTCCACTTGATGCTGGCATTCAGTACGGAGGCCTAGCGCAAACGGTCCCGCAGCCAATCCACTATCGCGGCCGCTTTCCGCGATGTGAAAGTCCGAAGGACCGCCGCGGGGGATACTTCCGCCATGCGGAAAACCCCAATTGGCTTGCCTTGACCCATTTTTTTCACGGGCGCTACCGTCGCCGGATACGTGGCATCTGCATGTTCCACAACCACAGCAAAAGGGTGAAGAACAGCAGGAGCAACGGCTCGCAACGGGAGGTTGAACATGCAGGTTTCTAGACGACATTTCTTGGCTGGTGCTTCCGCGACCATGGCTGGTCTGAGCCTGGCATCGGTGATGACGGGGAAGGCGTTCGCCCAAGGCAGTGATACCCTGCGCGTCGGCTTTGCGGCGCGTGGCCTGCGCACCATCGATCCGCACAAATCCATCCAGGGCGTGGACAACTGGGCGATCATCGCCCTCTACGACAAGCTGGTCGATCTACCGCGCTGGAAGTTCCCCGAGAGCCAGGATGAGTTGATCCCGCGCCTCGCCACCAGTTGGGAACGATCGGAAGACGCCAAGACCTGGACCATTCAGCTCCGCGAGGGCGTACAGTTCCACAAGGGCTATGGCGAGATGACGTCCGAAGACGTCAAATACACCTTCGACCGTGCCACGGATGCGCCGCGTGTCGGGGGTGTTCGCGCCAAATTCACCAATATCGCCAGTGTGGAAACCGAGGGCCCTTACACCGTCATCTTCAAGCTCGAACAGCCCGATCCGCTGTTCCTGCTGGGCGCGCTCAGCGACTACGACGCCGGCATCATGAGCAAAAAGGCGATCGAAGACAAAGGCGACGAGGCGATCGGCACCGATCCCGTCGGCACGGGCGTCTATGTGCTCGAGTCTGTAGCGACCGACCCATCGCAGGGCCTGATCCTCACGGCCAACACCGAATATTGGGACACACAAGCCACCACCTCCAGGCTGCAGCTGATGTATATCGCCGATACCACGGCCCGCACGTTGGCGCTCCTTTCGGGCGACGTGCACATCATCGAGGGCGTTCGCGCTCCCGGCTGGGCCGATTCCATGGCACAGCGCGACCCCAACCTCGTCTTCGACGTGGTGAGCCCGGGCAGCTTCTTCACCATCCAGTTCAACCTGACCAAGCCGCCCTTCGACGACATCCGCGTGCGCCAGGCCCTGTTCTATGGCATCGACCGCGACGAGATCACCTCGGCCATCGCGCCCATCTCAAAGCGCACCTATGGGCTCAACCCGCCCTCCTTCCCGGGTGGCTTCACCGCCGAAAGCATCCCGGCTGAAGTCGCGTATAATTACGACCCCGAGAAAGCCAAGGCGCTATTGGCCGAAGCCGGTTTCCCCGATGGGCTGAGCTTCGCCAACGACACCTCGCAGCGTGAGGATTTCTCGGCGATCATGCTGATGATCCAGGACCAGTTGCGTCGCATCAACGTCAACATGGAACTCAACATCAAGGATCACACCGCCTTCCACGCCGACCAGAATGTCGGCACCAACATCCTCAGCCAGCAATCCTCGGCCATGCCGCCGGTGCCCACCCAAGTCATTCTGACCTACCTGGCCGCCGAGGCCGAGGTGAAGGCCGATGGGAGCGGTGGCTCCAATATGAGCCATTACGGCATTGCCATGCCGGGGATCGACGATCTCTTGACCCAGGCACTGGCGGAGCCAGACCTGGATAAGCGCATCGCCATCGTTCAGCAAATCGAGATCAAGGCGTTGACCGATGCGGTCATCATGCCCGTCTCCAACAACGGCTTCATGATGGTTCGCTCCAACAAGGTCGACCTCGGTTTCCCCGTGGAGTCCGGTTACGTCAACTGGCCGCTGTCCCAGTCCAAATTTGTCTAGGCGCTTCAATCAGCCTGGTCCCGGGGCACGCCCCGGGACCTTCATATTGCAGGACCAAGAGGCACTTTGAAGATGACTGCGGCTAACCATGTATCGATCGTCATCCCGCCCGAGTTGAGCGACGCGGACGGGCCTGTGGCTTGGGCTGCGCAGGAACTAGCCGCGGCCCTGCAGCAGCGCGATGTCACCACCTCGATCGGCGGGGAAAGCGCAGGGGGCATTGTCGTCCAGGTGGCCGGCGCCGGCGTGACCGCCGGGCCGGGAGCAGGGGACGCCTTTCCACAACGCGCGGAGGCGATGGCGCTGGAGCGTTCCGGCGACCATATCCTGGCCTGGGGTTTTGACACTCGTGGCCTGGTCTATGCGCTGACCGAACTGGCCGACCGGGTGCGCAACAGCCAGGGCAAGGATTTGTTTGAGGGTGTCTTTCCGCTGGTCGAGCAGCCCACGGCGCGCATCCGTTCAATGGCGCGCCTGTTCTGCGCCGAGGAGGAAGACAAGCTCTGGTATTACGACAAGCAGCAATGGCGGGACTACCTGGCCATGCTGGCGTCGAACCGGTTCAACCGTTTCGCGCTGACCCTGGGCATGGGCTACAACTATCCCTACCACAATCCCTGGATCACCGACGTCTACTTCTATTTCCCCTATCCCTTCCTGCTTGCTCTCGACGGCTACGATATCGACGTCAAGGAACTGAGCGCAGAAGAGCGCGACCACAATCTCGAAATGCTCGCCTTTATCGGACGCGAATGCGCGCGCCGGGGGCTCGAATTCCAGCTGGCGCTGTGGACGCAGCGATACGATTTCGACGACGTGCCTCGCGCCAATTACACGGTGCGCGGTGTGACGGACGAGAACCTGGCGCCCTATTGCCGCGACGCCATCACCGCCTTGCTCCGGCATGTGCCGGAGATCACCGGCCTTACCTTCCGCGTGCATGTCGAAGGCGGCATTGCCGAGGGCGAGTACGGGTTCTGGGAAGAGGCGTTTGCCGGGGTCGCGGCTGCCGGCCGGCCGGTCGAGATCGACATGCATGGCAAGGGCCTCGACCACAAGATGATCGACATAGCCCGCCGCTCGGGCATGCCCGTCGCCGCTTCGCCGAAATACTTGGCCGAGCATATGGGTCCGCCCTATCACCAGTCGGCCATTCGCAACAAGGAATACCCGCCCGAAACCGCTCGCAGCGAACGCGAGCAGCTGAGTGAAGGCTCGCGCAAGTTCCTGCGCTACTCCTATGGCGACCTGCTGACGCGGGACAAGGATTACAAGGTCATCTATCGCATCTGGGCCGGCACGCAGCGCGTGCTGCTTTGGGGCGATCCGGTCTTTGCCGCCGGCTATGGCAGAAGCTCGATGTTCGCCGGGTCCGATGGCGTGGAGTGGTGCGAGCCGCAGAGCTTCAAGGGCCGCATGGGCACAGGCATGCCGGGCCAGCGTTTCAACTACAAGCGGCATGGCTATGCCACGCGCCAGGACTGGCGGAAATACGATTACCAATACCGTGTCTGGGGGCGCTTGCTCTACAATCCCGAAGCGCCACGCCAGAGCTGGATGCGCTGGCTGGAGCGAGAATGCGGCGATCTGGCCGAGGTTTGCGAGCAGGGGCTATCCTGGGCCAGCCGCGTGCTGCCGCTCGTGACCCTGACCCATGGGCCCTCGGCGTCCAACAATCACTATTGGCCGGAAATCTACACCAATCTCGGGCTGATCGAGGGTTCGGGCAAGCGCGCCTATGGCTTCGACATGGATGGCCCGACGCGGTTCGGCAACGCGCCGACCTTTGACTCGGCGCTGTTCGCCTCGCCGCGCGAATTTGCCGAGCTGCTCCTGGCCGGCAAAACAAGCCACCGCTACACGCCGCTCGACGTGGCCGCTTGGCTCGACGACATGGCCGAGGGTTGCGAACATGCGCTGACCACGGCACGCTCCTTACCCGATTATGCCCGGGCGGAACCGCAACGTATTCTCGCCGATGTCGAGATTCTGGGCGGTCTGGCGCGCCATTTTGCCGAGAAATTTCGCGCTGCCTGCTGGGCTGAACTCTTCATCGCCACCAAGGCATCCTCGCTGATCGAGCCGATGCTCGGTCATGCCCGCAACGCCGTCCTTGCCTGGGAACGTTTGGCCGCAGTGTCGCGTGACCTCTATCACGACGACATCACCTATGGTCCGCAATCCTGGCTGCGCGGTTCCTGGCACAGCCGTCTGCCCGAGATGCAGGCCGAGCTGCTCGATCTCGAAGCCCTGCGGGGTTTCGGTGGCACCGAATCGGTGCCCGACGGTGCCGTGTTGAACGCGGCAATAGAGGCCCTGCGCGGTCATCGCCCGACGGCGTCGCAACCGGGATCTAAGCCTGCGGCCGCCGGCTTTGTTGGCGGGGAGCCCTTGCCCATCCGCGTCGACGTCGTAGGGGAGGGCGCCCCGATCCTCCATTACCGCCACATCAACCAGGCCGAGCGCTGGCAGTCCATGCCGATGGCGGCGGATGGCGGTGGTTACACGGCCACGATACCGGCTGAGTACACGAGATCGGACTTTCACCTGCAATATTTCGTCAGCCTCAGGCAGGATGGGCGAGCCACGCTCATCCCCGGCCTGGCGGCGAACCTGGCCAACGAGCCGTATTTCACAGTGATGCAACGCTGAACAATGAACGGCTGCCGCACTTCAAGCGGCGGCCTGCACCGACAATCGGTGGGAGGTAAGATTGGCGAGATACTTGTTACTGAGGCTGGCAGACGCGGTGCCGACCGTGTTCCTGGTTCTGCTGCTCGTGTTCATTGCCATGCGCATCCTGCCGGGCGATCCGGCCATTGCCGCGCTCGGCGACATGGCGACACCCGAGCAACTCGCCCTGTTCCGCGACAGGATGGGTCTCAACGACCCGTTGTGGCTGCAATTCTTCAACTTCGTTAAAGGCGTGTTCACGCTTGATCTGGGCAGCTCGATGATGAGCAACCAGAACGTGGTCGGCCTCATCCTCTACAATTTGCCCTACACCATAGAATTGACCTTGGTTGCCATGCTGATGGGCATCCTGGCGGGCGTGCCGCTGGGCGTGCTGGCGGCCACCAACCGCAACAAGCTGCCCGATAGCGGCGTGCGCGTGTTTTCGCTGATCGGCTACGCCATCCCTGATTTCTATCTTGGGGCTCTGCTGCTAATCACCTTTGCCCTCAACCTGGGCTGGTTCCCCATCAATGGCGGCGGCACGGACTTCGGCAGCCGCATGTATCACGTGTTCCTGCCGGCCCTGACCCTGGCGTTCGTGAAGGCAGCCTTTATCGGCCGGTTGACCCGCACCTCGCTGCTCGAAGTGTTGAGCAAGGACTATGTCCGCACTGCTCGGGCGAAAGGCGCCAAGGAAAGCCGTGTCATCTACCGGCATGGCCTGCGCAACGCGCTCCTGCCACTGACCACCGGTCTGGGCCTCAGCACGCTGGCAACGCTTTCCGGCTCGGTTGCCATCGAAATGGTCTTCAATCGCCCCGGCATCGGCAAGCTGCTGATCAGCGCCATTGCCGAGCGCGATTACGCGGTCATCCAGGGCGGGGTGGTGGTGTTCGCCATGTTCGTCGTGGTGATCAATCTGCTGATGGACCTCCTCTACATCGTCGTAGATCCTCGCATTAGGATGAAGTGATGACCGCTCTTTCCGAACAGTCGCCCCATCTGCTGGCGCCAGAGCCCAGCATTTTCCGCAACATTCGCGATGTTCTGCTGGGCCGGCCCGGTACCATCGTTGCGGTCATCATCATTCTGGCACTGGTCTTTGTCGCAGTGTTCGCACCCATTCTGGCGCCCTATGATCCGTTGACGCAGTCGATGCTCAAGATCAACCGGACGCCGAGCTGGGAGAACTGGCTGGGCACCGACCAGTTTGGCCGCGACGTGCTGTCCCGCATGATCTACGGCTCGCGCAATTCCCTGATCTTCGGCCTGATCTCGCCGTTCTGCGCCGCCATTATCGGCAGTACATTGGGCGTCATCGCCGGCTATTTCGGCGGCATTGTTGATCGTGTGATCTCTCGCGTGGTCGATCTGCTGCTCGCCTTCCCCGAACTGCTGCTCGCCATCATGATCGCGGCGGTTCTTGGTGGCGGCTTCTGGAACGTCATCATCGTCATCACCATTGCCTTCGTGCCCGGCTTTGCCCGCGTCGCCCGCGCGCAGACGCTTTCGGTCAAGCACGAGCCCTATGTCGAGGCGGCCATTTCGGTGGGTGTGCGGACGCCGGTGATCATCTTCCGGCACATCATCCCCAATATCATGGCGCCTATCGTGGTGCTGATGATGCTCTGGGTCGCCTCGGCTATCCGCCTCGAAGCCTCCCTGAGCTTTCTCGGCATCGGCACCCAGGCGCCCAATCCGAGCTGGGGCAACATCATCAAGGATGGGCTCAACAACATCTTCGGCTCGCCCTGGCCGATCATCGGCGCCGGCGCCGCGATCACCCTCGTCGTGCTGGCGTTCAATCTGGTGGGCGACGCCGTGCGCGATGCTCTCGATCCATCCACGTCGCAGTAAGCCAAGGAGCCCATAAATGAGTGACCTCGGCTTCGATAAGGTCTTGATTCCAAACCCGTCCGAGATCGGGCCAGTCCTGACCGTGACTGACCTCAAGACATCGTTCCGGACCAAGAATGGCTGGATCGAGATCGTCAAGGGCATATCCTTCGAGATCGGCGCGCGCGAAACCTTGTGCGTGGTGGGCGAGTCGGGTTCGGGAAAGAGCGTGACGGCGCTGTCGATCATGCGTCTTCTCGACCCCAGCTCCAGCCGCCTGCAAGGCTCGGTCAAGCTGAGCGGGCGGGAATTGCTGACGCTGCCCGAACCGCAGATGCGCGAGGTGCGCGGCCGGCAGATCGGCATGATCTTCCAGGAGGCCCTGACCAGTCTCAATCCACTGGCCACCGTCGGTAACCAGATTGCCGAGACCCTGATCATCCACGGTCAGATGGAAGGTGCCGCGGCCCAGGCCGAGGCGATCCGCATGCTGGAAAAGGTGCGCATTCCAGCCGCGAAAGCACGGGCCGGCGAATTGCCGCACAATCTTTCGGGTGGCATGCGCCAGCGCGTCATGATCGCCATGGCGCTGGCCTGCAAGCCGCAATTGCTGATCGCCGACGAGCCGACCACGGCGCTCGACGTGACCATCCAGGCGCAAATCCTCCAGCTCATCAAGCAATTGCAGCAGGAGGAGGGGATGGGTGTGCTGTTCATCACCCATGACATGGGCGTGGTCGCCGAGATTGCCGACCGCACCGTAGTGATGCTGGGCGGCCAGGTCGTCGAACAGGGCTCTACCGACATGATCTTCAATGCGGCGCAGAGCAGCTACACCAAGACCCTGATCGCCGCCGTGCCGCGACTGGGCTCGATGAAGGGCAATGGTCAGCCCGAGCATTTTCCTGTGGTCGACCGCAAGACCGGCGTGCTGCGCATCTCCGAGCCGCGGCCGGATACCGTGGATCACCTGAGCCCGCCGGTCCTTTCGGTGAAGAACCTCGTCAAACGCTTCGATCTCGGCGCCAGCTTCTTCGGCAAGGTGCATGGCCGGGTGCATGCGGTGGAGAATGTTTCGTTCGACCTGATGGCCGGCGAGACCCTGTCCTTGGTAGGCGAATCCGGCTGCGGCAAGTCCACCACAGGGCGGGCCATCATGCGGCTCACCGAGCCGCAGAGCGGCCAGATCAGCATCGACGGCCAGGATATCATGGCGATGGATCGCCACCGTATGCGCGACATGCGCCGCAACATCCAGATGATCTTCCAGGACCCGTTTGCCAGCCTCAATCCACGCATTCGCGTCGGCGACGCCGTGGCCGAACCCTATCTGACGCACAAGCTAGGGACCAAGCAGCAGGCCCGCGCCAAGGTGGCCGAGTTGCTGGAACAGGTCGGGCTCGACCCGGACGTGGCCAATCGCTACCCAGCGCAATTCTCGGGCGGCCAGCGGCAGCGCATCTGCGTCGCCCGCGCATTGTCGCTGGAGCCCAAGGTCATCGTCGCCGACGAGTCCGTGTCGGGGCTGGATGTGTCCATCAAGGCGCAGGTGGTCAACCTGCTGCTCGACCTGCAGCAGAAATTCGGGCTGTCCTACCTGTTCATCTCGCATGACATGGCGGTGGTGGAGCGCATGAGCCATAAGGTCGCGGTGATGTATCTTGGCGAGATCGTCGAGATGGGGCCGGCTGCGGCGGTGTTCAAAAATCCGCAGCATCCTTACACCAAACGGCTGATCGCGGCCGTGCCGATCCCCGATCCGTCCCGCCGCAATCAGGTGCGGCAGGTCGTGGCCGACGAGATTAAAAGTCCCATCCGCCCCGCCGATTACCTGCCGCCGGAAAGGACGTACACCACAGTGTCTGCGGGCCACGTGGTGCAGGACTGGGACGAGAACTGGACGGTGTAGGTCCTGGAGTCCATGCTGGAGCGCTAGACTATCGGGTTTAGCTCAGGCTCAATTCCGAGTTCGAGCCGAGTGGGCCGGCTGCAACACCCTGTTGCGGTCGGTGCTGGCGCGTTTCATGATCTCAAAGCCCAGATCGACGATACGCTCGCCGACCTCGCCGCCCTCGAGCTGGTGGCGAACGGCCTGCATGGCGTCATAGCCGCATTTCCAGCGGTGGATGCGCACGCTGCTCAGGCCAGGATGGGCCGCTTCCATGTAATCGAAGTCGTTGAATCCGGCGACGCCAACCTGCTCGGGAACGCTCACCTGGCGCGAATTCAGGGCAAACAGGGCGCCCAGCGAGAGCACGTCATTGTTGCAGAAGACGGCATCGACATCGGGCCGGCGCTCGAGCATGTCGAGCATCAGCTCGCGGCCCATAATAGCCGAGGAAAAGGGCCGGCTGACCGGAGCGAAATCCCCATTCGAGGCAGGGTCGACATTGCCCTTCTCCCCGATGAGGTCGGGATCGAAGAGATTGGCCGCCTCCAGGGCGTCGCGATAGCCCAGCATGCGCTGCTTGGAACGGGCATTCATCCAGCCGGCAAAGAAGGCGATCCGCCGGTATCCTGATTGGATCAGATGCCGGGTCATTTCCTGGCCGGCCCGGTAATGGGAAAAACCGATGATCTTGCTGATGGGATCATCGGTGAGATCCATGATCTGGATTACGGGGCATCCCGCATTTTCCAGCATTTTGCGAGTGGTGGGCGTCTGCTCGGTGCCTGAAACTATGATGGCCGCCGGCCCGTGTCGCAAGGCCGCGAAGACCTGCTGCTCTTCGATCTGGCTATTGTAGCGTGTATTGGCCAGCTCGATGCGCAGGCCGCTATCCTCCACCCCGTCATAGATACCGCGTAGCACATCGGAAAAAATGTTCTGGGTGAGGGAGGGCACCAGCACATTGACGACGTCCGTTCGATGTGAGGCCAAGGCTCTTGCATTGAGGTCGGGCACGTAATTGAGCGCCTTGATGGCCTCGGCGATTGCGGCGCGGCGGGCTTCCGAGACGCGTTCAGGGCTGCGCAGATAGCGCGAGACCGTAATCGCTCCAACCCCCGCCTTGGCCGCAACATCGGCAATCGTTGGGCGGCCCCTGGATGTGCGTACCATGGCGTTTCTTTGCTTTTTTCTTTGATGTCTGGCGCTGCGTTTTCCACCCACCATAGCCAAACCAATGCGGTTGACCAAGTGTTATGGTAGCGCTACCATTCTTGTGCTGAGTTGCTTGATTGGGGTTGAGGAGCCCCAGGCGGTGATCTGCGATCCTAGGAGGGCGTCGTGAGCAAACCACTTGATGGTCGCGTACAATCGGTAGACCGGGCCATGGTCATCATGGAAACCTTAGGCGAGGCGGGGGGCGGGCTCCGTCTCACCGATCTGGCGCGGCAGACGAAACTGTCGCTGACGACGGTGCATCGCCTGCTGACTACGCTGGAGCAGCGGCGATTCGTGCAATTCCTGCCAAGCGACAATCTTTGGCATATCGGGCTGCACACGTTTGCCATCGGCAATGCCTTCGTTCGTGATCGCAATTTTCTCGCCCCCGCGCAGCCTTACCTGCGCCGGCTGCGGGACCAGACGCACGAAACCATCAATCTGGGTGTCGTCGACAACGGCGAAATCGTGCTGGTGGACCAACTTAAGAGCCGTGAAATCACCCGCTCGATCTCGCGCGTCGGTGGCCGCACGCCGATGACCGCCTCGGGCATGGGCAAGTCGGTGCTTGCGACGTATTCGGGTGGAGACGTCTCGAACTTCCTGAACCGCTACGGTATGCGCCGGGTCACCGGCAAGACGCTAACCTGCCGGGATGCGCTCAAGGTGCAACTCGAGCGCATCCGCGCCGATGGCTATGCGGTTGACGACGAGGAATATCTGCCGGGCCTACGCTGCGTTGCCGCGCCAGTCTATGATCGCCACGCCGACGTGGTCTGCGCGCTCTCCATCTCGGGCCTTCCCAGCCGCCTGCCGGAGGATCGTCTGCCTGTGCTGGGGCAATTGGTCGCCCGTGCGGCGGCGGAGATGACCCGATCTATCAGCGGCTTGGCCGCAGGCGCGACAAGGTAGATAAGCCACATTGTGACGACCCGTGATCTTCCAGAGAATGGCCAGCGCAATCTGGCTGCTGGCGCCTTTTCGCTGCTGACCACGCTGATATTTGTTCTGGTCTTTATTTCCGGTCGCCTCGCCAGCGAGCCGGTTTCGCCTTTGCAGGTGATGTTCCTGCGCTTTGCGGGCGGTTTCCTAACCATTCTCGTCATTGCCATGGTGCGCAAAGAAAGCTGGCGCTCACTGCAGAGCCAGCACCGAACCAAGCAGATCTTCCGCGTTCTGGCCGGCGGCCTGGGCGGCGCTGCGCTTATCTTCGGCAATATGCACATGCCCATAGTCGACGCCAATGCGATTAGCCTTTTGAGCGTTGTCTTCGCCGTCAGTTTCGGCGCGCTTATCCTCGGGGATCGCCTGAGCCCGCGACAAATCGGTGGCGGTCTGATCTGCCTTTTGGGTGCGTCCGTGGTGATGGCTGCTCGCGGAGCGTTCAGCGGATTTGACGCGAGCTATCTGATCCCCGCATCCGTGGTCATGCTCGGCGCCGTGTTGATGGGGGTCGAAAGCATCTTCATCAAGGTGCTGACCACTGCCGATCGCCCCATGGTGACTCTCGCCCACGCCAATTTTTTCGGCATGATCCTGCTGGCGGTGCCGGCGCTGATGACCTGGCAATCCTGGAGCGTCACCAATCTGGTCCTGCTGCTGCTCGGGCCGATGGCCATTCTGGGGCAATATCTTAATATACGCGCCTATTCTCTGGCGAAGGTCAGCGTCCTGGCGCCGCTAAGCTACGCATCCCTGCTGTTTGCCGCGCTGATCGGCTGGCTGTTCTTCAACGAAGTTCCGTCTTTAGAGGTCGTGCTGGGGGCCGGATTGATCGCAATCGGCGGCGCGGTCATTATTCTGTCGCGGCTATAGGACCTGGCTTCCGCATTGTGGAAAAGCCGTGATCGCTCTGCCACGATAGGAAATCGATGCGTTAGCCAAGGCGGAGCTCAGACGCAAAGGATACCCCATGCTCACCACCAGCCGCCTCGACATAGAGGACGCCCGCAAGATCATTGCCGCCGCCACGCGCAAGGCGCAGGAGATCGGAGTGCCCATGTGCATCGCCGTTTCCGATGACAGCGGTAATCTCGTCGCCTTCGAACGCATGGATGGCGGCAAGGTGACCAGCATCACCATTGCCATCGATAAGGCCTATACCGCAGCCGCGGCCAAGAAGGCGACGCATGAATATGGCGCTGCCAGCCAGCCGGGCGCGCCGGCCTATGGCATCAATTCCGCGATTGGCGGCCGGTTGATGGTGGTGGGCGGTGGCCTGCCCATTATAGTCGGCGGGGCCGTGGTCGGCAGCATCGGAGTTAGCTCCGGCACTCCGGCACAGGATCTCACGGTGGCCCAGGCCGGCGTGGATGGCTTTGCCGTCTGACGCCCGGACGGCGGGCCTGCGGGCTTGGTGAAATGCGGTTCACCGCACGACTAACCTTCAGGCCCCGGCTGCTTCCCGTCTCTTCCGCTGGCGGCCGGTAGAGCAGGATTCGCGCCCGCAAGCTGTTGGAAACATCCCCGGCCGAGGTGATCATCGCCGACATCATCGCCGCCTGCGGTGTTAGCGAGCCAGGCCATTTCGGCCGCCAATTCGGCCTCTCGCCCAAGGATGTGAAGGGCCTTCGCTACCGCGGACGCGACTGAAGCCACACGGCGTCCTTATGAAATCCTTATGCCGCGGCGCCGCATTCCATATGGAAATCTGACGGCGCATGGGCGCAATGAATGGGCCTCAATTGGAGGCTCGTTATGCTCGACCTTGCATTTATTGCTCTTGGCGCCGGCACGTTGATCGCTCTGGCGATCTATGCCGCGGCGCTGCATCGCCTGTGAGCGGCACCATGCTCATCATCGCTTTTCTTATCGCGCTGGCGCTGGCCGTCTACCTTGTGGTGACGCTGCTGGCCCCCGAGCGCTTCTGATCCTTCGGAGCCAGATATGTCCCTCATTGGCTGGCTGCAAATCGGCTTCGTGCTGGTTGCAGTCCTTTTGCTCGTCAAACCGCTTGGCCTCTATATGGCCAAGGTGTTTTCCGGCGAGCGCACTTTTCTCTCGCCCATGCTCGCTCCCGTCGAGCGCGGCTTTTATGCCCTCGCCGGGGTGCGCCCCGACAAGGAGCAGGGCTGGCTCGCCTATACGATCGGCGTGCTGCTGTTCAGCCTCGTCGGATTCCTGTTTCTCTACGCCATCTTGCGGCTGCAGAATGTGCTGCCGCTCAATCCGCAGGGCTTTGCTGGCGTGCCGCCGGACCTGGCCTTCAACACCGCCGCCAGCTTTGTCACCAATACCAATTGGCAGAGCTATGGCGGGGAAACCACGATGAGCCATCTCAGCCAGATGCTGGGCCTCACCGTGCAGAACTTCGTGTCTGCCGCCACCGGCATAGCCGTGGCCATGGCGCTGACCCGGGCCTTTGTGCGCTCCGGCGCCAGTGAGCTGGGCAATTTCTGGGTCGATCTGACCCGCGCCACGCTTTATGTGCTGCTGCCGCTGGCAATCGTGGTGGCACTGGCTTTTGTCGCCATGGGCGTGCCGCAGAGCCTGGATGCCAGCTTTACGGCCACGACGTTGGAAGGGCTGCAGCAGACTATCGCCACCGGGCCGGTTGCCAGCCAGGAAGCCATCAAGCAATTGGGCACCAATGGCGGCGGGTTCTTCAACGTCAATGCCGCCCATCCGTTCGAAAACCCCAACGCCTTCTCGAACTATCTCAACATCATCGCCATGCTCGGCGTCTCGGCCTCCCTGGTCTATGCCTTCGGGCAGATGGTGGGCAATCGCCGCCAGGGCTGGGCGCTGATTTCGGTCACCGTGATCATGCTGGTGATCGGCACCGGCGCCATCTATTGGGCCGAGACGTTAGGCAATCCGCTGCTGACCGCGGTGGGCGTCGATCCCTCTCTCGGCAATATGGAAGGCAAGGAAGTCCGCTTCGGCCAGGCCATGTCGGCGCTGTATGCGGCTGTCACGACGGGCCTCTCGAATGGTGGCGTCAATGCCATGCATGGCTCGCTCACCCCGCTTGGAGGCCTCGTGCCCATGTTCCTGATCCAGCTGGGCGAAGTGCTGCCCGGCGGTGTCGGGTCGGGGCTCTATGGCCTCTTGGTCTTTGCCATTCTCGCTGTCTTTGTGGCGGGGCTGATGGTCGGACGCACGCCCGAACTGCTCGGCAAGAAAATCGAAGCCCGCGAGATGAAGTTTGCCATGCTGGCCATTCTCATCCTGCCGCTGACCATCCTCGGCTTTACCGCCATCTCGGCGGTGGCGGAATTCGGCACCAGCTCGATCCTCACCCCCGGCCCGCATGGGCTCAGCGAAATTCTCTACGCCTATACCTCGGCGGCGGGGAATAATGGCTCGGCCTTTGGCGGGCTGACGGCGAACACGCCCTGGTACAATACGACGCTTGGCATCGCCATGCTGCTGGGACGCTTTGCCTATCTCGTGCCAGTGCTGGCCATTGCCGGCGGGCTGGTGAGCAAGCCACGCGTTCCCGCCTCGTCGGGCACGTTCCCCACCGACAGGCCGCTGTTTGTGGGCCTGCTCATCGGCATCATCATCATCCTGGGCGGGCTGCAGTTCTTCCCGGCCCTGGCTCTGGGCCCCGTTGTCGAGCATTTCGCCATGCTGGCCGGGCAGAGCTTTTAGGAAATCAACATGTCCACTTCCGCCAAATCCATTTCCATTCTCTCGCCCGCCATTCTGGTGCCGGCGCTGCGCGACGCGGTGATCAAGCTCGATCCACGCCAGCTGATCCGCAATCCAGTGATTTTCGTCACTGAAGTGGTGGCTGTGCTCGTCACCGCCATCTTCATCCAGGACTTGGCTGGTGGCCTGGCCGCCAGCTTTTCCGGCCAGATCGCGCTTTGGCTGTGGTTCACCGTGCTGTTCGCCACTTTCGCCGAAGCCGTTGCCGAAGGGCGCGGCAAGGCGCAGGCGGAGAGCCTGAAACGCAGCAAATCGGACCTCGTCGCCAAGAAAATGCTGTTCGCCAACCAGAGCGGCAATAATGGCTGCGAGGTCATTCCGGCCACGGCGCTCAAGATCGGCGATATTGTGCTGGTCGAGGTCAATGATCTCATCCCCGGCGATGGCGAGGTCATCGAAGGCGTGGCCTCAGTCAATGAAAGCGCCATTACGGGCGAGTCTGCACCGGTGATCCGCGAGGCGGGCGGGGATCGCTCGGCCGTGACCGGCGGCACGCAGGTGATTTCCGACTGGCTCAAGGTGCGCATCACCACCAAGCCGGGCGAGAGCTTTGTCGACCGCATGATCGCGCTGATCGAAGGGGCCAAGCGGCAGAAGACGCCCAACGAAATCGCGCTGTCGATCCTGCTCTCCGGGCTGACGCTGGTGTTCCTGATTGCCGTGGTGACGCTGTACGGGTTGGCGCTTTATTCGGGCACCGATCTGTCGGTGGCCGTGCTGGCGGCTTTGCTGGTAACGCTGATCCCCACCACGATCGGCGGCTTGCTGTCGGCCATCGGCATTGCCGGCATGGACCGGCTAATCCGCTTCAATGTCATCGCCACTTCGGGCCGGGCCGTGGAAGCGGCGGGGGATGTGGATACGCTGCTGCTCGACAAGACCGGCACGATCACCTTTGGCAATCGCATGGCGTCCGAGTTTTTGCCGGTATCGGGGGTGAGCGAGAAGGAGCTGGCCGAGGCGGTGCTGCTGGCGTCGCTGGCCGATGAAACCGCCGAAGGGCGCTCCATCGTGGCTTTGGCCAAGAGCGATTTCGGCCTGAGCGAGCCGCGCATTGTGGGCAATGGCACGACGACCATTGCCTTCTCGGCCCAGACCCGCATTTCGGGCATCGACATCGAAGGCCGGCGCATTCGCAAGGGCGCGGTGGATGCGGTGCTGCGCTTTGTCGGGCTCGACAAGGCGCAGGCCAGCCCGGAGTTCAACAAGGCGGTCGATGCCATTGCGCGCACCGGCGGCACGCCGCTGGCTGTGGCGGAGGCGGATCGGCTGCTCGGCGTCGTGCATCTCAAGGATGTGGTCAAGCCCGGCATCAAGGAGCGGTTTGCGGCCCTGCGCGCCATGGGCATCCGCACCATCATGGTCACGGGCGACAATCCCGTCACAGCCGCCGCCATTGCTTCGGAAGCGGGGGTCGATGATTTCCTCGCTGAAGCCACCCCCGAGCAGAAGCTGGAGTTTATCCGCAAGGAACAGACCGGCGGGCGGCTGATCGCCATGTGCGGCGATGGCACCAATGATGCGCCGGCCCTGGCGCAGGCCGATGTGGGTGTCGCCATGCAATCGGGCACCCAGGCGGCGCGCGAGGCGGGCAATATGGTGGATCTGGATTCCAGCCCCACCAAGCTCATCGAGATCGTGGAAATCGGCAAGCAGATCCTGATGACGCGCGGCTCGCTCACCACCTTCTCCATCGCCAATGACGTGGCCAAATATTTCGCGATCATCCCAGCGCTGTTCCTGGTCACCTATCCCCAGCTGGGCGCGCTCAACATCATGGGGCTGACCTCGCCGCAATCGGCGATCCTGTCGGCAGTGATCTTCAACGCGCTGATCATCGTGGCGCTGATCCCGCTGGCTTTGCGCGGGGTGAAATACCGCCCGGTCGGCGCCGCGGCGCTGTTGTCCCGCAACCTGCTGGTTTACGGCCTGGGCGGCCTGGTCGCCCCGTTTATCGGCATCAAGCTGATTGATATGGCCGTCGCTGCGCTTGGCATCATCTGAAGGGAGCCACGAAAATGCTCAACCAAATCCGTCCTGCCATCGTCCTCACCATCCTGCTCTCGGCCGTTACGGGCCTCGCCTATCCCCTCGCCATTACCGCTGCGGCGCAGGTCGCCTTTCCCGGGCAGGCCAATGGCAGCCGTATCGAGCGGGATGGCGTCACGATCGGCTCCGACCTGATCGGGCAGAATTTCGCCGAGCCGAAATATTTCTGGCCGCGTCCTTCGGCGACCGGGCCCGAGCCCTATAATGCGGGTGCATCCACCGGCTCCAATATCGGGCCGACCGGCAAGGCGCTGGTCGATCGCGTTGCGGCTTCGGTGCAGGCCATGGGCGGCGGGCCAGTGCCGGGTGATGCGGTCACCACCTCGGGCTCGGGGCTTGATCCGCATATTTCTCCGCAATATGCCGCCAGCCAGATCGCCCGCGTTGCCAAGGCGCGCGGGGTCGAACCGGCGACCATCGCCAAGCTCGTCGCAGATGTGACGGAAGGCCCGGCTTTGGGTATATTCGGGGAAATGCGCGTCAACGTGCTGCGCCTCAATCTGGCGTTGGACGCGGCCGCTCCCCTCGGGAATTGATATGGCTCGCCAGACCGAAACAGACAGGCCGGACCCCGCCGTCCTGCTCCAGCTTGCCGCGCGCGAGGGCCGTGGCAAGCTGACGGTGTTTCTGGGCGCGGCGCCGGGCGTGGGGAAAACCTATGCCATGCTGGAGCGGGCACGCGGACTCAAGGCCAGCGGCATGGATGTGGTCATTGGGCTGGTCGAAACCCACGGCCGCAGCGAGACGGCCAAGCTGGCCGAGGGCATTGAAGTGCTGCCCCGCCAAGGCGGCGACACGCCCTATGGCGAGTTCGATCTCGATGCCGCCCTGGCCCGGCGGCCGGCTTTGCTGATCGTGGACGAATTGGCGCATAGCAATGCGCCGGGCTCGCGCCATCCCAAGCGCTTTCAGGACATTGCCGAGCTGGTTGGCGCGGGGATCGATGTGTGGACCGCGCTCAATATCCAGCACCTTGAAAGCCTCTCCGATCTTGTTGCGCGCATTGCCGGCATTCCGGTGCGTGAGACGGTGCCCGATATCGTGCTCAAGCGGGCCGATGAGGTGATCCTGGTCGATCTGCCACCCGCCGAGCTGATCGCCCGGCTCAATGCGGGCAAGGTCTATCTGCCCGACAATGCCAAGCGGGCACTGGACGGCTTTTTCAAACCGGCCACGCTGACCGCGCTGCGCGAATTGGCGCTGCGGCGCGCTGCCGACCGGGTGGATGACCAGATGGTGGATTTCCTGCGCCAAAGCGCGGTGGAAGGCCCCTGGGCTACGGGCGAACGGCTACTGGTTTGTGTCGGGCCCGATGCCATGTCCGAAAGCGTGGTGCGAGTGGCCAGCCGCCTCGCCTCGGGACTCAATGCCCGTTGGCTGGTGGTGTCGCTGGCGCGGCCGGGCTCACCCTTGCCCGCGCCGGCCGAGGCCGAACAGCTGGAAGAAACCCTGCGCCTCGCCGAACGGCTGGGGGCCGAAACCCGGCGCGAAAGCGCCAGTGATTTCGTCGACGCCATCCTGCGCATCGCCCGGCGCGAGCATATTAACCAGATCGTCATCGGCCGACCGGCGACCCGAAGCTGGTTCCGCCGCTCGCTGCCCGATGCGCTGCTGCGCGGGGCCGGCGAGATCGGCATTCACATCGTGCCCGGCGAGGGCTCGGCTCCTTCCGGCCGCGCCCGCAAATGGCCCAGCCTGCCGGAATGGGCGCTGACGCTGGGTCTGCCGCTGCTCTCGGTCGGCGCCACCACAATTTTCGGGCTGGGCCTGACGGCGCTGGTGGCGCTGCAGAACCTCTCCATGCTGTATCTCGCTGCGGTGCTGCTTTCGGCGGTGATTGCCGGACGCGGCTCGGCGCTGATCGCGGCGGGGCTGTCGTTCCTCGCCTATAATTTCTTTTTCATCGAACCCACCGGCGAATTGACTGTGGCCCAGCCGCAGGAAGTGCTGTCGCTGGTGATCTTCATCGCGGTGGCTTTGGCCGCCGGGCAATTGGCCGCCCGGCTGCGCGAGAGTGCAAAAGTCTCCCGCCAGCAGGCGCGACAAAGCCAGGCTTTGCTCGATTTTTCCCGCACGCTCTCGGCCGCCCATGGGCAGGAAAGCGTCGTCGATGCTATTGCCAGCCACCTCAATGCCAGCCTGAGCCGCCCCGCCATCGTGCTGGTACCCGACGAATCCGGGGATCTGCTGCCCGCTGCCGCCTGGCCGCCCGACCAGGCGCTGGGCGCTGCCGAGCTCACCGCTGCCCGCTGGGCCTTCGACAAGAAGGAGCCGGCCGGCTTCCTCACCGGTACCCTGCCGCAAATCCATTATCTGTTCCGCCCCATCATTTCGGCCCAGCGTCTGCTGGGGGTGGCGGGCCTTGTCATGGGTCCGCGCGATATTCCGCTGGCGCCGGATGAAGAGCGCACCTGGGTGTCGCTGCTCGATCAATCCGCCATTGCGCTGGACCGGGCCCGCCTGACACGCGAAAGCGCCCGGGCCTCGGTGGCGCGCGAGAGCGAAAAGGTGCAATCGGCTTTGCTGTCGTCGCTCTCACATGACCTGCGCACGCCGCTGGCCTCGATCACCGGGGCGGTGACCAGCCTGCGCCAGCTGGGCGACAAGATGCCGCCCGAGAGTCGAGCCGATCTGCTGCTGTCGATCGAGGAAGAAGCCGGGCGCCTCAATCGCTTTGTCGCCAATCTCTTCGACATGACCCGGATCGAAGCGGGTATGATGAAGGCGCGGCGCGAGCCGATCGAGCTTGCCGCCATTATCGACACCAGCACCGACCGGGCCCGCAAATTGCATCCTGACCTGCTCATAGAGACCAGCATCGCGCCTGGCCTGCCCCGCGCGCTGGGCGATGCCGTGCTGCTCGAACAGGTGCTGTTCAACCTGCTCGACAATGCCCGCAAATATGGCGGGGCGAATCTGCCCGTCACCATCTATGCCCGGGCCGAGGATGGCGCCGCCACCATATCTGTGACCGATCAGGGCAAGGGCATTCCCGAAGCCGATCTCGAAAAGATCTTCGACAAATTCTATCGCCGCGCCAAGGGCGATGGCCGCCCGGCGGGCACGGGCCTGGGCCTCTCCATCGCGCGGGGCCTGATGGCCTCGATGGGCGGCTCCATCAAGGCGAGCAGTCCCGCCATCCGCAAGCGCGGCACCCGCTTTACCCTGCGCCTGCCTCTTGCGGAACCGGGAAAGGCCAGCTGATGCAGCAGCGTATCCTCGTGGTCGATGACGAGCCGCAAATCCAGCGCTTCCTCAAACCCGCGCTGCTCGCGGCCGGCTTTGATGTCGAAACCGCCGCGACCGCCGCCGACGCCAAGCGCCTCGCCGCCACCCGCGCGCCCGCGCTTATCGTGCTCGATCTCGGTCTGCCCGATGGCGACGGCAAAACCGTTATTGAAACCGTGCGGGCCTTCTCGGCGGTGCCCATCATCGTCCTCTCCGCCCGCGACCAGGAAATCGAAAAGATCGCGGCGCTGGACCTGGGCGCCAATGACTATGTCGAAAAGCCCTTCGGCATTGGCGAATTGCTGGCACGCATCCGCGTCGCGCTGCGCCAGGCCGGATCTGCGGAGGCCCACCCCACCCAACAGCGCTTCGGCAATCTGGCGCTCGATCTCGAATTGCGGCACGTGCTGGTCGATGGCGTGCCCGTGCATCTGACGCCCAAGGAGTTCGATCTCTTTGTCCTTTTGGCGTCCCACGCCAATCGGGTGGTCACGCACCGCCAGGCGCTGACCAGCATTTGGGGACCGGCCCACCAGGACGATGTGCAATATCTGCGCGTCGTCATCGGCCAGCTGCGGTCCAAGCTCGAAACGGACCCCAAGGCCCCCAGGCATCTGGTCAGCGAGGCTGGCGTCGGCTACCGGCTGATGGAATAGCCGCGATGCATTGACTTCGCCCCGCCGCTCTACCACAACGCCTCGAAGAGTTATCGTGAGCGCGGATATCGGTCGGTGAGTCACTAGCATGGCCATTCCCAATGCAGTTGCGGGCCTGTTGCGGCGTCCCGCCCGGTTGGGCGACGAAGTCTATTCGGCCATTTTCGCGCGCATCATGTCCGGGGAAATCGGGCCGGGTGGGCGCATAGGCGTTGATGCCCTGGCGCGGCAATTGGGCGTATCGCAAACCCCGATCCGCGAGGCTTTGGGGCGGCTCGAGGCCGAGGGGCTGGTCGTCAAGACGCATCTGGTGGGCTATAGCGTGGCGCCGCAATTGAGCGCCCGCCAATTGGCCGAGCTTTATGAAATGCGGCTGCTGATCGAGCCGTTTGCGGCGCGCAAATGCGCCGAGGTGATGCCCGAGGCGGTGATTGCCCAGATCGAGGCTTTGTGCGCCGATATGGCGGGATTGGCCAATGCCGAAGGCTTGGACGCCTATGCCCAGTTCGGCCAGCTCGACATGGCGTTTCACGACCAGATTGCCGTCAGTGCCGACAATGCCTTGTTGCTACAGGCGCTCGCAGGGCTGCATGCCCATGTCCACCTGTTCCGGCTGGTGCGCGAGCCCCGCGTGACCCGGACCGTGCTGGACGAGCACGAGGCGCTGGTGGCCGCCATCAAGGCGCGCGATCCCGCTGCCGCCGAGCAGGCGATGCGCGCTCATATCGAGCGCTCGCATGCCCGGTTTGCGGCGGCGTGAGGAAGTGGCTAAGTTGCGGCCTCGTCTGAGTTGGAGCCTTGTATGAGTTCTCGTATCGTACCCGTCATCCTGGCCGGCGGCCAGGGCACGCGGCTGTGGCCGATGTCGCGCGCGGCGCGGCCCAAGCAGTTTTTGCCGCTGACGGGGGCACAGAGCCTGTTCCAGCAGACGCTAGAGCGGGTGGCGGACGGCGAGGTCTATACCCCCGCCATCATCATCACCAATGCGGATTACCGCTTCATCGTGGCCGAGCAGGCCAGCGAAATGGGTGCGCCACTCACCGGGGTTTTGCTCGAGCCGGTGGCCCGCAATACGGCCGTGGCGATTGCAGCGGCGGCGGTTTATGCGCGCAATGTTTTTGGCGCCGATGCGGTGCTGCTCGTGCTGCCATCCGACCATGATGTGGCTGTGGATGCCGGCTATCTGCAGGCGGTGCAGCAGGCGGCGAGTGCCGCCGCCGACGGTCGTCTGGTCACTTTCGGCATCGTGCCGACGGCGCCCGAGACGGGCTATGGCTATATCAAGGCCGGCGCCGGCCTGGGTGAGGGCGTCAGCGCGGTCGAGCGTTTCGTCGAAAAGCCCGATCTGGTGCGGGCCGAACAGATGCTGGCCGATGGTGGCTATCTGTGGAATTCGGGCATGTTCATGATCGGCGCCGAGGCGTTCCTTGCCGAATGCGCGGCGCTGTCGCCCGAGACGCTGGCCGCGGCCAGTGGCGCTGTTGAAGCGGCACGGATTGATCTGGATTTCGTGCGGCTCGATGAGGCGGCGTTCGCCACCGCGCCTAATATCTCAGTCGATTACGCGATCTTTGAAAAGACCAGCCGGGCCGCTGTGGTCGCGGTCAGCTTCGGCTGGTCGGACCTGGGCAGCTGGGACGCGGTCTGGAAGGCGCAAGGCCATGACGCCGCGGGCAATGCCGGCAGCGGCGCGGTGACGTTCAGCAATACCTCCAATTCGCTGGTCGTTACCGATCACGCCCATGTCGCCATTGAGGGGTTGGACGATATCGCGGTGATTGCCAGCGAAGACGCCATCTATGTCGGCAAGCTCTCCGAAGCGCAGAAAGTGGGGCCGCTGGTCAAGTTGCTGCGGGCCGGCAAGGAGACTGTGGGGCTGACCGAAATTCACCGCACCGCCTACCGGCCCTGGGGCGGCTATGCCTCGGTGCTCAATGGCGAGCGCTTCCAGGTCAAGCGCCTCTTCGTCAAGCCGGGCAAGAAGCTCAGCCTGCAAAAGCATCATCACCGGTCCGAACACTGGGTCGTGGTGCGCGGCACCGCCGAGGTGACGCTGGATGGCGTGGTCACCATGCTCAGCGAGAACCAGTCGATCTACCTGCCGCTGGGCTGCACGCATCGGCTGGCCAATCCGGGCAAGATCGAGCTGGAACTGATCGAAGTGCAGACCGGCTCGTATCTGGGCGAGGACGATATCATCCGAATCGAAGACGAGTTCGGGCGGGCTTAGGGGCGCTCAGCAGGCCACGACGTTGACAGCCAGGCCTGCCAGGCTCGTTTCCTTATACCGCTCGGACATATCCAGCCCGGTCTGCCGCATGGTTTCGATGCAGGCGTCGAGGGGGACGGCGTGGGTGCCGTCGCCTTTCAAAGCCAGAGAAGCCGCGGTGACGGCCTTGACGGCGCCGAAGGCGTTGCGTTCGATGCAGGGGATTTGCACCAGCCCTGCGACGGGGTCGCAGGTCATGCCCAGATGGTGTTCGAGCGCAATTTCGGCGGCATTTTCGACTTGTTCGGGGGTGCCGCCCATAATGGCGCAAAGGCCAGCAGCGGCCATGGCCGAGGCCGAGCCGACTTCGCCCTGGCAGCCCACTTCGGCGCCCGAAATCGAGGCATTATGCTTGATGATGCCGCCAATGGCCGCGGCGGTCAGCAGATAATCGCGCACGTCCTGCGGGCTGGCGGCGGCATTGAATTTGAGGAAATAGCGCATCACGGCGGGAATCACCCCGGCCGCGCCATTGGTCGGCGCGGTGACGACACGGCCGCCGCCGGCATTCTCCTCATTGACTGCCATGGCGTAGAGGCTGAGCCAGTCATTGGCCATCAGCGGGGTCAATTCATTGCGCTGCCATTGCGCATCGAGCTGCAGGAAAATGGAGCGGGCGCGGCGCTTGACGTTGAGCCCGCCGGGCATGATGCCGTCCTGGGCGAGGCCCCGGTCGATGCAGGAGCTCATCACGCCCCAGATTTCGTCGATGCCGCGGTCCAGTGCCACGCGCTTGGTCGTGGCCTCCTCATTGGCGCGTTTCATGGCGGCGATGGACAGGCCCGAGGCAGCGGCCATGGCCAGCATGTCCTTGGCATGGGCAAAGGGATAGGGCACGTCGGCCTGGGCCGGGGAGGCGTCCTTGAGCGCTTCGAGTTCCTCGGCGCTAACCACAAAGCCGCCGCCGATGGAGAAATAGGCGCGGCGCAGCAGCAATTGCCCGTCCGTGTCATAGGCGGCAAATTGCAGCCCATTGGGGTGGCCGGGCAGGGCATTACGCTTATCAAAGACCAGATCGACGGCCGGCCGGAAGCGATAGGGCGCATGGCCGGGCGGATGCACCATGCCGGAGCGTTCGACCCCCGCGATAATGGCATCCATCGTATCCGGATCGACCGTCTTGGGGTCTTCGCCACACAGGCCCAGAATGACCGCACGGCCGCTGCCATGGCCGATGCCGGTATAGGCGAGCGAGCCATGCAGGCTTGCCGTCAGCGCGGCGGCGCGGGCATTGGCGGGGCGGGGGCGATCATTGTGCTTGAGCTCATCGAGAAAGCGCCTTGCCGCACTCATCGGCCCCATTGTGTGGGAACTCGATGGCCCGATGCCAATCTTGAAGACGTCGAAAATCGATAGGAACATGGCCGTATAGTGCATGGAACGCAGCGACGCGCAACGCGACTATCGTTTCCCATTGGGCAACAGTGCGTGACGTTGAAGGGCGATTGTGCCGCGGCTTACCTTCCCCGATATCGGAGGGCGAAGACATAAGGAGACAAGCCATGGCCGAGTATCACTATCGCGAAGGCAAGGGCGCCGATGCGACTTCGCCGCTGTTTGTGCTGCTGCATGGTACGGGCGGGGACGAGAACCAGTTTTTCGAGCTGGGCGGGCAATTGCTGGCTAGCGCCCGACTCGTCGCGCCGCGCGGCGATGTCAGCGAGCATGGCGCGCTGCGCTATTTCAAGCGCACCGGCGAGGGCGTCTATGACATGGCCGACCTGGCGCTGCGGACCCGGCAAATGGTCGATTTCGTCACCGCCCGGCGCGACGAGGGCAAGCCTTCGCGCGTGGTCGGGCTGGGCTATTCCAACGGTGCCAATATTCTCGCCGCGGTGCAATTTGCCGCGCCGGAGCTGTTCGACGCGACCATCCTGATGCACCCGCTGATCCCCTTCACGCCGCCGGCGGTAGATTTCGGCGGCCGCAAGGTGCTGATCACGGCCGGCCAGCGCGATCCCATGGCTTCGGTCGCGATGACCGAGGCGCTGGGCGACTATTTCACCGCCCATGGCGCCAAGACCGAATTGGTCTGGCACGCCGGCGGCCATGAATTACGCCAGGAGGAATTGCGGGCGGCGCAGGGATTTTTGGCGGGGTAGGGGGCCTCAAACCAGCCCATGCTCCTTCATCGCGCCCTGCTCATCCGGCGTCACATAGGCGAAAATCTTGGGTTCGCCTGACGCTATGGTGATGAAGTAGAAATTGGTGAAGGTCACATGGCCGCTTTTGCCTGCCTTGTTGGTATAGGCAAAATCCCAATCGACATCGGCAATGGCGTGCAACTCATCCAATGGGGTCACCTTGAGGCCCTTGATGGTCATGTGCTTGCCGCCGACCTTGCGGTAATGGGCGAAGCCCTCGGGGATTTTCTTGCGGAATTCATTGTCGTTAGGTCCGCCGAATACGCCCTTGGGGCTCGAGCCGACGAAATATTCGGCAAAGGCCGCGGCATGGCCGCCACTATCCTCGATGGGCGGGTCCTGCAAGGCGTCGTCGCTGCGCCGGCCATAATGGTCGAACAGGCGGCGCACCTTGGTTTCGAGCGGGTTCATCCTCTCCTCCTCTGCATCATGCCGCCACAACGCGAGCGGCGGCCATTGGGTTCACTGCCGGAGATTTGCGGTCATATTGCTGCCCGAAGGGGGTGATCTCAGACGCAAAAGCTGCCACAAACGGCCGGGCGATGCGCTTGCGGAGGACGAGATGAGCAAAACGATCAAACTATTGAGCGCATTGGCGATGCTGGGGGGCCTGACTGCGCCGGCCGCTTTGGTCCTGCCGGCGGCCGCAGCGAGTTTTGATTGCACCAAGGCCTCCACTCCGTTCGAACATGCCATCTGCGACCGGCCCGAACTGTCGGCGGCCGATGAGGTATTGGCCAAGACCTTCGCCACCGCCATTGGCGGATTGACCAAGGATGGCACCGAGGCAATGCGGGCGGGCCAGCGGGTGTGGCTCGATTACGCCCAGCGGGTATGCACCGACACTGCAACACCACTGACCGAAGGCGCTTACGACGATGACAGCGCGGCGTGCCTGTTGGAAAAATTCAAGGCGCGCAGCACGGTGCTGGAAGCCAGCCGGATGATTGGCGGGCATCGTTTTTATGTCGCCTCGCAATACCGCGCCATGCCCGACCCCAATGAGGCGGACAATCCCGATTCCTATTGGAAAGTGGCGAGTCACGAGCTGAGCTATCCGCTGCTCGACCATGACGATGCCATGGCCGAAAGCTTCAACGGCTTCATCAAGCAGAACTGGACGGCATTGGTTCCGGTCAATCCCCAGGACGATAGCGAAGCCAGCAGCGATTCCGTCGATAGCGCGGTGATCAAGCAGGTGCTCAATTCGCGCATTACGCTTGAGACCAGCACCTATTGGTTCGGCCATGGCGCCGCGCATGGCAATGGTGCTACCCGCTATCTGCATTATTTCGTGCCCGAGCACCGGGCCCTGGTGGCCAGTGATATATTTGCCGGCGAGGGCTGGGAAAAGGCGCTGCTGGCGCTGGCCAAGACCGAGCTGGAGGCCGAGCATAGTGATTGGCTGCAAATGCCGGACGATGCGGACCTGGAGGCGATCATCATCGACCCGGCGCGCTGGAGTTTTGAGGACGATTACGGGCTGGTGATCCAGTTCAACCAGTATGAAATCGCGCCCTATGCCTATGGCGCGCCGACCGTCACTATCCCCTGGGACCAGCTCGAAGAATTCAAGGCCGACAACCAGGATGTGGTGCGCTACGGCAGCTAGGCCCGCAGGTCCGCCCATTCGGGGTGGCGGCGGAACTGGGCCACGACATAGGAGCAGAGCGGGGTGATCTTGAAGCCCTGCTCGCGCGCATCGGCGATGGCGCGATTGACCAGCCTGGCGGCAATGCCACGGCCCTCATATTCGGGCGGCACGCCGGTATGGTCGATGATGATCGTGCCATCGGCTTCCTTGCGGAAGGTCATTTCGGCATCATAGCCCGGCGCCAGATGGATGACGTAGCGGCCCCGCGTCGGGCCGTCTTCGCGCTGCACGATCAGTTCGGCTTCACTCATCATTTGCACTCCTGTTGCCGCTGCATGTGGGTGTCGCCCGGCTCAAGCTCAATGGACCGCGTCGGAATTGCCCCAGCGGGCGCGGATCGAGCGGCCCAGGCCCCCCATCCAGGGGGCAAAGAAAAGCAGGATGCGGCGGTGATAGTGCAGGCCCAGGAACAGCACGGTCAGCACCAGCGCGCCCACCACGATGACCAGTTCGAGCGAGAGGCCAATGGATTTGAGCCACGCCGTCAGCAGCATGCCGGGCAGAATATGGGCGGCGGCCCAGACAAAGGCCGAGGTCACGTTGATCACGGTGAAATGGCCGTAGCGCATGCCCATGATACCGGCGACGCCGGGGATCACCGCTTTGACCCCGGGAATGAAGCGGCCGATGAACACCGCCTTGCCACCATGCTTGGCAAAGAACACTTCGCCCCGCGTGATCAGGTCCACATGGTTGCGGAAGGGCCACATGGTCTTGATCTTGTCCTTGAGGAAATGGCCGATCGTGTAGGAGATGGCGTCGCCGATAATGGCGCCGATCACCGCGGCAAAATACACTTCCCAGAACGGCAGCCGTCCTTCGGCAATAATGCCGCCCGCCATCAGCAGAACTGGCGTCGAGGGTACGAATAGCCCGAGGATGAACACGGCCTCGCCAATGGCAACGCCAAAAATGAACCAGAAGGTCAGCCAGAAATTGCCGGAAATGGCATCGAGGAAAGTCTCGAGATAGAGCGAGATCGTGTGGAAGAACTCGAACATGAACCGACTGCTCCGCAGCGCTGATAGCGGTGCGAACTGCCCGCCGGAGATTGACTTATGGCTGGTGCGGCACCCAGGCTCAAGCATGATCACACTGGAGTTATGCAATGAGTGAGCCGATTTACCACATGGTGGCATCCGGGCCACGCCCGGTAGCCCCATTTTCCCATGCGGTCGAAGTCGATGGCTGGGTGTTCGTGACCGGCCAGATGCCCACCGATCCGGCTGCGCCTGACGCGCCATTGGTGGCGGGGATCGAGGCGCAGACAAGGCGCGTGGTGGAGAATTTGCGCGTCGTGCTGAGCGGCATCGGGCTGGGCCTCGAGCATGTGACCATGGCCCGGATTTATCTAACGCAGTTCGAACGCGATTATGCCGCGCTCAATACCTTGTGGCCGAGCTTTTTTGAGCCAGGGAAGTTGCCGGCGCGCACCACAGTGGGCGTGACGGCGCTGGCCGTCGGCGCGCTAGTGGAAATCGATCTGGTGGCGAAAAGGCCGGCTTAGCCCCTTCCTCCCCTCTCCCCTTGAGGGAGAGAGACGATCATTCTTCGTTCAGAAGAATGATCAGGGTGAGGGGTGCTGCGCCCGCCCATGCCAGAAGTGCAGAAGTAAGCGACCCCTCATCCGAAATTCGCCTTCGCGAATTCGGTGTCCCTTCGGGCACCTTCTCCCTCAAGGGGAGAAGGGGGAAAGAGCCCTAACATCAAGGCTCTCATCCCGCTTGCCCTCTTAGAAAGCCTCAGCCCTCATACGCCTTCACATTCTGCTGCTGTTCGCCCAGGCCTTCGATGCCCAGCCGCATAACATTGCCAGGCTTGAGCCAGACCGGGTTCGGCTTGATGCCCATGCCGACGCCGGGTGGGGTGCCGGTGGAGATGATGTCGCCGGGCTGCAGGCTCATGAACTGGCTGACATAGGCGACGACATTGGCGACGCCGAAGATCATCGTTTTGGTGGAGCCGTTCTGGTAGCGGTGGCCATCGACATCGAGCCACATGCCCAGCTGCTGGGGATCGGCGACTTCGTCCCTGGTGACGAGCCATGGGCCGATCGGCCCGAACGTGTCGCTGCCCTTGCCCTTGTCCCAGGTGCCGCCGCGTTCGGTCTGGAAATGACGTTCGGACACGTCATTGACCACGCAATAGCCGGCGACGTGATCGAGCGCGTCCTTTTCCTCGATATAGCGGGCTTCCTTGCCGATGATCACGCCGAGCTCGACTTCCCAATCGGGCTTGATGGCATTCTTGGGAATGATCACATCGTCATTGGGGCCGATAATGGCGCTGGTGGCCTTCATGAAAATGATGGGCTCGGCCGGAATGGGCGCGCCGGTTTCTGCGGCATGGTCGGCATAATTGAGGCCAATGCAGATGAATTTGCCGACATTGGCGACGCAGGGGCCGATGCGCTGACCGGCATCGAGCTTGGGCAGCACGCCGATATCGGTGGCGCGGATCTTGGCCAGGCCCTCAGGCGTCAGCGTCTCCCCGCCGATATCGCCGACAATGCCCGAGAGGTCGCGGATCGAGCCATCTTCGGCCAGGATTGCCGGCTTTTCGGCACCCTTGGCGCCAACACGAAGCAGTTTCATAGGTCAGGTTCTCCAGAAATAGTCGAATGCGGCAGCTCAGCCCTTGGGGCGGATAATGCCCTTTTTGAGAATGATATTGCCGTAGAGCCGGCTTTCCCCGGTCTGCACGATGGCGTAGCCGGTCTTGACCCGGTCGTAGAAGGCAAAGCGTTCCAGCGAGGAGAGGCCCATGGCCGGCTCGTGCTGTTTGATAATGGCCTCGAAGGCGTCCATCACCGGCTCGCGCTTGGCTTCATTGCCCACTACCTGCATGCAGATCGCGGCCTGATCAACAAAGTCGTCGAGCGGCATGACCGTGAGCACGGCATCGAGCACGTCGGTGGCCGCAATGCCGTCGAGGCGTACCAGAACGGGACCCGCCGAGTCCGCCGGGTAATTGGCGTCGACAATGGCGATTTCATCGCCATGCCCCATGGCCCGCAGAATGCCCAGCAGATCGGGGCCGAGCAGCGGCGGAATATTCTTGAGCATAAATGTCCTCCCTGGACACCGGCTGGGTGATCAGCCGAATGGAAACGTCTCCTCCTCGAGCGTCTTGCCATCGGCAAAGGGCTCGGGATTGTCGCGCGCAAAGGCGAAGAGTTCGACCATGACCGCGTCGATATGGGCGCGGATGGCGGCGATGGCCTGCTCCTGGTTCTCGGCCAGGATGCCGGCGAAAATGGCCTGATGCTCGGCAATGGTCAGCGCCAGCCGGCGCGGCGTGATGATCAGCCGCCGGGCGCGGTCCAGATTGGCCCGCGCCGAATCGATAATGCCCTTGATCTTGGAGAAGCGCATCGAGCGGAAGATGATGTCGTGGAAATCGATATCGATCTGATGGAAGGCCTCAGCGTCGTCGCGGGCCGCAGCATCGCGTTGCGCCGCCATATTGGCATGCAGCGCGGTGATGACATCGTGGTCGATATTGCCGATCAGCACCCGCAGTGCCTCGCTCTCCAGCGCCTTGCGGATCAGCATATATTCGCGGACATCGGCGATTTTGACCAGCGAGACGGTCGAGCCGCGCTGCGGGGCGATATCGACCAGCCCTTCGGCGGCCAAGCGCGCCAGCGCTTCGCTGACCGGAAAGCGGGAGACACCCAATTGCTCACAAATGGCTGATTTATCGATGCTTTGTCCCGGCGCCAGCGCCAGCGTGACGATCGCCTCGCGCAGCACATTGGTCACGTCCAGCGTGACGCTGCCGCGCGTCAGCGCCGTTGGGCGTGCAAGAAAATGGTAGGGACTTTCTGCCGATATCATGCTAACATGTTAGTTAGAGAAGTGATGTTTTACAATCGTCCAATAGCTCAGGATTGCGCGCAATCTGGAGGCAAACGGGATGCAGGTAAAGCGCAGTTGAGATCCGACCCCGAAAGCCCCTCCATGTCCGAAACCCTGACCCGTCCCCAAAGCCGTACGCTGGTGTTGAACCCGGCCGACAATATCGCCGTGGCGCTTGCCAATCTGGAGGTGGGCAGCGACACCCCGCAAGGCGTCACCATCAAGCGCCGCGTGCCCAAGGGGCACAAATTTGCCACCCAGGGGATCCGGGCCGGCGAGGCCATCGTCAAATTCGGGCAGATCATCGGCTTTGCCAAGGAAGCCATTCCGCCGGGCGATTGGGTGCATGAGCACAATTGCGGCATGGGGGGCGCCGATGGCAGCCTCAAGCACGATTATGCCTTTGCCGAAGGGGCGATTGCGCCCGAAATGATCCCGGTGGGCCAGCGCGCCACCTTCGAAGGCTATCGCCGCGCCAATGGTAGCGTGGGCACCCGCAATTATGTGGGTATCCTGACCTCGGTCAATTGCTCGGCCACCGTCGCCAAATTCATTGCCGAGGGCATCAACCGCTCGGGGATATTGGACGATTATCCCGAGATCGATGGCGTCGTGCCTTTCGTTCATGGCACGGGCTGCGGCATGGAGAGCCGGGGCGAGGGCTTCGATATTTTGAAGCGCACGCAATGGGGCTACACCTCCAATCCCAATCTGGGCGCAGCCATGCTGGTGGGGCTGGGCTGCGAAGTGTTCCAGATCGGCCGGATGAAGGAAATGTACGGGATCGTCGAAAGCGACACGTTCCAGACCATGACCATCCAGGAATCGGGCGGCACCAAAAAGATCATCGAATGGGGCATTGAGCGCATGAAGGAAATGCTGCCGGTGGCCGCTCGCGCTCGGCGGGAAACTATCGATGCATCCGAACTGACGCTGGCGCTGCAATGCGGTGGCTCGGACGGCTATTCGGGCATTACCGCCAACCCCGCTCTGGGTTATGCGGCCGATATTCTGGTGCGCAATGGCGGCACGGCGATCCTGAGCGAAACGCCGGAAATCTATGGCGCCGAGCACCTGCTGACGCGGCGCGCGGTGAGCCGGGAAGTGGGCGAAAAGCTGATCGACCGTATCCATTGGTGGGAGGATTACACCGCCCGCAACCATGGCGAGATGAACAACAATCCCTCCCCCGGCAACAAGCTGGGCGGGTTGACCACCATCCTCGAAAAGTCGCTCGGCGCGGCGGCCAAGGGCGGCACGACGCCGCTGACCGCGGTTTATGAATATGCCGAGAAGGTGACCGAGAAGGGCTTTGTGTTCATGGACACGCCCGGCTTTGATCCGGTGTCGGCAACGGGCCAGGTGGCGGGCGGGGCCAATATCCTGGCCTTCACCACCGGCCGCGGATCGGCTTATGGCTGCAAGCCGGTGCCCTCGATCAAGCTCGCCACCAATTCGGACATGTATGGCCGCATGACCGACGACATGGACATCAATTGCGGCGATATCGTCGAGGGCGTGTCCATCGAGGCCAAGGGGCAGGAGATTTTCGATCTCATGCTGCGCGTCGCTTCGGGCGAAGCCACCAAGTCGGAAGCCCTGGGCTATGGCGACAATGAGTTCGTGCCCTGGCAGGTCGGGGCGACGATGTGAGTCGCCAGCAAGGCGTCTATTTGATTGCATAGACCGACCCCGTCCGATCCGTGCTGCTGCGCTGGTCCCCGACATCGCCAACTGGGTAAGAGGCGAGGCGGGTGAGGCTTTGGTGGGGCAGGTCGCGGCGGTCGGGGTCGCCGATCAGTACCGCTATGCCTGCCTGGGCGCAGCGGAGGAGGAAGGGCAGCATAAGGCCGGCGATCTCGGCATTGTAGAAGACGTCGCCGGCGGCGATCAGGTCGATATTTTGGGGCGGTGCGCTGCTGATATCGATGCCGATCAGGGGCAGGGCGACGTCGTTGGCTGCGGCATTGAGGGCGATGGCGGCGCGGCCGTTGGGGTCGATTTCGGCGGCGCTGGCCCGCGCCCCCAATTTCGCCGCGACGATACCCACCAGCCCCGAACCCGCGCCCAGATCGAGTACGCGCCTGCCAGCCACCACGTCCGGATGCGCGCGAAAATGCTGCGCCAGTGCCAGCCCACCCGCCCATTGATAGGCCCAATAGGGCGCCGGCGGATCGTTCTCATCGCCGGCGAACTGCGATAGCCGGCTGCCGGGATGGGCGGTGTAGAGCCGGATATCGGGCAGGCTCGGGACGGGTTCGAGCCGCAGATATCGGGCGATGGCAGCATTGCGATCGATCAAGGATATTGCAGGCCCGTAGCGGTGACGTAGATCGCCATCAAATACTGGCTCGAGGTGATAAAGAGCCGGTTGCGGGCCGGGCCGCCAAAGGTGACGTTGGAGGTGGATTGGCCGGTATGGATGCGGCCGAGCAGTGCGCCGGCGGGATTGTAGACGTTTACGCCGGGGCCGGCGCTGGTCCAGATATTGCCTTCGGTATCGAGGCGGAAGCCATCGGGCAGGCCGCTGTCGATATCGGCAAAGACGCCCGGATTGGTCAGCCGATCTCCACTGACACTGAATTTGCGGATCTGGGCCGGCCAGTCCGGATTATGGCTGCGGCCGGTATCGGAGACATAGAGCAGGCTTTCGTCGGGCGAGAAGGCCAGGCCGTTGGGCTTGGCGAAATCGTCGGCCACCACGGTGAGCGAACCATCAGCTGGATCGAAGCGATAGACGTAGCAGCCGGCCTGTTCCTGGTCCGATTTATGCCCCTCATAGTCGGACAGAATGCCGTAGGGCGGGTCGGTGAACCAGATCGTGCCGTCGGATTTGACCACGACATCATTGGGGGAATTCAGCCGCTTGCCCTGGTAGCGATCCACCAATGTGGTGATGGTGCCATCGATCTCGGTGCGCAGCACGGCGCGGGCGCCATGCGAGCAGGAAATCAGCCGCCCCTGCCGGTCGCGCGTATTGCCGTTGACGTAATTGGAGGGGGTGCGGAATGCACTCACGCCGCCATCGGGAACCCAGCGCAGCATGCGGTTATTGGGAATGTCGCTCCACACCAGCGCATTGGCATCGCCAAACCACACCGGCCCTTCGGCCCAGCGGCATTGGTCGTAGAGCACTTCCAAGGCGGCGCTGCCGATGGTCAGGTCATTGAATTTGCTGTCGATGCGCTCAAGAACCCCGGCCATCGTATTCCTCCCGATTTTTGCAGGCATTTGAGGGGAAGGCCGGGGCGCTGGCAAGCGCTAGCCGTTGGCACCAAGCGGAGAATTCCGCGGCGGCAGGTCGATGGAATAGATATTGTGCAGGCCGACATTGCGGATGTCGCGCTCGCCGCACAGGGCCATGGTGATATCGAGCTCGCGCTGGATGATCTGCAGCGTGCGGGTGACGCCGGCTTCCCCGCCAGCGCCCAGGCCCCAAAGGAAGGCGCGGCCGATAAAGGTGCCCTTGGCGCCCAGTGCCATGGCCTTGAGCACGTCCTGGCCGGAGCGGATGCCGCCATCGAGATAGATATCGGTAAGATTGCCCACCGCATCGACGATTTCGGGCAACACTCGGATCGAGGAGGGGGCGCCATCGAGCTGGCGGCCGCCATGATTGGAGACGATAATGGCATCGGCGCCATGGGCCACGGCGGCCTTGGCATCGTCGGCGTCGAGGATGCCCTTGACGATGACGGGGCCGCCAAAGCGTTCCTTGACCCAGGCGACGTCCTTCCAGCTCAGCGCCGGATCGAACTGATTGGCGGTCCACACGGAGAGCTTGGAGAGATCGCCGGCATTTTCGACATGGCCGACAATATTGCGGAAGCTGTGCCGCTTGGTGCCCAGCATGCCCAGGGCCCAGCCCGGCTTGCGCGCCATTTCAAAGACGAAGCGCGGGGTGAATTTGGGCGGGGCGGACATGCCATTGCGCAAATCCTTGTGGCGTTGGCCCAGGATCTGCAGGTCCATGGTCAGCACCAGGGCCGAGCATTTGGCCGCTTTGGCGCGATCGATCAGCCGCTCGATAAAGGCGCGGTCGCGCATCACATAAAGCTGGAACCAGAATGGCTTGCTGGTGTTCTCGGCCACGTCCTCGATGGAGCAGATGGCCATGGTAGAGAGCGTAAAGGGCACCCCGAATTTTTCGGCGGCACGGGCGGCCTTGATCTCGCCATCGGCGCTTTGCATGCCGGTCAGGCCCGTGGGCGCAATGGCGACGGGCATGGTTGCCTGCTCGCCGGTCATGGTGGTGGCAAGGCTGCGGCCGTCCATATTGACCGCCACGCGCTGGCGCAGCTTGATCTTCTGAAAATCTTCCTGATTGGCGCGATAGGTGCTCTCGGTCCAGGCGCCGCTATCGGCATAGTCGAAGAATTGCTTGGGCACCTTGCGCTTCGCCGCGGCCATCATTTCTTCGATGGTGAGAATCTTGTCGAGGGACGGCATGGCGCGGGCTCCGGGGAATGGTCTGGCGCTGCCTAGCAACTAACATGTTAGTCGTCAATTGGCCATGCGGAAGCGCCGCCTGATGCGGTTGTCGAAGAGACGGACGGACCCCGAGACGGCATTCGCCTCGTAAGGGATAAAAAATGAGACGGAAACCGCCTCGGGGTGCCGGGACTTTTTCGGACGGCGCGATCGCAGACCCCAGCGTTTGCCGTAGCGCCCGCCCGATTGCCTCGTCCGCTCGACCCGGAGCGGAGCGCGACCTCCCCTCCCCCGGCTGGCTTCCGGACGCTCGTCGCTGCAGCGCCGCCCGTATCCCGGAAGATGGAGGGCAGTATGCGGGGGGGATCTGGGGTGGGGGATAAGTTCTTTTGGCCCCCTCGGGGCGGTGTTTACTCTTGCCGCATCCGAGAATGCGGTGTCATTCCGGCGCAGGCCGGAATCCAGGTCCGTAGTGATCAGCACACATCCAGCGCCGGGATAGCCTTCAGCATGGATTCCGGCCTTCGCCGGAATGACACGGTGGGTGGTTTGAGTCTCGAGTGCCCCCTTGAGGGAGGCGATGGAGCTGATAGATCTGGGCTCTCGCCACCCCTCCCTTCCCTCCCCATCAAGGGGA